>DASWVE010000083.1:0-41546 GCA_036401315.1 Candidatus Acidiferrales bacterium
TATCCACCACGCCGTCGATGAGCAACGGGCCGTTGTTCACTACTGTGACTTTTACATCCGCCATCCGATCCTCCGATCGAAACTTTTCAAATTTTTCGCGACAAAAACCCGACCCAGAACTGGCGCGTTACAAGCAAACGCGGGGTTCAGCTTTGCAAATTTAATACTTGGGAACGGACGGGTCGACTTCGTCCGACCACGCAAGGATACCACCCTTCAGGTTCAGGACCTTCCGAAAGCCGGCTTTCTGCAAAAATTCGACGGCCTCGGCGGAGCGTTTTCCGCTGCGGCAGTGGGCCACGATTTCGCGGGAGCTGTCGAGTTCGTTCACGCGCTTGGACAGATCGCCGAGCGGAATTAAGTGACCGTTGAGATTGCAAATCTGATATTCGTGCGGCTCGCGAACATCCAGGATGAACAAATCGTCCCCGCGATCAAGTCTGGTTTTCAAATCGCGCGGTGCGATTTCAGGGATGGACGTTTGTGGCGCGGGCGCTTCTTCGCCGCGAACACCGCAGAATTCCGCGTAGTCGATTAATTTGGTGACGGTCGGATGCGTGCCGCACGCCGGGCAATCCGGGTTCTTGCGCAGCTTCAATTCGCGAAAACGCATGGCCAGTGCATCGAACAGTAACAGGCGCCCTACTAGCGATTCACCTTTCCCAATGATTAGTTTCAGGGTTTCCGCGGCTTGAATCGCGCCGACGATTCCCGGGAGCACGCCCAAGACTCCGCCTTCGGCGCAGGAGGGCACCAAGCCGGGGGGCGGCGGTTCCGGGTACAAGCAGCGGTAGCACGGCCCGCCCGGATATCCAAAAATCGTTGCTTGCCCCTCAAAACGAAAAATTGAACCGTAGACGTTGGGCTTCTTCAGAATCACGCAGGCATCGTTGACCAGGTAGCGCGTCGGAAAATTGTCGGTGCCATCGACGACGATGTCGTAATCCTTCATGATTTCGAGCGCGTTCTCGCTGGAAAGATGGGTGTCGAACGTATCGATTTGAATTTCGGGATTCAGCCCTTGCAGCCGATCTTTGGCGGCTTCAATTTTTGGCCGGCCGACGTCGTGGGTGCTGAATAAAATCTGGCGCTGCAGGTTGCTGTCGTCAACGCGATCAAAATCGACCAGGCCGATGCGCCCGACGCCGGCGGCCGCGAGATAAAGGCCCAGTGGCGCGCCCAAGCCTCCGGTGCCGATGCACAGAACCTTAGCCTGCTTGAGCTTCAGTTGCCCGTCCATGCCGACTTCCGGCATGATCAGATGGCGGCTGTAGCGTTCGATTTCTTTTTTGCTGAGCGTTACCGGGGCCGCGTTGCTGGTCGCAGGTGACGCTACCGCGGTTCCGGCTACTTCCGATTTCGTGGCCATGAAAATCTCCCAGGCTTAACTCTGAAGGCCGCCGGCAATCGACGGCACGATGCTTACGGTGTCTCCGTCCTTCACGGGCGTTTGATCTTTTTGCGCGTAGCGAATGTCTTCGTCGTTTACATAGACGTTTACGAAGCTGCGCAGTTTTCCGTCGTCGGAATACAGGTGCTTCTTGAGATCGGCGTGCTGGTCGGTCAGGGCTTTGAGTGCCGCGCCGACCGTGGCCGCCGATACTTCGACGCTTTCCTGCTTTCCGGCGTAGGCCCGTAAAGGCGTCGGAATCATTACTTTTACCGCCATCGAAACTCCCTCAAACATGAATTGAACAAATTACGATGCTCGTCCGACTTGGCAACCGCCGCAAACTTTAGATGCTGTACGGGCCCTTCGGAGATTCAATCACCTCTGGGTCGTAAGCGGCGCGGTCGTCCTGCAGCCTCCAGGAAGTCATCTCCTGCGGCATGCCTGCTTTAACGCTGACGATGATGTAGCTGTACCAAGGCCAGGCGTGTTCGCGATCAAATTCACTGGGGCGTGCCGGCGCGTTGGGATGCGAATGGTACCAGCCAATCAGTTCGAGATTCTTTTCTTTCGCGTTTTGCTCCGCGAGCTTCACATCTTCGGGAGTTACTTCGAAGCGATTGCGTGGCGAATCGTCGCGGCGGTTCGCGAGCGGCAGCAGGGCCAGGACGGTTCGAGAGCCGTTTTCGTCGCTGCCCAGGATCGCTCCGCAGCATTCGTGCGGATACGTTTCCATTCCGTGGGCCTGGATTTTGGCGGCGAGATTATTGCTTAACTTCAAAATGTAGCCGCTCATTCCTCGCTCCAAAATCGTTCGCTCAGATATTTGTCCGCTGAATCCGGAAATACAGTGACGATCACTGCGCGCTCGTTTTTCGGCAGACGTTTCGCTACATCGATAGAGGCCCACAGAGCACCGGCGGCGCTGACGCCGACGAGCAGGCCTTCTTCACGCGCCAGGCGCTTGGCGAGTTTCTGCGCGTCTTCGGTTTGCACGGCGAGGTCTTCATCCGCCAACGCGGGATCGTAAATCTTGGGCACGATAGCGGTGGCCATGTGCTTCAAGCCTTCGAGGCCGTGAAAGCCGGAGTCGGGTTGAAAGCTGATGCAGCGAATGGCCGGATTCAGTTCTTTCAGACGCCGGCTGGTGCCGACAAACGTTCCGCTGGTGCCGAGACCCGCGACGAAATGCGTGATTCTTCCGCCGGTCTGCTCCCAAATTTCGGGCGCGGTGTGCTGGTAGTGCGCGGCGGGATTTGCCGGGTTGCTGTATTGGTCGGGGTAAAAATATTTGTCGGGGTCAGCTTGGTAAAGTTCGCGGACGCGGCGGATCGCGCCGTCGGTTCCCTCGTCTCCCGGGGTGTAAACGATTTCAGCGCCGTAGGCTTGCAGGATTTGCTTGCGTTCGGGCGAAGCGCTGGTGGGGAGAAACAATTTCACCGGATAGCCGAGCGCGGCGCCGACCATCGCGTAAGCGATGCCGGTATTTCCGCTGGTCGCGTCGAGAATCACTTTTCCCGGAGTTAGGGCGCCGCGGCGTTCGCCGTCGCGAATCATGGAGTAGGCGGCGCGATCTTTTACCGAGCCGCCAGGATTGAACCATTCGGCTTTGGCATAGAACTCGACATTTGGAAAATCGGAAACGACGTGCTCGATGCGCAGCAGCGGCGTATTGCCGATTTGATCGAGTAAATGGTGGCCCTGGTTTCTTCCCACCGGAAGGCTCTGCGTCAGAATTGGTTTATTGGCCGTGTTCATTTGCGCAATTGTGCAAAGATTCGCAACTTCACCAGCGGTTCCACTTTCCGGTTACCACTATTGTAGATGCTTTGGGAAGTCCAACATATTCAATAAATCGGGGAGTCTGGACGCGGCTGCACATTTTTAACTTTACAGATGGGCGGCGCAGTCCCTATCCTTGTCGGGCCATGTGGTATATCAACAAGCTGTTCGTGCAGCCGCAGATTGAATCGCTCTCGGGCAAGGGCTTCCTGGTCCGCAATTCCGGAGGCGTGGTGCGCATCGAAAAATACGATTGCGGGGCGGAGCTGCGCAAAACCCCGGAGTCCAATTTCCAGATGACCGAAGCGCCGTGCATCATGATGCAGGGGCAGTTCACGGCTCTCTGGGATGCCGGATACCAGAAATTTCTGTTGGGGCATGAAGGCAAGAAATTTCCCGCGCACAAGAATCAGTTGCGCGACCTGCGGAAATTCAACGAAGAATTGCGCACGGCTTTGGGCGTGCCTACCTATTACAACGAAGCTCTGGGTTCGACTTGCATGATGACGGTTTACGACCGGGTGAAGGGCCGCCCTGGCGCGATTCCTGACGAATCGGTCGGCGCCGAAGAAAAATCCGGTCACTAAGTTAAGCCTTCCTGGTTTTGCTCCAATCTTGCTATTCGACTACGGTGAAACTTGCCCGCGGGTTCTGCGCGTGATACACCGGAGGACGAGGTAAACGCGTGGCGCAAATCGTGGCGTTTGTGGACGACTTATTTTTTCAGGCTAAAATTTTGGAAACCGCCAAGCATGTGGGCGTGGAAGTTCGCACTTGCACCACCCCGGCCGCCCTGGTCGCAGACATTGCGAAACATTCGCCGGCGCTGGTGGTGATCGACTTGAACGCGAAGAACCATCCGCTCGACGCAATTTCTCAGGCACGAGCGGCGGCCGGAACGATTCCGGTGATTTGCTTCCTTTCCCATGTGCAAACGGAACTTGCCGCCCAAGCGCGCGCGGCGGGCTGCTCGGAAGTGATGCCGCGCTCGAAATTCACGCACGAACTGGCAACCATCCTGGGCCGCGCGAAATCCCACTCGTCATGAATAACGTCCGATTTCCGATACGCGTGTTCGCCATTTTGGTTTTTGCGGTCTTGTCGCTAAATGCGCCTGGGCTGCGCGCGCAGGAAACGGGCGAGCCGGATTCGGCGACGGCGCTTTCCAATGCGCTGGCCGCGGCTTGCAAGGCGGACGAAGCGCAATTCGCTTCGTTTCTAGCGGGAGAGAACCCGGCAGCGTTTCGGGCCTTGCCTGCGGCGCAGCGCGTCGAATTCGTGAAACGAATTTCGCTGACCGACCTGCCGGGGAAGCCGCTGATTTCGTCGGACGGCAACGGGCACATCGTGCTGCATTGCCGCGCGCCGAATTTGACCGTGGAATATCGCTTCGGAACACCGCGCGTTCACGAAAACCTGGCGTTCATTACGGTGGCGGTGGTGGATTCCGAAGAAGCCACCTTCGGGCTGATCCACGAAAGCAAAGGATGGAAGCTGCTTTCGCTGGGACTGGTGCTGTTCGACATCCCGCAGCTTTCGAAACAATGGGCGCAGGCCGATCTGATTGCGCACGAAGAAGGGACGGTGGCGACGCTGCGCACGCTCTCGGAGGCGATACAGACTTATCATCGCGCGTTCGGCCGGCTGCCGGAGAATCTGGCGGAACTGGGCCCGGCGCCGAAGGATCAAATTTCTCCGGAGCAGGCTTCGCTGATTAGCGCCGGGCTGGCGACGGGCAGCCAGGATGGCTACGAATTCCGCTACCGCATCGTCCCGGACATCAGCGGGAATGACACGGCTTTCGAGCTCGCGGCCACGCCGAAACCCTACGGGAACAACGGCCATCGCTCTTTCTTTCTGGACGCGGCCGGCAAAGTCCACGGTGATGACAAACATGGAGCCGTGGCTACCACGGAAGACCCGCTCATCGCTGGAGAAAAAGCCGCGACCGAAAAGTCCGAATGACATTCGGGAGCCTCAGGTATAATGCCGCCAGATTCGGGAGTTGACGAATCGCCCCAGCCAGACCGTCGGTTTTGTTCAAATCGGAATTAAGAGGATGCGGATGTCACAGTCAAAAGTTTTGGCCGACCGGCTTTATTCCGGAGAAGGCGTGGCCGCCGATGCGCTACGCATCGTGGCGGCTACTGTGCTGCTGGCGCTGTGCGCGCACATTGTGATTCCCCTGCCGTTCACTCCGGTTCCCATCACCGGCCAGACGTTCGGCGTGCTGCTGGTCGCCGTCATGCTCGGCGCGCGGCGCGGCGGCATGGCGCTGGTGCTTTATCTTCTCGAAGGATTGGCTGGCTTGCCCGTATTTCAGCCGCTGGGCGTTCCGGGGCCATTGCGCTTCCTGGGACCGACGGCCGGTTACCTGATTGCGTATCCGTTCGCGGCATTTGCTACTGGCTGGCTTGTGGAGCGTGCTGCGAACATGAAACTTTCGCGGGTCGCTCAATCGCAGCCCGCGGGCGCACCGCTGGCGGCGGCACTCTTTTGCGGCGAAGCGATCATTTTCCTGGGCGGCTGCGCGTGGCTAGCCTTCGGCATGCGCTTGGGCTGGCCGCATGCGTTTCAGGCCGGCGTAATTCCCTTCGTCCCCGGCGAGATTATCAAGATGGCTTTGATCGTGGCGTTGTTTGGCGGGTTCGCTTTGTTTCGTCGCGAAGCCTGATCAGCTTTCTTTTGCCAGTCTTTTGATTCCACGCTTCAGGTTCGAATTCTATGCAGACCGTACCCCAGAAACTTAGTCCTGAAGAAACCCTTCGCGCCGCGAATACGAATTTCTACGCCGCGTTTGAATCGCTCGACCTGGTGCAGATGGAAGGCGTGTGGGCGCACGATGATGATGTTTCGTGCGTGCACGCTGGGTCGGAGCTGCTGCTCGGTTGGGAAGAGGTTCGCGAACGATGGGCGCGGATTTTTGCGAACGCGAAAAAAGTTCGCGTGGCTTTGAGCTGCGTGTGGCTGCGGGTCGAAGGCAATGCCGGTTGGGTAGTGTGTACGGAACGGGTGACCACGGCTTTCAGCGAAGGGTTTGACGACACGCGGGTGCAAGCCACGAACATTTTTGTGCGTACGGATGATGGCTGGCTGCTCGCGGCGCGGCACGCGTCCCCGCTGCCCTCATCGGCGCGCACGCCGGTGCAATAGCTCCCAAGGAGTGATTTTGCGAATCAGAACTATTTCATTTGCTCTCGCTGCCCTGTCGTCGTGTTCCCTGGCCATGGCCCAGGCGCCCGCCCCATCGCCAGCGCCGCCCGCAGCCGAACAAAGCGAGGATACGGCTGCTGCCGCGCAGAAAATCATTCATCAGTTGGTCGCGGGGGAATTTTCGAAGATAGAGGCTCTGTACGACGATCGCATGTCGTCGGCTCTGCCTCCGGGCAAACTCGCGGAGAGCTGGCCCAGCCTGATTCAGCAGGAAGGCGCGTTCGAATCGATACTCGATACCCAAACCATTCGGGTGCAGGGACTCGAAGTGGTGAAGCTGGCCTGCAAATTCGCAAACGCGACACTGGACGCCACCGTGGCTTTCGATCCGGACGGCAAAATCGCCGGCCTAGGATTCCGGCCGCATCAGGGAGACGCCGAAGCACCGTGGACCGCGCCCGCGTACGCCAAGTCAGCAAACTTCACTGAAATCTCTTTAAGCGTGGTGAACGGGCAATTTGAATTGCCGGGCACTTTGACGATGCCGAAAGGCGACGGCCCATTTCCCGTGGTAGTGCTCGTGCAGGGTTCGGGGCCGCACGATCAGGATGAAACGATAGGGCCGAATAAAGGTTTCAAAGATCTGGCCTGGGGACTGGCCAGCCGCGGCGTCGCCGTGTATCGCTACACCAAGCGCACCGAAAAATACGCGGACAAGAGCAGCGACGATCCGGTGAAGTTGACGGTCGAGGATGAAGTGATCAGCGACGCGCGCACCGCCGTCGCGATGATGGCCAAGCAACCGAAAATCAATCCCCGGCAGGTTTTTCTGCTCGGCCACAGTTTAGGAGCGTATCTGGCGCCGCGCATCGCGGAAGGCGATCCGCAGATCGCGGGAATCGCGATTCTCGGCGCGAATACCAAGCCCATCGAACAAGTTATCGTAGAGCAGATTCGTTACCTCTCCGGAAAATCCACCGCGCCCGCGGAAGAATCCGCCAAACAACTGGCGGAGGTGGAAGCGGCCGCAAAGCAAATTGAGAGCCCCGAGTTGAAGCCCGGCGATACGGTGATGCTGCTGGGTTCGCAGACCTACGGCGCCTATTGGCTGGACCTACGCGAATACGATCCGGTGAAAACCGCGGCGCAACTGAAGATTCCGATTTTGATTCTGCAGGCCGGACGCGACTATCAGGTGACCAACGCGAATTTCGAAGACTGGTCCAAGGCGCTGGCGAAGCATCATAACGTCACCCTGAAATTGCTACCCGATCTAAATCACCTGTTCATGGCCGGGCAAGGCGTATCTACGCCGGCCGAATACGCCAAGCCCAATCACGTTTCGGAAGAGGTCGTCAGCGTCGTCGCCGCGTGGATTTTGCCCGGGGAGAATCCGGGGCACTTGACGCAGAAACCTTGAGTCGCCGTCACCACGGGTGACTCCGCTCGGTTCGCCTCGGTTGCCGCCCTGTACTGACCCCGACGGGCTATGTTATTCTCAACCCTGTAAGTATTCGGCGCTCACGCCGGACGACGTCCACACCTGAGTAACTCTTCACCGCAGCGGGCACGACGAAGCAGCGGAATCGTCTTCCCAGCCCGGCCGCGGTAGGTGAACGCATCCTGTGAGCCAGGCGGACCCGACATGTCCACACCGGCAGCATCACCAAAAACGACGGAAATCAAACTGGCGCATTCGCCCGACAGCGATGACGCCTTCATGTTTTACGCGCTGGCCACCGGCAAAGTGCGTTTGCCCGGCGTGAAATTCACGCACGTGCTCTCCGACATCGAATCGCTGAACCAAGCGGCGAAAAACGAAGTCTACGACGTGACCGCGATCAGTTTTTACGCGTACCCCTTCGTCGCGGACAAGTATGTGCTGATGGATTGTGGCGCGAGCTTCGGCGAAGGCTATGGGCCCATCGTAGTGGCCAACCATCCGATCAAGAAAAATGAACTCGCGGGACGAAAGATTGCGATTCCCGGCACGCTGACGACTTCTTACCTGGCGCTGAAATTGTACGAACCCAACGTCGAGATCGTGACCATGCCGTTCGACAAAATTCTTGGCGCGGTGCAGAACAAAGAAGTCGAGGCGGGCTTGCTGATTCACGAAGGCCAGCTGCTTTTCTCGCAGGTTGGCCTGCATAAGGTTGTGGACCTGGGCCAGTGGTGGCAGGAGCAGACCGGTTTGCCTCTGCCGCTGGGCGCGAATGCGATTCGCCGCAAGCTGGGAGACGATATGGGCCGGCAGGTTTCGCGGATCATCCGCGAAAGCGTTTCGTACGCGCTTGATCACCGTGAGCCGGCGCTCGATTACGCGCTGCAGTTCGCGCGTGATATGGATCCCGTTCTCGCCGACAAGTTTGTCGGCATGTACGTGAACAAGTGGACTCTGGATTATGGCGAAGAGGGCCGCCGGGCAGTGCGCGAGTTACTCGCGCGCGGAGCCGCAGCTGGAATGTTGCCGGCCAATGTCCCGATCGAATTTCTGAGCAGCGCCATGGTGAGCTAAACGCCTTCGCGATAATCCCAAGGAATACTTCTGCGTTTGTTTTTCAAGATTCAGCTGAAGAATCGGTGTGTTTAGCTCGTCCGTCTTCCGTGTTTCCAAAGAGCACATGTCCTTCCATAACTCTGTTCGCTACTTCGAGTAAACTGGTTACCAGACCATGAGAGACCTGATTCAGCAGGGCCTGACCCTTCGCGAATTGCTCCGGGAACGAATTCTCGTTCTCGATGGGGCCATGGGCACCATGCTGCAACAGGAAAATCTGACCGCCGAAGATTTTGGCGGGCCGGAGCTGGAAGGTTGCAACGAAAATCTAGTCATCACGCGGCCCGACGTAGTGCTGGGGATTCACCGCAAATATCTCGAGGCCGGGTCCGACATTATTGAGACGAATTCGTTCGGCAGCGCCCCAGTGGTGCTCGCCGAGTACGGGTTGGGCGAATACTCCCGGAAAATCAGCCGGCTCGCTTCGGAGCTGGCGCGAACGGCGGCGGACGAATATTCGAAACCCGGGAAGCCGCGGTTCGTGGCCGGCTCGATGGGGCCGACCACCAAGGCGATCAGCGTTACCGGCGGCATTACCTTCGAACAGCTTCGGAACAATTATTATGAACAAGCCAGCGGTTTGATCGAAGGCGGCGCGGATATTCTGCTGCTCGAAACCTGCCAGGATACGCGGAACATCAAGGCGGGAGTGCTGGCGATTCAGGAGCTCGCGCGGGAACTTGGCGCGCCCATTCCGCTGATGATTTCGGTGACGATCGAAGCCATGGGCACGATGCTGGCGGGGCAAGGCATCGAACCGCTGTGGGCTTCGCTGGATCATGTTGATGTGATTTCGCTGGGCTTGAACTGCGCTACCGGTCCGGAGTTCATGACCGATCATCTGCGCACCTTGCAGTCGCTGACGAATCGCTACGTTTCCTGCTATCCCAACGCCGGCTTGCCGAACGAAGAAGGTCTCTACGGCGAAACGCCGGTGACGTTATCCGAGCAGCTGGGACGTTTCGTGGATCGCGGCTGGGTCAACATGGTTGGCGGTTGCTGCGGCACGACTGAGAAGCACATTCGGGCGATCGCGCAACTCGTTGAGGGGAAAAAGCCGAGGCGGCCGGCCGAGCCGAGCCATCGCGCGGTGTATTCCGGGATCGAATTGATCGAAGCCGAGGAAAGCACGCGTCCGCTGATCGTGGGCGAGCGCACCAACGTGATCGGTTCGCGGCTGTTCAAGAATCTGGTCGCTGCGGAACAGTGGGAAGAAGCTACCGAGATTGCCCGGCGGCAGGTGAAAAGCGGCGCGCATATCGTCGACGTCTGCCTGCAGAGCACGGACCGCGAAGAGCTGCTGGATATTCCGCCGTTTTACGAGCAGCTGATTCGCAAGATCAAAGCGCCGATCATGATCGACACCACCGATCCGCGCGGCGTCGAACTGGCGCTGACCTACTGCCAGGGGAAGAGCATCATTAATTCCATTAACCTTGAAGACGGCGAGGAAAAATTCGAGCTTATCTGCCCACTTGCCAGATCTTATGGCGCAGCGGTGATCGTCGGCTGCATTGACGAAGATCCGGTGCAGGCGCAGGCGTTCACGCGGCAGCGCAAGCTGGAAATTGCCGAACGCTCGCACGAATTGCTGACGCACAAATTTGGGATTCGCGCCGCGAACATTATTTTCGATCCACTGGTTTTTCCCTGCGCTACCGGCGACCAGAATTATATCGGCGGCGCGGTGGAAACGATTGAAGGCATTCGGCTGATCAAACAGAAAATTCCGTTTGTGCGCACGGTGTTGGGAATTTCGAATGTTTCGTTTGGGCTCCCGGCTGGCGCGCGCGAAGTGGTGAATTCGGTTTTCCTGTATCACTGCACCAAAGCGGGATTGGATCTGGCGATCGTCAATGCGGAACGCATCGAACGGTTTGGGTCGATTCCGGAAAACGAGCGAAAACTCGCGGAAGTGCTGCTCTTCAACACTCCTCCGACGACGATTCCGGAAGGGCATCCCGACGCTGCGGCGCTGACTGGCGCGCCTGCCGACTGGCGCGAACAAACTCCCGAGCAGAAGGCGGCGATCAATCAGTTTCACATCGCGGCGATTGCGGAGCATTTTCGAGGCGCGGGCACGCGGAAGAAAGAAAAGTCTGCTGACCTGCCGCTCGACCAGCGGCTGGCGAATTACATCATCGAAGGATCGAAGGATGGCTTGGTCGACGACCTGAACACCAAGTTGGCCGAAAATGTTTCGCCGCTGGAAGTGATCAATGGCCCGCTGATGGCGGGGATGGGCGAGGTGGGCCGGCTCTTCAATAATAATGAGCTGATCGTGGCCGAGGTTTTGCAGTCCGCGGAAGCCATGAAGACGGCGGTCGGGCACCTTGAGCAATTCATGGAAAAAGCGGACACCGAAAAGCGCGCCAAGGTGCTGCTGGCCACGGTGAAGGGCGACGTCCACGACATCGGCAAAAATTTGGTCGAGATCATTCTGAAAAACAACGGCTACGACGTGATCAATCTGGGCATCAAGGTGCCGCCAGAAGAACTGATTCGCGCGCATCGTGAACATCAGCCCGACGCCATTGGACTATCCGGCCTGCTGGTGAAGAGCGCACAGCAAATGGTGATCACCGCCTCCGATCTGCGCGAAGCTGGAATTACGGTTCCGCTGCTGGTGGGCGGCGCGGCGCTTTCAGACAAATTCACTCGGCTGAAAATTGCGCCGCAGTACGGCACCGCCGTTTGCTACGCGAAGGACGCGATGACTGGCCTGCGCTTGATGAACGAATTGAGCGATCCCGGCCGGCGCGAAGGCGTGATGGAATCGCACACGCATGTCGGCGTGGCCGTGCTCGATGAACCTGAAACCATGATCGCAGCGCCCGCAGGGGATGAACGGTCTCCGCGGATTCGTCCCGATGTGCCGATTCCTGGCGTGGCGTACTTGGATCGCAAAGTTCGCAACGTGCCGGACCTGAATGAAGTGTGGAGTTACGTGAATCCTTACATGCTGTTCGGCCGGCACCTGGGGTTTCGCGGAAATTTCGAGAAGGCGCTGGCCGAACGCGATCCGCGCGCGATCGAATTGAATCAGACCATCGAGGAAGTGAAACGCGAAGCGGCGAGCTACATGAAGGTTTCGGCGGTCTGGCGGTTCTTCGAAGCCGAGCGCCGCGGAAATTCCATCGCACTGTTCGGTCCCGGTGAAAAATCGCCGCTGCACACGTTTCATTTCCAGCGGCAGCGCATCGGCGACAAACTTTGCCTCAGCGATTACGTGCTGGAGGCCAAGGCGACACATCGCGATCACGTCGCGCTTTTCGTAGTGACCGCGGGGGGCGGCATTCGCGAGAAATCAGAAGCGGCGAAATCCGCCGGCCGTTATCTTTTTTCGCATGGCCTGCAGGCGCTGGCCATCGAATCGGCGGAGGCCTGCGCCGAATGGCTGCATCGCCGCATTCGCGAAGATTGGGGCTTCCCCGATCCGCCTACGTTGACCATGCCGGATCGTTTTACTTCGCGCTATCGCGGTAAGCGCTACAGTTTCGGTTATCCGGCGTGTCCCAACCTTGATGACCAGGCCGGCCTCTGGATGTTGCTGCGCCCCGAAGAAATCGGCGTGCATCTCACCGAAGGAATGATGATGGATCCCGAAGCCAGCGTCAGCGCGCTCGTCTTCCATCATCCGGACTGCACGTATTTTTCCGTCGGCGATCAGCCGGAGCAGCAGTAGAACGGCGTCTACACGGGCCGGACGCTTGACGCACTTGGGCCTTTCGTCTAACTTTCATCCATCATTTCGCTGGTCCGAGGCCTTTTGAATGGGCTCTAGCGCTCCGCAGATTAGACTTTCCAGCACTGGCAGCTACCCGCGCGTCAGCGACCGCCCTGAATCGCACTTGCTCGAGCGCACGATTGTTTCGTTCGATCGCGGCGAGCGGACCAGCGCGGATTTGCTGGATGCGCAGAATACGGTGACGCGACATGCGATCGCGGAACAGGTCAAGGCGGGGCTGGAAATTATCACGGATGGCCAGATCCGCTGGAATGATCCAATTTCACATCTGGCCGGAAAGCTGGAGCACGTCACCCTGCAGGAATCCTTGCCATTTTTCCGGACCCAAACACACTTTCGCCAGCCGGTTTTTTCCGCACAGCCGGTGCGACGCGCGGCGATGATCGTCGATGAGTACAGCTTCGCGCGCAATGCGTTGGGTCACCTGCCGACGCCGCCGGGCAAAGCGGGCCGGCTCGCCATCAAGCCAGTGCTGACCGGGCCGTACACCATGGCGAAACTCTCGGCGTCGGAAAATAACGGCGGCAATGGTTCGCACGCCGACCGCGCGAAGCTGGAAACGCGCGCGCATCAATTCGCGGAAATTCTGGCGAAGGAAATCGAAGCGCTAGCGCAATTCGGCGCGCGCCTGATTCAGATCGACGAACCCGCCATACTGGATTATCCGGAAGACTGGCCGATCTTCGAGGCGGCCATCTCCACGCTCGCCACCGGGCGCGATGGATTGAAGGACGGCCACAAACTGGAACTTGCCCTCTACACTTTTTTTGGCGATGCGGCCCCGGTTTACGAAAAACTGCTGGCGCTGCCGGTGGATATTCTAGGCTTGGACTTCACTTCCAGCCCTGCCCTGCTCGACAAGGTCTCGTCCGTCGGATCGCCAAAATCGTTGGCGCTCGGATTCGTGGATGGCTGCAGTTCGAAAATGGAAAGCGCTCAGGAAATCGCCCGAGCCGTCGGTCGTATACTCCCGAAAATCAAAACTGACGAAGTTTTTCTGGGAACTTCTTGTGGTTTGAGATTTCTATCTGCTCCCGTCGCTTTCTCCAAGCTCGCCTTGCTGAGTTCGGTGCAGGCTGAGCTGGTGGGGGCGTCCAGCGCCTAGTTTCTGGGCGGCCGTAGTCCGCGGTGCGCAGAGTTACAACCGCTAAATTGGGCCGACTCGCGCAATCGTTAATTGCCAAATCCAGTTCACCGCCAAGCCTTCCCGTACTGACCCGAAATTTCGCGTGATAGCCTTTTTCCATGAAATCACGAATCTCTAGTTTCAAGGCGGACGTTGGCGACGCGGCAGGCGCTGCCGAGGTCTTCTTGCCTTTCCCGTCGACGCCTATTTCTCGAGTGGGCGCTCCCGGACTGTCGAGCCACGTTCGTCAGCTTCATCGCGCCAACCGCGGGCTCTCGCGCTGGATTCTTTTCGCCCTCTTCGGCGGCGCGGTGGCGGCGTTCGCCATCGTCCACCTGGCGATTCTCTAGTACAAATGCGCTACCGCTCAACGAAACGCCACCTTTCAGACCACATAAACGAGTTTTTTCCGCGCTAACGGCCCGGCGTTGAAAAGATTTAATTCGACGCGCCAATTCTTCTGGTGCTAGTATCTGGCCAATGCCCAAGCCCAGCGCAGATCGCGCTTTCGAGCGCGGTTTGGATTCCCGTGCCATGGACGTCGTTTCTTCTCCCGTGGCACCGGCTGCGATAAACCTGCTGCACGGACCCGATCCTTCGATTCACATGATCGGCGAACCGCGAACCTATCCCCACTTGAAAAGGTGGCTGGCGCTCGCGATCGTGGGCGGCGCGATTGCCGCATTTCTGCTCGTCAACCTCACCGGCAACTAAGTAGATTCGCAACCCCGGCCCGTTTCAGCTACCTTCGCCGAATGCATGCTTCTCGTCCGCCCGTCCGCGAAGGAATCTGGGTTCAAAGGTTGCCGCCAAGAATTCCAGAGTGTTAGCATCGTCGCAGTGTCTTTCGAAATCGAGCGCAATTTGAAGCGCACGGACGATCCGTCACCGGCGAATCAGACCGGAACTGCATCCAACGAGCCGATGGACAGCGACGAAGAACAGATGCGCGAGCCGAATCAGCCGCCGCCGGGACTCATGCGCAAACGGCGGCATCCGGCGGTGTGGATTGCCTTTGCGCTGTTACTGGGCGGCCTGATCGCCTTGGTCCTGGCTGCGCTGGTAACCAGTTAACCTGCTGGCAGCTGATTTTTGGCGCCGCTGTAGCTACAAGCCATGACGACCAAAATTCCATTTATCGCAGTCGTATTCCTGGCTGTTTTTTCCGCATCGGCGTTTTCTACGCCGGCTCAAACCGCCCCTGCCGCCTCGCCGCGAGAATACTCCGAGCCCCACGCGAAAGAAGCTGATTGGGTCACGTCAGCCGTGCGTGCCCGCAAAGGGATGGTCGTCAGTGACGAGACGCTGGCCTCCGCGGCCGGCGTGAAAATCCTGAAGCACGGCGGAAATGCGGTCGATGCGGCGGTAGCAGTTGCTTTTGCGCTGGCCGTCGTTGAACCGCAAGCCGGAAACATCGGTGGCGGCGGATTCATGCTGGTTCGTCTGAAGGACGGGCAGTCGCATTTCGTGGACTATCGCGAGATGGCCCCGGCGAAAGCGTCGCGTGGCATGTATATGGAATCCGGAGCCGACAAAGATGCGTCGGTGGTGGGGTGGAAATCCGTCGGGATTCCCGGCACCGTGGCCGGGCTGGCGCTGGCCCTGAAAACTTACGGGACCAAAAGTTTGCCTGAAGTGATGAAGCCCGCGATTGAACTGGCCGCGAAAGGCTTTCCGGTGGATAAGCGGCTGGCGGCACTTTTGCAGGATGAAAGTGCAACCCTCGGCCGCTTCCCGACCACGAAGCGAATTTTTCTGAAGAACGGAACACTTTACAAAGAGGGAGAAATTCTCCGCCAGCCGGAACTCGCGGCAACTCTGCGCCGCATCGCGAAGAACGGACCTGACGAATTTTACAAAGGAAAGACGGCGCACGACCTCGCCGCCGAAATGGAACGTGACGGTGGCATCGTTACGCTCGATGACCTGGCGAGCTACCAGCCGAAGATACGCGATCCGCTGCTGGCCACTTATAAAGCGAGCGGACACGATTGGCAGGTGATTACCAGCCCGCCGCCAAGCTCAGGCGGAGTGGCTGTGATTGAAGAATTAAATATTCTGTCGCCCGTGGAATTAAAAGGTTGGGACGACGCGTCGTCTGTTCATTGGGTGATTGAAGCGATGCGCCGGGCCTTCGCCGACCGGGCTGAATATCTCGCCGACGGAGACTTCGCGAAAATTCCGGTCCGTGGACTAACGTCCGTTTGCTACGCCGATGCTCTGCGCAAATCGATCGATAACACGCGCGCGTCAGACAGCAAATTGGTCAAGGCTGGCAATCCAGCGCCGTACGAAGCTGAGAATCGCGCCAACGGCGGGTGTCCGCAAGCCGCGCAAAGTGGTACTGCAATCGAACCGGATACTGCGGCTCGAAGGGCTCTGGCCGAAGCCGCGCGCGGAGGACACACCACACATTTTTCGGTGGTGGACGCCGCCGGCAACGCCGTCGCGAACACCTACACACTCAACGACAATTTTGGCTCGGCCGTTACCTCCAGCGACGGTTTCTTCTTGAACGACGAAATGGACGACTTCACCGCGCATCCGGGTTCGCCGAACATGTTTGGCCTGACGCAGTCGGAGGCCAACACCATCGCACCCGGCAAACGTCCGCTGAGTTCGATGACGCCAACGATTGTGCTGCGCGATAGCCAGCTCAGCTTCGTCACCGGATCTCCTGGCGGCCCGACGATTATTTCGGCGGTGCTGCTTACGATCTTGAATTGGGTGCGGCTCGGCATGGACGCGCAGTCGGCAATCAACGCGCCGCGCTTTCACCAACAGTGGCTTCCTGATTTCGTCGGGCTGGAACCGATTTTCTCGGACACGTCCGCTAAGGAACTTGAAGCGCGAGGTTTCAAATTGTTTCCGGCGCGCGAGTGGATTGGCGAAGTAGAAGCCATCGGGATCGATGCGCAGTCGGGTGAACGCCTGGGAGCCGCGGACCAGCGCAGGAAAGGCTCGGCGATAGGGTACTAGGACCGCGCCCTAGAACGTCGGGATTACCCGCATATCTGCAATTCTTTCAGTCGGTTACGCAACAACAACCGGCCTGCTAATTGCAATTCCGCCGCCCCACCTGTTAGGCTGTGAGTCGGTTTCGCCGCATTGAACTGGGCTGAACTCCTCCGCAACGGTTGGACGATCGATGCAGCGCATACTTTCGACTTACAGATTTCTAAATCAGCAGCTGACCGGCGCACTCGTGGCTGAGATTGCGTCCGCGGGATTCAGCGCGCTGGAAGTATTTTGCGCGCCGCAGCATTTCGCCTACAGCAGCCCGCAAGCCGTGCGCGAACTTGGCGATGCTTTGCGCGAGCACAAGATGGAACTGCATTCGCTGCATGCTCCGACCGAGCGAGATCTTTCGCCCGGGCGCGAAAGCGGTGTTCCGCTTTCCATTTCCGATCCCGAACGAATTCGACGGCTCGATGCCGTCGACGAAATCAAGCGCACACTGGAAGTAACCGAGAAGCTTCCGTGCAAATTTCTGATTCAGCACATCGGTCACGGCCGGCAGGCCGCTGATCCGCGCAAACTGGATGCGGCGTTCACGTCGCTCGAAAATTTGTCCATGTTCGCGAAAGCGCGGGGCGTGACGATTGCTCTCGAAAATACGCCCAGCGAATTAGGGGCACCTTCCGTCCTTCGCAAGTTTCTGACCGACACGCATTTACATGACTTGAAGCTTTGCTTCGACATTGGCCACGCGCATATCGAGGATGGCGTCGGCCCCAGCTTCGAAGCGATGCACGACCAAATCGTTTCATCGCACATTCACGATAATCACGGCGATAAGGACGAGCATCTATTGCCGTTCGATGGCACGATCGATTGGGACGCGGCGCTCCGCAGTCTTGCTGGGGCACCGCAAATGATCTCGATGGTGGTCGAAATCAAAGGTCAGGGCGCGACGCCGCCATCGCTCGAACAAATCAGCGCCGCCTGCGACAAGCTGGAAGAGAAGTTGTCCGGGTTCCATCCTGGTGCCAAGAGTTAGCGGAAAATCCACTGAAGGGATCAAGTCGAATCCGTCCATGACTGAACAAACTCAGCCTTCGCATCCGATCACCACCATCGAGCAGGCCGGCCAGCACGCGGGCCAAACCGTAACGATTCGCGGCTGGCTCTACAACATGCGCGAATCCGGAAAGCTGCTGTTCCCGATTTTTCGTGATGGCTCCGGGATCATGCAGGGCGTCGTTTCGCTGAAAGAGCAGCCCGAAGTATTTGCAGCATTGAAAGGATTGCCGCAAGAATCGAGCGTGGTCGCCACCGGCGTGGTGCGGGCGGAGCCTCGGGCGCCGGGCGGCTTTGAGATGGGCGTTACCGGCATCGAGATCATCCAGCGCGTTTCGGATTCCGCCCCGTACCCAATTCAACTGAAAGAGCACGGCGTCGATTTCCTGCTCGACCGCCGGCATCTTTGGATTCGCACGCCGCGCCAAGCCGCGGTGTTACGCATTCGCGCCGAGGCGCAGCGCGCGGCGCGCAATTTCATGGACGCGCATGGTTACACGCAGACTGATGCGCCTATCTTCACGCCCGCCGCGTGCGAAGGCACGACCACTCTTTTCGAAGTGAACTATATTGACGACCAGAAGGCTTACCTCACCCAGTCCGGCCAACTGTATGTGGAAGCCCTGGCGGCCGCGCTGGGCAAGGTCTACACCTTCGGCCCCACGTTTCGCGCGGAAAAATCGAAAACGCGGCGGCACCTGACCGAATTCTGGATGCTCGAACCCGAAGCCGCGTACGCACATCTCGAAGACATGATCCAGCTGGCCGAAGGTTTGGTCAGTTCAGTCGTGCAATCGGTAGCGAAGAATCGCACACGCGAGTTGGCGCTGATTGAACGCGACGTCACCGCGCTGGAAAAAATCGTGCCGCCCTTTCCGCGCATCACCTACGACGACGCCATCAAAGTTCTGCAGAAAGCCGGCAACCCCGCGAAGTGGGGAGACGATCTCGGCGGCGACGAAGAGACCATCATCTCTAAGGAATTCGACCGCCCTGTCGTGATTCATCGCTACCCGACCGCCATGAAAGCTTTCTACATGGCGACCGATCCAGAGCGGCCGGAATTATCTCTAAGCTTCGACATGATCGCGCCAGAAGGCTACGGCGAAATCATCGGCGGCGGCGAACGCCTGGCGGACTACGACACGCTGGTCGAGCGCCTGCGCGCCCACAACTTGCCCGAGGAATCTTTTCAGTGGTATCTCGATTTGCGGCGGTACGGCAGCGTGCCGCATGCGGGCTTCGGTCTGGGCCTGGAACGCACCGTGGCCTGGATATGCGGAACCGAGCACATTCGCGAAGTGATCCCCTTCCCACGGATGCTGTATCGCGTCTATCCTTAGTGTTCCCTCTCGAGCGCTAGGATCAAAAGTTGAAAACTTATGCCTGACAAAATACGCATCATCGGCGTACCGATGGACTTGGGCGCGAGCCGCCGCGGCGTCGACATGGGCCCCTCCGCGCTGCGCGTAGCCGGCTTGCAGGCTCGGCTGAAACAGCTCGGCCGGCACGTGGAAGATATTGGCAACGTGATTGTGCCGCAGCCGGAAGAACAGCCCTTCGGCGAAAAAAAGGCGCGCTACCTGGACGAAATTTCCAGCGCCTGCAAGGGCCTTGCGGAAGCTGTGAAGAAGGCCCTCGATGAGGACTTCACTCCGCTGGTTTTGGGCGGCGACCATTCGGTCGCGGTGGGCACCACGGCGGGAACCGCGGCTCATTTCAATAAAAAATCAAAACGCATCGGAGTCATCTGGCTCGACGCGCACGGCGACATGAACACGCCGGATTCTTCGCCTTCGGGCAACGTCCACGGCATGCCTCTCGCCTCGATCATGGGTTACGGGCCGCCAGAGCTTACCGAGCTTGCGGGAATCAAGCCGATGGTCGAACCGCGCAACGTGGCGCTGGTGGGAATACGCGATCTGGATGCGAAGGAGCGCCGCCTCGTGAAGGAATCTGGCGTGCATATTTTCACCATGCGCGATATCGACGAGCGCGGGATGCGCGAGGTGATGGCGGATGCGCTTCGCTTCGCCGGCGACGACACCGCCGGAATCGCGGTGAGCCTGGATATGGATTTCGTCGATCCCGGAGATGCACCCGGTGTGGGCACGCCCGTCCGCGGCGGCGTCACCTATCGAGAGGCTCACCTCGCCTTGGAAATGATTGCTGACAGTAAACAGTTGGCTTCGTTTGAGCTGGTGGAAATCAATCCGGTGATTGACGTGCACAACACGACCGCGGCACTCGGCGTGGAACTCGTGCTCTCCGGTCTGGGCAAGAAAATCCTCTGATCATGACTAAGTTCGGTTCATCTCGAATAGGACTGCGTCTGCGATGACTTCCGCTAAGCGCCTGCGGGTCGGTGTGCTGTTCGGCGGGCGCTCCGGCGAGCACGAAGTCTCGCTCGCGTCGGCGGCATCCGTGATTCGCGCGCTCGACCCGGCAAAATACGAAGCGGTGCCTATCGGCATCGCCAAAGATGGGCGCTGGCTGGTGGGTTCCGGCGCGATGAAGCTGCTCGCGGATGTTCTGAAATCTGGGGATCGAGTCGTTTTGCCCGCCGATCCTACGGCGGGATCGCTCGTGCCGCTGGCTAGCGGCTCCGGGCAATCCAGCGTTTCGGTCGATGTGATTTTTCCGGTGCTCCATGGCACATTTGGCGAGGACGGAACCGTTCAGGGCTTGCTCGATTTAGCGGGCTTGCCCTATGTTGGCGCGGGCGTGCTTGCTTCCGCCGTCGGGATGGATAAGGACGTCCAGAAGCGGCTTTTTGAGCAGGCTGGCTTGCCGATTGTGCCTTTCGTCGCCGTGCGCCGCGCCGAGTGGGAGAAAGATCCCGCCGGCGTCACGAAAATGCTGCGCAAGAAATTCAAGTTTCCGATGTTTGTAAAACCCGCCACACTGGGATCTTCGGTGGGGATGTCGCGGGTGAAGACGCCGCAGGAGATCGGCCCGGCTTTGGATCTTGCCGCGGAATTCGCGCTGAAGATTATCGTCGAGCGCGCCGTTTCGGCGCGTGAGATCGAAGTGTCGGTTCTCGGGAACGACGACGTCAGCGCTTCGATCCCCGGCGAAATCGTCCCGCACCGCGAATTCTACGATTACGCCGCGAAATACCTGGAGCAAGGGACGCGGCTGGTGATTCCGGCCAAACTTTCGAAAAAGCAGGTTGCCACGTTTCAGGAATACGCCGTGAGGGCGTTCCGCGCCATTGATGGCACAGGCATGTCTCGCTGCGATTTTTTCCTGGAGAAGCGCACCAATCGGATATACATCAACGAACTCAATACCATCCCCGGCTTCACCTCCATCAGCATGTATCCCAAGCTTTGGGAAGCTTCAGGGCTGCCTTACACGCAACTGATCGACCGCCTGATCGAATTGGCTTTGGACCTTCACGCTCAGAAAGCCCGCACCAAGTACTCCATCGAATTGCCCGCCGGTTCCGGCGGCGCTCTCGACGCCTGAAACAAACGTCGTTCCCGCGCGTAATTAGAAGAAGTGCGGCCATCGGCGCATATGGTAAGCTTTCTGAAATTAAACTAACTGGTTGGTTGACTTATCTTGAGGAGCAGGCTTCATGCGCTATCGCAGGCTGGGCAAAAGCTCTCTGATCGTTTCGGCGCAAGGGTTGGGCTGTATGGGCATGTCCGAATTTTACGGCGCGCCGGACGAATTGGAATCTATCGCGACCATTCACCAGGCCATCGATCGCGGCGTGACGCTTTTCGACACCGCCGACGTTTACGGCATGGGCCGTAATGAAGAGCTTTTGAGTCGAGCCTTGGCGAAGCGCCGTCACGAAGTAATCGTGGCCACCAAATTCGGGATTGTGCGCGATCCCGCGAATCCTTCCGTGCGTGGCATCAGTGGCAAGCCCGAATACGTTCGCAAGTGCTGTGAAGCCAGCCTGAAGCGGCTGAAGATGTCCACGATCGACCTTTACTACCAGCACCGCGTCGACACCGAGACTCCTATCGAGGAAACCGTTGGCGCCATGGCGCGCCTGGTGGAAGAAGGCAAGGTGCGCTACCTGGGGCTTTCCGAAGCGGCGCCGAATACGATTCGTCGCGCGCACGCCACGCATCCTATTTCCGCTCTGCAATCCGAATATTCTCTGTGGTCGCGCGATCCGGAAGATGGAGCGCTCGAGACCTGCCGTGAACTTGGCATAGGTCTAGTTCCCTACAGCCCGCTCGGCCGTGGATTCCTGACTGGCCAGATCAAGAAATTCGAAGATTTGGCGGCTGACGACTATCGGCGTTTTTCGCCGCGCTTCCAAGGCGACAACTTCAAGAAAAATCTGGAATTGGTGGGGCGCATCGGCCAGATCGCCAAAGAAAAATCCTGCTCGCCCGCCCAGCTGGCTCTCGCGTGGGTCTTGGCGCAAGGCGACGACGTCGTGCCCATCCCGGGTACGACACGCCGCAAGAACCTCGACGAGAATCTGGCGGCGCTGGAAATTCGCCTCACGCCGGCTGATTTGGCGCGAATCGAAGAGCTCGCGCCACGGGGCGTCGCCGCCGGCGATCGTTACACGCCGGAAATGATGAAGCGGGTCGGAGTCTAGTTCGCCGCTATGGCTCGAGCTAAAGCCAGCAACGGGCAATCCGCCACCGCGCGGCGAATCCTCGCCGCGGCAGAGCAGCACTTCGCGGCTCATGGCATGGCCGGGGCGCGCACCGACGAGATTTCCTCGGCCGCGCACGCCAACAAAGCGATGCTGTATTACTACTTTGGGGACAAACGCAGGCTGCATCGTGCCGTACTCGAGAATCTATTTCGGCAGCTGCGCACCGGCGTTTACGCGGCACCCGCCGATCCGAAGCAATCGCCGCGCGTTCGGCTGCTCGAATTCATCACGCGCTATTTCGATTTTCTGGCTTCGCATCCCAACTATCCTCGCTTGGTTCAGCGCGAAGCAATGGAAGCGACCAGGGATTTTGAGTGGATCGTCCAACAGCATCTCCGCCCTTCGCACAATCAATTGGTTCGGACTTTGGACGAAGGGATTCGCGCTGGAGAATTTCGAAATGTCGACACGCATCAGACCGCTTTCACCATCATGGGCATGACCACTTCTTATTTTGCGGCGGCGCCGATTCTGAGCCAAGTTGCCGGCCATGACTTAATGGCTCCCAAGGCCCTAGTCGCCCGAAAGCGCGCGCTGCTCGATTTTCTCAACCACGGGCTACTTCGTTCGAAAGCGAGATCTCGATGACCGGAAAAAAGTTCATAGGTTTGTTGGCGGTATTGTTCATCATTGCGGCGATCGGGTATTTCCTCACCGTGCCACACGGCACGGATATTCCGCTTACCGGCGTGATCGACGGCAACGAATACATCGTCAGTCCGCAGATGACGGGGCGGATCGTCAATCTGACGGTGGACGAAGGCTCGGTGGTAAAGAAGGGCGACCTGATCGCCGAGCTCGATGACAAAGAACTCGAAGCGAGCTTGGGCGCGGCGAAAGCGAATGTAGCCAGCCTTGAAGCTCAAGTTACCGAGGCCAATCACAATTATTCCTGGACTAGCAATCAGACCGACGCTTCGGTCAGCGAAGCGCAAGCGCGCGTTACCTCGGCAAAGGCTCAACTGGAACCAGCGCACGCGCAACTGTGGCGCGACCAGCAGGACTTGAAGCGCATGCAGCAGTTGTTCGGCAAGGGTGAAGTTTCGGCGCAGGACCGCGACCACGCCGAAGCGGCGGTAAGAATTTCGCAGGCGAACGTGACAGCGCTGGAACAAGCAGTGAGCGCTTATGCCGCCAGCGTTGATGTGGCGCAGGCGAATCGCCAGCAAGTGCCGGCGCGCAAGAGCGCCGTATCCACCATGATGGCGCAGATGGAACAAGCTCGCGCGTCCGAAGCGCAGATGAGCACGCAACTGGGATACACCAAAATTTATGCACCAGTCGACGGAGTCGTATCGGTACGCGTCGCCAAACAAGGTGAAGTGGTGGCGATCGGCGCGCCGATCGTGGTGGTGATCGACATTAATCATTTGTGGGTGCGCGCGGAAGTGGAAGAAACTTACGCGGATTCGATTACCTTCGGCCAGAAATTGAAGGTGGTGTTGCCGTCGGGAAACGAAATTCAAGGTTCCGTATTTTTCAAAGGCGCGGAAAACGATTTCGCCACTCAGCGCGACGTCAGCCGCACCAAGCGCGACATCAAAACTTTCGCAATCAAGGTCGCTGTTCCTAATCCCGAAGGACGGCTTTTCACCGGAATGACGGCGACAGTGCTGCTGCCGCGGCCGGCAAAAGCGAATTGGTTCGCCAAGGCGGGGCTGTGACGACCGCTCCGGCGAACGCGATTGAAGTCGAGCACCTCACCAAAAAGTTCGGCGAGCTCATCGCCGTGAACGACATCAATTTCAGCGTGGCCCATCGCGAGATTTTTGGCCTGCTGGGCCCGAACGGCGCGGGCAAGACTACGCTGATTCGCATGATGACCACGCTCACTCCGCCGACATCGGGCACGGCCCGCATCGCGGGGCACGACATTCGCACCGATGCGGACGGCGTGCGTTTTGCGATGGGAGTGATCCCGCAGGCGCTGACTTCCGACCCGGAGCTGACCGCTACGGAAAATATTCTGATACACGCCAAGCTGTACGGCGTGCCGCGCGGAGATCGCGACAAGTTGATTCACGATTTGCTCGGATCGGTGGACCTGCTGAAATTCAAGGACGCGTTGGTGCGCACGTTTTCCGGCGGGATGCGGCGGCGCCTGGAAATCGCACGCGGCCTGGTACATTCTCCTAAAATCCTGTTTCTGGACGAGCCGACGACCGGCCTTGATCCAGTATCGCGCACGAATGTTTGGCAACTGATTCGCCGCCTGTGCGACGCGTCGGACATGACCATTCTGGTGACCACGCATTACATGGACGAGGCCGACAAACTCTGCGACCGCATCGCCATCGTGGACCACGGCAAACTGGCTGCGCTCGATACGCCGACGAAACTGAAAGACAGCGTCCCGGGCAACGATACGGTCGAAGCGGAATTCGCGAACACGCCCGCGGATTGGCCGGCACAACTTGAAAAGTTGGCGCACGTCACGGCCGTCACCAATCACGACGGAACACACCACGTCGTCTCGAATGACGGGCCCGCCACGGTCGCGGCCTTAATGGACCTGGCTCGCGCGAAAAATGTGCAGGTGAAAAAAGTGAGCGTGCAGAGCACCACGCTCGACGACGTCTTCCTGCATTACACCGGAAGCGATCTGCGCGACGCGGCAAAACAAGGAGTAGGACTCGATGTCGGCCATCTGTATCGCTAAACAACCGGCGCAACACCGCCGTCCCGAGGGCATCCGATGAATTTCGGCCGTATCTGGGCGTTGATCGAGCGCGACCTGCGTAAATTCTTCCGCAGTCCCGCGCTGATGATGACCTCCATGGTTTTTCCGCTGATACAGCTGATTGTTCTGGGCTACGCCTTCGGAGGGAAAGTAGTCGGCGTTCGCGTGGCCGTCGTTGATCTGGACCATTCCACCGAGTCGCTAAAAGTCCAAGAAATGTTCGACGGCATCGCTACCGGTCCCAAGACTTTCAAAATCGTGCAATACGATTCGCTGGCACAGGCGACTCATGACTTGAAAACCGGGGAGGTGCGCGGCCTGCTGGTCATCCCGCACGATTTTTCGCGTCGGTTTTATCAAAAAGACCGGCCCAGGATCGCTTTCACCGAAGACAACTCCGACCAGTTTATTTCCAGCGCGATTCTGGAGCGGGTGCAGCAAATGGTCGAGCAGCTCAACAGGCCCGATGTTACGCCGCGTCTTCCCGCCAACATTACGCTCGACACCGTAGAAATTTATCCTTACGTTCCTTACATCCAGTATCTGCTGGCCGGGTCGATCGCGCTTTCGGTATTTGTGGTGGCCATGATCGGCGGCGGAATTACTTTCATCGACGACAAGTCTCGTGGCCTTCACGAAGGCTATCTCGTTACTCCCATCAAGAAGTCGGAATTGGTCTTCGGCTTGATTGGCGCTGGCACGATCAAGGGCCTGATGGCGGGAATGGTTTTAACAGTAATCGGGGGCATGATCGCCGGCCTTCCGAATCTATGGGAGCCGATGCGGCTGGTCTACCTGGCCATGGTGGTCGCGACAGCGGCGCTGGCGATGATGAGTTTCATGTTTTTTCTGATGGTCCGCGTAGACGACCCGCTGGTACCGCGCGCGATTTTCGGAGTGCTGAACACGCTGCTCTTTTTTCCTTCCGGCGCCGTCTATCCCATCGAAGCGTTTCCGTGGTGGCTGAAATGGATTGCGACAATCGACCCGTTTACTTACACCGTGCACGCCTTGCGGAATCTGACGCTGAAGAGCGCCGGCATTGAAGGAATTTACAAAGACGTGTTAGTTTTATTGAGCATCGCGGGGATCATGATCACGGGTTGCATCCTGCTGTTCAAGCGTCAGCTGTGATGCGCGAGAAAGATTTTCGAGGAGATTGAGTGGCACTTTTCGATACGGCAGCTGAACACCCACCCGACCGCATACGCCGCTATGTCGTCACCACGCTGGTTTTCATCGCGCTTCTGCTCGGCGCCAGCTGGTATCTGATGCGCTTCCACACTGAAAAGCGCACGGCGCGGCACTTTATGGACACGGTGGTGGCGGGAAATATGGAAGAGGCCTACAAGCTCTGGAAGCCTTCGCCTTCCTATTCGTACAAAGATTTTCTGGATGATTGGGGCCCGTCGGGTTACTACGGGCCGGTGAAGAGCTATCGAATCGAAGACACGCAGCACGTGAAAAATGGTTCGGGACTGGTAGTGGTGCTGGACGTCAGCCCTTTTGCTCCTTATCCCGAGCGCGACGACGCGATCAAGCAAAACAAAACGCAGGAAGCGCGGCTCTGGGTGGAGTTCTCCGATCAGTCGCTCAGCTTTCCACCGTAGACGCGAGCGCCCGGCTCGATTGGTGCGCGCCTCTCAGAAACCCTGTGATAACATCGCTATTGTAGTTTTCATCCTAACAACTGAATCGAAAAGGTGCGGGAGACATGGGTTTCGTTCAATCCACGGGGCGACGAATCGGAATTGCGGGCGAATTGCTTTCGTTTTTCGCCAGCCACAAACGCTGGTGGATGCTGCCCATGATAGTGGTGGTGCTGCTCGTCGCCGTGCTCATCGTGGTGGCGCAAAGTTCCGCGCTAGCGCCGTTCATCTACGCCCTTTTCTAAAAATCTCGCGCGCCCAGGAAACTTTCCGGTGTGGAATAGCATTTGGCTCAAGCTGAAGGCGGGGTGGAAGGCCTGGACCCGCATCGCGCACATCATTGGAAATTTTCAGGCCCGCGTCCTCCTGACCATTCTGTACGTCGTGCTGGTGCTGCCCTTCGGCGTGATTGTCCGCCTGTTCTCCGATCCGCTGCGCATCAAGAAACGTCCGGAAAAATGGCTGGAGGAAACTCCGGAAGTTTTCGATATGCCATGGGCGCAAAAGCAATAACTTCATGAATATTCTGGGAGTTTCCTGCTATTACCACGACGCTGCGGCCGCGCTGCTGCAAAATGGGCAACTGGTGGCGGCGGCCGAAGAAGAAAGATTTTCGCGCATCAAGCATGACTTCGGTTTTCCGGTTCACGCCATAAAATTCTGCCTGGAAACGGGACAGATTCGCAGTGAAGACCTGGATTACGTGGTCTTCTTCGAAAAACCCTTCCGCAAGCTCGATCGCATTCTCGCCAGCGTCTTGCAGACCTACCCGCAATCCTGGAAAGTTTTTCGCGAATCCATGATCAGTTGGATCATCGACAAAATGTGGGTAGCCAGCACGCTGCAATCGGAACTGGGCATCGACCGCAGCAAGGTTTTATTTTCCGAGCATCATCTCTCGCACGCGGCCAGCGCTTTTCTTTGTTCGCCGTTCGATGAAGCGGCGATTCTGACGGTCGACGGCGTCGGCGACTGGGTTACCGCGACCTGCGGCGTTGGCAAAGGCAGTGAGATTCGCCGCAAGAAACACATCGAATTCCCGCACTCGCTGGGCTTGCTGTACAGCGCGTTCACTGCGTTCCTGGGATTTGAAGTCAACGAAGGCGAATACAAAGTGATGGGCATGGCGCCCTACGGCCAGCCGCGCTATGCGGACAAGGTTTGGAAAGTGGTGCGGCAGGACAGCGACGGTTCATTTTCGCTGGATATGGATTATTTTACGTTTCACCATTCGACGGACCGGATGTACAGCCGGAGACTCGTTGAACTTTTTGGCGACCCGCGTCCGCGCGAGATGGCTTTTTTCACGCAAGCCACCGGATTTCCCAAGTATTTTGGCGAGCCGCCTGCCAATTATGCCGAGCTGTGTCGCGTGAACGAGCATTACGCGGACATCGCCGCGAGCATTCAGCAGGTGACCGAGGAATTGCTGCTGGGCATGGCCCGCAATTTGCAGAAAGAAACGGGCCAGAAGAAATTGTGCATCGCAGGGGGCGTGGGGCTGAACAGCGTGGCGAACAGCCGCATTCTGCGCGAGACGGATTTCGAGGACATCTATATTCAGCCTGCGGCGGGAGATTCGGGCGCGGCCATCGGCGCCGCGCTGTGGGCCTACAATTCCCTGCTCGGCAAGCCGCGGACGTTCTGCATGACGCATGCGTATTGGGGAAAAAGCTATTCGGACAGCGAGATCAGTTCGTTTCTAACTGAAAATAATATTCCGCACCGTCACTTTGAAAACGACGGCGAGCTTCTGGACCAAACCGTCGCGCGGCTGACCAACGCGAAGGTGGTCGGTTGGTATCAGGGCCGCTTTGAATGGGGCCCGCGGGCTTTGGGTAATCGCAGCATTCTGGCTGATCCGCGAAATCCGGGAATGAAAGATATCGTGAACTCGAAAATTAAGTTCCGCGAACCTTATCGCCCATTTGCACCATCCGTCCTTGCTGAAAAAGCGGAAGACTATTTTGAGTTGCCGGATGCCGTTCATCGTTTTCCGGCGCGGTACATGTTGTACGTGACGCCGGTCAAGCCGGAGCAGCGCAAGAATTTGCCGGCCGTTACGCACGAAGACGGCACGGCGCGACTGCAGACCGTGTTCCGCGACGAAAATCCTCGCTATTATGGATTGATTGAACGCTTCGGCGCGGCGACTGGAGTGCCGGTGGTTCTGAATACGTCGTTCAATCTGCGGGGCGAGCCCATCGTGACCACTCCGGCAAACGCGTTCTCCACATTTTCGAAGAGCGAAATGGATAGTCTGGTGCTGGGGAATTTCATCGTAGACAAACCTTCTTGATCTGCTGGAGACTTGCGTGACTGCGCCGCCGCCACCGACATCTTCCGCGTCTCGCCTCATCCAGGGCTTCTTTGCCTTCATCGGCTATCTGATTTTCAGCATCATTGTCGCTGCGGCAGTTTTGGAATTAGGCTCGTACGCAATTTGGACCATGTCGCACGGAGCCCGGCCGAACCGCCAGGAAAAACTGGGGAGCGCGAGCCCGGCCTCCGATTTTCCGTGGGCCGCCGATTTTTGGAAGGAAGAAGCTCAGCGGCGTAAAGGCCACAACGGCGGCTACGTTCCATTTCGAATTTGGGGAACGCCGGAATGGCACGGGACGTACGTAAACAATGACAAATACCAGTTCGGTATCGTGCGCCGGACGATTGATAACCTGTCGCCGGAATGCAAGAACCGCCCGATCACCGACATCTGGATGTTTGGAGGATCGACGCTTTACGGTTCGGGCGTGCCCGATTGGGCCACGATTCCTTCGCAGTTGTCTACCGCGCTGAACAAATTACCGAATCACTGCGTGGCGATTACGAATTTTGGCACGGAAGCGTACAACTCGAATCAGGAATTGTTGCTGCTGCTCGAACAACTGAAGGCGGGCCGGCGTCCCGACGCGGTGATTTTCTACGACGGCGTGAACGATTCCTACACCGGCACGTACCAGCCGGGAGTCGCGACGGCGCACATGCAATACGCGCAGATCAGCGCGCGGGTAGAAAGCAAGCTGGCCGGCAAGCTGGAATTTCTGCGGCACTCCTACGCGCTGCTGCTGGTACGGAAGATGTTGCGGTCGAAGCAGAAACCGGATCCGGCCGCGGTTGAAGCGGAAACGAAAGCTAAAGCGGTCGCAACTCTGGACAATTACGAAGCGAACCTTGGCATGGTCCGGGCCCTCGCCGGAATTTACCACTTCAAGGTCTTCGCATTTTGGCAGCCGTCGCTCGCGTACGGCAGCAAACCCGCCATTCCTTACGAAGCCGAATTGATTCGGGTCGATACGAACAGCCCGGATGGCAGCGCGCTGAAGCCGATGCATTTCGCTTACGATGAGGCGGTGCGGCGTGCTGAAACCAGGGGCGACTTCGTTTTTCTAGGCGATGTTTTGAATTCCGAGCACGAGCCGCTTTTCCTTGACGAATGGCACTTGGGGCCCAAGGGCAACGATATTGTCGCGGGAGAAATTGCGAAACGTCTGCCGCCGGATTTCACCGTAGCACCCGCAAAGCCTCTACAGAAGTAATCGCGAGATCCTATCCCAGCAATTGCGAACAAGCTTGGCGGATTTCATCCACCGCAATATCGCCAATGGAGCGGGGTTGCGCGACCACCACAGCCTTATCTCCCCTGGGGTGTTTAAACTTTGCTCCGGTACTGACGATGCGCGATTGGGATTGTTTTGGTCCCCACTGCGCCGGGTCGGTTTGGCTGAAAATCACGACCGTTGGCCGCTCCAGCGCGGCCGCGACATGCGCCGGACCGGAATCATTTCCGACGAATATCTGCGCGCCGGCGATTAAGGCGATCAATTCGCGCAAGTTCAAATTCTCCGGAATAGCCGCTCCGCGCATTTGGTCACGCACCTCGCGCGCGACGTCGCCGTCCTGAGGCCCACAGTTCACCACACTCGTAATTCCACAGGTATCGTGCAGCCAACTGGTCAGCTCGGCGAACTTGCTCGTGGGCCAGCGCATCCCGGCCGAGCGGGCTCCGGGTTGCAGAACTGCGTAAGATTTCGGAATCGTGATGCGCTGAGCGGCGAGCTTCTGCCGCAAAGAAATTCTCGCGTCATCCCCGACGAAAACCTGCGTCGGCGGAATAGGGCCGCGCGGCAGGCCCGTCCAATAAAATTGCGAGAGACGGTGCTCGATCGTATGCACGTCCGGGCGACTGTAGAATTCCAAGGCGTCGGGAACCGGAACGTTGTAGAAAAACGAATACTGAAAGTCTTTCCACCCCACGCGACACGGCGCTCCGGAAATTCCGGTCAGAATCGCGCTGCGCGGGCCGCCGTGCTGATTGAAGACGACGGGAAACTTTCTACGGCGCAAATCCAGCGCCGTCGCCGCCAAGCCCTTCGACAAAATAAGCTCGTGGATAGCGGGATTGCCTTCCAGCGCCGCGGCAAAGCGTGGTTCGACGAGAACAGAAATGCGCAGGTCGGGCCGCCAAGCCTTCAACGCCGCGATGGCCGGAGTTTCCAGCACGAGATCGCCGAGCGAGCGCGGACGGACGATCAGAATTTCAGAATTTTCGGGCAGGGCCGGCAGTAACTGCGCTGGCGCGGAATGCAGAGGATTACTCGGCGTCGATGCGAGCTTCGTCAATCAGCATCACGGGGATATCTTCGCGAATAGGATACACGCGGCGGCAGGACGGGCATTTCAATCCGCGCTGGTCACCGGTGAGCTTCACCGGAGTTTTATCCAGCGGGCAAACCAGAATGTCGAGAAGCTCCTGCGAAACAGGCATCAAATTTCTCCCAAGCGAACTCTATCAGAGCATATCGGCAAACGGCAACTTGCGCCAATCACCGGTGGCTTATTTTTTAGATTCCACGGCCTTCGCGGAAGGCGGACTCTCGACCGAGAGTTTCAATTGGCATTTCCACTCCGCGCCTTGCGCCAGCTCCACCGGCCATACGGCAATGATCTGCGAGCCCTGGTAAATACGCTCGAATCCTTCTTCAGATTCCGAGACGGTTTCGATGGGCGTGATCCAGAAATCGCGAGCGTTCGACGCAGCAATCTGCACGCTGACTCCTTGCCATTCATCGACGACCCGCAAGCCCGACGCGGGAACTTGCGCGCCCCAACGCAACGGATAGCGAGTTTCACCAACTTGGAAATAACGATCTGGCGACGAGGGCGCAAGGAAATTAAGAACGGATTCAATCCCGATGTAGACCGATGCCGTACCGGGTGCGTTGCGGCGGAGCGCAATATCGCAGGTGACCTCGAAACCGCTATCCGAAGCGCTGAAAGAAATGGTTTTTTCTGCCGGCCAGTCCGCGCTTTTCTCGCTTACAAATGTCCCGCCTTCAGACGAAAGCTGCGACGTACGATACGACCCGGCGGCGAGCATGGCATCTTCGTCCAACCTGGCATTGCCCGCGTCCTCGTAGGTTTTGTTGCGTCCGAACAGCAGCAGACGGAAGCAGTTGCGGGGCCATCGATCATACTGCAGCCAGCGTTCCAGACCTTCTTCCTTGGTCCGGGTCTGCTCGTGAATCGAGGCAGCGCCCTGCGTCTGATTCGCGTGGAGATTTTTGATGTTGGCGTGATACGACTCGCGGCGCCGCGCCAGCGAATTGATCAGCGCCGAATTGGATTGGCGGCAGTCGATCGCGCACACGGTCGCTCCGTCGGCAGGGTTCAGCACCGCCGCGTATTTATCGGAGGTGAAATAAATTTCTTCATGGCCGTCGCCGTTGAAATCGATCGCCGTCGAATCCTGGTATTGGCGGGAGCGATGACCAAAACCTTCAGCGATGGCTTCGGCCTCGATCAGCGACCGCCACAAAGCGGTGCGCAGATGCGGAGAGTACAAACCTCCAAAGACTCCGTGCCAGTAGGGATCGTTGCATTGGGCGCGCAGCACATTGGTTTTGGCCAATTCGCGCGCTTCCATAAAAGCCTGGTCGCGACGGCGGCTCCCGTCCAACGCGTTCACTTTGTGGGAAACGTGCAGCATTTTTTTGTGGAGCAGGTTCGATTCGGGATACTTCGAAAAAAAGTTTCTCCAAATCCCGCCGCGCAGGAAAGGCAGGGCGTCGCCCCGATTCGCGAATTCGGAAATCAGTGAATGGTAGCGGTTTCGCGCCGGGGTCGGCAGCGACCATTCCATCATTTCGGTGTAGGAAGCCGTGGGTAGGTCCGCGCGCCCCAATGGCGGGTGCGCCGCGACGGCAGCGCCGGGCGTCGAGGTTTCGAGCCAGTCGGAATTTTTCTCGATGGCGGAGAAGAAATTCTCGAGCCAACCGTCCTGATAGCACAATTTGAAGGTACCGGGCCAGACACCAAACTTTTCGAGATCGTCACCCATCGCCGCATAACCATTCGGATTGGTGGAAGCGACGCCGCGGAGAAAATCGATGGTCTCGGCTGGCGAGCGGAAAGGGATCAGGTAGCGCAGCGCCTTCAACCCCGGCAGAACCTTGACGGTGTGGCCTTGATCTTCCGCCAGATAATGGCCAAAGAGCTGATTCAGCTCGAAGCCGGCGCCAAGAAAATGATTGTCGTCGACCAGTGTGTATCCGACGCCCGAAGGCGCGAGCGACGACGGCAGCTGCGGCTCCCAGACGCGTTCGGCCAGCCACGCGCCGCGCGGGCGGTGGCCGAAATGCTTTTCGACGTAATCGGCGAGCCGAATGATTTGTTCGTGGCGGTCGGCGAGCGGAATAGCGATCAGAATGGGTTCGTAGTAGCCGCCGCCGATCATTTCGATTTGGCCGCTCTTGACCATAGCACGCAGTCGCTCAAAATATTCAGGGTGCGAGCGCTCGAGCAACTCCAGCAACGAGCCGGTGAAATGCAGCCCAATGCGGATGGAAGGATGGCGGGACAGAACCTCAATGAAAGGTAAATAGGAATGCTGGTAGGCTCGCTCGATTACGTCGTCGAAATTTCCCACCGGCTGGTGGGCGTGCATCAGGAGAACGAACTGAAATTTCGGCACCGAGGACCTCGCTGGACCCATTACAGAATAACCTGAATCCAGCGAAGTGGACAGACGGGTAAATCCCCGCATTTCCTATTTTCTTTTAGTGTATTTCCGCCGGTCCCGGCCGTGAAATCGCAAATCGGGTTTGCGACGCGCCGGCAAAGGTAGTCAGCCTTTCGCTAAGCCGCTTCATAGCAGTCTCGGCGGCCGCGTCGGGTGCCCTTTCCGGAATGTAGATGACGATCACTACGTTTTTGGCGGCCTCCGTAATCATGCTGCGGGTCGAATCGCTGATGGGGCTGCCGAATGGGCCGGTGGGATCGGCGAGAACGGGTCGCCCCTCGAGGTTCCAGCTTTTTTTGCCGATTCCTTCGTAGCTTTCGCCAGCGACGCCGTGCCGCAGGACGATCGGCTCCTGAATTTGCGCGCGGTCGTAACAACCCAATGGCCAGCCGGTTTCGATCGAGGTCAGGTTTCCTGCATCGACCACATTAGAGACGCGATACAAACCCTTGCCCTGCACGACGCGCCGCAGCAGCGCTTCGGATGCTGGGCGATATTTCGAAGGGTCCATGCCCCATCCGCGAAAGAGCGATCGAACGGCGCGAACTGGTTCAGCCTCGGCCAGCGTTTCGACCGTGAACTCTTTCTGTTTTCGCGCACACACTTCGTCCAGAAGTTTGGTCAGTTCGGCGTCATCGGTTCGGACTTGCACACCTTCGGCTTCCACGACTCCGAGCTTCACGCCTGGCAAATTTATTTTTAGGTCCACGAAGGTTTCTCCGGCTCGTTACGACAACTTTTTGTCGCACAACTTCTAAGGCATCGGGTCCACGATGATCCGGCCAACCATACCTTTATGTTTGCCGCCGCAGCCTTTGCAACAGGTGAGGCTGTAGGTGCCGGGCTCGGTCGCTTCGATCAGAATGGGCGTCATTTCGCCTTTCCTGATTTTGTAGCAATCCTCGCCGAACTGGAACGAAAGGCCTGGAGGAGTGTTGGCCTTGGCACCATCGGGAAACGGGCTGACGCGGACGCCCAGCGCATCACCGCCAGCGGTCACGTCGATCTCGATTTTTTCGTTAACCTTCATATGGATGATTGCGGGTTCGAAGGCGAAATCCTTGGCGGAGACGCTGATGACGCGCGGCGGGCGATTCGTCGGCGAATGCGGATCGTGCGCCTGCGTGTCCTGGGGCTCCTGCGCCCGGGAAGCTGGACTGGTGAGCAAGAGAAACCCGACGGCGAGCATCGCTGCCGAAGAACTGAACGGAATGAGAGCGGTTTTCACGTAACCTCGCGTCCGACCTGGTCGGTCGATCCAGACTGACAAAAGTCTAACAGCGAATCGCATCGTCCGCGCGGTTGGCTTTTCCCGGGCGATTTGACTCTGCCGTTACGATGTGGAACGCTGGTCGTTCGCAATTACCCGATGCAGAAGCGAAGCTTCACGCATCCAATCTGCAGGCAAGACAAACGAAGGAGCACCTGATGGCTATCGAGCGCGAGACAATTATGGATGCAATCCGCCAGTGCTACGACCCGGAGATCCCCATCAACATTGTCGATCTTGGTCTGATTTACGATGTGGCGAGCGACGATGCCGGGAACGTCACGGTGAAAATGACTTTGACCACGCCGGATTGTCCCTCAGCGCAGGCCATCCCCGATCAGGTTCGGTCGAAGGTCGCGGCAGTGGAGACGGTCAACGACGTGAAAGTCGACATTGTGTGGGAGCCGGCTTGGAACCCCAGCATGATCAGCGCGAGCGGCAAGGCGGCCCTGGGCCTTGAAGTCTAAGGAGCGCTAACTGAAAAGAAAAACGGCGAGCCGCCTGGCTCGCCGTTCGTAACTCTTCCAAATCTCAAACCCCGTTTCGCCCTAATCGAAGTTAGGCTTTTTTATTCTTGAACCAATCCGCATTCACCGGCGTAAAGCTGGTCCACTTCTCCGGCAAATCTTCCAGGGCAAAAATCGCGGTCACCGGGCAGACCGGAACGCACGCGCCGCAATCGATACATTCGTCGGGATGAATGTAGAGCTGCTTTTCGGCCTCGAAGCCGGCTTCATCCTTGCGCGGGTGAATGCAATCCACCGGACAAACGTCCACGCAGGCGCTGTCTTTTGTTCCGATACAGGGCTCCGCAATTACATAGGCCATTTCAATTTCTCCTCGAGCGTGAGGGTTTCAGAAGTGCGTCGAGCCTTCTGCAGGGCATCCGGAAGCAAGATTCCCGAACATTTTTTATATCACCAATGGTAAGCGGGTACAAGTTCCGGGCGTCTAATGGTGCGTAGGCGGGGCTGAGTTGCTGCAGGTATAATCGAAGCGGAAGACGGGTTTTCGAGGAGCGAAACGTGGGCATTTTGGGCCGGGGTGGCGTGGCTTTTGGGTTCGTGTTGCTGTTGAGTCTTGGCGCGGTGCTGCCCGGCCACAGCCAATCCTCCAGCGCGGGCAAGGCCGCCGCCCCGCACGCTGCCAAAGGCGCTGATCCGGCACTCGTGGATCTGGCGGGTTACCAGCAAGTCCTCGCCAAATACCGGGGTAAGCCGCTGGTGGTGAATTTTTGGGCCACTTGGTGCGAGCCCTGCCGCGACGAGTACCCGATGATTGTCGAGCTGGCCAAACAGTTCAAACCCCAGGGAGTGGAAGTCGTCGGAATCGATATGGATGACGAGTCGGACATGAACCTGGTTCGGCGGTTTATCTTGAAAATGGCGCCGGGCTTTCCGAATTACCGGCAGAAACCCGGAATTGACCTGGACCGTTTTTATGACGGCGTGAATCCGCAATGGAAAGGCACCATGCCGCAGACCATGTTCTACGGCAAAGACGGGAATGTGGTTGGATTTTTTCTCGGCAGCCGGCCGCGGGCGCAATTCGAACAGGCCTTTCGCGCTACGTTGGGCGGTGCGTCGGCGCAAGGTGGGAAATAACCGTTTCGAGTTCTGCCGGCCTTCATAACGACTGACCTTCATTTCGAAAAAAACAGGGAGAGCCATCATGCTTCAAACGCGAGGAAACAAACTCACCTGGCTGGGCCACGCGGCTTTTCGCATCGAGACGCCCAGTGGAAAGGTAATTCTGATCGATCCGTGGGTTCTGACCAATCCGATGTGCCCCGAGAAGGACAAGCAGTTCGAGCGCATCGATACGATGTTGGTGACCCACGGACATTTCGATCACATCGCGGATGCCGTCGAGTTGGGGAAGAAATTCAAACCGCAAGTCGTCGGTATTTTTGAGCTTTGCGCGTGGCTCGAATCGAAAGGCGTCGCCGGAACCAGCGCGATGAACAAAGGCGGTACCCAGAAGGTGGGCGAGATCGAAGTGACCATGGTGAACGCCGTGCACTCCTGCGGGATCCAGGACGGCGACCACATCGTTTACGGCGGCGAAGCCTGCGGCTACATTTTGCGCCTGCCCGGCGGTCTGACGATCTATCATGCCGGGGACACCGCGGTTTTCGGCGACATGAAAATCATCGCCGATCTTTACGCACCCGATCTGGCCATGCTGCCAATCGGCGATCACTTCACCATGGGGCCGCGCGAAGCCGCGTTGGCGATTCGGCTGCTGAATGTGCGCCACGTGATTCCCATGCACTTCGGCACCTTTCCTCCGCTGGTCGGGCGGCCGGAACAGCTTCGGCAACTGACGCAGGACCTCAAGGGCTTGGAAATTCACGAATTGAAGCCGGGAGAATCGCTGGGTGATTCAACTACGCACGCGGCTTCGCATCCGTAAAGCAGAAACTGGAAATTCGAAAATAGAAATTTGAAGAACAAAGGGAGCCAGCATGGCGGGAATCTTCTTACCGGCGGTCGAAAAGTACCTCAGCACCGTAATTCCCGCGAGCGATCCGGTGCTTCTGGAAATGGAAGCGTACGCTCGCAAACATGACGTGCCGATCATCGGGCCGGAGTGCGGCCGACTGCTTTATCTGCTGACTCAGATCTCGGGCGCGAAACGGATCTTTGAAATGGGCTCGGCGATCGGATATTCGGCAATCTGGTTCGCTTCCGCAGCGGGACCGCAGGCCGAGATTTACTACACCGACGGCGATCCCAAAAACGCCGCGATGGCTCGGGAGAATTTCCAGAAAGCCCGGATCGAGAAGCAGGTTCACATCCTCACCGGCGATGCCGTCGACCTGATCGATTCAGTGTCCGGAGACTTCGACATCATTCTAATCGACGTCTTCAAACACCAATATCCCGCGGCGCTCAAGAAATCGCTGCCCCGCCTGAAGCACGGCGGACTTTTGATTGCGGACAATGTTTTGTGGTCGGGACGAGTTACGGAAGCGCCGAAGGACGAGATGACGCGCGGGATTCTTGAATTCACTGAGATGATTTACAGCTCGAAGGAGCTTTTTCCGGTGATTGTGCCGTTGCGCGACGGCGTCGCGGTTTGCCGCAAGGCTTAACTGGCGCCACTGCTGAGCAACGCCGTCTTCCTTCGAACTACCGACTACCGGTTGGCCGCCGGTGCCGAAGACGCCGGAGCAGCGGGCGGAGCCGGCGGTATCGTGAGCGGTTGGGCGAGACGGAAGTGCAACCGCGTTTCGGCGGGCAGCACGATGTCTTTCTTGCCCGTGAAGGCTGCACCGGCAGTTCCCGCTCCTCCTCCCGCTGCCGCGCCGATGGCCGCACCCTTCCCGCCGCCCGCGAGCGCGCCGACAATTGCGCCAAACGCTGCGCCGCCACCAGCTCCTACCGCCGTTCTTTTTCCACGGCCTTTGCCGACACTCTCGATTTCGTTGGTTTGCATTGGATATTTCGTGCCATAGATCCGGACCGAATCGATCACCAGCTGCAGCAGTGCGTTACCTTTGAATTTTCCGGCCGACTGCGCAGTGACGATCGTTCCGCCGACGCGCGTCCCGACCGGCAGCACGACCACGGCTCCGCTGGTAAGCGGAACCGCCAGCGACGCGGCGAACCCGTCGCCGTTATTGGCGGTTTGCGAATTGATGGTTTGATCGAGCGTCACCGTAATCGTCGTTCCCGCAGGGATTACCACCGGTGGAGGAGGCGGCGGTTCTGGCGCGGGCGCGGGGGCCGCGTTCGGTGCTGCTACTGGCGCGTTGGGCGCCGAAGAATTTGGAGCCGCTCCGGAATTTGACGCCGACGGAGCCGAACCTGCCGGAGCGCTTCCGCTTTCTGGCGTTGATGAGGATTTGCTGCCGCATCCCGCGACCGTCAGCAAACAGGAAATGGCGATAATTCGGGTAACAGAGGTGGCTCGCATGGAAGGCTCCTGTGACGAAAGCGCGAATGAAGATCGAGCGGTTAGCGCGGGGATATTCTAAGTCGGATTTTAAGGAATCTCAACGGAAGCTTCTCGGCTACGAAAGCCGTGCGGCGCCTTGGCTACTTAGCTCCGCCGTTGGAGGAACGCGGCAGCATGCTGCGCAGGAAAAATGTTACGTTGGCCGGCCGTTCGGCGAGGCGGCGCATAAAATACGGAAACCAATCGGTGCCGTAGGGAATGTAAACACGGACGCGAAAACCTTCGCGGACCAGGGCATCCTGCAAGTCAGTGCGAATTCCGTACAGCATTTGAAACTCGAATTTATCGCTGGTGATTTTTTGCTCGCGGGCGAAATCTTTGGTGGCTTGAATCATGGCCGGGTCGTGCGTGGCGATGCCGTGATAAATCCCGCTGGGCAGCAGCAGTTTCATCAGCTTTACGTAATTTGCGTCGACGTCAGCCTTTTGGGGGAACGCTACCTCCGATGGTTCTTTGTAAGCGCCTTTGCACAGCCGCATGCGGCAACCCGCCGCCAGCAAATCCACGACATCCTGTTCGCTGCGGTAAAGGTAGGCCTGCATCACCGTCCCGACCGCCGAATATTCCGTCCGAACCCGCTTCACCAGATCGACAGTGCGCTGCGTGTAGGCCGAGCCTTCCATATCCACGCGCACAAAATTTCCAAGCTCGGCGGCGTGCTGGACGATGCCTTCCAGAAGTTCCTGGCAAAGATCTTCGCTAAGGTCGAGTCCCAGCTGGGTGAGTTTCAAGGAGACATTCGCGTCGAGCCGTTCGGCGGCGATGCGGTCGAAAATCGCGCGATAGCCGACGGCGGCCGCGCGCGCACCGGCCGCGTCGGAGACGTTTTCTCCAAGTAGGTCCAGGCTCGCCAATTTCAGGGAGCGGTTTACGACGTTCGCGGCCGCCAGCGCGTCTTCCAGTTTTTCTCCAGCCACGAAACGCTGAGCCACACGGCGGCTCACGCCATTGGCCATGATCCAGGGCGCGAGTTTCTTGTTTTCGGAAAGCCGCAGGAGGAGTTCGCGCATTAGCTAACCCGGCTGTGTGACGGACGACCGGTGCGATTGGTGGGTACGAGTATCAACACCAAAGTATGCCGCAACCGAGCCGCCGCGTCAGCCTTTGTGTCCGGAGAGGAACCGCTCCACTTCGATCGCCGCCATGCAGCCGGAGCCGGCCGCGGTAATGGCTTGGCGGTAATTGTGATCCTGCACGTCACCGGCGGCGAATACGCCTTCGATGTTCGTCTTGGGCCCGTCGTGGGTCAGCAAGTACCCGTCCGGATTCATGTCCAGCTGGCCTTTGAAAATTTTAGTGTTGGGATCGTGGCCAATCGCCACGAATACGCCAGAGGTCTCGATTTCCTGTTTCTCTTGAGTCTCGGTATTGCGGACCGTCACCTTTTCGACGTTCTTGGTGTTCACGTCGTGCACTTCTTCAATCGCATAAGGGGTCATGAAGCGGATTTTTTCGTTGGCGCGAGCGCGGTCCAGCATGATTTTGGTGGCGCGGAATTCGTTGCGGCGATGCAGCAGCGTGACGGTCTTGGCAAATTTAGTCAGGAAGGTGGCTTCTTCCATGGCGGTGTCTCCGCCGCCGACCACGATGATGTCTTTGCCGCGAAAAAAGAAGCCGTCGCAGGTGGCGCAGGTGGAAACGCCGTGGCCCAGCAAATGCTTTTCGGACTCGATGCCCAGCATACGCGCGGATGCTCCGGCGGCGATGATCAGCGTCTCGGTTTCGTAGGTTTCGTTCCCTGCTGTAATTTTGAACGGACGTTTGCTGAGATCGGCGGCCGAAACGGCGCCGGCTCGAAATTCGGTACCGAATCGCTGGGCCTGCTTGCGGGTGTTCTCAATCAGCTCCGGCCCGAGAATGCCGTCGGGAAAGCCGGGGAAATTTTCGACCATGGTGGTCAAGGCCAGCTGTCCGCCCGGTTCATAGCCGTCCAGCACCACGGGGCTCAAATCCGCGCGCGCCGCATAGATCGCCGCAGTCAGACCGGCGCACCCGCTTCCGATAATGATCACCTTGTGCACGTATGTGTACCTCGCAGATTAGATGAGCCAGACCTTGCGGAGATGCAGAACCGAATCTCAGATTATATCATCGACGGCGCGTATGCGAATCCCCGCTGCCGACGGCTTTCGCGGGTGTTTTGGCCCGCGTTTGCGAGCTGCGGGTGGCCTGCCGCATAATTTGAAGACCAAATATGGCGCCGCCGATCAATCCGTTTCGCTTGCTGAGCGAGTTCATTGTCTTTATGCTCGGCGCCCTGCTGATCGTTCTCGCGTTGTCTGGGCGAGTGGGACTTCCCACGCAGCCCGCGGGATTGATCGCGCTCGGCGCGTTTCTAGTCTTCTGGGGCGTGCGCGCTGGAATCAAACCGGAGCCGGGCCTGCGGCTGTACGAATCGAGAATCCGGGCGGCGTCGCTGGCGCTCGTGGGCCTGGCAATCTTAGCGATACCGATCGTTCGCTGGCGGCTGGCGCCGATGATGCTCGGAGCCGCGGGCCTAATCCTGGTAATTCGCGGGCTGCTGGGCGCGGTTTTTTCGCTGCGCAGAAAC
>DASWVE010000084.1:0-54125 GCA_036401315.1 Candidatus Acidiferrales bacterium
GTGGCCGGGGCCTTCGATCATGACCTGCACATCGTATTCCCAGGCCTTTTTGGTCAGCTCGCCGAGGACTTTCAGTTCGGCGAACTGTGCTTCGTCGCTGGCATCGTGCAGGCAACCGGGACGCAGACCGTCGCCGAGTGAAAAACTGACGTCGTGCTTCTGGAAAATTTTGCAGATGGCGTCGTAATTTTCGTACAGGAAATTTTGCTTCTTGTGGAAGCTCATCCACTGGGCGAGCAAAGCGCCGCCGCGGCTGACGATTCCGGTGATGCGATTGCGCGTCAGCGGGACGAATTCGCGGAGCACGCCGGCGTGAATGGTCATGTAGTCGACGCCCTGCTCGGCTTGCTCTTCGATTACTTCCAACAAAATCTGAATGGTGAGGTCTTCGGGACGACGTACGCGCGAAAGCGCTTCGTAGATGGGCACAGTGCCGATGGGCACAGGCGAAGCATTGATGATGGCTTTGCGAATCATGGCGATATCGCCGCCGGTGGAAAGGTCCATGACCGTGTCGGAGCCGTAATGCACGGCGCGGTGCAACTTCTCGAGTTCGGCGTCGACGTCGGAGGTGGTGGCGGAATTGCCGATGTTCGCGTTGATCTTGCAGAAGAACGCGGAGCCAATGCCCATCGGTTCGAGGTTGCGGTGATTGATGTTGGCGGGGATGATGGCGCGGCCGCGGGCGACTTCGTCGCGGACCAGTTCGGGCGTCAGCTTTTCGCGCTGGGCAACATATTGCATTTCCTCGGTGATGATGCCTTTGCGCGCGTAATGCATCTGCGAAAAATTGCGCACGCCTCCGTTCATCGCCGTTGCGCGCTTCTCAACCCATGCGTCTCGCATCGCCATAAAGCCCCCGGTACAGCAACCACGCGTGCTTGAACGGCCACATTATCGCACTGGGCTTTGGATGCGGCAACCGCATCCGCCGGGGCGAAATTTTTCCCGGGAGCGCTACCGCGTAGCCGCTACCAATGGTTGGAGAATCCTCGGCGGGCGAAGACGTGCAAGGCTGCGCTATTTCGAGAGGGTGGCCTTCAGCGCTGCGGGTTCGAAGATGGGTGGAAAGCAGGTGGTTTCGACGCAGACCAAGGCCTGCGGCTTGGCGGCGTCCAAATGCGGCAGCGTTTCACGCAGGGCGGGCGCGAGCGAAGCGGCAGCCAGAGTTTCGGGCGTTACGCGCAGAACGGATTTGCCGAAGCGATAGGTTTCGTTCGCGGCTTTTTCGAGGGCCGCGGCTTGCGGATCGCCTGTTGCGCCTAGCACGACGACTTGCAACGAGTGGCGCGCGTGCAAGAGCGCCGCGAGACCGTAGGTCGCAGCGAACAAGCCGTACTGCGGGACCAGACCGACGAAGGCTTCCAGCGTCTTCTCGGCCCAGTCGCGGTAGAGCTTTTCGCCGGTCAGACCATAGAGGCGGTCGAGAACGATCACGGCGACGGAATTGGCACCGGGCGTCGGCGAATCCTGCAGCGGTTTGCGGCGAATTTCCATGCCGCCCATCGGCGCGGCATCTTTGGCGCGATCGAAAAAGCCGCCGCCTTCGGGGTCGCCATAGCGTTCGACGGCGAGGCGCAGCGCACGTTCGGCAATTTCGAAATAGCGGCGGTCGAGCGTGGTTTCGTAGGCGTCGAGCAGCGCGGCGACGGTGAAAATCTGGTCGTCGAGCGAGCCATCGAGGCGCGGGCCGCCAACGCGATGCAAGAATCCTTTTTGCTCATCCCAGGCTTCCGCGAGGATGCGGTCGAGAGTTTTCAGCGCGAAGGCGCGGCAATCGTCGCGTCCCAAAATACGCGCGGCTTCGAGGTACGCGGAAACGAACATCGCGTTCCATGCGACGTAAACGGTGGTATCGATAGCCGGAATGGGGCGCCGCTGGCGGCGGGCCACCAGCAATTTCGTTTTGGCGCGCGCGAGCAGTAGCCGTGCGTCGGCTTCGCCGATCTTCAGCTCGCCGGCGATCGTTGCCAGGTCGCTCGTCACCCATAACACGTTTTTTTCGGGATTGTGATGCATCTCGCCGCGCGCGTTGACGTCGTAATACATCGCGGCCACGCGGGCTTCTTCCGGCGAGAGGACGGCGCGCACTTCGGCGAGGGTCCAGGTGAAGTAGTCGCCGTCGTCGTCGAGGGTCTGGTCGGCATCCTGGCTGCCGTAAAATCCGCCGCGCTGCTGATCGGAAAGTGTTTCGTTGACCCAGAAAATAATTCCTTCGGCGGTTTCGCGGAACAGCGGCTTGCCGGTGACCTGAAATCCGTGGAGGAAATTTTTCAGCAGCTCGGAATTGTCGTAGGTCATTTTTTCGAAGTGCGGGACGCACCAGCGCTCGTCGACGGAATAGCGGTGGAATCCGCCGGCCAGCTGGTCGTAAACGCCGCCTTCGGCCATTCCGGTCAGAGTGCGATCGGCGACGTGCAACAGACTCTTGGCGCCGGTGGATTGGTAGCGTTCGAGCAAAAGATCCGCGGCACTGGCGTGCGGAAATTTGGGGGCCTGGCCAAATCCGCCGTGTTGTTCATCGAACATGCTGAGTGCGGATTCGATCACGGAGTCGACAACACCGGCATCGAATTCGCCGCGCGCGGTTTTGAAGACTTCAGCTTTGGCCACGGCTTCTTCCAGGGCCTGCGCGGAGGTATCGATTTCGGCGCGCCTCGTTTTGAACGATTCGGCGACGCCGTTCAAGATGCGTTTGAAGCCGGGGCGGCCCATGGCGTCGTCGGGCGGGAAATAGGTGCCGCCGAAAAACGGTTTGCCTTCAGGAGTAAGAAACGCGGTGAGCGGCCAGCCGCCTTGGCCGGAGATGGCGCTGATCGCCGACTGGTAGCGGGCGTCGACGTCGGGGCGTTCGTCGCGATCGACTTTCACGGCCACGTAGGATTTGTTGATCATCGCGGCGATCTCGGGATTTTCGTAGCTTTCGCGGTCGATGACGTGGCACCAGTGGCACCAGACGGCGCCGATGTCGAGGAGGATGGGTTTGTTTTCTTTTTGTGCCCGAGCGAAAGCTTCCGGGCCCCATTCGTGCCAGTCGATGGGCTGGTGCGCAGCGGAGCGCAGATATGGGCTGGCTGAGTCTTTCAGGCGGTTCTCGGTGGATTGCGTCACAGTTGTTCCTTAATAGTTTTGATTTCTCAGGATAATTATGGGCGGCTACTGAATTGGGTCTTTGTGGCCGCGGTCGCGGGGATCGAGGGGCTTGCGGCCGGAAAATCCTTCGTCCTGGCGGTGATAGAAACGGATGCGGTCCTCGCCGAGCTTCCAGCACAGAAAAACGTCCTGATCGTCGATGCGCGCGGGAAAATCGAGCAGGCCGACGTCGAGATCCTTCACCACACAGCCGGTTTCGATGATGCGCTCGAGCGCGGACTGAATTCCCTCTTCCAGGCGGTTGCGTTCCAGGCGGCGTTTCGCGGCTTTTTCGTAAGAAACCGAAAGGCCGCCCGAACGCGAGATTTTTTCGGCCAGCGCGCTGATCTTGTCGTCGACTTCGGACATTTTGCGGCGCGATTCCATGGCTTCGATCAGAATCGGTTCGAGCTGAACGCGCAGGCGCTCGGCTTCGGTCAGCGAAAAATATTTGGATTCGTCATCGGCCATGCCACATCGCCCCCGGGAACCGCACCGCCATCATAAATCAAAACCGGCAGCCGGCATCAGCCGCCGATAAAAACCATGGTGCGCGAAGGCGGCAGAAAATCCGGCTCGTTGATGCGATGGCCCTTTTCTTTCTGGTCGACGATGGCGTGGATGGCGTCGCCCACCTCGCGGTCGGTGACGCCGCTGCGCAGCAGGCTCTTCAGGTCGTGATCGTCCTTGCTGAACAGGCAGGTGCGCAATTTTCCATCGGCAGTGAGCCGGAGTCGCGAGCAGTGGCCACAGAACGGCTGGGTGACCGGGGCGATCAGGCCGATTTCCCCACGGCCGTCGGCGAAGCGGTATTTGCGGGCAGTCTCGCTGCGTTCGTGGACCACGGGAATCAGCGGCCACTTGGCGCTGATGCGCTTGTAGACTTCGGCGGCGGGAACCATCTGGTCGCGGGTCCAGGCGCGGTCGGCATCGAGCGGCATGAATTCGATGAAGCGCATGACGATATCTTTTTCACGGGCGAATTCGGCGAAGGCTTCGACTTCATCGTCGTTCAATCCGCGCACCAGCACGGCGTTGATCTTCACCGGGCGCAGCGGTGAAGCCTGGGCGGCTTCGATGCCGGCCATGACTTGATCGAATGATTTGGTGCGGGTGACCTGCTCGAATTTTTCCTTGTTCAGCGAATCGAGGCTGATGTTGATGCGGTCGAGACCGGCAGCGACCAGGCCGTTGAGCCGGGTCGCGAGCAGATGGCCATTGGTGGTCATCGACAAATCCTGCACGCCAAGTTTTTTCAGGCGCGCGACGAAATCTTCGAGGCCGGGGCGCACCAGCGGCTCGCCGCCGGTAAGGCGCACTTTGCGGATGCCCATGCCGACCAGAATGCGCACCAGTCGCTCGCATTCGTCCCATTCGAGCAGGGCGTGTTCGGCCATGTTGTTTTCGGGATCAGCGGAGCGGCAGTAGACGCAGCGGAAGTTGCAGCGGTCGGTGACCGATACGCGGAGGTCGTAAATCTGGCGCCCGAATTTATCGAGAAGAGGCATGTGCTCGCGCTGCAATCCGTTAGATGCCGCTAAAAACGAAAAAGGGACAAATCAACGGTGGAGAATAGAGCCTTGATAGTACGCCTCCAGGCGAGGCTCGGCAACGAATCGTGACGCAAATGGGTCGCTTCCCGGGAGCGCTCCGGAAATTCACTTTACAGAAAAATGGTGGCAGACTATCGTGAGGCCCCTAGGGCGACGCCCGTCGCCGAAGGTATTTTTTCAAGGCATCAAGGAGCTCACTCGATGAGAATCAAACTGCTGCTACCGACCCTACTGGTATTTTCTCTGGCATTTTTCATTTCAACCGTACACGCGGGTTCTCCAGCAACCAGTGCCGCTTCAGCCGCGGCGGTCACGCCGGCACCGCAGGGACCGAACCAGAACTTCGTGACCTGCGAATCGAACAACGGCAAGCGCCGGTACTGTACGATTGGCGATCCGCGCCAGTCGGTTGAGATGGTGCGGCAGATCAGCAGTTCGCCATGCGTGCGCGGACAAAGCTGGGGTAACGACAATCGCGGCGTGTGGGTCGACCGCGGGTGCCGCGCGCAGTTCCGGGTGATCACGTACGGTGGCGGCCCCACTTGGTGGAACACCGAAGGCGGACGTCCCGGCAAACGGCCGCGCGACGGCGCGTGCTTCTTCACCAGCCAGAATTTCTCTGGCGATTATTTCTGCCAGGATCGCGGGTCTTCGTTGAACGTGCCGAACGGCTTCAACGACAAGATCAGTTCGATCCAGGTGTATGGCCGCGTGACCATCACGATCTACAACGACGCCGATTTCCGTGGCTTCTCCGCCGCGACGCGGCAGAGCATCCCGGACCTGCGCGCCTGGCAGGTGCAGGGCTACAACAATAAGGATTGGAACAACCGCATCACTTCAATCCGGCTGAATTAGCGCGAAGCCGGTAACACCGGCGCGGAAGTCTTCGGGCTTCCGCGTCGCGGGTGTGCCAATGCGTTGACTTGAAGGCACTGAACCGTAGAGGCGCTCTGAATTCCGTGACGCGATTTCTCTTGAAGCCCTTAACGCCGCTGCTGGTTCTGACGCTGCTTTATTCGGCCGGCCTGATCATCCTCGCGCTGCGAGGCGTAGCGCCCTCCCAGCTGTTGGAAACACTGTGGGCCATTTCTTTTCCGCTGCTGGCCGTGTACTGGATTCGCGGCGACCTGAAGGCGCGCGGCGACCGCGAGCCATTTTTCGAGTTCGAAGCGTTTATCTTTTTCGGGTCGCTGGTGGTGGTGCCCTACTACCTGTTCCGGACGCGCGGCACCGCCGGATTGGCCGGGGCTTTCGGATTCTGGATGCTGGCGTTGTTTCCCTTCACCGTCGCGAAGACCATCCTCACGCTGCACCGGTTGTAGCCGCGAGCAAACATGATAGAGTTGCGAACCGATGCGCATCTTTGTGCTCGGGGTCGGCGGCGCGGGCTCGTTACTGGCTCAACTGCTGGTGCGGCAGGGACACACGGTCTGGTGCGGCGACCGCGATCCGGAACGCGCCCGGAAATTCCTGGGCAAGAAAAGTGAAATTGAAGTGGTGGAAGCGAACGCGCGGAATTTGTGGTCGATCGTGCGCGCGGCTCGCGGCTGCAACCTGCTGGTCAACGCCTCTCCCGCGGTATTCAACGAAATTATTCTGCGAGCCGCGCTGCGTTTGCGCGCGCACTACCTTGATTTAAATTCACACTTGAACCGCAATCCTTTCCGGCCGGAACAATTTCGTTTCCAGAAGCGATTTGCGGAGAAAAATCGCGCGGCGGTGATTTGCACTGGCGCGGCTCCGGGACTGACCAACCTGCTGGCTAAGCGCGGATCGGAATTGCTCGACACCGTGGAGTCCGTGCAGATTCGCCTGTACGAAAGCACGGAGAGTAAAGATCCGGTTTCGACCTGGTCGCCGGAAGTGATGTACGACGAAGCGATTTCAAAACCGCGAGTGTATCGCCACGGGCGTTTTGCGCTGGCCAAGCGTTTTGCGGATCGCGAAAAATTCCGTTTCCCTTCACCCATCGGCGAGACGACCGTGTATCTGGCGGCGCAGGACGAAGTCTGCATGTTGCCTTACGTGGTGCCGATGCAGAACATGGACGCGAAAATTGGTGGCAACGATTTCGACCGTTTATTTCGCTGGTATCGCCAGGGGCGTTTGAACCGTTCGCAGGGCATCGTCCGCAAGCGCTTCCCCAAAACTCTGACGCCCAAGGGAGTGGCGGGGCTGATTCGCAGCGGCGTGCTGGAAAACGCGCGCTTCGCGGCGGCGGTGCTGGTGAAAGGGACGAAGGACGATCAGCCGCTGCTGCTGCGCTACGACGCAAATTTCCCGACGCTCTTTCAGATTCGCCGGCGGGGATTGATTTCGACGCCGATCGCTTATGCCACGGCGCACCTCGCGGCGATTTTCGTGAAACATTTTCCGCGGGACATGGCCGGCGTGTTTGGGCCGTCGGAGCTGCCGCTGGAAACGCGCCGCGCGATTCTGGCCGAAGCGCGGACGCGCGATTTTCGGGTGAGCTTCAAGATGACGCGGCTGAAAAAATCCGAGGACGACGAATACTAGGGGCGCCCTTCGTCGCGTCTTCCGCCGCGCGAAAAACGTGAGCCTGCAATCGCTCCCAGAAATGTTATCCTCTCGAAACCCAGAGCGGCGCCTCTTCCGGGCTCTCACTTTTTTAGCGGCGCCTCACCGCACGCACTTCATCTCGCGGTAATCGAGGTTTTCCTATGCGTTGGACACCGGGCGGCACCAGCGGCGACATCGAAGACGATCGCAATACGAGCGGCGGTGGTGGGGGCGGCGGATTTGGCGGCATGCACATCGGCATCGGCGGGCTGCTGATTCTGCTGGTGCTGAGTTTTATTTTCAAACGCGACCTGATCACGCCGTTTCTGAATGGCGGCGCGGCCACCACCGGTAACTCGGCGCCCGCGACGACGCGCCCGCCCGACCCGGCGCGCGACGCGGCCGAGCAGCGGGAAGTTCAGTTCGTTTCGTTCGTCCTGGATGATGTGCAAAAAACCTGGACGCAGATCCTGCCGAATTATCGCCACGCCAAGCTGGTGCTGTTTCGTGACGACGTGAATTCCGCCTGCGGTCTGGCGCAGACCGCGACCGGGCCTTTTTATTGCCCCGGCGACGAAAAAGTTTATCTGGATCTGGGATTTTTCAACGAACTGAAAGATCGCTTCGGCGCTTCCGGCGAATTTGCACAGGCTTACGTAATCGCGCATGAGCTGGGACATCACGTGCAGAAAATCCTGGGCACCGAAAGCAAAGTGCGCGCGGCGCAGCAGCAGAATCCGCAACTACGCAATGAACTTTCGGTGCGGCTCGAACTGCAGGCCGACTGCTACGCCGGCGTGTGGGGCCATTCGACCGAACAGCGCAATATCCTCGAGACCGGCGACGTGGAATCGGGATTAAACGCAGCGGCGGCGGTGGGCGACGATCACATCCAGAAAATGACGCAGGGCGAAGTGATGCCGGAGAAATTCACGCACGGCACTTCGGCGCAGCGCGTGCAGTGGTTCAAGCAGGGCCTGACCAGCGGCGACCCCAACACCTGCAACACCTTCAGCAATTCGCAGTAATTTTCAGTACGGCGTGATCAGCGGTTTCAACAACCCAAAATCGGTGAGGCCGTTGGCGACGAACTGGACGGCCAGAGCCACCAGCAGCAATCCCATCAAGCGCATCAAGATGCGAATCCCGGTTTCGCCCAGGTAACCGCGCACGCGGTCGGCGCCGGACAACACTAAATACGAAACGAACGCGGTCAGGATGATCGTCGCGTAGATTACGCCGTGCTGCCACACGCTATGCGATTCGCCCACCAGCACCATCACCGTGGAAATTGCGCCAGGACCCGCCAGCATCGGCATGCCCAGCGGAATAATGCTGGCGTCGGATTTTTCCGCGCCCTCCTGTTGTTCTTCGGCCGTAGATTTCTGCGAGGACTGCTTGCCCTGCAGCATGTCCAGGCCGATCTGCATCAGGATGATGCCCCCGGCGATTTTGAAGGCCGGCAGGGTGATGCCGAACATTTTGAAAATCAGGCTGCCGGCGATGGCGAAAGCGGTGAGCACGATGGCGCAGGTCAGCGCGGAGCGCCGGGCGATGCCGTTGCGCTCGGGCTTAGGAGCGCCGGCCGTGACTGCGAGGAACAGCGGAATTACCGCGAAGGGATCGACCAGGAAAAAAATCGAGGTCACCGCCAGCAGCGCGAATTCGAGCACGGTTGTGATTGAGGCGGGCATCGTTGGTTGGTTTCGTTTGGCGCGGCTTTCGTGAAAACAGACCGGACCCCGAAGCTAGGAAAATAACACGCCCGCGCCCCAGTTTGTACGCGCTTAAGCTTACGCGTCCATGTATTGCGCTTCGCCGTTGCCGAAGGACCAATTTTCCCAGGCGGTTTCGCTGAGGACAATCACGACTTCGTTGGGCGGGACGCCCGGGGATTCCGCCAGCAGCTCAATGATGCGTTTGTAGAGTTTTCGTTTCTGTTGCGGCTTGCGCCCTGCGCTCAGCGTGATGTGGACGAAGACCACGCGGTCGGTGCGGCGCACGCCGAGATATTGCGGGTCATAGATCAGTCCGGCCGGGCCATGCTCGGTAATCAGCTGGAAATGATCGTCGGGCGGAATGGCCAGGATTTCGACCATGGCGCGGTGCACGCCATCGCCGATGGCGACGCGATATTCGGGCGAAGTTCCAGTCCGCAGCGCAATTTGCACCAGAGGCATCAAGGTCTCCTTTTAGGGCGGATTTATTTTAGGAGGCGAGACGCGTCGACGCAACGTCGGCGTGCGATTCCGGATGCAAAAAAAAGCGCGAGCGATGCTTCGCGGGCGTTTTTTTAATTTACGGGCAGCTACCAGACGAACCTAGAAACCTCACAGCTACTCCGGCGGCTTTTGATTGGCGATTTCGCGCAGCAACTCCTCGCGGCGGAGTTTGCTTTCCTCGACAGCGAGAGTCTGCATGACGTTGCGGCAAAAATCCGAAAATCTCGCCGGCAGCGCGCGAATCTGCCGAACCATTCCAACCAATATTCCAGCAACGACATTCAACATAAGGGCCCCAGGACTTGGCGTTTTCTTGCTCTTTCGGGAAACACAACGAATACACGAAGCGCGAGCTGCGAACGGATTCGTTGATTCAATTCGAATGACGAGCGGTGTGACGGGAATTACAGGAGAACGGAAAGAGGAGGAGCACGGCCGGCGTGAGGAGCTAACGCCAGGCTGAGGAAATCGACGAGATGTGCCGGGGCGAGGCGCGCTACTGGCGACGGAGCGGCCCACAGTTTGCGCGCCGCCAAAACGACTACAAAGCGCGAAGACGGCGGTAGGCCCGCATAGTCGTCTAAAGTATGGCCGCGCGATTCCCAATTGGTTCCGGAATTTTGAAATGCACTGGGAAACTCGTCTGGATCGACGCGGGTGAAGCGGCCATGGCCGTCATTCAGCAGAATCGCGACGGGCCGGCGGAGTGACGATGCCGTGAGGACGAGGTCGAGATGACCGTTGCCATTGACGTCGCGCGCGACAACCTGGATGCCGCCGGGCACGGAGAAAACCGGGATGCGTTGCGGCGCCGCGGTGCTGAGCCGAACTTCAATCCAATACTGAGTGCCGGAAAACTCGCTCGCGCCGGTTTGTACCGCGATTTGATCGGGGTGATAATCGCCGTCGAAATCGTCGATGGCGTTGCGAACCGCGGGGTCTGCCGGGACGTTCGAAAGCTGCTGACTTCGGGCGGAGGAAACGCGGCTGCCGGCCAAAAGGGCGACCAGCAAAAAGAAAAAAGCGCGTAGCAAAGCAGCTGCCGTGGTGCTCCTGCGCCTGCGGCTACCGCATGGAAAATTGGGTTTAAGCCTATTCACGGTACCTTCGAAACAGTAGCACAGTCCACGTTTCCGAGCCTGCGAAATGCCGATCGCTAGCTCGGGGAAACCGGCATTCCACTGTTTATTAAGGCCGTGACATCGACGCCTTTGATCAAGAGCCACAGCATGGTGGCCAGTTCGCCCAGCTCGGGAATTATCGCGATGCGGTTTACCATATCCAAGTGGGCCGGGAGCAGTAACGCGGTCACGCTGACGCCCACCAAGGCGAGCCCGTCGACGATCAGCCAGACGCCGAGGAAACGCGGTAGGAATCGTGATTTGAGGACTAGCAGGCCAAACGGCACGAGCCAAAGGCCCCAGAAAATATTGGCCAGACCGATGCCATTGGCGTGCAAATTTAGGAAGAACATGGCCAAGGCCTCGCGTTGCGTCGGAGTGAAGGTGGCAAGAAAAGTTGCGCCGCCGTGGATTAGATTCAAGGCGGCGATCTCGTCCAGCACGTTGATGAAAGTTATGGGAATCGAAAGCAGAACCAGGGTGACCATCCACGAGGCGTGGCCTTGGTCTATATCGTGAAGTAACCGATACAAAGCGCGAACCATGAAGGCAAACACGATGGCACCGATCAGTTCGCTGACGATACAGACGCGGAACAGCATCTCCGAGGCGAGGATTTTAGCGGCGGTCGCGGCCGGATTCCCCTCCACCATGAAGTGGTTGGGAACGTAGATGAGCGGGAAGCCGGCGGTCACGGAGCAAAGCAGGTAAAGCGCCCCGGCGATTCTTGCTGTCTTTTTCGCCGAACCTGCGTCTGACTTCATTATCGTTATATACGCGCCACCCAGGCGCTGGATAACCAGAAAGAGTATGAATTCCCAAAAAAATGTCGGGCCCGGGGCGAAAAGGAATGCCGCGTCGACTTGCTGGATGCAAAATGCGGTGCCGCGAATTTCTGAGTTTGGCCTCCTGCCGCTTCGTGATAGCGTGTGTGGGCTCCGCTATGCGTGATCATGCCATAGGGTTGAGGTTTCGTCGTTCCGTGCTGCTGGTTGGCGCGGCTGCGAGCCTCAGTCTATTGGCCGCCTTCTTTCTGTCACCTTCACCGACACCCGCGCAGCAAACCGGTTCGTCCGCTTCGGCGCCAGTGATCGTCCAACCCGGAGCCCCGGGGCAACCGAGCAAGATTCTGCCACCCTCAACGCACGCAACCTTGCCGCCGGTGGCGCCGGCCGACGTGGAATTCATGCAGGGCATGATCGTGCACCACTCCCAGGCCGTAGAGATGACCGCGCTGATTCCCACGCACACCGAAAACAAGGAACTTCGCGAGCTTGGTGCGCGTATCAGTAGTTCACAGGCGGACGAAATGAAATTCATGCGGCGCTGGCTGATCGCGCGTGGGCAGCCGGTTTCGCTCTCCATGGAAAGCATGGCTAACATGGGCATGGATACTTCCGGCGGTGCGATGACCGCCTTGATGCCCGGCATGTTGACGGGCGCGCAAATGGAAGCGCTGCGTAAAGCTCAGGGTGCGGAGTTCGATCGTTTGTTCTTGACTGGAATGATCCAGCACCACGAAGGAGCTTTGACCATGGTGCACGATCTGTTCGATACCGCGGGCGCGGGACAAGAAGCCGATATTTTCAATTTCGCCACGGACGCGGACAACACGCAGCGAGCCGAGATCAAAATCATGCAGTCGATGCTGGAGAAGGAAAAATCCTCGAAGGAGAAACAATGAAGCAATTGCAGAGTTGGACTTTGCGTCTGGCCGCAACCGGGCTGGCCGCGATTTTTTTGAGTACGGGAGTGCACGCGATGCAGGCGCAAGCACCTGCCCCGGCGCCGGATAAGGCCGCCGACGCCCCGAAGAGCGACGATCAAAAGAATCCGTTTGCTGCGGAACCCGCGCCCCCGCTGCCGGCCGGTATGACCGGCTCGGACGCCACCGATCCCCGCTTCAAGCTGACGCCCGGCATGTACGACGCCGGCGAAACTTCGCTGGGCATGAAGCACATCGCGCTGCTGAAGAAGCCTGACGCGTTCCAGTTGGGCGCCGCTACGCCTGACGATCCGAAAGTCGGAAAGGCCCTAGCGCTGCTAGGCATCCCGGATTCCTCGAAGATGCCGAAAGACCTGCAGATGGTGATCGCGGAGCTGGCTTTTTCCAATTCCGATTTCGCCTTCCAAGGCAGTCACCTGTTCCAAGGAAATTTTTATGGCTTCAATATTTATGACATTTCCGACCCGGCCAAAGCCGCGCTGACCACCTCGGTGGTCTGCCCCGGCGGCCAGGGCGATTTGTCCGTCTACAAGAACCTGCTGTTCATGTCGGTCGAAATGCCCAACGGCCGCATCGATTGCGGCGAGCAGGGCTTTCCGCCGGAACCGCCGCCCCCTCCTCCGGGCCCCGACGGAAAAAGAAAGCGCAGCTTGCCAGTCGCGCAGAAGGATCGCTTCCGCGGCGTGCGCATCTTCGACATTTCGGACATCAAGAATCCGAAGCAAGTCGCGGCGGTGCAGACCTGCCGCGGCTCGCACACGCACACCTTGGTGGTGGATCCGAACGACAAGGACAACGTTTACATCTACGTCTCCGGCACCTCTTTCGTGCGCCAGAGCGAAGAACTGGCGGGCTGCTCTGGCGGCACGCCGGATAAGAACCCGGACACGGCGGAATTCCGCATTGACGTGATCAAAGTTCCGGTGGCGGCGCCGCAGGATGCCAAGGTCGTCAACAGCCCGCGCGTTTTCATGGATGCCCGCACCGGCGCTTTGAATGGCTTGAGCAACGGCGGAAGCCATGGCGACACCGAAGAAAAGAAACCGCAGGATACCGACCAGTGCCACGACATCACCGTGTACTCGGCAATTGGCCTCGCGGCCGGTGCCTGCTCCGGCAACGGAATCCTGCTGGATATTAAGGACCCGGTGCATCCGAAGCGCGTCGATGCCGTGAACGATCCGAATTATTCTTACTGGCATTCGGCGTCGTTCTCGAACGATGGAACGAAAGTGGTCTTCACTGATGAATGGGGCGGAGGTCTGGGCGCGCGTTGCCGGCCGAACGACCCCAACAAGTGGGGCGCGGACGCCATCTTCCACTTGAAAGACGACAAGCTCAGCCTGGCCAGCTATTACAAGCTGCCGGCCGCGCAAGGGGACACCGAAAACTGCGTGGCGCACAATGGCTCACTGGTTCCGGTTCCGGGACGCGACATCGAAGTCCAGGCCTGGTATCAGGGCGGTGTTTCGGTGATGGATTTCACCGACGCGTCGAAGCCTTTCGAAATCGCCTACTTCGACCGCGGTGCGATCGATTCCAAAATGCTGGTTCTCGGCGGCGACTGGTCGGCTTACTGGTACAACGGCAACATCTACGGTTCGGAAATCGCGCGCGGCTTGGATATTTTTGAGCTGACTCCGACGAAATTCCTGACCCAGAACGAAATCGACGCGGCGAAGTCCTTGCAGGTTCCGTCGTTGAACGTACAGAACCAGCAGAGATTCGTTTGGCCGTCGAAACTGGTGGTGGCCAAGGCGTATGTCGATCAGCTGGAACGTTCCGGCGCGTTGCCCGCGGAAAAGATCGCGGCGTTGCGCAGCGGAATCGACAGCGCTGAAGCCTCCAAGATGAACAAGGGCAAAGTGGCTAAGTTGAAGGCCATGGCGCCCTCGCTCGAAACGAGCGCCGGCACGGCGAAATCGCCGGCCGACGCGAAGCGCATGCAAGCCCTGGCAGAGATCCTGAAGAATCCGTCAGCCTAAACGCGGCGCAACTCCAACCACTACCACCGATTCAAAAGCCCCGCCCGGAACAGATCCGGGCGGGGCTTTTTTTGCGCTGTACGGAACCGCGAGCGATGAAAGTTGAAACGCTGGACCCGCAGCTTGCGTCTATGTGCCCAGACGTGTACTGGAGCGTTGATTGACTTGGATGTAGTGTTTGGGTCTAATCGGCGCGACCGGATTCCTGAGCGACCCGGGGCACACCGGTACAGGCGGACGGGTTGCAGTCACTTTCGCCCGGTGGAACATTGGGGAAATATATGAAAAGTCCTTCGGCGGGATTCGCGCGTTTGTTCGCGGCGGTAGTGCTGTCGATGCTCTTTGCGAATCGCCTTCCGGCACAGACGCAGGCCGCGACCTCTTCTTCGGCGGCGAACGCTTCCCTGCTTGCGCAGATCGACGAGCGGCAGCGCGTGCCGTTGAAGGCGCCCGTTCATCCACTGGCGCGGGCAGAATTCGATCGCGGAGCGGTGGGCGAAGCTACGCCGACCGGGCGGGTTATTTTGCGGATGGCGCGGCCGGCTGATCGCGAAGCGGCACTCGAGCAATTCTTGCGCGATGCGCACACGCCAGGAACACCGAGCTATCACCAGTGGGTGACGACGCAGCAATTCGGCGCACGATTCGGCGCAGATCCGGCCAGCTTGCAGATGGTAAGCGCCTGGCTCGCATCGCACGGATTCGCGGTGGAGAAAACCTACGCCGATAACCGATTCATCCGGTTTTCGGGCAACGCGGGTCAAATGCGCAGCGCGTTTGGCGCGGAGATTCATGCGTACGTGGTGAACGGCGAAATGCATCACGCGAACGCCGCTGCGTTGAGCGTTCCGGCAGCGCTGGCGGGCGCGATCGCGGGGCTGGCGCCGTTGAACGACTTCAACGCCAAGCCGCAATGGCATTCGGCCGGGACGACAACTTACACGCAGAAAGCCGCCGGGGCGCGGCCGCAATTCACTTTGAATGGAATGATTCCCTACGCGGTGGCGCCCGAAGATTTTGCGACTCAGTACGATTTGAAGCCGCTGTACGCCGCGGGTGTGAACGGTTCCGGGGTGACCATCGGATTAATCGGGCTATCGAACATCGACCTGAATTCAGTGAGTAATTTTCGCGCGCTCTTTGGTTTGCCGGCGATGGTGCCGCAGGTGGTAATCGACGGAAACGATCCAGGCGACGTACCGGGAGCGGACGTTGAAGCGTTTTTCGACCTAGAGCAGTCCGGAGCAGTGGCGCCGAACGCGGCGCTGAATTTATACGTCTCCGGCGGCGGCCTCTTGAACGATCCACTGTATGACGCCGCGCTGCGCGCGGTAGATGACAATCAGGCCAGCGTGATCAGCATGAGCTACAGCAATTGCGAATCGAACCTGACGATCGATGGCAACCATTTGTGGTCGGCGATTTGGGAGCAAGCCGCGGCGCAAGGTCAGACGGTGTTCGTGTCGTCGGGCGATAGCGGTCCGGCGGAGTGCGACAACGCGAATCAGCAGTTCGTCGTCGCCAATGGATTCGGGGTCAATGGACTGGCGTCGACGCCGTGGAATGTGGCAGTGGGCGGCACGGATTTTTACTACAGCGATTACGCGACGGGCGCCGCGAGCGCAGCTACGCTTTGGAGTCAGACGAACGATGGAACCTATGGTTCGCTGAAAGCACCGCTGCCGGAACAAGTCTGGGACACCGTCTTCGGCAAAAACGCGACGGCTTATGTTTCCTTCGATGCCGTTCCCTCCAGTGGCGGGGGCAAAAGCAGTATTGCGTTCGACGGACCGACAGGAGGCTTTGTGGGTTACCCGAAGCCGAGCTGGCAAGTAGGTGCAGGAGTTCCGGCGGACGGCGTGCGCGACGTGCCAGACGTCTCGCTATTCGCGGCAGATGGTTCGAACTTGAGCGCGTATCCGCTGTGCGCGAGTGAACAGGATTGCAGCGCGGCTCCAGGACAACAGGGCGTAGTCGAACTGGTGGGCGGAACTTCCGGGGCGACGCCGGCGATGGCCGGAATCCTGGCGCTGGTGAATCAAAAGTACGGAAGGCAAGGACAGGCTGCGTATGCGCTGTACGCCCTGGCGCAACGAATGCCCTCCGCATTTCACGACGTGACTATCGGCACAAATAATGTTCCGTGCGAAAAGAGTTCGCCGAACTGCACCGCCGATACGGGTGATTCGTACGACTCGCTGCAGGAATATCCGGCGGCGGCGGGTTACGACTTGGCGACGGGATTAGGCTCGGTGGACGCGAACCTGCTGGTGACGAACTGGAGTAGCGGAACACTGAAAACAACGACGACGACGTTCACGATTTCACCGACCACGCTGGTGGCAGGCGAGGCCCCGGCAATCACCGCGAAGGTCAAACCATCGAGCGGCGGCGGAACGCCGCAGGGCGCGATCACCATCGAATCGAACGCGAACGATCCGCTGGTCAGCGGACTCGAAACGTTCACCCTCGATTCGAAAAGTTCGGTGGTGAGCACCGACACTCCGGCAGTGAAGAACGTTTTCCCGGCGGGAACATATGACGTGTGGGCGAAATATTCGGGCGATGGAACTTTCGCCACTAGCGAGTCGTCGCCGCAAACCATTACCGTGTCGCAGGCGTCGTCGGGCCTGACCATGAGCGCGTACGTCAGCGGCAATGCTCTGCCAAATCCGGCCACCTACTGCTCGGATTACCTTTTACCGGGATCCTTCATCCCCAGCGGCGAGCCGGGAAATCCGAGCGGCCAGAGCTACACGTCGGGATTTCCCTTTTTCATGTACGCGCAGTTAGCGCGGGGCGCGACGGGCAACGTGATGTTCACGCTGGATAATCAGCCGCCGGTACCGGTTGCGGTGACCACCGAAGGAACTGCGACGTGGGGAACGCCGGCGAATTTGCCGGCGGGAACACACCTGGTCGCCGCGGCGTATCCGGGCGACGGAACGTTTTTGTCCAGCACCGCGACGCCCTTCAGCTTCACCTTCAATCCGCAGACGCCGAACCTTTTTCTTAGCCCGGGCGCGAACTGTACGGAGGTCAACGTCCTTGGGCCGAATTCGATGTATGTGTGCGGGTTCAGCGCGGGCGACGATCTGGTCGTAAACGTGAACGTAAATGCTTATGGGTGCCAAAGTCCGCCCGGCGCCGTGACGGTGAATCTAGGTTCGCGGGTGCAAACGGTGACGCTCGCGCCCGGGCCGATCGAAGAACACGGCGCGAGCCAATCGCTGGGGTACACCACGTTCACGAATGTGGCGGCGGGAACCTACGCGTTGACCGCGACCTATCCCGGCGACGTATCGTTTCTGCCGGTGAATACCGCCAACACGTACGGACCTGAAACGGTCAGCGTGACCACGCCGCCGGGGCCGCTGGCGGTTACCACGACGACGGTGGTGGCCAACCCGTCGACCATCGTTAGCTTGGGACAGCTTGATGGGTCCTACACATTGTTCACGGTCAACGTGACCGGACCGCCAACCGCTACGAGCGCGCCGACTGGCGTGGTTACCGTTTACTCGGACGGTTCGGAGGTTTCGCAGATCACCTTGGCGCCGACCGGCCCCAACACGGCGGGCGGCACTTCGCTTGGACCGGTGACGATCGAAGGGCTCGATCTGGGGCAGAACATGATCACGGCCGACTACTCCGGCGATGCGTATTACAAGGCTTCCGAAGGTTTGGGAACTTTCACCTTGCTGGAAGATGCGACGCCGGATTTCACCATGGCGTTGGAACAGCCGTCGGTGACGCTGGCGGGTGGCGGATCGACGAGCGTGGGCCTGAACCTGGGAATCTTTTATCAGTACAGTGGGACGGTGAAATTTTCGTGCACGCCGTCGTCGAGCGCGATTTCCTGCAACGTGACGCCCGCATCAGCCACGATCAATGGGCCGATGACGATTACGTTGAACGTCTCGTCGGTGGCGGCCGCGGCCAGACCTACGCCGGTAAAAAGCTGGGGCTTGGGCGGCGGCAAGGGGTTCGGCGCGATATTCGGCACGGCGCTCGCGATGATGATCTTGGTGTTTGCGATGGCTTGGTTCGGCGGTGGCAAACGCGTGCGCGTTTGGGCCGGCGCGGGAGTGCTGACGGCAGCGCTGGTAATGGTGGCGAGCTGCGGCGGTGGTAGCGGTGGAACTTCAGGCGGTGGTGGTGGCGGAGGAGGAGGCGGCACCAACGGTGGCGTGCCTCCGGCGGTGAGTCCGGTGTACAGCGTGCTGGTAACCGGCGCTTCAGGGACTTCCGCGCACGATGTGAAATTGCTGGTCGAGGTGCACTAGAATTTGTCTGGCTGACTCGAAGTACAGAAAAACCCGCCCGGAAAAATCCGTGCGGGAGGATTTTTTTACGCTTAGCGTTTGAATGGGTGCGGCTCTACGCCTTACGAATTGGGGCGGGCGGCACCACGGTTTCAACCAATCCGGTGGCCACGTCGTAGACAAGGCCGGAGAGTACCCATGAACCCGGCAACGCCGGAATCGCCTTAAGCGCGGCCACGTCGCCGGCCACTGCGGCGCGGGGATCGCCGACCGTTTTAGATTTCAGGTCGCTTTCCGGAATTTGAAAATAGTGCGCCAGCTTGGCCGGGTCTCCGGTCAGGCGCGTGATCCCGCAGTCGGTATGCTGCATCACGATCAGGTGAAACTCTCCACCGCCGCCTGGAGCCTCCCCGGCTACTTCTCCAATTCGCCCCAGCAGAGCGAGTTCCTCGAGTAGGCCCGGAGTAAATCTTCCGCCGATGTTGCGCAGCACCACGGCTTCGCCGGGTTGCACACCAAGCACGTACACCGGATCGACTCGCATGTCCGCACAGGTGATGACGAGCGCTCGAACTTTGAGCATGGCCTTCGGAAGCGAAGGCGCCAGCGCGCCGGCCGCCGACTGCTTCGCGGCAAGTTCCTTGTTGCGTTGCAAAAAACCGTCAAGATTGCTCATGCGGATTCTCCTCAGACGCGTTCTAAGAGCTGAGGAGTAAAGCATGGCAGGTTTCGACGGAAATTCAATCGAGTGAAAATTGCAGAGGCAAAATTTCCGTAAACCGAAAGCTTGGCGCGCAGTCTAAACCCCGTCCAACCATTCCACGGTTTTGCGAATCAACTGGACCAAACGTACAATCGGCGAAGTTTGAGCGGGGTGCTAATGGAATCCCTGATTCAGAACATCAAGTATGGCTTGCGCTCGTTGGCGAAGAGCCCGGGCTTCACCCTCGTCGCCATAGTCACCCTAGCTCTCGGCATCGGCGCCAACACCGCCATATTTTCCGTGGTCAACGCCGTGCTGCTGCAACCGCTTTCCTACCCGCAGCCCGAACGACTGGTGCAATTGCAGTTGAAAGGCGAAGAAGGGACCAGCGGCGCGCTTTCTATCCCCAATTACAATGTGATGAGCGCGCAGACCCAGGCGTTTGAAGCCGTCGCCGTTTTCGATTCTTCCGGGCCCGGCATTAACCTCACCGGCGCTGACCGTCCCGAGCAACTCAAAGGCATTCACGTTTCCTCCGGCTACTTTCAGGTTTTCGGCGCGCCGGTCGCGCTGGGCCGCGTTTTCACCGCGGAAGAAGACCGCCCCGGCGGCCCGTCCGTCGCGGTGATCAGCAACGGCCTGTGGCGCAGCCGCTTCGGCAGCGATCCCGGCATGATCGGCCGCACGCTGGAGCTCGGCGGTGATCCGTACACAGTCATCGGCGTGCTCGGCGCAAGTTATCAAAGCGATCCCCAGGCCGACGTCTGGCTGCCCGTGCGGCCCGATCCCAACAGCATCAATCAGGGCCATTATTTGCTGGGCGCGGCGCGCATGCGGCCCGGCGTCACTCTGGCGCAAGCCAATGCCGCGATGGACGCGGCGGCGAACGATTTTCGCCAGCGCTTTCCCGGCAATGCAGTGATGGGACCCAAGGACGGTTTCCGCGCCCAGCCGCTGCGCGACGTGATTGTTGGTGATGCGCGCAAAGGCCTGCTGCTGCTTTTTGGTGCAGTCGGTTTTGTGCTGTTGATCGCCTGCGCCAACGTGGCCAATCTGCTGCTGGCCCGCGCCAACATTCGCAAACGCGAAATCGCGATTCGTTCCGCGCTAGGCGCCGGACGCGGGCGGCTGATCGGCCAACTGCTCACCGAAAGCGTGCTGCTCTCGATCGCCGGCGGCGTGCTCGGCCTGCTGTTTGGTTTTCTGGGAGTGCGCTGGTTGCTTTCGATCAATCCCGGCGATATTCCCCGCATCGGTGAGAACGGCGCCGGGGTGGGCCTCGATTGGCGGGTGCTGGCGTTCACGCTCGCCGCCGCGGTAATCACTGGAATTTTGTTTGGCTTGGTTCCGGCGCTCAGTTCCTCGCGCGCGGACATCAGCGTCACGCTGCGCGAGAGCGGTTCGCGCACCGGCAGCGGCGTGCGCCACAACAAAATGCGCTCGATTCTGGTGGTCACGGAAATGGCGCTGGCTCTCGTGCTGCTAGTCGGCGCGGCACTGCTGATCCGCACCTTCGCCGCGTTGCGGGGAGTCGATCCCGGCTTCAATGCAAAAAATGTGCTGACTATGGATATGTCGCTCAACGGCAAGCGCTTCGAAAAAGCCGTCAACGTCGAAATCCTCGAACGCGACGGACGCCGCCGTCTAGAAGCTCTGCCCGGCGTCGATTCCGCCGCACTCACCTGTTGCCTGCCCTTCGAAGGCGGATTCGGCCTGCCGTTCAATATTGTCGGCCAGGCGCCGAAAGACGGTCCCTACACGGGCAGCGCCGGCTGGCTGGATGCTTCCGCCGATTATTTTAAGGTTTTCAAAATTCCGGTGCAGAAAGGCCGCGTGCTCGACGATCGCGATTCCAACGGCGCGGCGCTAGTCGCGGTGATCAACCAGACCATGGAAAAGAAATTCTGGCCGAAGGGCGACGCGGTCGGCTCGCAGATCATTATCGGCAAAGGCGTCGGACCAGAATTCGAAGAGGGCCCGCGCGAAGTGATCGGCGTGGTCGCCGACGTCCACGAAAGCGGCCTCGATCAGGATCCGGATCCGATGATGTACGTTCCGGTTACCCAAGTCACCGACGGCTCGACGGCGCTGACCAACCGGATCGGCGCGATGCAGTGGGTTATTCGCACCAACGTTCCACCCTTTTCGCTCAGCGGCGATATTCAACGCGAACTGCGCGACGCGACCGGCGGCCTGCCGGTCGCTCACCTGCGCTCGATGGAGCAGGTGGTCAAGAAATCCACGGCGAGCAACGATTTCTACATGACGCTGCTGACGATTTTTGCCGGCGTCGCGCTGGCGCTGGCCGCTATCGGCATCTACGGCTTGATGGCCTATTCCGTGCAGCAGCGCACGCCGGAAATCGGCTTGCGCATGGCGCTCGGCGCCAGCCCCACGCAAGTCCGCAGAATGGTGGTGCTGCAGGGAATGTTGCTAGCGCTGATCGGCGTGGTCATCGGAGTCGCGGCCGCGCTGGCTCTGGCGCGCCTGATGGCCAGCCTGCTTTTCGGCGTCAAGCCCTGGGATCCCGCGGCCATCATCATCGTCGCCGTGGTGCTCAGCGCGGTTACTTTCCTCGCTACTTATTTGCCAGCGCGCCGCGCCAGCCGCGTCGAGCCGATGATTGCGCTGCGTTACGAATAATTATTCGGCGGAGGATGCTGCTCTAACAAATTCAAGACCGCGCTATTCGTAGCGCAGAGCGATCATGGGATCCACGCGCATCGCCCGGCGCGCCGGAATCCAACACGCCGCCAACGCCACGCCCGCCAGCACAAGCGCGACCAGCGAAAACGTCAGAGGATCCTTCGGCTCGGTGGCGAAAAGCTCGGAGGCCAAAAATTTTGAGAGCCACAACGAGGCCACGAATCCAATCGCGATGCCGGCCAGCGCCAGGCGCATGCCTTGGCCGACCACCAGGCGCAAAATATCGCGCGGCGCCGCGCCCAGTGCGATGCGAATGCCCATCTCGCGCAGCCGCTGTGAGACTGAGTAGGCCACCACGCCGTAAATTCCAATCGCCGCCAGCAGTATGGCCAGTCCGCCGAAAGCGGTGACCAGCGCCATCAGCAATCGCGGCTGCCCCACCGACGCGGAGACCAGCTGGTCGAGCGATTGGACGTCATCGACCGGCAGATCCGGATCGATCGACCGGATTTGTTGCCGCACCGCCGCCACCAGCGGCGGCGAAGTCGAGGCCGAACGCACCACAAAGGTCATCGCCATCCACGGCGCCTGGGTGTAGGGGATATACATTTCCTCGAATTTCGACGCGCTCAGCGAATTGATTTTCACGTCGGAAACCACGCCGACGATTTCCAGCGGAATGCGGTCGCGCGAATTCTGCAGGGTCTTCCCGATCGGATCCTGCCCGGCGAAAAATTTCCCGGCTACGGTCTGGTTGATGATGACCACCGGCGGCGCGCCGGTCACGTCCTGGCCGGTAAAAACCCGCCCGCGCAGCAGCGGGATGCGCATCGCCGAAAAATATCCGGGACTGACTTGCTTCATCGAGATCAGCGGATCTTTTCCGATGCCCTGGCAGACTTGCCCTTCGGCGCAGAAAAAAACGTAGCGCGCGCCGCCGGTCATCGGCATATAGCTCACCACGCCGGCGGATTCCACGGTGTTTACGGTGTTGATGCGCTCGAGCGCCTGCCGAAAAAACTCCGCGCGCTGCGGCAAGGTGGCGTATTTCGCGGTCGGCAGGCTGACTGGAAAGGTCATGACTCCGTGCGCATCAAAACCGGGATTCACCCGCAGCAAACTCGTGAAACTTTTGATCAGCAGGCCTGCGCCGGTCACCAGCATCAGCGCCACCGCGACTTCCGCGATCACCATCACTTGCCGCGCGCGAGCTCCGCTGCCGGAAGACGTGCCGCGGCCTTCCTTCAACGCTCCGATCAGATTGGTGGCCGAGGTTTGCAGCGCCGGGACCAGTCCAAAGACCAATCCGGTGATCACGCTCAACGCCAGCGAAAACAATAGCACCCAACCATTCAATACGACGTGATCGAGCCGCGGCACCGCATTTCCCGCCGCCGTGCGCAGCAGCGGCAGAGCTAGCGCGGCGATTGCGACACCCAACACTCCACCCAGAAACGCCAGAACCAGGCCTTCGGTGAGCAGTTGCGCGGTGAGGCGGCCGCGCGTCGCGCCCAGCGACTGGCGAATGGACATTTCTTTTTCGCGCGAGGTCGCGCGCGTCAGCAACAAACTGGCCACATTCGCGCAGGCGATCAGCAGCACGAATGCCACCGCGCCGAGCAGCACGATCAATGATTGCCGCACCGGACCGACCAGACTGTCGGTGAGCGAGGTGTAATCCAGCGAATGTTTCGCGGCGTCCGCGTTCCCGGGAAATGCCTGAGCGTACGCTTGGCTGATGGTGTCGGCTTCGGCTTGAGCTTGCATCAACGTCGTGCCCGGTTTCAGCCGGGCGATCACCGAGAGGAATCCCGCACCCGAGCGCAACTGTTCCGGCCGCAGACCCAAAAGATCAAAGACGCGCGGCACCCACACGTCGGGCTCCGGCTGCTGAAATGGGAATTCAAACGAGTGCGGCAGCACGCCGACGATCGTAGTGGTCTTGCCGTCCAGCGTGATGTTCTTGCCCAGGACCTGCGGATCAGAATTGAAATGGCCGCGCCAGAACGCGTCGGAAAGAATCACTACGTCCGCGCCGCCGATTTGATCTTCGGCGGGCAAGAAATCGCGCCCCATCGCCGGAGCGATCCCCAGCTGGTGAAAAAAATCCGCGCTCGCGCGATTCATGTTGATCTGCTGCGGCTCGCCGCTTCCGGTTAGGTTGGAGGTGGTCTGGTAGAACGCCGCCACATCTTCCAGCGTCTTGGTCTGCTGCTGCAGCGCCTGAAATTTCGTGAACGAAACGGGCGTCCCGGTCGTACCCTTTTCCCGGTCGCCGGCGTTGATACTCACCATCTGCTCGGCGTGTTGGTACGGCAGCGGGCTGAGCAGCACCGTATCGATCAGCGAGAAAATCGCGGTGTTCGCGCCAATGCCGAGCGCCAGCGTCACGATCGCGATGAGGGTAAAGCCCGGCTCTTTGCGCAGCGTGCGCAGCGCATAGCGAATATCCTGCAGCACCGTTTGCATCGAAGGTTCCCCCGCTCGCGCCACTCCAGGCGGGCGCTGGCCCTGCTAGTTGTTGACGTCCAATTCACCCGAAGGTTAACCGATATCCAGCGAAAACCAGGCTCCCTGCTGCGCTAGGGTGCCGGCGAACACCGACGAATCGCCACGCCGGCGCGTTTTCCCTTCTCTTGCCACGGACTTAGCCCTGCTGCTACACTGTCGCGGCAAGAGCCGAAAAGCCGCTCCTGCCTACCTCCTTCTAAAAGGTCTACCATGTCTGGACACTCAAAATGGGCCACAATCAAGCATAAGAAGGCCGCGACCGACGCCAAACGGGGCAAAATTTTCACGAAAATTATTCGGGAGTTAACCATCGCGGCCCGTAGTGGTGGCGCCGACCCGATCACCAATCCCCGCCTGCGCACAGCCATCCTGACGGCCAAGGGCGAGAACATGCCGAACGACAACATCGAGCGCGCCATTCAGCGCGGCACCGGCACTCTGGAAGGCGAAACGCTGGACGAGGTGACTTTCGAAGGCTACGGCCCCGGCGGCGTCGGCGTACTGGTGCAGGTGGTGACCAACAACCGCAACCGCATCGTCAGCGAAGTGCGCCACATGTTCAGCAAGAACGGCGGCAACATGGCTGAAAACGGCGCGGTCGGCTGGATGTTCCACCGCAAGGGCGACATTATCGTCTCCAAGGAAGCGGCGGACGAAGACAAGATGCTCGGCATCGTGCTCGACGCCGGAGCCGAAGACATGCGCGACGACGGCTCGGCCTGGGAAGTGACCACGCCACCCGAAGCGTTCGAGAAAGTGCGCGAAGCATTGATCGCGGCCGGAATCAAACCGGCCAGCGCGGAAGTCGCGTTCGTGCCGCAGAACTACGTGAAGCTGGCCGGCGCGCAAGCCGCGCAAATGGTGCGCATGATGGAAACCCTGGAAGATCACGACGACGTGCAGCACGTCTACGCCAACTTCGACATCGACGAAAAAGAACTGCAAGCGGTCGCCGCGAACTAAGTCCACGAAAATCAGAGGCGCTATGATTTCCGGCGCGCACGTAGTGGTCTACAGCAGAAACGCGGAAGCCGATCGCGCTTTTTCCGCGATGTTCTGGGGTTTTCGTCGGTCGACGCCGGCCATGGTTGGCTCATCTTCGCATTGCCTCCCGCCGAAGCTGCTTTTCACCCCGCTGGAGAGAACGGCCCGCACGAGTTGTATTTCCTCTGTGACGACCTGCCAGCCGAAATCGCGGCGCTGGCCAAGAAAAATGTGAAATGCTCCGCGGTACATGAAGAGCGCTGGGGCTCGATCATCAAGTTGAGCCTTCCCGGTGGCGGCGAAATCGGGCTGTATCAGCCGAAGCATCCGACCGCTTTCGCACTCACTGGGAAATAAGCGCCCTTCAGGAACCCCGCGCGTTGCCGCTCCGCGAAATTCCCCGCAAAAATCACTACTCTCGCGGTGTCCTGCGCACTACACTCTTTGCCATCGCTATGTCTTCGCCTCCACCGGTCAGGCCGGCCGCACCGCGCGAACGCTTCTGCGTTCTGGGCGTGGACCCTTCTTCCGCCGGAGCCACTGGCTATGGCGTGGTGGAATTTAACGGCGCGACGCCTCGCATGCTGCGCTACGGCGCATTGAAAATGCGCACTCGCCTGGAATTTGGCGCGCGCCTGCGCGAAATTCATGAATTGATCGTAACGCTGGTCGAGGAATTCTCTCCCGATGCGGTGGCGGTCGAATCCGTTTTCACCGCGCTGAACGTGGGCACCACTTTGCGCCTGGCCGAAGTGCGCGGCGTGGTGCTGCTGGCCGCGGCGCAAGCTTCGATTCCCGCGCACAGCTATTCGCCGCGCGAAGTGAAAGCCAGTATCGCGGGCTACGGCGCCGCGACCAAGCAACAGATGCAGCAGATGGTCCGCGCTGCCCTGGGCCTCAGCGAATATCCCGAACCCGAAGACGCCGCCGACGCGCTGGCGATCGCATTGTGCCATGCGCATGCTGCGCGGGCGCAGGCGCGGATGGAAGCGGCGTTGTCCATTCCTGCGGCGGCCGCCCGGCGCGCCGCTCCCCGCGCCATTGCACCGGCCATTCGCAACCGCCCGCGCGTCGCGCGCATCTCTTAGCTGTGCCATTCCAGACCTATTCGCGTTCTTGTCTATTTCGCTTAGCGGTGTTCATCGCTGCGGTCACGGCGATTTGCGCCTCGGCGTTCTTCGCGGAGATTCGCGCATCGGTGGCCGAAGCGCCCGGCGACGCCACCATTACCTATCGCAAAGTCTTCAAAACGAGTTTCCCCGAATTCGTCGAAATCAAGCTGAACCAGGAGGGGGTGGGCACCGCCGATCTTCGCCAGTTGGATGAAGAGCCGAGCCCGCAGCCCTTCCAAATTGGCGAGCCGCTGGCCCAGCGAATCTTTGCGCTAGCCGCCAAGTTGCACAATTTTCAAGGCGTCGATTTGGAAGTCCATCGCCGCCTGGCTAACCTCGGCGAAAAGACCTTCACCTATTCGGCGGCCGGCCAAACGCACGAAACGAAATTCAATTACACCCTGGACGATTCGGCCGCCCAACTGGTGAACGTCTTTGAAGGACTGGCCCGCCAAAGCACCGATCTTTCCGACCTGGTGCGCACCATGCGCTACGACCGCCTGGGGGTGAACGACGTGCTGCAGACCATCGACGCCGACTACGCCCACAAGCTGCTGCCCGAACCGGAACGCCTGCTTCCGGCGCTCGACCAATTGGCCGCCGACGAGAAATTTATCGACATCGCGCGAACGCGCGCCCGTAGTCTGGCCGCGCGCATCCGCGGCTCACATTAAGCAGAGTCAGCCCGCCAATCTGTCCTGTTCTACAACTTGACTCCTTTCTAACGCGGGTCTATTCTCACCCGCGCTTCCTCTCCAGAACCGGACGCATTTTAAGGTGGCCAGCCACATGCAAATCCAGCGGTCGGCGATGTCTCGTCTGTTCGTCCTTTTCGCTTTTCTTTTTCTTTCGGCCGCGGCGGCATTCGCGCAGGCTCCCGAAGTCCGCATCACCCAGGCCATCGATGAAGCCAACCTGGTCACGCTGAAAGGCAACGTGCACGCGATGGCCCGGCCGGAATTCGATCGTGGGATCGCACCCGCCAGCCTACCGATGGATCGTATGACTTTGGTGCTTCGCCGTAGCGCCGGCCAGGAAGCGGCGCTCGCCGCGCTGCTCGACGAGCAGCAGGATCAATCTTCGCCGAATTATCATCAGTGGCTCACGCCCGCCCAGTTCGGCGAAAAATTCGGCGCGTCGGCGCAGGACATCGAGACGATCACGTCGTGGCTGCAGTCTCGCGGCTTTCAGGTGAACCACGTTTCGAACGGCCGCATGCAGATTGAATTTTCCGGCACCGCCGGACAGGTGCAGCAGGCGTTTCATACCGCGATTCACCGCTACGCGGTACCCAGCGCAGCAGGAACGGGCTCTACCACCGACGACCACTGGGCCAATGCCACCGACCCAGAAATCCCCGCGGCGCTGGCTCCCGCGGTTGCAGGTATCGCCACGCTGCATAATTTCCTGAAAGCGTCGCAGCACATTCTGTCGAGCGAAAAATTTCCCTTCGAACGCAAGCCTGGCAAGTCACCCGAATTTACCGGCGTCAGCGGCGGCCAAGCCGTCCACGCGGTCGGCCCCGGCGACCTCGCGGTCATTTATAACGCCACCCCGCTCTACGCCGCTTCGCCGGCTATCAACGGAACCGGCTCGACCGTCGCGGTGGTGGCTCGCTCCAACATCAACGTCGACGACCTAGACGATTTCAAAAATATGTTCGGCCTGGAAGGCCCAACCATTCAAATTTTGGTAAACGGCTCAGATCCCGGCGATTTGGGCGGCAACGAGGAACTCGAAGCCGTCCTGGACGCGAGTTATTCCAGCGCGCTGGCCCAGCAGGCCCAGGTGAATTTCGTCGTCTCCGCCAGCACCAACACCGCCGACGGCGTCGATCTTTCCGAGCTGCACATCATCGACAACAATCTGGGCGACGTGATGACCGAAAGTTTTGGCGGCTGCGAACTCGGCGTAACCAGCGGCGAAGCGACCAACATTTCCAACCTGGCGCAGCAGGCCGCGGCGCAGGGTATCAGCTATCTGGTCTCCACCGGCGATAACGGTTCGGCCGGCTGCGACAATCCCAGTTCCTCGCTGGCCACCCACGGCGTCTCGGTGAACGTGCTGGCCTCGAGTCCTTACACCATCGGCGTCGGCGGCACCATGTTCAACGAAGGCGCCCTCAGCACGAGCTACTGGAACACGACCAATGGTAACGGGCTGGTCTCGGCGAAAAGTTACATCCCGGAAAGTGTCTGGAACCAAAGCTGCAGCGTCAGCGCTTGCGGCTCGTCCGACGCCAATCTCGTCGCCGGCAGCGGCGGCCTCAGCACTATATTTACCCAGCCCGCATGGCAGTCCGGCGTGGCGGGTATTCCGGCACCGCCCGCCGGACGAAGCCTGCCCGATGTCTCGCTCACCGCCGCGGGGCACGATCCGTATTTAATCTGCATCGAGGGTGGCTGCGGGAACGGCATCCTGAACGGAGTCGAAGGTACTTCCGCCAGCGTGCAGGCCTTTGGCGGCATCATGGCCCTGGTGCGCCAAAAGGTCGGCGCGCGTGTCGGCCAGGCCGACTACGTGTTCTACAAGCTCGCTTCGAAAGAAACTCTGGCGAGCTGCAACGGCTCGGCCGCCACGCCGGTGCCCGCGGCCAATTGCATTTTTTACGACACCACCGTGGGCAACAACGCCGTACCGGGCATAACCAGCGGCCAGTATGCCGCGACGGTCGGTTACGATTCCGCGTCCGGTCTTGGATCGGTCAACATCACCAACCTGGTCAATCAGTGGAGCGCCGCAGTTTTCAATCCCAGCGCCACCACACTTTCCATCACGCCCACGAATTTCACTCACGGCGCCAGCGCAACCTTTAACATTACCGTCGCGCCCAAGACCGGCACTCCTTCGTTCAACAACGAACAAGCATCGCTGCTTTCCAGCACGGGCGCTGCGGTCACCGATGTATTGCTCAGCTCCACTGGGACCGCTTCGGGCGTGACCAACACGATTCCCGGCGGCAGCACGACTTTAACGGCGCACTATCCCGGCAACGGAGTGCTCGGCGCGAGCGATTCCAGTCCCGTTGCCCTGACCGTCGTCGCCGAACCCAGCACCACCACGCTCTCGGTCGTGGATCAATCCGGCAATTCTTATGCGGGGGGAGTCTTCGGCACCCTGGTCAACGTGAACGCGGTAGTCGCCGGCCAATCCGGATTCGGTACCCCGAGTGGCTCGGTAACATTCAGCAACAATGGCGCGACGCTCAGCCAGGTTCCAACCGGCACCGGCGGAGAGGCTTCGCTGACCAGTGAGTTTGCGGTCTCTCAGGTGGGAGTCTATTCAATCGTCGCTAAATATGCCGGCGATCCAAGTTTTGAGTCGAATACCTCGTCGACGATCAATTACACGATCACCAAGGCAACGCCCACGGTTTCGCTCTCGTCGAACGAGCCTGAAGTTCAGGCCTCGAGCGGCGTACTCTTGACCGCCACCGTCCAGACGAATTCGCAAGCGGGTGCTGCCGACGGAAACTTGACTTTTTTTGACGGAAGCAACGCGCTGGGAATGTTGCCGGTCCAGCAGGGGGAGGCCTTCTTCACCACCGGCGCTCTTGCCTTGGGCATGCACACCTTCACTGTGCAATATCCCGGCAACTCAAATTTCAACGCGGTCACTTCGGCCGCCGTCACGGTCAACGTAGTGAACTCGGCTGATTTCACGATTTCCGTATCGCCTGGCACGGTCAACGTGGGCAGTCCCGGACAATCCGGCACCGGCATGCTCACCGTCACCGGTATCAACGGCTTCGACACCGCCACTACTTTCACCTGCTCGGGATTGCCGGCAAAAAGCGCCTGTACCTTCACCCCGCCCAGCGTGACCGGTAGCGGCACAACTGCATTCATGGTCGCCACAACTGCGTCCACTCTTGCACTGCCACTTTCGACGCGCCACGATCCGTCGGGGCTGGTTGGTTCTACGCTGCGGGCTGCTACTCTTTCGTTCGTATTGTTCGTTCTCGTCTTGCAGCTTCGCCGTCGCGAGCGGAACGTCGCAGCGAGCGTGCTGGCGGTTGTGGTGCTTGCCGCACTGGCCGCCTGCGGAGGAGGTGGAGGAGGCGGTTCCCCCACTATTTCCGGAACACCGGTGGGAGCGACGACGATCACCGTTACCGCCAGCACCAGCACGGGCCTGTCACACACCACTACGTTTTTGCTAAACGTCGAATAGGAAAGTCGTTTGGGTCCGTCTCAAGGTGTGGAACAAGTTATGAAATTTCGTGCGGTGAAGTTCAAACTGCGTAAAAAAAACAAAGAGGCAGACTCGAAAACCAACTACTGCGCCGGCGAAGGCCGGCCCTTAATATCCAGCGCTTCGGACCCGCCTGGTATCCAGCGGATTCTGACTTTGTCTCCGGACTGGTAGCCGCCGTTGTCCAGGATCTGATTCATCTTGTTCTGCGCTTTTTCCGAGTAGGTAAAAGTGTGAATCAACATGGCGTTGCCTTCGTCGCGCACGATAATAGTGTGCGAATCGGCGTGCACCACTTCGGCGCGCAGCCAGACGGCCTTCGACGGCGTTTCTCTCACGACGATGGGAGCTGCCACATTCGTGGTGGTCGTGTCGCCGAACGTCCCCGCGGGAGCCGAAGTCGTAGTCTGCGCCTGCGCCGGCGCGCTGATCGCGAGGATCGCGCAAAACGCCGCGCCGCTCAACACTCCGCGAAAAATATTAAATGTCGTCATCGAAGGATACCTTCAGAGATTTCAGGAACTTCACGTCCTGCGGAGTGATTTCCACCCGCGGCTCGATCGTTTCTTCCTGCATGGCTTCGTCGTCCACGCGAATGTGCAGCGATTCCAGAAAGCGGCGATCCTGGTTGGTCATCTTGGCGTCGCCGGCCGCGCGCCGCGCCAGGCCGATGGTCGCATCCAGTTTCAGCACGATGTCGAAACCCGCCGCGCGCACTCCGGAAATCGCCTCGGAGATGCGGTCCGAATCCGAAACCGTATCGTTGATGGCGTGTCCCAGTTCGCGCAGCAACTGCTTCATGCGGTCGTCAAGTTGCAAGGCCACACCTCACAGGCAGCGGGAATATATTCCGCTAATGCCGAGCCCGCTTTGCTGGCTCTTCTTAACCCAATTCTAGGTCGGCATCAACCGCGAAACAAGCCCCTGCTCCGTACTTGAAACCCGCTGGTTACCGGTCAGGCTGAAGGTGAAAGGCGAGCTTAGTGCGCGCCGGTCTGGGCCGTCTGCTGGAATTCGGTCTTCATCGCCGAACGAGCCTGCGGTACCGCGAACGCCGTCTCAATCCGCTCGTCGCTGATCGCCGCCAGCGTGGCCAGCGTCTTCTGCGCGTCGGTGGTTTGTCCGGCCTTAGCCTGCGCTTCGGAAAGCAGACGCAGCGTCAAAGGATTCTGCGAATCTTCCTGAAATTCGGAAATCGCTCCAGCATAATCGCCCTGCGCGAGGAGCACTGCGCCGTTGGCCGAGTGATACGCCTTCTGCACCGGAGCGCTGCGGCTGGTTTGCGACATGGCCGTCAGCGGCTTCAAGGCGATCTTGGCCGCGTCTAGATTTCCGGCCTGAACCGCGATGAAGGTCCGCGTCTGCAAGATCGAACTCAGTTCGTTGTCCCGGTCGCCTTGCATCAGCTTGTAGGTGGCCGCTAGAGTGGCGCGCGCCGCATCCAAGTCCTTCATCGCGCCGGCCGGATCCGAATTGAACAGCGCCATGGTGCGGTAGATTTCCGCTTCCTGAATCGAAAAACCCGCGGCTTGCGCCTCTTCGGCGAGCTTGGTCATTTCTTCGCGCCCGCGCCGCGGCTGATTTTCACGATAGAACGTCAGCGCCCATAACATGTGATAGCCCAGCTGGGTCGACGCTTCTTTCGTTCCTTTCACTGCTACCAGGTACTGAGCCCGCGCTTGCTTCTGGTCGCCCATCAGCGCGTAGGTCGAAGCGAGGCCGGCCTGTGACGCATTGAAATTCGGGTTGATCTGCAGCGCCTTCTGGTAATGCTCGAGGGCTCCGGGATAATTCCCCAGCATGCGCAAAATTTCGCCGTAAGAATCCTGCGGGTTTGGTTCATTCGGCAAAATCGCGACGTATTGCTCCATCAACGCCGGCGCCAGTTGCGCTTTGCCGTCGAACGCGTAGCAGTAGGCCAGATTGTTCATCGCCGGGAAATAACGCGGATCGCTCTTCAGCACTTTTTCAAGAATCGCTTCGCCGCGGTCGAACACGCCCTGATTCGAACACAGCCATTCGGCTTCCATGTTGGCCAGGCGCTTGTCGTTTGGGTATTTAGCGCGCAGATCGTTCATGGCCGCGATGGCCGTCACGATTTCGCCGTTCTTGGTTCCGTTCATCCATAAAATGAGCAACTGCTCGTCTGGCGACGCGTTATCCAGATTCTTGATGGCCAGCACGCTTTCGCGGTGCTCTTCTTTCGGGTCGGATGCAAAATATCCTAGCGCCGCGTGTCCCAGCGCAAAGGTCGGATCGGCCTTTACCGCTTCGCGCATGAATTCCAAGCCTTCATCGACGAACAGCCGGTCTTCCCGCTCCACCAATCCCATTTCGTAAGCCTTCTGCGCTTCTGCCGACTTGGTGCTCACCTGCAGCGTGCCGGTCGAGACAGCGGGCGTCGCGGTTGCAGTCGCTTCGGTAGACGTCGTCGCCGGCGCGGCTTCCTGCGCCTGCGCCATAGGCGCCACCATCACGAAAGCTGCAGCGATGTAAGGTAAGAAGTGTCGGATTTTCACGGTTCCTCGCATGGGACCTTGGAATTGCCTTTGTAGTTGCACGACTAGCGACCCTTCAGGACGTAGCCAGGATCGAAAGGCTGCTTTTCTTCAATCTTTACGACTTTCACGCCGCCGGTGACGTTGTACACATCGATCACGCCGATGGCTCCGGGGTTCCCTTCCACGATGCGCACCACCTCTTCGTCGCTGGTGGCGAAAACTACCGGCACGGTCGTCTTTCGCGCCGCATCGGTCAAGGATGACTTGGCCTCGTCCAGCGTCGCGCCCGTCACTTTCTCAATCACGAATTTCATGCCCGGCGCGCCCGGATCGCGCAGCACGACCATGATGTTCTTACCGCCCGGCCAGCTGGCGGTCTTGGCTTTGAAGATTTTTCCCAGGTCCACGAGCGTCATCTGCTTCACCGGATTCGCCGTATTGACCACCACGGCAAAGTCGGTCCCGAACGCCAGGGAGGTGACGCTAAGGACTAGAACGCTGAGGGCGGCAACGTACCTGCGCATTCGCATCGGCTTCTGCTACAAACCTCTGGGCTTGAATTTTTAGGAATTCGCCTGAGTACAACGTAGCATCCGGCAAGCTCCGCGCCAGTCCGGCGGCGGCCAGTCGTGTTGCCCGAGTAACCTGTACCAACGTACAAGTCCTCTGGCGGCGGATTTGAGGCGAATAGCAGGAGAAAGTTTCTGACAAAAATAAATCTTGAAAGCGCTTCCGCGAATCACACAGATTCGTTGCCCTGTAGTTTAAATCCGACCGCGGGGCGACGAAAGCTTGCAAGCGGAACGAGCCGGTACTAGATTATCGGACTCGCGGCGAGCCTCGCTTCATGCGGCGGCAAAACGTCTGCTGCCAACGATAGGAAAAGGTGATCGGCGCATTCTTGGCGAAGCGCACACCAGTCAGATTCAGGAGGCGATATGGAAGGCAGCGAATCAAAAATCCCCACGCCGGCGTCGTTGCTTAACGCGGCTTCTCTCGGGCGCCTCGCGGCCATCGGCGTCCTGGTCGTGGTGATTGGCGGTCTGTTCCTCTACGCCGGTGGTTGGCTCACGCCTCACGAACTCACTCCCGCCGGACTGGTCAATACTTTCGAGCACCTGAACGGAGTGCATGACGGATTTCGGCGGAACCACGCCAAGGGCGTGGGCGTCACTGGATATTTTGAGAGCAACGGCCAGGGTCAGGCGCTATCCAAGGCTCAGGTTTTCCAGCCCGGGCGCGTGCCGGTCATCGGCCGGTTTGCGCTGGCCGGCGGAATGCCCTTCGCCGGCGATACTCCGCAGAACGTTCGCAGCCTCGCGCTGCTGCTGAAATCCGGCGATGGCGAGGAATGGCGCACCGGCATGATCAACATCCCCATTTTTCCGGTTAACAATCCGCGCGATTTTCAGAAATTCTTGGTAGCCACTTCTCCCGATCCGCTCACCGGAAAAGTCGATGGCGCGGCCGTAGGCGCTTTCCTCGGCCAACATCCCGAAACGGCGGCGGCGCTGAAAATACTCGGCGGCACTCCGCCGACGTCTGGATTCTCCGACGCTCCGTACTACGGCCTGAACGCGTTTCGTTTCGTCAACGCCAAGGGTGAGAGCACTCCCGTGCGTTGGTGGATCAAGCCGGATCAAACCACCACGACGGCCGATGCCTCGACAACCGACAAGAATTATTTGTTCGACGCCGTGATCGCGCAAATTCATTCTGCGCCGCTGCGCTGGCATCTGATGGTCATCGTCGGCCAGCCCGGAGATTCGACCGCGCAGGCCGCATCCCAATGGCCAGCGGATCGCCAGCAGATCGACGTGGGAACCGTGACCATCGACGCCATCGAGAGCGAGGACACCAGTCCGGTCCGTGACATTAATTTCGATCCGACCATCGTTCCCGATGGCATCTCGGTCTCCGACGATCCGCTGCTCAGCGCGCGCGCGGCGGCTTACTCGAAGTCCTTCACTCGCCGCGAAGGCGAGAAAAAAACTCCCAGCGCCGTCTCCACCGCGGAGGTCCAGAAATAACATGCCCACCTCGACGAGCCCCACCCAGTTCGCATTGCTCTCGCGCATTTTGCATTGGCTGATGGCCGCCGCGCTGATCGCCATGCTGTTCATCGGCGTATCGATGGTTTCCAGTTTGGGGGACTACCATCGCCTGCTGGCCATCCATCGTCCGTTGGGCATCACCATTCTGATTCTGGCGTTGATCCGCTTGCTCACCCGTCTGCTGACCAAGGCGCCGCCGCTGCCGCCAACCGTCCCGCCTTCCGAGCGCGTGATCCTGAAAATATCGGAAGCGACGATGTACCTCCTATTCATCTCGCTCCCGCTCGTCGGTTGGGCCATGCTTTCCGCCGGCCATTACCCCATCGTGATGTTCGGGTCCGTCCATCTGCCGCCGATCCTGGCCCCGCGGCCGGAGCTCTACGCTACGCTGCGCAAAACCCACACTGTCCTCGCCTATCTGCTGTTTTTGGCATTCCTCGCGCACATGAGCGGCGTTCTGTTCCACCAGTGGGTCATACGCGATGGCTTGATTGGCCGCATGCTTCCCTGGGCCGTCCGCCCGGCGAAAGAAGAAGGCCGCGGTTAATCGAGCCGTGGGGCTATTGCAGCTTGGCGTATTCGGCTTTGGCGGCGATGAGGATGGGGATGTCGGGATCGGCGTCTTTCCACAGCGCGAGAAAATCTTTGTACGCGGCCAGGGCGCGAACGCGGGCAGCCTCGGCGTCCGCGCCCTGTGAAGTTTTCGCTTGCAGCGCGTTGGCGCGCGCCACTCCGAGACGCGCCAGCGCTCCCGTCCAGCAATTCCAGACGATTCCGCTGTGGTCGATGATCTTTTGAAATTCCGCGGCGGCGGAGCTCGCTTGTCCCGCGACGAGGTTCGCCTGGCCTCGAATGTACGTCGGGTAGAGGCAGGAAAAATTGGTGATGAAACTAATTTGCCCCAATTCCAGCGGGGTCGTCGCTGGCTGTAGCGCGGACAGCGCGCCAGTCGGATTCTTTTTATCCAGCTCGAGTTGCGCCCGCGTCGCGGGCAGCCACAGCGATTGTACTTGCGTGTCGAGCGGGTAGCGTTTCGTTAAATCTTGCGCCAGGGATTCAGCTCGCGCACTATCGCCGGCCATCGCCAACGCCAGCGCGGCTTCCACCGCAACCCCTTGGCTCGTGGCGTCCAGCTTCAAAGCCTCCGTTGCCGATTGCCGCGCTGCCGCCAAATTGCCAAAAGCCGCTTCGCGTATCGCCGCGTTCGCGTTCCAGATCGCCGCGATCTCCTTGCTGTCCGCCTTGATAGCCGAATCCGCCGCGCGCTTGGTCAGTTCCCGCGCCTCACTCAACCGGCCCGCATACGCTTCGGTGTCGGATGCGAGTGACAATCCAAAGTTTTCCATTTCACGCTGGCTGGCATACCACTGCTGCTGTTCGGCCATTGCCGCGGAGTCTGCTCCTAGAAAGGCCAGAGCGTACAGACAGTTGTGAAGCTGGAGAGCATCCAGTTTTCGCGCCTGCGCTTCCTGGATATTCTGCAGTGCCTCACTGAAACGCTGCGTGGCCAGAGCGGAGTTGGCGAGGCCCAGGTAATTGCCGATCCAGCCCGGCCTGAGGCTGACGGCTCCCTTCTTGATTTCCTCGGATTTCTGATACTGCCCCTCTTGGTCGAGCACCAAAGCCAACAGGGCATATGCTTCGTATCGCCGCGGGTAGCTGTCGATCTCCTGCTGATAGGTCTCGGCCGCTTTAGCGAGCTCGCCGGTTACATTCTGATAATAGTTGGCGGCGATGTTCAGCTTTTCCCATCCGCTGGCATGTTCCCGCAACTGGAACGCCTTGGTGTAATACTCGCCGCCCCGCGCCAGCTCGCCCAGAGCGGCGTAGTGCTGGCCGATTCGCAAGTAGCCCAGCGCGAAATTGGAATCGAGTTCGATGGCCCGTTGAAAGTAGGGCAGCGCTGCGGAGCCTTTCTCTTCGGCTGCGTTCAGACCCAGGCTGTACGCTTGCAGCGCTTCGAGCGACGACGTCGTAGCCTCGGCCAGCGGCACATCTAACTTCTGCACCGTGGCCAATGACTCGCCCAGTTCACCGCGCAGCTTCGATGCGGCCTGCCCTAACGTATCGAGCACCTTTTCTTTCGACGGCGCGGTCACTTGCTCTTCGGCCAGCGTGTCGCCGCTTCGGCAATTTACCGCCTTCAATCCCAGCACGTATTCGCTGCCCAGGCTGCCGATGGTTCCAGTCAGGTAGGCTTTGCTTCCGGCCCGCTGGCACAGTTCGCGGGCGACTTCCGGCGTGAGTTTCGTACCGGCCGGTCGGGTCATTTCTTGCAACGTCTTGCTCACTTCGCTGTCGGCGAGCACATTCAAGAAGGGCGATTGCCGCAACGAAACGCTGAGCGCGGTCTTCAGCGTGTCGTCAAACACCGGATCGCCCGTGCTGTTGGCGAAATCGCCGAGCACGATGGTGTCTTTCTCGGTAAGCATCCGCGCCTGCGCCCGGCGCGCGAAATAAAGCCATCCGCAAACCGCTAGAACGAGCAGCGCGAACGCTGCTGCGGCCAATTTCGGCCACGGCGACGTCTTAGGTGCAGCGCTGGCCAGCACCGTGGCGGCGCCCGATGCGACGGTATGGGCCGAATCCGAGTCGCGTTTCAGCCGCTGCAAATCGGTACGCATTTCCGCGGCGGATTGATAACGCAAGTTCTTGTCTTTCTCGATCGCCTTGTTAATGATGTCTTCCAGCTTGGACGGCACGGCTGGATTCAATCGCACCGGAGCAATGGGCGCGCGATTCAAGATGGCGTCGAAAATCTCGGCTGAGGTGCCCCCAGAAAAAGTCTGCTTCCCCGTCGCCATCTCGTACAGCACCAGACCGAACGAAAAAATGTCCGTGCGCGCGTCCAGTTCCTTGCCCAGCGCCTGCTCCGGCGACATATACGCCACCGTGCCCATCGCCGCGCCCGGCGTGCTCAGTTGCTGCGCCTCCTGAGTGCTCCGGGTAGCATCGGCATCTGTTCCGGCGGTTTGCAGCTTGGCCAGGCCGAAATCCAAAATCTTGGCGTGGTCCCGTTTGGTGACCAAAATATTCGCGGGCTTGATGTCGCGATGAACGATGCCTTCCGCGTGCGCTGCGTCCAGCGCATCGGCAGTCTCGATAGCCAGCGACACCGTCTCGTCGATCGGCAACGGCTGGCCGTCGATTTTGTGCTTCAGCGTCACGCCATCCAGAAATTCCATGGCGATGAACGAGCGCCCGCCATCCTCGGCGATTTCGTAGATGGTGCAAATATTGGGATGGTTCAACGCCGAAGCGGCGCGCGCTTCGCGGCGGAAGCGTTCGAGCGACTGCGGATCTTTGGCGACGTCGTCAGGAAGGAATTTCAGGGCGACGAAACGGCGGAGCGAAGTGTCCTCGGCCTTATAGACCACACCCATCCCACCGTCGCCGACTTTCTCGACGATGCGAAAATGCGAAACCGTTTGGCCGATGAGTGGATCAGAGCCTGCCACGCGGCGGACATGTTAGATTTAGAATGGCCCTCGAAGCAAGTCGCCGCCGGCCAGCGGACGTTATCACTCTGCCGTTTTCGGCCGGCCGGAGAAGCCGCTGGCCTCGCGCAGTGCGTCGGCGTCCATCAGCTTGCCGCCCATCATCACCGTGCGCGTATTTCGGAGATCGCCGATGCGCCGCGATGGATCGCCTTCCACCAGCAATAGATCGGCGGTCTTGCCCACGGCGATCGAGCCGGTGCTCTGATCCACGCCGACTAAATGCGCCGGTGCCAGCGTAGCTGCGGCCAAAGCCTCTGCAGGCGTGAATCCCGCGGCGACATACAATTCCAGCTCGCGGACCAGTTCCAACCCCGAACCATCCGTGCCGGCCACAATGGGTATACCGGCCGCGTGCATCATGGTTACCAGCGCCGAAAGCTTCGCGAAGCTGGCGCGATAATCGGCGCGCGTCAAATCCTTGGGCACCGCGAAACCGCCCTGCCGGAAATTTCTTTCGGTGGCCGGCGGCAAGGTGCCGACGAAGGGCGCGTAAGCCGGCGAGAGATCGCCGTTCTCCGGCACGAACAGCGATTCGGCCACCACCAGGGTCGGATCGGACGCGATCTTTTTCCCGGCCATGGTGCCGACCAGATTTTTGATCGGCGGCGCGTTCAGATCCACGTCCTTGGCGTAACGCCCGGTGCCTTCGAAACGATTAATGCCGTTCGAGGTGTTGACGATCGAATCCGGCATCGCCTCCATCATCACAAAATAAATGTGGGTGATTTCATCGTAGCCCGCAGCGATGGCCTGCGAAGGACGCATCCCGGCCGGCACATGCCCGTGCACGTGCAGGCCCAACTTGTGCGCTTCGGCCGCCGCCGGCGCCACCCACGCCGGATTGTACGTGCCGTAAAATTTGATCCCGGTGAAGCCGTCGGCCTTGGCCTTTTGCACCGCGGCGATCGCTTCCGCTTCCGAAGTCACCACCGTACCGAGCTGCGCCGTGTTCGGCCCCTTCCCATCGATCAGCATCGATGGGTATACCTTCGGCGAAAGCAACTCGCCTTTCTCCCGACGCGCGCGGCGTGCAAGCGTCAACTGATTATCGTTTCCTGGATCGCGAATTGACGTAATTCCCAGCGACAACAAGAATGGCCCGGTGGCATCGTCGCCGAAATGTTGATGCGCATCCCACAATCCGGGCACCAGCGTCTTTCCGGTGCCGTTGATGACCTGTGCGTTGGCCGGCGCAGCGGTGCTGGCGGCGGGCCCCGCGGCGACAATCGATCCTTTGTCCACCACCACCGTTTGGTCGTCCGCGAAGTGCGTGCCATCCAGAAATGCGCGCACGTGAAGAAACGCCACTGGGCCTTCCGGATTTTTCAGCAGCTTCTGCACCATCGCCGGGCTGCGTTTGGCCAGTGCCTCATCCTGAGCATTGTCCATGGCCTTGAACTCGCCTTCGTAACCCACCGGCAGAATGCCGAGTCCGGCGACGAAGCCGAAAAATTTGCCGTCGCTGGTAGTCCACACCGTTTGCGGTGAAGGCCCCAGGCCGGTGATGGCCCACAGCACGATTGTTTTTTTTGCCGGGCCCTGACCCACCGCCAATTCCGCCAGCCGTTCCACTCGCGCGCGGCCGCCGGGCAAAAGCGCCAGCGATTTATCCGGCGAAGCCAGCAGGGCTTCGATCAGCAGTGACAGTGATCCGGACGCAGTGCCGCCCTGCGCCACGTAGAACGCTGGCGTGCTGTATTTGCTCTCGCCCGCATCCACCGGGCTTTTCCAATTCGCCTGGCCCGCGGTGATTTTAAAAGTTTCCGCCGCGTCCCCATTGGGCGTCACGCCGCGCACCACCAGCGTCGCCGGCATTCCGTCAGCCCCGATCTGCGCTTGCTGATCGACTTCCCAAACCTGCCCGCGCAGCAAAATGCTTTCGCGTGACATACGGGAGCCGTCCGCCGCGGCCCACACGAACGCTTTGCCGTTGGTGCCGGAGGTCGACAGCACGGTAAACGCCTGCGCATCGGCCGACGGCTTAACCAGCTGATCCGCCGGCACCTGGGCGCGCAGGCACCCCGGTATCAGCAGCACCGTAGCCAACGCGACGAGTACGACGAGTAGCATGGCGGCAAACTTGGAGCCCGGCATTTTTGGTGTCAGCACGGCAGATTCACCTCTTTTTATCCCAGCACGTATTCACTGCCTAGGCCGGCGATCGTCCCGCCAACGTAGGCCTTGCTGTCGGCCGGTTGGCAAAACTCGCGCGGAACTTATAGACCACGCCCATCCCGCCACCGAGTTCTTCGGCGATGGGGAAATGCGAAACGGTTTGGCCGAGGAGCGGGTCGCGGGTGGGCACAACGCGAATATCTTAGAAGGGGCCCCAGAGCAAGTCAACGAAGCCAATTCGCGCCGCAGGCACACCAATATCTTGATGGGGCCGGAGACGCCAGATCGTCCAACGGCGGTAGAACAAAAAACTAACCCGATATCAGTACCTTCTGTATAATCCGGTTTCCGACCCCCGCATTTGCCTGGAGGCACCCATGTCCGCTGCGCAACCGGCCCCCACCATCGAACATATGAAAAAAATCGCCAGCCGCTGGTTTGACGAAGTTTGGAATCACGGCCGCCGCGAAACCATTTACGAACTTTTCCCCGCCGGCGCGGTGATCCACGACGGCTCGCGAGACATCGTCGGCCCCGACGAATTCGTGAAATTTTATGAAGCGCTGCACGACCGCTTCTCCCACTTCAACATCGTGCCCATCCTTTCCTTCGCCGAAGGCAACCTGGTCTGCCAGCATTGGGTGGCCACCTTCAGCGACAAGGCTTCCGGGAAACCGGTGAAGATCACTGGCACCTCGGTGGTCCGCATCGAGAACGGCGTCTTCGCCGAAGGCTGGCAGAATTGGGACGCGCTCGGCGTTGAAACCCAGTTGGCCGACTCCGCGGCTTCGGCTTAGCCTGCAGAAATTCCGGCTGCGTCCCTGCTTTCCATCCGCGACCTGCGCCGTCCAATCCGGCGAGGATTGCGAAACTGTCTCCCCTTGACATTCTACTGGAGCCTCGATACCTTCGAGGCGCTACCTTCACCTAGGATGTCTACTGAAGCAGGAAGGGTGCGCCGATGAAACGCCACGATGACATGCTGGCCGGTCTGGACCAGGATATTCGCGAGCACCTCGACGCCGAAATTGAGGACAACGTCGCGCGCGGAATGAATCCCGAAGAGGCTCGCCGCGCCGCCTTGCTTCGCTTTGGAAATGTCGCGAGGGTCCACGAAGAAACCCGCGAAGTATGGATCAACGTCTGGCTGGAGCGCCTGCTTCAGGACGTCCGCTTCGGCTTGCGGATGTTACGCAAGTCTCCCGGCTTCACTGCTGCTGCCGTGCTTACGCTTGCGCTCGGCCTGGGCGCCTGCACCGCGGTCTTTAGTCTGGTCGACGCCGTGCTGCTCAAGCCTCTGCCTTACCCGCACGCCGAGCGAATTGTTTTCCCCTGGCGGCTGCCTCCCCAGGGCTCGGTCAGCGGCTACGATAAATCTCCCTGGGGCCGCACCGACTTTTTTTATTTTTCGCAGCATTCCGAAAGTTTCGAGAGTTGGGGCGCGTTCCGCAGCGATTCTTTCAACTTGACCGGCGCCGGCGATCCGGTCCGTCTGGACGGACTGCGCGCCTCCGCGGGATTCTTTCCTTCGCTCGGCGTTTCGCCGTCTCTCGGCCGCGTGTTCACCGAGGAAGAGGATTTTCAGGGGCGCGACCAGGAAGTAATTCTCAGCGACGCGCTGTGGCGCGAAAAATTCAGCGGCGATCCCCAGGTGCTGGGACACACTCTCGAACTGAACGGCGTCCCGCACACCATAATCGGAGTAATGCCGCGTGGGTTCGATTTTCCACGCGCCGGTGAAATGCCGGACAGCTTCACGTTTGCGCCGCACGTTCAGCTTTGGGTTCCGCTCGCGCTCGACCGCGGTCCAGCCATTCCCGCCGAGCCATGGGAACTCGCCGTCATCGGCCGCCTGCGATCTGGCGTCGGCGTGGCGCAGGCGCAAGCTGAACTCGATCTACTGACTCAGCGCCTCGAAGCCCAGACTCCGAATGCCAAAGGCGCTTTCAGTAACGCGATCATGACCATGAGCGCGCAAGTCTCTGGCGGTACGAGGCGGCCTTTGCTGTTTCTTCTCGCCGCCGTCGGCGTGGTTCTGCTCATCGCCTGTGCGAACGTCGCCGGCTTGCTGCTCACCCGCGCCATTGGACGCCGCCGCGAGCTCGCTTTGCGCTCCGCGTTGGGCGCGGCACATTCCCGTTTGGTGCGCCAGTTGGTGACCGAGAGCCTGCTCCTCGCGGGGATCGGCGGAGCCGCCGGATTGGCCTTGACGAGTTTAAGTTTGCACTTCCTGAAAATTCTCGGCCCGGCTGGAATTCCGCGTCTGTCTGAAGCGACTGTCGACGTCCGCGTGTTTCTTTTCGCTTTCGCCGTGACCATTTTGACCGGCGTCGTGTTTGGTTTGGCGCCGACGGTCGGCACGATGCGCTCGCAGTTGGTGGGATCGCTCAAAGAAGGCAGTCAACGATCGGGAGCTGGAGCCGCCGGGCAACGCACGCGGAATTTTCTGCTGGTCGCGCAGGTCGCGCTCGCTTTGGTGCTGGTGGTAGCCGCCGGCCTGCTGACCCGTACTTTCTTTCGCCTGCTGGCCGTGGATCCCGGCTTTCGTCCGCAAAGCGTCCTGACCTTCGAATTGTCCTTGCCCGCCGCGAAATATAAAGACCAGGCACAAATGGTCGCGTTCTACACCGAAGCGTTGCGCAAGCTGCACGCTTTGCCGGGAATCGAATCGGCCGGAGTCACTGAAATTATTCCCATGGATGGCGCCACCGAAAATACTGCGCTGCGCATTCCCGGGCGCGTGGAAAACACCCGTGCCGATATTCCTTTTTCCAATTACACGGTGGTCTCGCCGGATTATTTCGCGGCGGTAGGCAATCCGATTCTGCGCGGCCGCGCGTTCTTCGAGTCGGATAACGCCGATTCCGTTCCGGTGACCATCATCAGCCAGACCATGGCCCAAAGATTCTGGCCGGGACAAAGTCCCATAGGCCAGCAAGTCGGCCCGCGCAGCCGCTTGTATCCGACGGCGACCATCGTCGGCATCGCCGCCGATGTGAAACGCATTTCCCTGCGCGAAGCTCCTCCGCCCGAAATGTACGTGCCCTACACCCAAAAAGAATGGCCTTCGCTGCTGACCATGGACGTGGTTCTGCGCTCCACGCAGGAGCCCGCATCCGCCGCTTCCAGCGCGCGCGAAGCAATTCATTCCATCGATCCCGATTTGCCGCTGGCCAACATGCGAAGCATGGCCAGCGTGGTTTCCGAATCGATGAGCCAGGCGCGCTTCGCCGTGATGCTGCTTGGCGCTTTCGGCGCGCTCGCGCTGATTCTGGCGACCATCGGAATGTACGGCGTGATTTCTTATAGCGTCGCGCAGCGCACCCAGGAAATCGGGATCCGTTTGGCTCTAGGTGCGCAACGCGCCGGAGTGCTGCGCATGGTGATCGGCCACGGCGCGCGTCTCGCACTTTTGGGGATCGCCATCGGATTGGCGGCGGCCTTCGTCATGGCGCGATTGATCGGCGGCTTCCTCTACGGCGTGCAACCCTCCGACCCGCTCACTTTCGCGGCGGTTTCCGCTCTGCTCCTCGCGGTGGGACTGGTCGCTTGCTACATCCCCGCCCGTCGCGCCACTCGCGTCGATCCGCTGGTCGCGCTTCGTTACGAATAGGCCTAGCGCAATTGGCTACAGCAAGCGCAACCGCGATTCCGGCGTTCTGTACTAAAATTGCGGTGTGGCTACCGGCTTCTACTCCCAGCTGTGGAACTCCATCAAGATTGTGCTCCGCGCGATTTGGCGCGCCGTCCGCCAGCTTTTCCATGAAGCCACCGGCGCGCTCTTCGCCATGTTCGCGCTTTACGGAGCCATCGCCGCCTGGCGCCAGTGGCACACTCGGCCCACCGCTTGGCTGGTTGGGTTTACTCTGGTCTACGCCGCCGCCATGCTGATTTTTGCTTTCACTTCTTTCCGGCGCTCGCGCCGCATTCGATGACCAAGCCCGCGCACGAATCGAAAAAACAGGCGGCGTCGCCCTCCGGCCTGCCGATGGACGCGGTCGTCACGCCCGCGGATCTGGCCGGCTTCGATCCTGAACGCGACCTCGGCTTTCCCGGGGAATTTCCTTTCACGCGCGGTGTGTATCCCACCATGTATCGCGGCCGCCTGTGGACCACGCGCCAATACGCCGGATTCGGCAGCGCCGTCGAATCGAACCAGCGGTATCGTTATTTGCTCGCGCAAGGCGTCAAAGGCCTCTCCGTCGCATTCGATTTGCCCACGCAGATCGGCCTCGACTCTGATCACCAACTCGCGCTCGGCGAAGTGGGAAAGGTTGGCGTGGCCATCGACTCGCTCGAAGACATGCAGACGCTTTTCAACGGCATCCCCCTCGAAACCGTTTCGACTTCGATGACCATTAATTCCACCGCCGCGATTTTGCTCGCGCTATACGTCGCCGTCGCCAAACAGCAGGGAGCGAATCTGCAGCGCCTCGCCGGCACCGTGCAGAACGACATTCTCAAGGAGTACATCGCGCGCGGAACATATATTTATCCGCTGCGCCCAGCCATGCGCATCGTCACCGATATTTTCGGCTGGTGCCGCACCGAACTTCCCAACTGGAACGCCATTTCCATTTCCGGCTACCACATTCGCGAAGCCGGCTCGACCGACGTGCAGGAAGTCGCCTTCACTCTGGCCAATGGCATCGCCTACGTCGATGCCGCCGTCGCCGCCGGCCTGCCGGTCGACGAATTTGCGCCGCAGCTTTCCTTCTTCTTCAATTCGCACAACGAATTCCTGATGCAGATCGCGAAATTTCGCGCCGCCCGCCGTCTGTGGGCCCGCACCATGCGCCACCGTTTTCACGCGCGCGATCCGCGTTCGATGATGCTGCGTTTCCACGCCCAGACCGCCGGCTCTTCGCTCACCGCCCAGCAGCCCGAAAATAATCTGGTGCGCGTCGCGCTGCAGAGCCTCGCCGCGGTCCTCGGCGGCTGCCAATCCCTGCACGCCAATGCGCTGGACGAAGCTCTCGCGCTCCCGACCGAAAATTCCGCGCTGCTCGCCCTGCGCACCCAGCAGATCATCGCCAACGAAACTGGAGTCGCCAATACCATCGACCCCGTGGCCGGCTCTTACGCCATCGAAAAGCTCACCAACGAAATCGAATCGGGCGCCCAGAAATATATTTCCCGCATCGACGCGCTGGGCGGCGTTCTGCGCAGCATCGAATCCGGCTATATCCAGCAGGAAGTTCAAAAATCGGCGTTCGAGTACCAGCAGGCCGTCGATTCCGGCGAGCAGGTCGTCGTCGGCGTGAACCGTTTCGAAACCAAAGACGAAAAACCGATTCCCACGTTGCGCATCGATTCGGAAATCGAACGCACGCAGGTGGCGCGCCTGCAAGCGCTGCGCGCTCGCCGCGATTCCGCCAAAGTGCGGGCGGCGCTCGCTGAAGTCGAGCGCCGCGCCGGCACCACCGACAATCTGATGCCGGCCATGCTTACGGCCGTCGAATCCTTCGTGACGGTTGGCGAAATCTCGGACGCGCTGCGTCGCGCCTTCGGCGAATACCAGGAATCGGTAGTGATTTAGCGCATGCTCTCCGCAACTGAACTCGCCAATCTGCGCATCGTGCTGGTCGATACGCGCAACCCGCTGAACATCGGCGCCGCCGCCCGAGCCGTCAGCAATTTTGGCTTCAGCCACTTCCGCCTGGTGCATCCTTATGATGTCGCGTTTCAAGGCGCGCGCTCGGCCGTGGGCGCGGCGAAAATCCTGGAAGATGCGAAAGTTTACGAAACGCTGCCCGAAGCCATCGCCGATTGCACTCTTGTCCTGGGCACCACCGCCGTCGGTCATCGCGAATTGCATCTTCCGCTGCGCCGCCTCGAGGCTGGCGCGCGCCTTATCCGCAAGCATCTCGCCCAGAAACGCACCGGCGCTGGCGCGAACGTCGCTTTGCTCTTCGGCTCCGAAAAATACGGGCTCTCCAACGAAGACCTCAGCCAGTGCCACTGGCTGATGCGAATTCCTACGCGCGAAGAACACATCTCGATGAATCTCGGCCAAGCCGTCGCCGTGTGCCTCTACGAACTCATCCGCGATTCCAAGTCCGTCGCGAAATTCGAGCGCCTGCCTGAAAAATTCGTTCCGGCCAACGCCGGCGAGGTCGAACGCTTCACCGCGGTGCTCCATGAAGCACTCCATGCCAGCGGCTTCCTGAAACGCCGCACCGTTTCTGATTCCGACGATCGCATTCGCCGCCTGGTGCGACGCCTGAATATTCCGCAGCGCGACGCGGATATGTGGACTGGTATCCTGCGCCAGATTGTTTGGAAGTTGAATCATCCCGAAAAAAGGAGCTGATCTTCTGCGTGTTTGCATAACCGGGGCAACGGGATTTCTCGGCGGCGCCTTGGCGCGCCACCTGCTCGCCGAAGGCGTGCAAGTCCGCGCGCTAGCGCGTCCCTCCGCGCGCGCTGACGAACTCGCCGTCGCGGGCGCCCAAGTCAATCGCGGTGACCTGAGCGATCCGGTGGCGATCAACCTCGCGGTCGAGGACGCCGAAATTCTCTATCACGTCGCCGCGATGGTCGAAGCTCCCGGCGACCTCGCCGATTTTCTCGACGCCAATCGTGGGGGCACCGAACGCGTCTTCCAAGCCGCGCTCGACCACGGCGTCCGCAGCATCGTCTACACCAGTTCGATCGCCGTGTACGGCCTCGCGGCGCCCGATCAAGTCATCGACGAATCCACGCCCTACGACGAAAAACCCGAACTGCGCGACGCCTATTCGCAATCGAAAATTCAAGCTGACGCTTTCGCCGTCCGCTTCGCGCAGGACAATTCCGCGCGCATCTCCGTAACGATTCTCCGGCCCGGCGTCATCTTCGGCCCCGGCAAGCGCTTGCCCCTCGGCCTGCTCGGTTTCGCCGCCGGAAAGACCAATGTGATTTTCGCGGACCGCGAAAATCGGATTCCACTCAACTACGTCGAAAATCTCGTGGACGCCATGCAGCTCGCCGCTACTCCGGCGAGCAAATCGCCTCGCGAGTATCTCGTCCTCGATGACGACGACCTCACCCTCGAGCAATATCACCAGGCCCGAAGGGAAATCCAAAGCACGCGCGCGTTGTTTTTCCCCGGCTCGCCAGTCCTCGCCGCCGCGAAATTCGCTGAAGCCGCCGGCATCGTTAAACCCGGCCACGGCGATTTCAACGTCCGTCAGGTCACCCGCGCTTTGCAGGACCGCCACTACTCCTCCCAGCTCATCCGCCGCGAGCTCGGCTGGTCGCCGCGCGTTCCGCTGCGCGAAGCCTTGCGGGCCACGCTCGCGCCGCGAAATTCGTCTGCGCCGCCAGCGACAAAACCGAAAATCATGTAAAATTATTCATTCGCCAACGCCCGGCCGGTTCACGACCGCCAATTCCTTGAGGGTGCTCGAATTTTGACTTTTGCCGTCGCCATCATTCTTGCCGTCGCCTGCATTCCGTTCATCTACTACCTGCTCTCTCTCTACAGCACGGCGCGCTATTTTTCCGTCTCCTGGCGCGAAAATCCGCCGAACACGGATTTTTTTCCGCCGATCAGTTGCCTGAAACCCATCAAGGGTCTGGATGAAGACGCTTACGAGAATTACGCCAGCTTCTGCCGCCAGGATTATCCGCAGTATGAAATTCTTTTTTGCGTCGACCCCGACGATCCTGCTGTTCCCGTCCTCGAAAAGCTCCAGCGCGATTTTCCCGATCGCAGCATCCGCCTGATTTTCGGTTCCGGCCGCAATGCCATCAACGATAAGGTCGGCCGCCTGGTGCGTCTGGTCGATGAAGCGAAATACGATCTACTGGTCATCACCGATGGCGACATTCGCGTTACCCCGGAGTACCTGCGCACCGTCGCGCATCCCTTCCGCGATCCGAAGGTTGGCGGCGCCACCACTTTGTATGCCTCGACCGACGAGAAAAAATTCATCGAAGAGCTGCAGACCATCGGCATGATTTCCGATTTCTTCGCCGGCATCCTGGTCGCCTGGCAACTCGATGGTGTGAAATTCATGTTTGGCCAGACTATCGTCATGACGCGTAAGGCCAACGCCGCCTTCGGCACCTATCGCGTCAACGAAAATAAGCCGGCCGACGATTTGCTCGCCGGCCGCATGGTCGCGGAACAGGGTTACGAAGTGAAATTGTTGCCGTACGTGGTGAAAACCGTCGCCGATTTTAATTCCATGCGCGACCTGCTCTACAAACGCACGCGCTGGATGACGGTCATGCGCCTGATGCGCCCTTGGGGTCACTTCGGTTTGGTGTTCACCTGGGGATTGCCCTGGTCGCTGATCGCCATCGCCGTGCAGCCGACGCTCTCTACCGTCGCAATTTTTCTCGGTATCTATGCGATTTTGCGTATCGCCATGGCGCTGCTCATCGGCGTTTACGGCATGAAGCAAAAAGGCATCTGGCGCAAAATTCCGCTGATTCCCGTTTGGGACGCGGTCGCCTTCGGCATTTGGCTCGCCAGCTTCACTCGCAGCACGATCCGTTGGCGGGGCGTCAACTACACCATCCGCGACGGCATGCTGGTGCTTCCCTCTCAGGTTAAAACCCAAAATGCCACCGGCGACTAAAGTCGCCGTCTGCGGCGCGGGAATTTACGGCGCCACTATCGCTATTCGCCTTGCTGAACGCGGCCATCGCGTTGAACTTTTCGATCCGCTCGGCGTCTTGCGCGCCGCCTCGGCGATCAACCAATTCCGCATTCATTCCGGCTACCACTACCCGCGCAGTCCGGAAACGATTCAGGAAACACTCGAAGCGCGCAGCGAATTCAGCGCCGCCTTCGCACCCGCCATCGTGCGCACCAGCCGCCATTATTACGCCATTCCCAAAGAAGGCTCGCAAACCTCGCCCGATCTTTTCGAGCAGGTCATGGCGCGCTACGAGCTGCTTTGCAAACCGACCCGCCCCGCCTGGATGAATTTCGATTTCATCGACCGCTGCTATGAAGTCGACGAACAGCTCTACGATCCGGAAATTTTGCGTCAGACTATCGAAGCACGCATCGCCGCGCTGAACATTTCTTTCCAGCCGCGCGCTTTCCCCGCCGAAGCCCGCGGCGATCACGATTTCGTGGTGCGTGCCTGCTACGGTCTCGGCCCTAGCCTCGGCCAGTTCAAAATTGCGAAGTATCAAGTCGCGGAAAAAATTCTGATCGATCTTCCCTCCGAGCTGCGCGGAATTTCCCTTGTCGTCATCGACGGCCCTTTCACCGCGTTCGACCCCTACGGCGCCTCCGCCAAATCTCAGTTCGGCTCCGCCAAGCATACCAACCACTGGACCACCACCGATCCCGCCGCGCCGATTCCGGAACCCTACGCCCCGCTGATGAACGCGCCCGCCTTCGCGCGCTTTGCTGGAACCCACTTCGAAGCCATGCGCACAGACGCGGTGCTCGCCGTCCCCGCCGCGAAGGACGCCCAATACCTCGGCTCCCGTTTCACCATGCGCGTGGTAGAAAACAATCCCGCCGAGGATCGCCGCACCTTGCTTATCCAGGAAGCCGCGCCCAACGAACTGCACGTCTTCTCCGGCAAAGTTGTCAGCGCCGTAAAAGCCGCCAGCCAAATTGCCGCCCGCATCGAACGCGCGAGCTAGGCAAACGATCCGTACTTCTACGAATAGAAGTGTTCCCGCAAATCTGTTAGCGTCAGTCGGGGCATCTTTCAGTCCCGACGAAGGCGCGACATGCGGGCGGGCACTCAGAAACTTGTCGGAAGGTCGGGGGCTTTTGTCACCGATGTCGAGGCCGCGAGTCTTGGCGCACTGATCAGGCTCATCTCCATCTAAGCGGTTTCTGTCCAACACTGTCCAGCGCCAGTTGATACAACTTCGGCATTTCTAATCGCGGATCCGCGATTAGAAATCGGCTTAACTCAATGAAAACAAAGGATAGCGATGCGTTCTAATCGGCGTTTTTTCGGCACCCTCAAACCCAGTTGCAACTCGGCCCCACTTCCAATCGTCTCTGCTGGAAGGCCTTGCGCTGCCCTGGAGTTTCCTCACACTCGTTGCCTTCCGGCGCTTCCATCTTTCAGGTATCCTGCTGAACCTATGCTCGATCTTGGATACGTACGGGATCACCTCGACGCCATCGAAAAAATGGCGGGCGACCGCGGCTTGACGCTCGACCTGGCGCCGTTTCGTGAGATCGATACCGAACGCCGCGCGCTCATTTTTTCCACCGAAACATTGAAAGCCGAGCGCAATAAGGCTAGCGAGGAAATTGCGCAACTGAAGCGCTCCGGTCAGGACGCCACCGCGATCCTGGCGCGGATGAAGGAAGTTTCGGACACGGTCAAGCGCAACGACGAACGCATCACCGAGCTCGACGAACGGCTGAAGAATTTCCTGCTGATGGTGCCGAATATCCCGCACGCCAGCGTGCCGGTGGGAAAATCTGCGGCGGACAATATTGAAGTGCGCCGCTGGGGCACTCCGCCGAAATTCGATTTCAAACCGAAGGCGCACTACGAAATCGGCGAAGGCGCGGGAATTCTCGATTTCGAATCCGCGATCAAAATCGCCGGCTCGCGCTTCGCCGTGTATATCGGCCTGGGCGCGCGCCTCGAACGGGCCATCGCTAATTTTTTTCTGGACCTGCACACGCGGGAGCACGGCTATACCGAAATCCTGCCGCCGTTTCTGGTGAACACCACTTCATTGACCGGTGTTGGCCAGTTGCCGAAATTCGCGGCGGACATGTTTCACCTGGAAAATACCGACCTGTGGCTGACGCCTACTTCAGAGGTGGAGCTGACCAGCCTGCACCGCGACGAGACGCTGGACGAAAGTCGGTTGCCGATCAAGGTTTGCGCCTGGACCGCTTGCTTCCGCTCCGAAGCCGGGGCCGCGGGCCGCGATACTCGCGGCTTGAAACGCCAGCACCAGTTTCAGAAAGTCGAGATGTTCAAATTCACGCGGCCGGAAGCGAGCTATGACGAACTCGAATCGCTGGTGAAAAACGCCGAAGCGGTGCTGCAGAAATTGGGCCTGCACTATCGCGTGATGCAGCTCTGCACCGCGGACATGGGCTTTGCCGCCGCGAAAACGTACGACATCGAAGTCTGGCTGCCCTCCGCCGCCGAATTCATGGAAATTTCTTCGTGCTCGAACACCGAATCGTTTCAGGCCCGGCGTTCCGGCATCCGCTTCAAGCCCAAGACCGGAAAAAGCGATTTCGTGCATACGCTGAACGGTTCGGGCCTGGCAGTGGGCCGCACCTGGATCGCGTTGGTCGAAAATTTCCAGCAGGCCGATGGCTCAGTCGTGCTGCCCGAAGCGCTGCGTCCTTACATGGGCGTGGACACAATTCCGGCGCTGGCAAAAAAGGAATAAACGCAGATTTTGGGAAGCTGGTCTTGCGGCGGCGGCAGAATTACGAAACCGGGCCGACCAGAATCATCGGTCCAGTCGGAGACGGTTTGCCGCCAGCGGGCTCGAGCGTGACCGCGAAAGCCTTGGCCGCGGTTCCAGGCGGAACTTTGGCGACGATCGAATTGGTTTCGCCGTTGCTAGGATTGAAGACGCCGGCGCTGATCGGCGCACCCGAGGCCGGCACCAGCCACAACTGGTAGCTCTTGTCCGGCGTGGTCGGCGCCAAGTGGCCGTTGTAAACCAGCAAGCCGCGCCGCGAATTGTAAATGACGCGCGCGGTCCCCTCCGGCTGATTTTTCTGCTCCGCCAGTGAAACGACGACGGTGTCGCGCGCACTCATCATTTCGGCGACGTCGCGCGCCTGGCTGAGTTGAGCCTGCTGCTCGATGATGGTACTGCGCAGTTCAGCGACCTGGCGTTCCAGAGTTTCGTTGTGCAGCCACAGCAGCACCGAAGCCAGCGCGAATGCGCCCGCAAGCGGCAGCAGAATTCCCCACCAGCGCGCGAAGACTCCTTCCTCGCGCTCCGGTTTCAATTGCACTGGCGCGGTGTTCCGTCCCGGCGAAGTCAGCGCGAGCTGCCGCAGCAGTTGTTCCTTCACGTGCGGCGAAGGCTGCACGGTAGGCGCAGAGAAAGCGAGCAAAGCCATGCGGCCGTGCGAATCGGCAAGCTTCACCTTACAGTCCGCGCAGGACGCGAGGTGGGACTCGAACGCTACCTTCTCGTCGCCGTCCAGCGCGCCAAGGGCGTAGAGGTCGAAATCCTCTTCCCGAGTTGGATGGTTGCCGCTCATTTCTTAAAATTCCGTTTCAATGTCTCCAGCGCGGAACGTAGCCGCGTTTTCACCGTGCCTAGCGGATCGCCAGTTCGCGCCGCGATTTCGCTGTGGGTCAAGCCTTCGAAATACGCCAGCTCGAGCGCCGCGCGCTGTTCCTTGGGCAAACTATCCATCGCGCTGCGTACTTTGCCGACCATCTGTTGCTGCGCGATGGAGCTTTCCAAATTCGTCGGCAGAACGACGGTATTTTCCAGCAGTTCTTCTCCGCTGGCAGGATTGTGCCGCCGCAGTCGGGAGATGGCGCGGTTTCTGGCGATGACCAGCAGCCATCCCGGCAGCGAGCCGCGCGAAGCGTCAAACTGCTCCGCGCTGCGCCACAACTGGTAGAAAATATCCTGCAAGATCTCTTCCGCGGCCTGCGTGTCGCGCAGAATGCGGTTCAAGACGGACGACAACATCCCGGCGTAACGGTCGTAGAGTGCAGCCAGGGCAGACTCATCCCGCTGCACGATGCGAGCGACCAGCGCCGCGTCCGAAACCCTCAACTCCGTTACTGTCTCCCCAGTCACGAAGAAGTGCGGCTCCACTGTAAATACGCGGACGGGCCGTTTGCGGATTGTTCCAACCGGATGAACGCGCTACGGAATAATAAGGTCATAAGTATGAAAGCGAAGGTGCGGGCGAAGGGTAGCGTGTTCGCGAGGGCGGGGTCAATCGGCATTTCCTTGGATATTGGAGCCAGAAAGCAACGCGGGGGGAGTCGATACCGGCGCTCCGTGTCTTTCGGGTAAGATGATTAGTTTTCATACAGTTACGGTCCAGGCCGACGCTCCGACGAACGTTGGTTTCGTAAGGTACAATGCCGGGATGTCGAGCTTTTTCAGGGGTTTCCATTGACATATGGCCCAGCTTGACTAAACTTCGATTCGCCTCGCACCAAAAGGACGAAAACGGGGCCGAAGCGGGCGACAGCCGGTAGGATTCGGCCGCGCCGGAAAAGGAACACTGAATGGCCATCGTCGCTAAACCAGCGAGCACGCAGCCAATCCCGCGGATTGCACCGCGCGAGGACCTGACTCCCTACCGCATCTCGCAAATCCAGTTCGACACTGCGGCTGAGTATT
>DASWVE010000085.1:0-6967 GCA_036401315.1 Candidatus Acidiferrales bacterium
CTAGGTAACGCGATTACGACGCGCGCAGTGCAATTATTGAATTACTCTCCGGCGTTTCGCGATCTAGTGCGGGACGTCTTCAGCGGATCGCAGGATTACCGGAGCTTGAAACGGCGCTGCTGGAACCAGCTGGGAATTACGCTGGCGGAAATTATGCGGACTTTCCTGACTCCGCGACGGCTGAGGTTTTCGCCTGCGGGCGTGACGGACGCAGGAAACGGCGGCGAATCGTCTTGACGAAATCCCACGACGCGGGCGGCAGCGGCGAAGTGAAAGCGGGCTCGTTCGAGGAAGCGGACGAGCGGCGGATGCCTTTGGGGCTGGAGGCTTCGATCGAGCGCGTGGTGCCGCGGGAATGGACGATCGCGGTTTACGATCCGCGACTGCCAGCGGTGTTTTCGACTCCAGCGATGATTGGAATGATGGAAGTGGCCGCGGCGAATTCGCTTTTGTCGGAGTTGCCGGCCGGCGCGATTTCGCTGGGCACGCGGATTGAAGTGGATCACCTGAAGGCGGTGCACGAGGGCGCGACGGTAAAAGCAACCGCGCGGCTAGTGGCGTACCAGGGGCGATTTTTGGTTTTCGAGGTCGAGGCTCGATCTGGGGATTTGCTTTTGGGGCGCGGCAAGGTTTTTAGGGCCATTGTGCAGAACAAGAAGTTTCAGAAGCCGGCTGAATCAGCGTAAAGAAGTCATTTCGATCTAATCTCCTCCATACAAGGAATTCCAACCATGAAATTCTGCCTCGCCGTTTTTGTGGCGCTCTGCTTCGTATTTCCTGGGGCTTTGCCGGCTGCGACCACCGCTGGCGCGAAGGCGCCACTGGAAGTGCTGGTGCTGGGTTCGGGTGGGCCGCGGGCGCTGGGGCGGGCGGGATCGAGTTTTATTGTTTTGCTGGATGGGACGCCGCGGATTCTGGTGGATGCGGGGCCTGGGGCGTTCTTCCGAATTGGCGAACTGGATGTGGATTTATCGCAGGTGGATACGGTTTTGTTGACGCACCTGCACATCGACCACAGCAGCGACTTCCCTGCTTTTCTGAACGCGCGCAGCCTGACGAGCGACGGGCCGATTACCTACAACATTTTTGGGCCGGACGGGGCTGGGTTGTTTCCGAAGACGTCGCATTTCGTGCAGTCGATGATTGGAGATGATGGGGCTTTTCCCTATCAGAAGACGTTTGGGGTTCGGGAAAAATTTTCGGTGCATGATCTGGCGATTGCGTTGGATTCGGCTAGCACGAAAATCGTGGATGAGGGCGGGTTGGTGGTGGAGGAAATCGCGACGCATCATGGGGATTGCCCGTCGGTGGCTTATCGGATTACTTACAAAGGTCGGACCGTGGTTTTTTCGGGAGATATGGATGCGTCGGCGATTCCTAATCTCGTGCGGCTGGCGAAGGATGCGGACTTGCTGATTTTCAATTGCGCGGTGTTGGATCCGCCGGAATCGCCGGAGCAGTTGTATGAGCTGCACACTCCACCACGGAAGATTGGGATGGCGGCGAAGCAGGCTGGGGTGAAGAGTTTGCTGCTGAGCCATCTGGCGCCGGATGTATTGAGCCGCGAGGATGAGGTGCGGAAGTCGATTGGGGCGAATTTTGCGGGGCCGGTGGCGTTTGCCGCGGACTCGATGCGGGTGATGGTGGGTGGGAAGTAACGGCTAAAAATTTTGGTGCCCGGAGAGGGAATCGAACCCCCACGGCCTTGCGACCGGAAGATTTTGAGTCTTCTGCGTCTGCCAATTCCGCCATCCGGGCTTTCTGCTGTGGCAGTTCCCTGCGCGATGGCTCACGTAGGGTTCCTCGATAATATCTTGTAACGACGGCGAACAGCAAGAGTGCTTGCTGGCGGCTTACGTCGAAGAGAGATCCTTCGTCGCGGAAAGCGCTCCTCTGGATGACGGCCAAGGGCGGTTTGGGCGTTGAGTTGATATTTTGCGGCAGAGCCGGATTGTTTGGGTGGCTTGGGGCGATCCGCAAAGCGGCGGCAAGCCGCCGCACTCCAAGGTGGGCTGGGCTTTTCGCGATTGGGGACGCTTCGCGGGCGGACCTGAATGCGGGCTGCGGGCTTCGCATCGTGTCGCATTGCGTTGTGGCGAGAAGTTCGAATCGAAGAGAGGTCCTTCGTCGCGGAAAGCGCTCCTCTGGATGACGGCCAAAGGCGGTTTGGGCGTTGAGTTGATATTTTGCGGCAGAGCCGGATTGGTTGGGTGGCTTGGGGCGATCCGCAAAGCGGCGGCGAGCCGCCGCACTCCAAGGTGGGCTGGGCTTTTCGGGATCGGGGACGCTTCGCGGGCGGATTTGGTGCGGGCTGCGCGCTTCGCGTCGTGCAACATTGCGTTGTGGCAAGAAGTTCGAATCGAAGAGAGATCCTTCGTCGCGGAAAGCGCTCCTCTGGATGACGGCCAAAGGCGGTTTGGGCGTTGAGTTGATATTTTGCGGCAGAGCCGGACGCGTGGCCGACGGCTGGTCGTCTGAAGGCCTGCCACAAAGGCTGGCGTGATGCTCTAGTTGCCGCCGGTGCGGATGATGCGGATGGCTTCGGGTAGGGCGGCTGCGTCGGGTTTGGTGGCTGAGCCATTGCTGCCGTTGGTGTCTGACTCTTCGGGTTTGTTGCCGGTGCCTTCGCCTGGGGCTAGGAAGAGGTTGGATTCCAGGCCGTATTGCTTGGTGTAGAGCTCGAAGTAGCGGCCGTGGAGGTCGTAGAGGGTGGCGTGATTGCCGCGTTCGACGATGCGGCCGGCTTCGACGACCAGGATTTGGTCGGCGCGGCGGACGGTGGAAAGGCGGTGGGCGATGACGAAGGTGGTGCGGCCGCGCATCAGATAACGCAGACCTTCCTGGATGAAGGCTTCGGATTCGGAATCGAGGCTGGAGGTGGCTTCGTCGAGAATGAGGATGCGCGGGTCGGCGAGGATGGCGCGGGCGATGGAAACGCGCTGGCGCTGGCCGCCGGAAAGTTTTACGCCGCGTTCGCCGACGATGGTGTCGTAGCCGTTTTCGAAATGTTCGGCGAATTCATCGACGCGGGCGATGCGGCAGGCATCCATGATTTCGGCTTCGGTGGCTTCGGGGCGGGAGAAGGCGACGTTCTGGCGGATGGTGCCGTCGAAAAGAAAAGTCTCCTGCAGGACGACGCCGAGCTGGGTGCGGTAGGTATCGAGCTTCACTTTCGAGAGATCGATGTCGTCGACGAGGACGCGGCCGGTGGCCGGAACGTAGAAGGCGGCGATGAGGCCGATGACGGTGGACTTCCCTGCCCCGGAGGGACCGACGAGGGCGGTGACGGTGCCGGGTTTCGAATCAAAACTGATGTCGTGCAGGACCATCTTGCCGGTGTCGTAGGCGAAATTCACCTGGTCGAAAACGACTTCGCCGCTGATGCGATCGAGATTTATGGTGCGGTCGGGCGATTCGTCTTCGGGGAGTTCATTCAGAACTTCGCGGGTGCGTTCGAGGCCGGCCAGGGCTTCGGTGATTTGGGGGCCGATGCCGACGATTTGGAAAACGGGCGCGACCAGCATAGCGAGGAAAAAGGTGAAGGTGAAAAAAGTGCCGAGGGTCATGGCGCCGGCGAGGACCTGACGCGCGCCCAATAACATGATGGCGGCGCTAACCAGACCCATGAGGCTGGTGGCGGAAAGAGTCATGAGCGAAGTCGCGGTGAGAGTTTTGAGGACGTTGTCGAGCAGGCGCTGGACGCCGAGGGCGAAAACTTTTTCTTCGCGGGCTTCGGCGTGATAGCCCTTGACGACGCGGACGCCGGAAAGGCTTTCGGTGAGACGGCCGGTGACCTCCGCATTAATTTTGGGGCGAGCGCGAAAAATAGGGCGAATGGTTTTGAAGGCTTGATTCAGGAAGACGCCAAAAATCACGAGCACGGCAGCGGCGACGCCGGTCATGAGGACGCTGATGCGCAGCAGTACGACGAGGGCGAAGAGGGCGGTCATGATGCCGCCGACGAATTCGATGAGGCCGGTGCCGATCAGATTGCGGACGCCTTCGACGTCGCTCATGATGCGCGAAACGAGGACGCCGGTTTTGTTGGCGTCGTAATAAGCAATCTGCAGGCGGCCGATGTGGGCCTGAACTTTTTCGCGCATCTCGGAAATCATGCGCCAGGAGGATTTGGAGAGGAGTTGGGTCAAGGAGTACGAGGTGATGCCCTGGATTACAGTAGCGGTGACGACGACGAGAACCAGGGGAAGGAGCAGGCGGATGTCGCGTTTGCCGATGACATCGTCGATGAGGTATTTGGTCGAGCCGGGGAGGACCAAGCCGGACAGGCGATTCACAATCATCAAGGCGAAGCCGAGGATTAACACGCCGCGGCGGGGCTTGATCAGGGCTAAGACATCGGGGAGCAGCTTCCAGTCGAATTTCTTTTTGGCGGCGGCATCGGCGCCGGCTTTGGTTTCCTGACGCGAGACGCGCGAGCCTACTTTATCGACGCCTGATTTCTGCTGACCGCTGGCGCGTATTTTCATCCGGCCATCACTATAGCGCGTTTGGATGGGCGATTGAGCGGGCCGATGGCGGGTCTGATTCGAAGCACGAGAAAACGCATATCCCGATTGGATGAGACTGACGCGGCGGGGATGGCGATATTTAGGGACATTTTGAGGTTTTTATATTAGCGGAAGCGTGGGTTGTGGCTGAGATACGCGTTTGGTAGACTGCGGTTATGGCTAAGAAAAAACCAGCAAAGAAGAAAGCGGCGAAGAAGAAACCAGCGCCCAAGAAGAAGGTAGCGAAGAAGACTGCGCCGAAGAAAAAGGCGGCAGCCGCGAAGAAGAAGCCGGCGCGGCGTAACAAGAAGGCGCCCATTCGCGGGAGGCAAGACGTGGTGAATCCGGTGGCGATTCGCGGGCAGCGCGGGCTGGGCGCGGCTTCGGGCGGGCAATCTGGAGACACGCAAGGATTATCGGAACGCGAAAGCGTGGATTCGGAGAGTGTGACGGAATTGGCGGAAGAAGGGCAGGATTATGAAGCGGAAGTGGTGAGTGGCGTCGAGAACGCGAAGGATCCGGATCAGGGCGAAGTTACAACGCACGAGGTGCCGGAAGACGATGTGCCACCGGAGTATCAGGATCGGGACCAGATTTAGGAGCTAAACGCAGCCAAACGCGAAACGGCCCGGAACAAAAATTTTGTTCCGGGCCGTTTTTTATTTGGTTCGAGATTCAGGTGGGTCAGCGACTGCCCGCGGACCTGACTTTGGCGCGGTTGCCGATGGCTTCGTCGGCTTCATCGAAATTGGGCTGGTCGCCCAGATTTTTGACGAAAGCGTCGACTTGGCGCGTCGCCTCTTCCTTGGCAATGCCATAGCGTTCCTGCACGCGACCGATGAGCTGCTCGCGGCGTCCCGCTACAACGTGGATGTCGTCATCGGTGAGCTTGCCCCACTTCTCGCGAACTTCGCCTTTTACCTGTTTCCATTTGCCTTCCAGCTGGTCGGAATTCATGTCATTGGCTCCTTTGGTTCGTAGATCGTTTTCGGGACCCAGGAGATTTCGATTTCCGTATCGCGGTCCGATAAGTAGGTGGCAAGAACGATTCCAAAAGAGCGCAAAAGATGAAACTGCTTTCAGGAAAGAACTTAGCTTCCGGAGACGAACCCTTTCTACAGGGAAGACCCTAGACGGTACGTGCGTAAAATCGAGGCGGTGGTGGATTTTTATTCCGGTGCGAATGAATGCAATGGACGGCTAGAAGCGATGTTTCGACGAAATGGACTGCTTTCCCGATTGCATTTCCGGGGGTGACACATCTATAACTGGTGCTACCAGCCGTGGTATTGGGGTGATCCAATGAGGATAAGAACAGCGATGGCAGTTTCATTCTTGGCCTGGGGATTGGCATGCAGCGGTGCAGCGCGGGCGCAAGCCCAAACGGAAACCGTGGCGCTGCGATCTTCGGTGCAGATGGCGACTGGGGCGCATGCGGACATTGTGAATGCGGCGGGCGATAAGATCGGGACGGCGACATTCGTGCCTTCGGCGGGCGGAGTGCGAGTGGATGTGAATGTTTCGCAATTGCCTCCGGGAACGCACGGAATTCACATTCATGCGGTGGGAAAATGCGAAGGGCCCGAGTTTAAGACGGCCGGCGGGCATTTCAATCCGGCCAGCAAGAAACACGGGCGGGACAATCCGGCGGGTCCACACAACGGGGATCTCCCGAACATTGAGGTAGGTCCGGACGGAAAGGCGACGACTTCCCTGCTGGATACGAACGTGACGTTGAGCGAAGGGCCGAATTCGCTGTTTCAAGACGGCGGAACTTCGATCGTGATTCACGCCATGCCGGACGATTACAAAACGGACCCCTCGGGAAATTCGGGCGCGCGCATCGCGTGCGGGGTCATTCAGAAATAAATTTGGATGCGAACCTAATTGCCGCTGGCGAAGGCGCGAAGAGCGGCCTGCTCGTCGGGAAAATCGGTGAAGACGGTGTGCAGGTTGGTCATGTGCAGAATTTCGCGGGCGCGAGGATTTAGATCGACCGCATGAAGTTCGGCGCTGTTCTTACGAGCTGAGTACAATCCGCGAACCAACTGGCCGATGCCGGAGCTGTCCAGATACGTCACGTCGCGAAAATTGAGAAGAATGCGGCGACGTCCGTCTTCAAATAAATCCATGAGTAATTCGTGAACCGCTTCGCCTTCGATCAACGTGAAACGCCCGCGAACATCGACGATCGTTACGTCTCCTAACTGACGAGTACTAGCACTAAAACCCACCGAAGGCCCCCAGGAAAAAGCGAAGTTATTTTAGCGTAAGCGCACTGGATACCAAAATTCGGTCGAACGGAAGACTTGGGCGTGAAGGCGCGAGGATTGAGCCGGCTTTCGTGCGTTCCTAGGAAAGTTGGGCGAGCCAACCGTCCAGAATCTTGAGTTGATCCTCGGCGGGTTCAACGAAGATGACGCCCATGCCCATGCCTTCGTGAACGTAGATTACGCGAC
>DASWVE010000086.1:0-33036 GCA_036401315.1 Candidatus Acidiferrales bacterium
CAGCGCGGGGAACGCTTGTCTTTCGTCCGCGAACTCCATCCTGGCCGCGGGCCAGAGCTGCGTGGTGCCCATTGATTTTGCGCCGACCACGACCGGCACGCTGACCGCCGAGGTAGTGTTCGTCGATAATTCCGGCGGCGCGCCGGGCGCGCAGCAGGTGGTGACGCTCACGGGCGTCGGTACGGGAGCCGCGCCGGTCCTCGCGATTGTTCCGTCGTCGCTCGATTTCGGCTCGCAGCCGGTGGGAATGACCAGCGCGACCCAGGTAGTAACGTTCACCAACAACGGCAGCAGCGATCTGAATATTTCCGGATTTGCGATTACGGGCGCGAGTTCGACCAGTTTCGGTTATGTGGCCAAAGGCGCGAACGCGTGCACTCTGCCGACGGCGAAGCTGGCTGCCGCCGCGAGTTGCACGCTTTCGGTGGATTTCATTCCTACGGCGGCGGGGCCGGTCACCGCGACGTTGACGATTTCCGACAACGCGCAGGGCAGTCCGCAGATGGTGGCGCTCAGCGGCAACGGGGGGACTACCGGGATTTCGATTTCGCCTTCCAGTTTCAGTTTCGCTCCGGAGTCGGTGGGAATTTCCAGCGCGCCGGTGACGGCCAACATTAAAAACACCGGCACTTCGCCGCTGACGATGGCGGTGAGTCTGGCGGGCAGCGATCCCGCCGACTTTTCGGAGACCGATACGTGTTCGCAAAGTCCGCTGGGCGCGGGGCAGAGTTGCATCGTGAATTTAGCTTTCGCGCCGAAGCAGGCCGGGAACCGCTCCGCGGTGGTGCAGCTTTCCGACAACGCGCCGCAAAATCCGCAGACGATTCCGCTGAGTGGCACGGCGGTGCAGGCCACCGCGGCAATTGCTCCAGCGACGGGACTGCCCTTCTCGGCACAGTTGGCCGGGACCGCCAGCACGGCGCAGAACGTGACCGTAACCAACTCTGGTTCTGGCGCGGCGATTTTGACGGTGTCGAGCGCGACGCTGACGCCGGCCGGAGATTTCACGCTGGCGAACAATTGCAAATCCGGACTCGCCGCCGGAGCTTCGTGCACCGTCGGCGTCACATTTACGCCTGCCGTGGCCGCGGTCGACGCCGCCTGCGGTTCGACCGCGGGGACACAGTCGAGCGTGCTGAAACTTTTCGACAACGACCCGGCCAGCCCGCAAAGCGTGAACGTCTCGGGCGTGGTGACGGACTATTGCCTGATTCCGCCGGGTGCGATCAGCGCCACGGTGACGGCCGGCGGTACCGCGCAATTTCAGCTGGACGCGCAGGCTACGGGCTACGCGGGAACGATCATGCTTACTTGCGCGGCGACAATTACCCAAGGAACGTGCAGCGTGACTCCGGCAAGCGTGGCGTTCACTGGAAATTCGCCGGTGCCGTTACAGGTGAGTGTTTCCACCACGGCGAATGTGGCGAGCGCGATTGCGCAAAAGGCGACGGCAAATCCGCCGCGCCGAATGCCAGGATTGCCTCTAACCTTCGCGGTGGTGTTGTTGTTGTGCGCCGTTTGGTTCGGCTCACGAACATCCCCGCAGCCGAGCTCCCTAGGGCGGCCGCTTCACCTCGCGCAATCTCTGGCCCTGCTGGTCGTGTTCTCGCTGATGCTGGTGGCGTGTTTCGGCAGCAGTGGCTCGTCGGTGACCGCGCCGGGCGGTACGCCGGCTGGAACTTATCCCCTCACGATTACCGGAACGACTTCGACGGGAGTGACGCGAACGATCGGGCTAACTCTGACGGTGCAGTAGGGCGCAACCCAGCGCATGCGGCAGGCGCAGACCGCGGAGATCAAAAAACTTTGGTAGCCAAGTCTCGCGGATTGCCGCCCAGCGGAATCAATCCGGTCGGAGGGCGCGCCGGTGCCAGGCTGGCGGCGCCGGTTGGCAACACCTTGGTGCGAATCACGGCGAGGTCGTCGGAGTTGGAATCAATCACCAGCAAAATATCGGCGCCCGGTGTCAGGCGGAGTGTCGAGGGTCCGTCGCCGGCCTGAATCGGCCGGCCCACCTGCCGGGTCGCGATCGCGACCGGGACTACGTGGTCGGCATCGAAATCCGAAACGTAGAGCGTTTCAGTGGCGGGCTCAAAGGTCGCGGCCACCGGCGACATGCCCAGCAGCAAAAAATCACTCACTTCATTTGTTCCGGTATTCACGATCAGCAAGCCGTGGGTGTCGCGCGAGGGGATGTACAACTCGCCGCCATCGGGCTTGAGAATCAAATCGTTGGGCGGACCGCCCAGCGCGAGATTGGTCAGCAAAACTTTCTGTTTCAGGTCGACCACTGAAATTTGGTTGGTCGTACCGGAAGTGATGAATGCTTTCGAGCTGTCCGGCAGAATGACGATCTGCTCCGGGTCGGGATTGGTGGCGACTACACCGAGCGGCGTCAGATTCGCGGCGTCGAGAATCGAGACGGTGCCGTCGTCACGATTCGAAACGACGACAATTTTTCCATCGGGCGATACGCGCGCGATCCAGGGTTTTTTCCCGGCGCGGCCATGGGCGACGACGCGCCGCGAGAGTGCGTCAATGGCGGAGATGGTGTTTGCTCCAGAAGCCGCGACGTAGACGATCTTGCCATTGGGAGAAAAATCGAGGGCGTAGGGTTCGGCGCCGACTGGAATCTGCGCGACAACGCGATTCGAACGGCAATCGAGAACCCAAACGTAGCCGCCGGTAGAACTCACGCCCCAAATTTCCGCGCGCGTCGGATGCGGCCGCAAACCGCTGGGGCCGGGACCAACCGAAATCGTCGCCACGGTGGAAAGTTGAATCAGGTCGATGGCCGACACGGTTCCGTCGGCGGTGTTGCCGACGTAGGCGAACATATGCAGGCCGGGACGCAGGAAGGAAGGGCGCAGCTCGAGCGCGACTTCGCGCACCGCGAACGCGCCCAGCAGGACGATCAGGAAAGCCAGCCGGTAGTTGAATCTGAGCTTCACGCTAGAATTCGCCCGTCATCGCGGTCGCTAATGAAAAACTCAATTGATGGTGCGTCCGAGGACGGCGGCGATCGCGCGACATTCGCGAATCAGTTGGGTGTAATCCGCGGGCAGGATCGATTGCGGGCCGTCGGAGAGCGCGTGATCGGGGTCGTGATGCACTTCAACCAGCAGGCCATCGGCGCCCACGGCTACCGCCGCGCGCGAAAGCGGCAGGACTTTGTTGCGGCGTCCGGTGCCGTGCGAAGGATCGACCACGATGGGCAGATGACTGCGACGCTGCACGGCTGGAATGACGGAAAGATCCAAAGTGTTGCGCGTGAAATCGGTGAAGGTGCGGATGCCGCGCTCGCACAGAATCACCTGGTAATTGCCTTCGGACATGACGTACTCAGCGGCCATCAGGAATTCGTCGAGCGTGGCGGACATGCCGCGTTTCAGCAGCACCGGTTTTTTGGCTTTGCCCGCGCGTTTCAGCAGCGAAAAATTCTGCATGTTGCGGGTACCGATCTGAATGACGTCCGCATATTTTTCGACGAGGTCTAAAGATTCGTGGTCGATCGCTTCGGTGACGATGCCCAGGCCGAATTCCTGGCGGATTTCCGCCATGATCTGCAGGCCGGATTCGCCGTGGCCCTGAAAACTGTAGGGCGAAGTGCGTGGCTTGTAGGCGCCGCCGCGGAAAAGGCGCGCGCCGGTGGCTTGAATCTGTTTGGCGACGGTGAAAGCTTGTTCGCGGGTTTCAATGGCGCAGGGTCCGGCAACCATGCCGATTTGGGTGCCGCCGAAGGCGACTTCGCCGAGCGGCGTGGGCACGCGGACCACCGTGGTTTCCGGTTTTACATCGCGGCTGACTAGCTTGTACGGCTTGGTGACCGGAATACATTCGGCGACGCCGGCGAAAAATTCGAGAGAAACCAGGTCGGAGGTGCCGGAATTTCCGGTGATGCCGATGGCGGTGCGTCCCGCGCCGGGCATAGGGTGCGGTTTGTAGCCCAGCTCTTCGATTCGTTTGCAGACGGCGCGGACCTGCTCTTCGGTCGCCTGCGCTTGCATCACCACCAACATGGAAGCTCTCCCTGAGCGAAAACGAGCCTTTGAGTTTACTGCATGGAGGAAGCGGGCTGCAAATTAGAGCGGTGAACACGGCGAGATGAAGAGCGCGGCGGCGGGCGGTCTCTACGCTGGCGGGCGAACGACGGTGATCGATTTCAGCATCCGTACCCAGCGGGCGGGGCGCTTATCGTGCGGGGCCACGATGCGCAGTGGGCCTTGATTGCCGGTGAGCGGCGCGCCATCCATAGTATCGGCGACGATGATTTCGGAGTCGACGATGCTGGGGTCGAGTTCGGCGATCGAGAAAATCACGTGGTACCCGTCGGAGCCTTCGGCGACGACGTACGCGGCCATGGCTGCGCCGCGGAGTTTTTCTCCCTGCGGAGCGCCAGCGCGGCGCTGCAGCTCCGCGAGAGCGACGCCTTCGAACATTTGGTTTTTTGGTCGTGAGGATTCACGACCTTCAGCATGGTGCGTGGCATTTTCTTCAGGTCGGCGATGCTGAGGTCGAGTGGAGTGTCTACCGCGCCGGTGATTTTGAAGTCAGCAGCGGCGGTTGCCGCTGCTGGACCCTGCGCCAATGCCCGCAGGTGAGCCTGCGGCGCGGCTGCGAAAAGCCCCGCCAGCAGAAGTGCGAAGCAGAGAATCCGCAACGGGTCAACGCGCATTGAAAACTCCTAAATTGTGAAATTCGAAAAGGAAGGCAAAGTGTTGCAGCGGCGGCTGAAAGGCCGCCGCTGCAACTCGTAAATCCTGGTTACTTGATCGAAGCCATATCGATAACGAAGCGATACTTCACATCGCCCTTGAGCAGGCGGTCGTAGGCCGTGTTGATTTGCTGCATGGGGATCACTTCGACGTCCGAAGTGATTCCTTTCTCTGCGCAGAAATCGAGCATCTCCTGGGTTTCGCGGATGCCGCCGATGCCGGAGCCGGCCAGGCTTTTGCGTCCCATGATGAGGTTGAAACCCTGCACTGGCTGCGGATCGGGAGGCGCGCCGACGAGACACATGGTGCCGTCCATTTTCAGGAGTTGCAGATAAGCGTTGAGGTCGTGCTCGGCGGAAACGCAATCGAGGATGAAATCGAAGCTGCCGAGATGCTTTTGCATTTCGTCGGGGTTTTTGGAAATGACCACTTCGTCGGCACCCAATCGTTTTGCGTCGGCAACCTTGCTGGGCGAGGTGGTGAACAGCACGGTGTGCGCGCCGAAGGCGTGCGCAAACTTCACGCCCATGTGGCCGAGGCCGCCGAGGCCAACCACGCCGACTTTTTGGCCTTTCGCTACTTTCCAGTGGCGGAACGGCGAATAGGTGGTGATGCCGGCGCAGAGCAGGGGCGCGGCTCCCGCGGGATCGAGTTTGGCTGGAACGCGCAGGACGAAGGCTTCGTCGACCACCACGCCGTCGGAGTAGCCGCCGTACGTGACGCCGCCGATAAATTTATCCGGGCCGTTGTAAGTGAAGGTCGCGGGGCCGGTGCAGTATTGTTCTTCGCCGGCTTTGCAGGCGGGACAGGTGCGGTCGGAATCGACCATGCAGCCGACGGCGGCTATGTCACCGACTTTGAATTTCTTTACGGCGCTGCCGACTTTGGTGACGCGGCCCACGATTTCGTGGCCCGGCACGCACGGGTAAATGGTGGGCATCACCGATTTCCATTCGTTGCGCACGGTGTGCAGGTCGGAATGGCAGACGCCGCAGAAAAGAATTTCGATTTGGACGTCCTGCGGGCCCGGCTCGCGGCGGGCGATGGTGTGGGGCGCGAGAGGCGAGGAATCGCTCTGCGCGGCGAAAGCTTTGGACGCGAATGTTTTTGGTTTCTGAGAGTCTTTCGCTGGTTGCTGCGCGGCTTCGGTCATTTCTGATTTCCTCCGGATAGTTTTCGGAACCAAGTGTAATGCGTCGGGCGAAGCAGTAAGACGGAAATATGGGACGGCGAAACTCGGGTGCGGGTTACCCGGGTTAGGATGCGACGAACCGCGCGTGGGACTCAGGCTATCGTGACGCGGCGAGGAATACGGCTGCTGCGTTGCGGTACAATCTGCGCATGGGCCTGCCCACGAATTCGAAGCCGGCGACGCTCGGCGCCTACATCCAGGTGCCGTTTTGCCAGACCAAGTGCACGTACTGCAATTTTCATACGGGCGTGGTGTCGCGTGAGCGCTATGGGCCCTACGCGGACGCGGTCTGCCGGGAAATTGCTGAAACCGCGGCGATGCTCGGCGCTGAGGCCGCGCGTTCGCGTCCGATCGATACGATTTATTTCGGTGGCGGCACGCCGAGCCTGCTCGAACCGGCCGTGCTGGCAAAGATTCTGGATGCGCTGCGGCGCGAATTTGGATTCGCGCCTGGTGCCGATGGGGGGCCGAACGCCGAGATGGAAATTACGCTGGAGGCCGACCCGGAAACCATCACCGCAACGAAGGCCGCCGCGTGGCTGGATGGAGGATTCAACCGCATAAGCCTCGGCGTGCAATCGTTTAGCGACGTGGAACTGAAGGCGGCGGGCCGGATGCACCGGCGGGCCGATATTTTCGCCGCGGCTGAAATCCTGCGAGCGGCGGGCTTTCGCAACATCAGCATGGATTTGATTGCCGGTCTCGCGCACCAGACCAGCGCGTCGTGGGATGAATCGTTGGCGCGGCTCGCGGAGATCCGCCCCGAACACGTATCCATATATATGTTGGAAATCGACGAGGGCAGCCATCTGGGGAAGGAGTCGCTCGCGGGCGGCAGCCGCTACAGTGCGAGCGCGATTCCCGACGATGACGCTATCGCCGATTCGTACGAGGATGCGCGCGTGGCTTTGCGTGCGGCGGGGTACGAGCACTACGAAATTTCGAACTGGGGCCTGCCGGGTTTGCGTTCGCGGCACAATTTGAAGTATTGGCGCCGGGAGCCGTATCTCGGTTTCGGCGCCGGCGCGCATTCCTTCGATGGCGCGAAGCGCTGGGCCAACCTGCACGATTCGGCGCGCTACGCGGCGAATATCGAACAGGGAATTTCGACGCGCGAGCAGGAACAGAACGTGACGCCTGACGCCGCGCTCGAAGAGGAATTGTTCTTGGGCTTGCGCCAGATCGACGGTGTCGACCTCGCGGCGATCGAAGCGGCTTATCACGTTGACCTTTCGCGGCGCGTCGCTACGCTGCGCGAGCAGGGTCTAGTCGAAACCAGCGGAACACGTCTGCGACTCGCGCCGGATCGCCTATCGGTTTCAAATGGTGTTTTGGTCGAATTACTGAGCTGATAGAAACATACAAGGACGGACCATGGCCACGAATGGCGACGCTTCAGCTCAAAACGTGATCGACCTGCGCAGCGATACGGTGACGCGGCCGACACCGGCGATGCGCGCGGCGATGGCTGCGGCGGAAGTGGGCGACGACGTTTACGGCGAAGATCCCACCGCGAACCGGTTGCAGGAACGTGCTGCGGAAATTTTCGGGCGCGAGGCGGCGCTGTTTGTGCCTACCGGCTGCATGGGCAACTTGCTGGCCATTATGAACTGGACGCGGCCGACCAACGAAGTGATCTGCGAGTTGAAAGCCCACGTAAATCTGTACGAGCTCGCGTCGATGTCCGCAATTGCCGGGGCGATGCCCCGGCCCATCCCGGCTGCGCAGGGGATTCTGAGCTGGGAGCTGATCGAAGCTGCGATTCGCGAAAAAATCTACTACGACTCGCAGACCGCGCTGGTGACGCTGGAAAATACGAACAACATTCGCGGCGGGACAGTGTATCCGACCGTGGTGGTTGAAGATATTTGCGACCAAGCGCACGCGGCCGGGTTGCGCGTGCATCTGGATGGCGCGCGGGTTTTTAACGCGGCGGTGGCGCTGGGTGAACCGGTGGCGCACATGACGCGGAAATTCGATTCAGTGATGTTCTGCCTGTCGAAAGGGCTGGGTGCTCCGGTGGGCTCGATGCTGGTTGGGTCGAAAGATTTCATCGCACAGGCGCGCATCGGCAGGAAATTGTTGGGCGGCGGAATGCGCCAGATCGGGTCGATGGCGGCGGCTGGGCTGATCGCGCTCGAGGAATCGCCGAAACGGCTGCATGAAGATCACGAAAATGCGCAAATGCTGGCCAAGGGATTGGCCGCGCTGCCGGGAATCGCCATCAATCCCAAGAAAATCGCGACGAACATCGTAATATTCAACGTCGAAGCGACGGGCCAGACGGCTGACGAATTTTCTGCCGCCATCGGCCAGCAGAATGTGCTGTGCGCTTCGACGGACAAGTACGACGTGCGCATGGTCACGCATTGCGACGTGAACCGCGCCGGAATCGAGAAGGCTATCGCGGCGGTGGCGGCTGTGGCCGGTTCAACGCAAAAAGCCTCGGCGAAAGTGTCGTAAGAGAAGCAAGTTCGCGCTCACAATCGCGCAGCTCAGTTGTAATTCGCCTGTCCCCAGCGCGACTCAAGAATGTATACTCACGCCCGCCAGAAATTAATTCCGCGCTATTCGCGCGAGGTGAAACACGTGCGCATTTCTCGATTGGCATCGTGGTGTTGCAAAGCCGGAATTCCCACACTTCTCATTGCAGGCGGTTTGATGACAGCGCATAGCCAGAAAGTCGCAGCGACCGAGCCGGTACCGGCAGCGCAAGCTCCTCCTACCGTCGAAGAAGCCCGCAAGTTTACCGAGGATGCCGAAACCCGCCTGCTCGATTTGTGGATCAAGGGCCAGCGCGCCGCGTGGGTGCAGGAAACCTTCATCACCCATGACACCGAACTGCTTTCGGCCGAAGCCAACCAGAACATCACCGCCGCTGTTTCCGAACTGGCCGCGCAGAGCCGCCGTTACGACGGGATGCAGCTTCCCGAAGACGTCGCGCGCAAATTGAAACTGATCAAGCTCTCCGTCGATATTCCGGCGCCGCAGAATCCCAAAGAAGCCGCCGAGCTGGCGCAGATTAATGCGTCGCTGCAAAGCGATTACGGCAAAGGGAAGTGGTGCCCGGATGGCGCGGCGGGAAAATGCCTAGCGCTGAACGACCTCGAACACATCATGGCTACGAGCCGCGACCCGGCGGAACTCGAACGCGCCTGGGCGGGCTGGCATGCGATCGCGCCGCCGATGAAGCAGCGCTATGCGCGCATGGTGGTGCTGGCCAATGACGGCGCGCGCGAATTGGGTTTCGCCGACGTCGGCGCGATGTGGCGCTCAAATTACGACATGAAGCCCGAAGAATTCGGCGCGGAGATGGATCGCCTGTGGGAGCAGGTGCGCCCGCTGTACGTTTCGCTGCACGCCTACGTGCGCAACCAATTGCTGAAAAAATATGGCCCGGGCGTGATTCCGGCCGACGGCGAGATTCCAGCGCACCTGCTGGGAAATTTGTGGGCGCAGGACTGGGCCAATATTTATCCGTTGGTCGCGCCGCCGAACGCCGACCCGGGCTACGACCTCACCGGGATATTGAAGTCGAAGAAAACGGATCCGGTGAGCATGGTGCGCTACGGCGAACGCTTCTTCACTTCGCTGGGTTTCGCGCCGCTGCCGCAGACATTTTGGGAACGCTCGATGTTCGTGAAGCCCCCGGACCGCGACGTGGTCTGCCACGCCAGCGCGTGGGATGTCGATTACGTCGAGGACTTGCGCATCAAGATGTGCATCGAAGCGACGGCCGAGGATTTTTCGACCATTCATCACGAACTGGGTCACAATTTTTATCAGCGCGCTTACGACACGCTGCCGCCGCTCTTCCGCAACAGCGCCAACGACGGCTTCCACGAAGCCATCGGCGATACCATCGCGCTTTCGGTAACGCCCGATTACCTGAAGCAAATTGGATTGCTCGAAAATGTGCCGCCCGAGTCGTCCGACATCGGCTTGCTGATGCACAAGGCGCTGGAGAAAGTCGCCTTCCTGCCTTTTGGGTTGATGATCGATAAATGGCGCTGGGAAGTTTTCTCCGGAAAAATCACGCCGGCGGAATACAACAAGCGTTGGTGGGAATTGCGCAAGCAGTATCAGGGAGTTGCGCCGCCGGTGGCGCGAACGGAAGACGACTTCGATCCCGGCGCGAAATATCACGTAGCCGCGAACGTCCCGTACGCGCGATATTTCCTGGCGGACATTCTGCAATTTCAGTTTCATCGCGCGCTGTGCCGGCAGGCCGGGTACAAGGGACCATTGAACCGCTGCTCGATTTACAACAACAAGGAAGCGGGTGCGCGGTTGAACAAAATGCTCGAAATGGGCCAGAGCCGCCCGTGGCCGGAAGCGCTGTATGAAATGACCGGCGAAAAGCAGATGGACGCGACTGCCATCATCGATTATTTCGCGCCGCTGAAAAAATGGCTGGACGAGCAGAACGCCAAAGACGGCGCGAAGTTGGATTGGTAACCCGGCCCTATTCCAAAACCGCGGAGGGTTTGCGATGAGAACACGTTCACGCCTGCTGGTTGCAGGAATTCTCGCGGTCGCGCTCGGTTGTGTTCAGAGCGCCAGCGCGCAGGAGAAGAAGCCGCTTCGCCCCGTGGCGTCCTCGTCTTCTGGAGCGGACTGGGCCTACGTGGGCCACGATGCGGGCGGAATGCGGTACTCACCGCTGAAGCAAATCAACGTCGACAACGTGAAAAACCTGACCGTGGCCTGGACCTATCACACGGGCGACATTTCCGACGGGAAGGGCACCTCGCGCCGCAGTGGATTTGAAACCACGCCGATTCTGGTCGACGGCACTCTATTTTTCACTACGCCCTTCAATCGCGTGATCGCGCTCGATCCGGAAACCGGCAAAGAGCGCTGGACCTTTGATCCAATGGTCGATCTGGCCGGCGAATATGGCGACGGCCTGATCAACCGCGGCGTGGCTACCTGGCTGGATCCGAAACGTTTGAAGGGCGCGCCCTGCCGCCGGCGAATTTTCGAACTGACGCTCGATGCGCGGCTGGTCGCGCTCGACGCGGCCAGCGGAACTCCCTGCGCGGATTTTGGAAATCGCGGGCAAATCAGCCTGCGCGACGTGGTGCGCTACCGCCCCGGCCGCTACCACATGACCTCCGCGCCATCGGTGATCGACGACCTGGTCGTCGTTGGCTCGGCCATCGATGACAATTCGCGCGCGGACATGCCGGGCGGCGTGGTTCGTGCGTTCAACGCGCGAACTGGAAAGCTGGCCTGGTCCTGGGAGCCACTGCCGCCCAACGACGATTCGAAATCGTCTGATCCGCAGAGCCCGAGCGACAACGGCCCGCAGCGCGCGACGAAAATTTGGCGCACCGGAGCAGGGAACGCGTGGACCGGAATGGTGGTCGACCCAGAACGCGATTTAGTTTTCGTCCCCACCGGCAGCGCCAGCCCGGATTACTACGGCGGCCTGCGGCTCGGCGATAACAAATGGGCGAATTCGATCGTCGCACTGCACGCCAAAACCGGAGTGATGGCCTGGGGCTTTCAGCTGGTCCATCACGATCTGTGGGATTACGACACGGCCGCGCCTCCGGTGTTGGCCACGGTGAAGCACGACGGCAAAGACGTTCCGGTAGTGATCCAGGGAAATAAAACCGGAATGCTGTACGTTTTGAATCGCGATACGGGCGTGCCGGTTTTTCCGGTCGAGGAAAAACCCGTGCCGCAGAGTGATGTTCCGGGTGAAGTTACTTCACCGACGCAGCCATTTCCGGTTGCGCCTCCGCCGCTCGATCCGGTGAAAATATCCGCCGACGAAGCCTGGGGCATCACTGACGAAGACCGCGCCTACTGCCGCGAATACATCGGCCGCCTGCGCAACGAGGGGCCCTTCACTCCGCCGAGTCTGAAAGGTTCCATCGGCATTCCCGGCAACGTCGGCGGAATGAACTGGAGCGGTTCGGCTTTCGATCCCGCACGCGGTTGGCTGCTGGTGAATAGCAACAACCTGCCAGCCTATGTGCGGATGGTGCCGCGCGACAAATTCGACGAAGAATCCGACGCCAATGCCGAGCACGGTGAGTACGCGGACCAATACGGTACGCCATACGGCATGGTGCGCACGTTCATGTTCGCCAAAGCGCATCACCTGCCGTGCATCGCGCCGCCGTGGGGAACTTTGGCGGCGGTCGACATGAATTCCGGAACGATCCAATGGCAGGTTCCGCTGGGAACGCTTGCGCCGGGAAAATCAATGGTGCCGAAAGGCGCGCCCAGCCTGGGCGGTCCAATCGTTACCGCGGGCGGATTGGTTTTCATCGCCGGAACGGTCATTGATCCCGAGTTTCGCGCTTTCAACGTCGAAACTGGAGCGGAAGTGTGGAAGGCGCAATTGCCCACCGCCGGCGGCGCGACTCCCATGACCTATCAGGTCCGGCCGGCAGGAAAACAATTTGTAGTGATCGCTGCCGGGGGGCACGCGAAAGTAGACGAAGAGAAGCAGACCGACGATCTGGTCGCATACACTTTGCCGTAGCCGAAGGTTTGAGGAATTCAAAATCGAGGAGGTTCGCGTGCGAATTGCTCTAAGGTTTATTGCGGTGGGATTCTTCGCGGTTCTTTGTTCGGTTGGTGTCGTCGCTGCTCAGGAAGCGGCTGCGCAACCGCAGGCGTCTGCGTCGAGCGCCGCCGCGGCGCAACCCGCCGCCAAGCCCGCCGATGTCGCTTCGCCCACCGCGATTCTCGCCGCCGCTTACGATGCGATCTCCGGCCCGGCCACGCAGGAGCGTGACTGGGACCGCGCTCGCTCTCTGTTCCTCCCCGGCGCTCATCTGATCCAGTCCGCTCCCGACAAAGCCGGGAAATATACGACCACGGTATTGAGCGTGGACGATTTCGTGGCCGCGGCGACGCCGTACTTCAAGCAGAACGATTTCTTTGAACGCGGAGTTTCGACCCACATCGATCGCTACGGAAATATAATCCAGGCTTTCAGCACTTATGAATCGGCGCACGTCAAAAATGGCAAGCCGTTTGCCCGCGGCATCAACAGCTTTCAACTTCTGTACAAAGACAACCGCTGGTGGATCGTGACGATTTTTTGGCAGGAGGAAGACAAGGATTTTCCGATCCCCGCGAAATACGCCCCCGCGCACAAGCATCCCGGCGCCGTTCCGAATCATTAACCGCATAGCGGAGGCATCTCTTGTGATGTACGGAGAATTGCCGTACAATCAATCCTGGGAGTTGTCCATGTCGCCTCAAACCAAGAAGGCCGCAGTCCGGTATCGGGTGGGAAAGGCGGAGAGAATCGAAACCCGGGTGAATAGCGAACAAAAGCGCCGCATCGAGTATGCTGCGGGCTTAAAAGGCACCACTATTTCCGATTTCATGATCCGTAGCGCCGAAGAGGCTGCTGCGCGAGCAATTCGCGAGCACGAGACTTGGGTGCTAACTGGTCGCGACCGCGACTTCTTCATACAAGCTCTGCTTCATCCGCCGGCGCCCGGACCAACAATGCGAAAGGCCTTTCGCCGCCATAAGCAGCGCGTCGGCAATTTGTGAGATCAGAGGGCGGGCTGCGGCCTGATTTTCGGGTCGAATCGCTGCGAGCTCGTCACGACCGGGAGTCCTTTACCTGCGGCGTCGCAGAGCTCGACCGCTATCTCAAGGCCCAAGCCTCGCAGCACATTCGGCGGCATGCCAGCGCGGCCTTCGTCATCACGGCCGACGGTCGAAGCGTAGCCGGTTTTTACACTCTGTCGGCACATGTCATAAAACTTGCCGACTTACCTCCTGCCATGGCGAAAAAGTTGGCGCGCTATCCGAATGTTCCAGCCACTTTGTTAGGGCGATTAGCGGTAAGCGAACATTTCCGCGGACAGGGTGTAGGCCAGTTGCTGTTGACGAACGCTTTAATACGCGCCTGGCGGGCCACCGGCGAAGTAGCCTCTTCCGCAGTCGTCGTCGACGCCAGAGACGAGTCCGCCAGGAGCTTCTATCTCCATCATGAATTTACCGCGCTTCCGGCTCAGCCGAATCGGCTGGTTTATCTGATGGCGTCCGTAAAAACCCTGTCCGGTGGTTCTGCTTAAGTCACTTGCGGCCGTCAGATTCCCCAGCTGTGGTATAAATGAATAGCGAAGTGCGGTATATCTTTTGTTTATGAGCGAGGGTTCGTGGATTTTGGGCTGACCGACGAGCAGAAGCAGCTGCGGCGCACGGTGCGCGAATTCGCCGAGGGCGAAATCCTGCCGCACGTGATGGAATGGGACGAACCCGCGAAATTTCCGCTGGAATTGATCCCCAAGCTGGCCGAGATGGGCGTTCTGGGCGTGATCTTCCCGGAGAAGTACGGCGGCGCGGGCATGGGCTACGCCGAATACGCAATCATTATCGAAGAGCTTTCGCGCGTGGATGGCTCGATTGGAATTATCGTGGCCGCGCACAATTCGCTGTGCACCAATCACATCTACAAATTCGGAACGGAAGAGCAGAAAAAGAAATACGTCACGCCGCTGGCCCAAGGCAAAAAACTGGGCTGCTGGTCATTGACCGAGCCCGAAGCAGGATCCGACGCGGGCGGGACGCGCACCACCGCGAAAAAGGTGGGCGACAGCTGGATCATCAACGGTTCGAAAACTTTTACTACCAATGGCCATTACGCCGATTTCTGCGTGGCCATGGCCGTTACGGACGCCTCGAAGAAGAGCCACGGAATTTCGGCGTTCATCATCGAGAAAGGCACGCCTGGATTCAAACCCGGGAAAAAAGAAAACAAGCTGGGCTTGCGCGCCAGCGACACGAGCGAAGTGGTTTTTACGGACTGTAAAGTTCCGGCGGCGAATTTGCTGGGCAAAGAAGGCGAGGGCTTCGTCAACAGCCTGCAGATTTTGGACGGTGGGCGTATTTCGATCGCTTCGCTGGGGCTGGGCATGGCGCAGGGCGCCTACGAATGCTCGGTGAAATACGCCAAGCAGCGCAAACAATTCGGCAAGGCCATCGCCGAATTTCAGGCGATTCAGTTCAAGCTGGCTGATATGGCCACGGAGATCGAAGCGGCGCGCTTGTTGACCTATCAGGCCGCGTGGCTCGCCGACCGTAACATCGCCGCGGGGAATTACGACGCACGAATCACTCAGGAATCGAGTATGGCCAAGCTGTACGCCGGCGAAGTAGCGGTGCGCGTGGCCAACGAAGCCGTGCAGATTCACGGCGGCTACGGCTTCATCAAGGATTACCCGGCGGAGAAGTTTTACCGCGATGTGAAACTGTGCACCATCGGCGAAGGCACCAGCGAGATTCAGCGCATGGTCATCGCGCGGCAAATACTCGGCAATAAATAAATCCCCGGCTGCCAGCTGACGAAGCGAAAGAAGCGCTCGTTTCTCCGCGCGTTTTCCTCTATTCTTTCTGTCCGGTTTGACCGTCCGACTTACCGTCCGTCTGGAAAGCGACGTAACTCGAAATGACCACTGTTGTCGACAATTGGGCCGAGCAAGTGCGTGCCGGTGACGTGCGCGCGATTTCCCGCGCGGTTTCGGCCATTGAGAATCGCGACCCCGAGGCGGAAGAAATCCTGCGCACGTTGTTTCCGCATACGGGGAAAGCGTACCGCGTTGGCATCACCGGCGCTCCGGGGACCGGGAAGAGCACGCTGGTCGACCGCTTGGCCGGGCATTACCGCGCCGCGAAAAAAGGCGTGGGCATCATTGCCGTCGATCCTTCCAGTCCGTTCACCGGCGGTTCGATCCTCGGCGATCGCATCCGCATGCAGGGCCACGCATCCGATAACGGCGTGTTTATTCGTTCGATGGCTACACGCGGATTTTTGGGCGGTTTGTCGCAAGCCACGCGCGACACTACGCTGCTCCTCGACGCGGCCGGCAAAGATGTCGTGATCATCGAAACCGTCGGCGTGGGCCAGGGCGAAATTGAAATTGTGCGCCTGGCGGATTGCACCATCGTGGTGCTGATGCCCGGCATGGGCGACGACGTACAGAACCTGAAAGCTGGGCTGATGGAGATCGGCGATATTTTCGTGCTGAACAAATGCGACCGTGAAGGCGCCGACCGTTTTGAGCAGCAACTGAAGGGAATTCTGCAGCTGGTGCCGGAGCGCGAAGGCTGGCGGCCGCCGGTGGTGCGCACGATCGCCACCGAAGACAAGGGCATCGACGCGCTCGCCGCCGAAATCGAGAAATTCCGCAAACATTTCGAGAACGCGCATGAAAAACAGGCCCGCGAAATCAGCCACTGGAAGGAATGGATTCTGCAGCTGCTCGAAGCGCGACTGATGGAGCGCGTGGTCGGCGATCATCTGGGCGAGGCGGAGCTTGACCGCGTGGCCGGACAAGTCGCCGCGCGGCAGATGGATCCCTACGCCGCGGTGAATCAGATTCTGGCGAAGGCGGGCCTGGGAGCGAAACGTTGAAACTTGGGGAACTGGAATTTCACATTCTGGTGGCGGGAAAAGTTTACCTCGATGGCGGCGCGATGTTCGGCGTAGTGCCGAAGGCTTTGTGGGAGAAAAAAGCGCCGGCCGATGCGCGCAATCGCATCGAACTGGCCATGAATAGTTTGCTGGTCCGGGCCGGAGGTAAAAATATCCTGGTCGAAACCGGCGCCGGCGCGAAGATGTCCGACAAATTTCGCGACATCTACGGACTCGAAGGGCCGTTTCTGAACGATCGCCTGCGCGATTACGGCCTGGACGTGAGCGAAGTCGACATCGTCATCAACACGCACTTGCATTTCGACCACTGCGGCGGCAATACGCGCGTGGCCGGTGACAGAGTCGTGGCCATGTATCCCAACGCGCGCTACGTGGTGCAGCGCGGCGAATACGAACACGCCAAGCGCCCTAACGAACGGGACCAGGCCAGCTACATTCCCGGCAATTACGTGCCGATCCACGCCGCAAATAAACTGTCGCAACTCGAAGGCGACCGGGCCATCGCGCCGGGCGTGGAACTGATTCGCGTCCCGGGCCACACCGAAAACATGCAGTGCGTGAAGCTCAGCGGCGGAGGGAAAGCGGCTTTCTTTTTCGCCGACCTGGTGCCCACCGAAGCGCATCTCAACTTGCCCTGGATCATGGGCTACGATTTGTATCCGATGACCACGCTCGAAAATAAGAAGAAGTGGATTCCGGAAGTGGTCAAAGAAGGCTGGCTGGCAATTTTCGGGCACGACGCCAAGAATCCCGCCGCGTATCTGCGCGACCGGGATGGCTTCCTCGTTGCCGAACCCGCAAAGGTGGATTGAGAAATGGCAAAAGCCAAGAAGAAGCAGGGAAGCCGCCGCAGCGGCAAAACTGAAACCGTGAAAATCGGGATTATTGGCGGCAGCGGGCTGTATCACATGGATGGGCTGACCGAGACGCGCGAAGTCCGGGTGAAGACACCCTTTGGCGATCCATCTGATGCCATCGTAATCGGCACGCTGGAAGGCCAGCGCGTCGCGTTTCTCGCGCGCCACGGCCGCGGCCATCTGTATTCGCCCAGCGACATACCCTACCGGGCGAATATCTGCGCGATGAAAATGCTCGGTGTGGAACGCATTCTTTCGGTCAGCGCGGTGGGATCGCTGCGCGACAATCTGCCGCCCATGGATTTTCTGATTGCCGACCAGTTTTTCGATCGCACGCGCGGCCGCGTTGCTTCCTATTTTGTCGGGGAGAAGGGAATCGTCGCGCATGTCGGATTCGACAAACCGACCTGCACGCATCTTTCGGCTCACGTCGCCGAAGCCTGCGAGAAGGCCGGCGTCAAAGGCCATCGCGGCGGCACGTACGTCTGCATGGAAGGCCCACAATTTTCCACGCTGGCCGAATCGAATAGCTACCGGCAGGCGCAATTTGATGTGATCGGCATGACCAACCTGACCGAAGCGAAACTCGCCCGCGAAGCGGAGCTGTGCTACGCGACCATCGCCATGATCACCGATTACGATTGCTGGCACCCGCAGCATGACTCCGTAAGCGTCGCTGAAATTATCCAGAATCTAACCGCGAACGCGACGAACGTGCAGCGCGTGCTGCACAACGTGGTTCGGGCGCTGCCCGCGGAGCGTTCCTGCAAATGCGGCTCGGCGCTGGCGCATGCCATCTTGACCGATCGCAAAATGATTCCCGCCGCGGTCAAAAAGCGCCTGGCGCCCATCATCGGAAAATATATTTCTTAAATTCTTTTTCGCCGGCGCACGCCGGAATTCATAACAGGAGAGTTCATGTCCTTACTCGTAGTGGGTTCGCTCGCATTTGACGGAATCGAAACACCGCACGGCAAGCGCGACCGAATGCTCGGTGGCGCCGCTAGCTATATCGCGCTCGCCGCAGCCCAATTCACCCCAGTGCGGGTGGTCGGCATCGTGGGCGACGATTTCACCTCCAAAGAAATGGCTCAGCTGAAGCATCGCAACATCGACCTGACCGGCGTGGAAAAGGCCGCGGGCAAGACGTTCTACTGGGCCGGCAAGTACAACCAGAACATGAACGAGCGCACTACGCTGGTCACCGACCTGAACGTCTTCGCCAATTTCCGGCCTACTTTGCCTGCGTCGTATACGGATTCGCCGTTTATTTTTCTGGGCAATATCGATCCCACCCTGCAGCGCTCGGTGCTGACTCAGGTGAAGGGCAAACCCAAAGCGGTCGGCCTCGACACCATGAACTACTGGATCGAGCGCACCCCCGCCGAACTGAAAGAAACCCTGAAACACATCCAGATCTTGATGATCAATGACGACGAAACTCGTCAACTGACCGGCGAACACAATCTGACCCGGGCGGCGAAAATGATTTTCAAAATGGGCCCGAAGACTTTGGTCATAAAACGCGGCGAACACGGCGCATTGATGGTCCATGACAAATTTCTGTTCTCCGTTCCGGCGTTTCCGCTGGAAACGGTAAACGACCCCACCGGCGCAGGCGACAGCTTCGCGGGCGGTTTTATGGGCTATCTGGCCAGCCAGAAGAACGTCACCGAACAGACTTTACGGCGTGCGATGGTCTACGGTTCAGTCATGGGCAGCTTCTGCGTGGAAAAATTCGGCGTGGAACGTCTGACCCGTCTGACCCGCAGTGAAATTTCCGCGCGCGCGCGGTTGTTCTCGCGGCTCACTTCGTTTCAACTGTAGGAAAGCCGTGCCGCAGCGGGTCCGAGCTGAACGCGGCGGCTCGGAATCCGGCGAGACCCGCCCGCAAGTTTCAGGGATACTACTCGCGTGAAATCCGGTTCCATTTTTTCTTTCACCCCGTCGTTGCCGTCCCACCTGACCGAAACCGCCAAACGCCTGCTGCCCTGGCTGATCGCGGTAGCGTTTTTCATGGAATCGCTCGATACCACGATCCTGAATACGGCCGTGCCCACCATCGCGGCCGCGCTGCACGTCCCGCCATTGAACATGAAATCGGTGCTGGCCAGCTACACGCTCAGCCTGGCGGTCTTCATCCCCATCAGTGGATGGATGGCGGACCGCTTTGGCACGCGGCGCGTATTTGCTTGCGCGATCGGAATTTTTACGCTGGGATCTTTCCTCTGCGGAATTTCCAGCAACATTCACGTGCTGGTCGCAGATCGCATCCTGCAGGGCGTCGGCGGCGCCATGATGGTTCCGGTGGGCCGGCTGACCATGGTGCGGACCTTCGCCAAATCAGAATTGGTCCGAGCCATGAGCTTCGTGGCCATTCCCGGACTGATCGGCCCGATGCTTGGCCCGATTGCCGGCGGCTTGATCGTCGGATATTTGCACTGGCGGTTCATTTTCTTCGTCAACCTGCCGATTGGCCTGACCGGTCTGTATCTCGTCTACAAACATCTGCCCGATTATCGCGATAAAGACACGCACCCGCTCGATTTCCTCGGACTGATCCTGTTCGGCTCGGGAGTCGCGCTGCTTTCCTACGTCCTGGAGGTTTTCGGCGAACACGCCCTGGGAACGCGAGAGACTCTTGGCCTGCTGGTGCTGGCCATCGGGCTACTGGTGGCTTACGGGCTGCACGCCACCCATACCAAATATCCATTGTTGCGCCTGGCGCTGTTTCGTTTGCGTACCTTCCGCGCCAGCGTCAGCGGCAGCTTCATCACGCGCCTCGGCATTGGTGGCATTCCATTTCTGTTCCCGTTGCTCTATCAAGTTGGTTTGGGATTTTCGCCGATCCAGTCCGGGTTGCTGATGATGCCGCAGGCCATCGCCGCCATGAGCCTGAAGCTGACCATGCCGAAGATCCTGGCGCGATTCGGCTATCGCACCGTGCTGGTTTCCAACACCATCATGATCGGCCTGATGATTCTGCTTTTCTCCACCATCGGGCGGCGAACACCGGTGTGGCTGATCGTCATCGAAGTCTTCTCCTACGGATTTTTCACTTCGCTGCAGTACACCAGCATGAACACGCTGGTCTACGCCGAAATCGACGACCAACAGGCCAGCAGCGCCAGCACCATTGCCAGCACCATGCAGCAGATGTCGATCAGCTTCGGGGTCGCTTCCGCGTCGCTGGTTACCGCGTTTTTCATCCCGGACCACGCGCGTTCCAGCCCGGCGCAATTCATTCAGGGTATTCACCGCGCCTTCTTTGTGCTCGGAGCGCTCACCGTGGTCTCCACCGTGGTATTCCGCGGACTCAAACCCAACGACGGCAGTTTCGTCAGCACCAAGAAAGACATGCACGGAAGCTAAATTTCGCCCCACCGCAAACGGCCTTCGGATAGAATCGCAGCGGTTGCACGCACGGGGGTGCGATGCCGCACGATTTGAATTCTTATGTTCTATTGCGCCTATTACTGGCTGCGTTTCTAGGCGGGCTGGTCGGACTCGAAAGGCAACTGCGCCGCAAACCCGCTGGAATCCGCACCAACATGATGATCTGTTTCGGCGCGGCGCTCTTCACCATCATTTCCTACGTGATGGCCGGCGAAGTTACTGGCGATCACACCCGCATCGCCGCCCAAATTATTCCCGGCATCGGCTTCATCGGCGCCGGCGTGGTAATTCGCGAACGCGGCGCGGTGATGGGCATCACCAGCGCCGCAACGATTTTCGTCATGGCCAGCATTGGCATGGCCGTGGGCGCGAATATGATTCTCACGGCGATTTTCGCCACCGCGCTGGTTTTGACGGCGCTGCTCGGCATTGGCTTTCTGGAAGACCGTTTCGGCTTGCAAACTCGGATGATGACTTTCCAGTTGACGGTTCCCGCGCACACCGACGTGCTGGCTCCCGCGCATCGCATCGTCGAAGAAGCGAAGATCGATGCCCGCCGCTGGCAAACTCATAAATCCGACGAGGGCGCGGTAGTCGACTTCGAAGCTGAGGTCACTCATCCGCAGGAGCGGGAACTGCTCACCAAGTTCGCGGCGCTGAACGCCAAAGTGGAAGTCCGGCCCATGCGCAGTTGATTGCGCAAATCACCGTAGGTCGGCGGGTTACTTACTCGGCATTCCGCGATTCAATGGGCCAACCAAACACGCCATTTTTGAATCCGAGTTGACGCATCTGCGTGGGGATGCTATCAATTCTGACGGGGTTTTCGGCGCGGTTTGCTTCGCTTCGACCTGCCTCTTTCAGCGGATCGCATCTCTTCGAATTGTTTTGCGCCTTGGTAAGTCGCGACCCGAGTGACGCGCTCTTCGGGCGAATTTCAGCGGTGATTCGTACCCAATTCAGCGGAGGAATTGCTTGATGCACTTGCGGTGGACCATGTTCGGGATGCTCGCCATCCTTGCAGCGCTGGTATCAGGATGCGGCTCCAGTTCCACGCAGGTGCAGCCCAATGCCAGTCCCATTATCACCAACCTCGCGCCGTCCAGCATCACTGCGGGCAGCCAGGCGTTTACGTTGAATGTTTCCGGCAGCGGATTCATCAACAGCAATTCCAAGGGCGTCACCACCGTTTACTGGAACGGATCGCCGCGTAGCGGAGTGGTGAATACCAACACGAATCAGGTCGCTTTGTCGGTACTGGCTTCAGACGTAGCCACCGCCGGCATCGCGCAAATTACCGCGTCGAACCCGGCGCCGGGCGGCGGCCTCAGCCAAAATTCAGCCACGTTTATCATCAATGCGGTGCAGCCCGCCACGCCGCTGATCGCCAGCCTCAGTCCCGGAACCGCGAGTCCCGGCGGCGCGGCATTCACGCTGACCGTCAACGGCAATGGCGCTAATTTTGTTGCGCCCAATCCGAATCCTCCGGTGGCCGGGCAGAATCCGCAGCAGCTCGGTTCGATGGTCGAATGGAACAACAGCCCGCGCTCGACCACCTTCGTCAGCGCTACGCAACTGACCGCGACTATTGAGCAGACCGACATCGTCACCGCCGGTTGCAACACCATCACCGTCTACACGCCGAACGGCGTAGGCGGTTATGTTTATTCGCCCAGCGTTTCCTTCGCGGTATCCAAAGGCAGCGTGCCGCTGATCTGCTCGATTTCGCCTTCCACCGGGGTGCAAAACGGCCCGGCCTTCAGCTTGAACGTCTTCGGTGCGAATTTTACGGCGAGTTCGATGGTGCAGTGGAGCGGCGGTACGCGCCCGACCACTTTCATTAGCAGTTCCGCACTCGTCGCGCAGATTCCCGCTACCGACCTGGCCAAGGCCGGCAACTTCCCGATCACCGTTTCGGGCGGCGCGAACTCGAACGCCATCAATTTCGTGGTCAATGCCGCTCCGCCCGCGATTACTTCGGTTTCACCGTCAACTTCCGTCGCCGGCGGCCCGGGGTTCACTCTGACTCTGACCGGGACCAACTACACGCAGGATACGGTGGTCGAGTGGAACGGCAGTCCGCGCACTACCAAATTCACCAGCACCACTACGCTCACCGCGCAGATTCTGGCGGCCGATATCGCCAGTGCCGGCACGGACTCAGTCGTCGTGGTCAATCCGCAAGGCGCCGGCGGTGCTTCCCAACCGTTTCCGTACGTGGTTACCGCCGCGGCCGGTGCGGGCAACGCGAAATTTCCGCAGGTGGTTTCGGTGAGCGCCCTGGGTGGGCCCGCCGATGGCCCCAGCGAATCTCCGGCCATCAGTGCGGACGGACGTTATGTGGCATTTTATTCCGAAGCGAAAAATCTGCTGGCGACCGGCGCGGCCGGGAACGTCTACGTGCGTGATACCTGCGCGGGCGTCGCGGCGGCTTGCACTCCGGCCACGCGCGCGGTGGATGTTTCAGTCGACGGCGGCGCGGCCAATGGCAAAACCGGCCGACAAGTTTCGCTCAGCGGCGATGGCCGGTTCGTCGCGTTTCTCTCCCGCGCTACTAATTTAGTTTCCGGCGGCGCGCAAGTTTCGTCCGGCTTCTGGAATGTGTACGTGCGCGATTTGTGCGCCGGCGCGAATGTGCCTTCGGGATGTGTGGCGCATACCGAATTGCTTTCGGCCAGCCTCAACGGGGAAGTGACCAACGGACCCAGCGCCAGCCCGTCGCTCAGCGGCGATGGCCGCTTTGCCGCGTTCGTTTCCTCCGCGACCAATATTTCCACGGAAAATATTCTGGCACACCCGCAGGTTTACGTACGGGATACCTGCGCTGGACCCACTGCCACCAAGTCCTGCATCCCGCATACGATTTCTGTCGCGCTCGATGACGAAGACCGCGCTTCCAGCATTCAAAGCGGACGTCCCGCGATTTCCGCCGATGGCCGTTTCGTCGCGTACGAGGCGTGGTCCGCTGGCGCGTCTGCTTCCAACGCGCTGACTTCTTCCGCGATCGTGCTGGCCGATACTTGCCAGGGAATCGATGCATCCGCGAGCTGCGCGCCTTCCGCACACCGGATTTCCTACGCCGCGGATGGTTCGCTGCTGGGCGGTGTGAATATCGCGCCCTCCATTAACACCGATGCCCGTTTCGTCGTTTTCGAATCGCAACCGGCCGCCGCCGCAGGCGAATCTGCGGTGAGCAGCAAGTCTTTCCTGCGCGACACTTGTCTCGGCGCTACCGCGCCGGACGGCTGCGCGCCTTCCACCACGCTGCTGAATGCGGCGTCGTCGGGTGTCACTGACAAGAATCAGGTTTTCTCGCCATCGATCAGCGCTTCGGGCCGTTACATTTCGTTTGTCGAGGGCCACTCGGCGTTTGCCTCGCCTACCGAATCAGGGACCGAAGGCGCGTTGCTGGTCCGCGACACCTGCTTCGGCGCCGCGCTGCCGTGCGCGTCGCGGGCTTACGTTGTCGCCGCGTCTTCGAGCGTCGCCGCGAAGACTACCGCCTCCGTTACTGGCGCCATTCGTTCCGTCAGCGTGGATGAGTACACCGCCTCGCCGATCAGCTCTGACGGCCGCTTCGCGGCCTTCTACGCTCCGGGCACCGCCGCAGCGCAGCCCGCCAGCGGCGTTGGCGACGTCTGCATCTCGATCGCCCTCTTCTAATTTCTCTTATGCTCGGTGCGTGCTTGCCGCTTTCCCCGGCACCCGCTCCTGTCAGCATGTAAACACGTCTCGCCTCGCGGCTGGACTCGCCCTGTGAAATTCCTTATTCTCGTTTGCGGCCCATGCCGCAACCTCTTAAACCTCAACCACTACAAGCAGCTGATTCGGTTCGCATTCTGTCGCTCGCGAGTCCGGTGGATGAAGCCCGCCTGCGCGCCGGAGCAGAGGAAATCGGCAACCTCGGTTTTCGCCCGGTCAGCGACGAGCAGCGCGTGCTCGCACGCGGCGATTTTTTCGCGGGTAGCGCCGCCGAACGCGGCTCGGCGCTAAAAGAAGCACTCACCGAGGCGACCACTCGCGCGATTTTCTGCTCGCGCGGCGGTTACGGCTCAAATTATTTGCTGGAAGGCCTCAGCGTTGCGCTGGTGCCGCCGAAAATCCTGTTGGGCTTCAGCGACCTTACCTCCCTGCAGATTTTTCTGTGGCAGAAATTTCGCTGGGTCACGCTATACGGACCGATGGTCGCGGCCGGCATCGATAAAGGCGCAGGCGCGGAGCACGGCTACGACCGCGCCAGCCTGATGCGCGCCATCACCGAAACGAAATCCGGTTGGGCCATTCCGCTCGACGGCGCTGAAGCCATCGTGCCCGGCACCGCTGATGGTACGTTGCTCGGCGGCTGTCTGACACTGGTGGAAACCGCGTTGGGCACTCCCTGGGAGCTGGATACTCACGGCGCGATACTGGCGCTTGAAGATCGGGGCATGAAACCGTGGCAGGTCGATCGCGCGTTTATGCATTTGAAGCAGGCTGGAAAATTTCGCGGCGTCTCCGGCATCGTGCTGGGGGATTTTCCCGAATGCGAAGGCCCGGAGGGATCCGAAACGGTACGCGATGTAGTCCGGCGTGTCCTGGGACCTCTAGGATTTCCGGTGGTCTGGGGTGCGGCCATCGGCCACACCGCGCGTGCCATGCTCACGCTGCCGCTGGGGGTGCGAGCACGCCTGCGTGCCGACGACGCGCCGCAACTCGAAATTCTGGAAGCGGCGTGCAAGCTCTAGGCTGGCCAACCGGTTTTGCGTTTGAAATAATTCTTAGGGAGACCAGTCATCGCCACGCGGCCCATTAAAACTTCCGACCACATTCACCTGCTCGGCATCGCCGGAGCCGCTATGGCTCCGGTGGCGGGCATGTTGAAGGAGCGCGGCTTTCACGTCACCGGTTCGGACGTGAACGTCTATCCGCCGGCGTCGACGCTGCTCGATTCGCTGAAAATTCCCTGGAACGCCGGATTCCGCGAAGAAAATCTGAAACCCGCGCCGGACCTCTGCGTGGTCGGCAACATCATCGCCCGCGGTAATCCGGAGATCGAATACATCCTCGACGAGAAAATCCCGTACTGCTCCATGCCGCAGTTGCTCGAGGAATATTTTATTCCGCGGCACACTTCGATCGTGGTGGCCGGGACTCACGGGAAGACCACCACCACCGCCATGCTGGCCTGGATTTTTCACGTGGCCGGGCGCCGCCCGGATTTTTTGATCGGCGGCGTGGCTCCTAATTTTGGAGAACGCAGCTACGGCCTGGCCGGCGGGGAAGAGTTTATTATCGAGGGCGACGAGTATGAGACCGCCTTTTTCGATCGCGGCCCGAAATTTCTGCACTACCATCCCGACGAGCTGATTCTCACCTCGCTCGAATACGACCACGCCGACATTTATCCTGACTTGGCCTCCATCTCGCTGCAATTTCGGCGTCTGGTCAATCTGGTCCCGCGCCGTGGCAAAATTCTGATGCTCGGCGAAAGCGCCGAGCTGAAAGAAGTCACGGCCAAAGCATTTTGCCCGGTGGAAACTTTCGGCCTGACGCCCGATTGCGACTGGTGCGCCGGAGACATCCAATGGCAGGACGACGCGACCGAATTCCGCGTGGCTTACCGCGGCAAAGAAGTGACGCGCGTGCGCACGCCCGTCGCCGGCCGCCACAATGTGCTGGATGCGCTGGCCGCCGTCGCTATCGCCTACGGCCGCGGCGTCGAATGTGAAGCGATCGAGCGAGCGCTGGCCACGTTCGTCAGCGTGCGCAAACGCATGGAAATCAAAGGCGAGGAAGGCGGCGTGCTGGTGGTCGAAGACTTCGCGCATCATCCCACGGCAATTCGCATGACGCTGGAAGCCACGCGTACCCGCTGGCCGCAGCGGAAAATCTGGGCGGCTGTCGAGCCGCGCTCGAATACCATGCGGCGCAAAATCTTCGAACATGTACTGCCTGAAGCGCTGGCCATCGCCGACGCCGTGGTGATTGGGCCGGTGAGCCGCGCGCAGCTTCTGGGCGAGTCCGAACGCATGTCGCCGCAGGCCATCGCCGAAGCCACCACCAAACTCGGCAAGCCGGCCAAGGCGTTCGATTCGACGCCCGAGCTGGCCGACTTTCTCGCCGCTCAGGCCAAGCGCGGCGATATGGTCATGATCATGTCCAACGGCAGCTTCGACGGGTTGAGTGGCTTATTGCTGGAGAAATTCAAATCCAAAGAACAGGCGGGTCGATGAAATCAAGGGCCATTCCGTTTCTCATTCTTTTTTCTGCATTTATGGCGTTACCGTCCCCGGCATCGGCCACGATCAAATATCACATCTCGCTGAAGAATCCCGAAACGCACATCTTCCATGTGCAAATGGAAATTCCTCCCGCGCCGCAGGGCATCGTGGTGGCCATGCCGGCCTGGAACGCCGTTTACGAGGTTCGCGATTTTTCGTATCGCATCCGCGACGTCGAGGCCAAAATGTCCGCCGATCCCGGCGCCGAGCGCCTCGCGGTGCGCAAACTCGACAAGCAATCCTGGCAGGTCGCTTATCCGTGGGATGGCGCGCTTTCTCCCGGCGCGAAACCCGCCGTCGTCACCTACTCCATCGAATGGGACGATCCCGGCCCGTTTAATTCGCAGCTCAATCTGCACCATGCGTTCCTGAATTTCGCGGAAGTCCTCATGTATCTCCCCGACCGCCGCGGAGAAGCAACCGTGGTTCAACTCGATGATATTCCCGCCGGCTGGCATGTCGCCGCGCAACTCGCCACCATCCCGGACTCAAACGCACTACAAGCGGAGAGCTACGACAAGCTCGTCGACGCGCCGGTCGAGATCGGCCAGTTCGAAGAATTTGGCTTCGACGAAAATGGCGCGCATTTCCGCGTGGTGGTCGACGGCAAAGACTGGCGTCGCGATCGCCTCGAATCGAACCTGAAACGCATCACTGCCTACGAAACGAAACTCATGGGCGGCGCGCCGTTCACCAACTACACTTTTTTCTTTCACTTCGGCACCTATCCCGAAGCCGGGGGCGGCGGCATGGAGCACGCCAATTGCACCGCGATCTCCGCGGTCAACGCCGATTCGGCCAGCGTCACTGCCGCCCACGAATTTTTCCACGCCTGGAACGTAAAACGCATTCGCCCGCAAACGCTCGAGCCGGTCGATTTTACGCGTGAGCAATACACTCGCGCGCTATGGTTTGCGGAAGGCGTGACCAGCACCTATGGCGCGTATACCCTCGAACGCAGCGGCATTTTCACCAAAGACCAGTTCTACGCGGAAATTTCTTCGCAGATCAACGAACTGGATTCGCGGCCGGCACGCCTGTGGCAGAGCGTCGAAGAATCCAGCCTCGACGCCTGGCTTGAAAAATATGACGAGTACCGCCAGCCCGACCGCAGTATCTCGTATTACAACAAAGGCGAAATTGACGGCTTCCTGCTCGACCTCGCGATTCGCGACGCCACCGACAATCACAAATCGCTCGACGACGTGCTGCGAGCCATGAACGAGCAGTACGCCAAGCCGGGCCGCTATTACGACGACAGCAACGGCATTCGCGAAGCCGCCGAGAAAATCGCCGGCGTGAAGTTCGACGGTTTTTTCGCGCGTTACGTGGCCGGAACCGACGAAATTCCCTACGGCCCGTTGCTCGCGCCGGCCGGCCTGGAGTTGAAACTTGAACTGAAGAACAGCGCGGACCTAGGTTTCTGGACCGTGGGCCGCGCGCAAAACGGAGCGGTCGCCATTTCGCAGATTGTTCCAGGCGGACCCGCTGAAGCCGCGGGCCTGAAGCCGGGCGACATCATCCTGATGCTGAACAACCAGCCGCCCCCGCGTTTTTTTCCTGCCTGGCTGACCCAACAGAATCCTGGCGCCCGCGTCACGCTGCACATTCAACGCGACGGAAAAGCCTCCGACGTGGCCTACGCGCTCGGCTCGATTGAAGAGAAAAGGTCGTTGATCGTCGAATCCTCGCACCCAACCGAAAAACAAAAACGCATCCGCGAAGGCTGGCTGCAAGGAAAGACCGACTGACGTTCCGGCGAGATACCAATGACGCCTAAATCATGATTCGTACCATCATCGTCCTGCTCTATTTTTCACTGGCTATGCTCTTGGTCCTGCCGGTGCTGGTCCTTTGGACCATCCTCAGCGGCAACGCCAATTTCATGTATCACGTTTTCGTTCAGTATGGCCTGCGCATCGGTCTGCGGATCGCCGGAATCGGCGTGCACGTCGAGGGTCTCGAAAATATTCCCGCCGGAGTCTGTATCTTTGCCTCGAATCACGCTTCGAACCTCGATCCGGTCGCGCTCACTCCGCAAATTCCCCGGCGCGTCGCGTTGCTCGCGAAAAAAGAAGTCTTCCGCATTCCGGTCCTGGCTAAAGCGATCCGCCTCGCTAAACTCGTTCCGGTCGACCGCGGCGACAGCGAAGCCGCCGCTGAAAGCGTCGACACCGCGATCAAATATCTGAAGGAAGGTCTTTCGTTCTGCGTGTATCCCGAAGGCACCCGTAGCCGCGACGGCCACCTGCTGCCGTTCAAGCGTGGAACGTTCGTGATGGCCATCCGCGCCGGAGTTCCGGTCGTTCCGGTGTCGCTCGCGGGAACGCAGAACTTGATGCGCAAAGGCGATTGGAAAATTTACCCCGGGGAAGTGGTGGTGAAGTTCGGGCCGCCCATCGACGCCGCCGGATACAAGACCGAACAACGCGAGGAATTGCGCCAGCGGGTGCAGGATCTAGTCGCCGCGGGTTTGCCCGACGATCAGAAACCGCTGGCGGATTCCGCGTCGGCAACCGCCGCAGGCGCCACCAATCGCGCCAAATAAATTGGCCGCCGCGCGCCGCCTTTCTGGAAATTATTTCCCGCTCAGTTTATCCACCGCATCGCGCAGGTCCCGCAGCTGTTTCTGCAAATCCGGCAAACGATTAAAAATCGCCACCGATTTTCTCCATGCCAAAGTTTCCATCGCCGGATACCCCGAGTAGACCGCGTCGGCCGGCACGTCGGAAGGTACTCCGGACTGTGCGGTCAAAACGCTGCGGTCGCCAATGGTCAAATGTCCCGCCGTGCCGACTTGCCCGGCCAGAATGCAGCGATCGCCTACCTTGGTTGTGCCCGCTAGTCCCACCTGCCCGCAGAGCATGGTGTCCGAGCCCACTTTGCAGGCGTGGCCCACCTGCACCAGATTATCGATCTTGGTCCCGCGCCCGATGCGCGTTTCGCCCACGGTGGCACGGTCGATCACGCTGTGCGCCTGCACTTCCACGTCATCCTCGATCACGGTGATTCCGGACTGGCGCATCTTGTGCCAGCCGCCTGCGGCGTTGCGCGCGAACCCGTAGCCGTCGCTGCCGATGGTCACGCCGTTCTGTAGCAGCACCCGGTTTCCGATGATGCACTCTTCTCGAATCGTCACGTGCGAGTGCGCGAAAAAATCGTCGCCAATCTTGGCGCCGCGATAAATCGTGACGAAACTGTGCAACACCGCGTTGCGCCCGATTTCCACTCCTTCTTCGACGATGCAATACGGCCCGATGTGCGCGCCGGGAGCGATCATCGCTGTCGCCGCAATCACCGCTGTGGGATGAATCTCCATGGTGAATTCCGGCGTCGGATGAAAAACCTCAATCGCGCGAGCGAAATCGAGGTAAGGGTTCGCCGAACGCAGCATGGGAATTGGAGTAGGGGACTCTTCCTTGGAGACGATGATCGCCGAAGCCTTGGTCGTGTCCAGCGCCGGGCGATATTTGCGGTTCACCAGGAAGGTCAAATCTCCCGGCTTGGCCTCCTCAATCCCGGCCACGTCGCGAATCTCCAGCTGCGCATCTCCTTCGACTTCGCAGCCCAGCCGCTTCGCCAATTCTCCAAGCTTCATCGCTCACCTCGTAAATTGTTAAAGGGTCAATGTACATCACGCGCCACAGTAGCGGGTAGCGGCGCAAAAATACGGAAACGCCAGGCAGGGGAGGGAGGCACAGAAAAATCCCGGCTATTCGGTAAACAATTTGGATTGCGAAGCAGGAACCCCGCGCCCTTCCGGAGGCGTGCGCCGGGCGGCGCCCACCACACCCAAGACTTTCACTTCTTCCAGCGACCCGCGCGGAATGTAGATCCGCAGATTATTTCCATGCAAATCCGGCGGGGTAATCTGCACGCCCGCGTCCAGCAGGTCGAGCAGATCGTTCCCGATAATCCCTTCCATCACGTCTTCATCCCGAAATCGCAGTCGCACCCACAATCCATCCAGCTTGGGCCGGCTCAAAAACACCTTCCGTTCGGCTTGAAAGGTCTCTTGAAACTCGCGCACGAAGTACACACACTTCACCACTGCCAGCGAAATGGGTCGATGCGCCCCGTCCGGAGTTAACAGATCGATGCTGCCGTCCCGCCCCAACTCCCCAGGGTTTAAGTACCCCTTCACCGGGGTGCGATCAAACAGCATTACCACCACTTTCTTGTGGGTCGAGCTCGGAGTGCGATCTTTGGCGGAAACTGGCATTTTCGGGCTGAGTATCTTGCTAAGACTGCTGGAGTTATGTTATTCTGCGGCCAGATTTTGTCAAGTCATTGGTGTTTAAAGGGTTAGCATCGGAGTTCACGCCGATTGACCGAGAAAGGCAAGCTCCTAAAATCTGCCTCCGTCATAGCCCTAATTACCGTTATCAGCCGTATTTGCGGATACTTACGCGATCAGCGGGTGGCCCTATTGCTGGGCACTACGCCAGTGGCCGATTCGTTCATTTTGGCCTTCCGCATCCCCAATATGATTCGCCGGGTGACCAGCGAAGGGGCCTTGGGGGCGTCATTTATTCCGGTTTTTACCGGATATCTGCGGGGGAAGGCGCAGCGCGATACCTGGGCCTTCGCGCAGCGCATGTTTTGGGACATGGCGCTGGTTCTAGCCATCGTGTCCATTCTGGGGTGCGTATTTTCAAGGCAAGTCATCGGAATCTTCACGTTGATGGGCGTCCATCAGGTCCACTGGGACTTGGCGGTCTACCTCAACCGCATCATTTTCCCCTGCGTGCTGTTCATGGGACTTTCCGCGCTGGCGTCCTCGATTCTGCACAGCTTTCAGCATTTCGCGCTGCCGGCTTTTACCGGCGTGATGTTCAACCTGGTCGTGATCGTTTTTTCCTTCTCGCTGTTCTACCAGCCGATCATGAAATGGGCGCCGGAGGCGTATCGCACGCCGGCCGTCGGGTTGGCCGCCGGCATTTTGGCTGGATCCATGGCGGCGCTCGCGCTGCAAGTGCCGGCGCTGCGCAATCTGGGCATGAAATTTCGGCCCGACGTGAATTTTCAGGATGCGGGCGTGCGCAAGACCGGAAAGCTGATGGCCCCGATATTCTTCGGCACCGGAGTCTTCCAGCTGAATTTTTTTATCGACACGATTTTTGCCACTTCGTCGCGCATGCCGACGGGCAGCATCACTTCGTTGTACGTTTCGGATCGGGTGATGGAATTGGTTCTGGGCGTCTACGCTATGGCGCTTTCAACCGTAATTCTGCCTGCCATGTCGCACCAGGCCGCCGCCGGCCAGCATCAGGAAATGAAGCAGACCTTTGGCTTCGCGCTGCGAATCGTTTCGTTCATCACGATTCCGGCGGCGATCGGTTTGATTCTGCTGCGCGTGCCGATTACCCAGGTGTTGTTCCAACACGGGGAATTCGGCGTGCGCTCCACGGCGCTCACGTCTCACGCGCTGCTCTTCTATTCGCTGGGGCTGCCGGCCTTTGCCGCCATCAAGCTGATTACGCCGATGTATTACTCGACGCACGACACGATGACGCCCACCAAGGTCGGCCTGTATGCGATGGGCCTGCACGTCACGCTGAACGTCGTGCTGCTTTTCGCTTTCGGCCGCTACCTGTGGAACGCCAGCCCCGCGCTGGCCAGTTCGCTCGCGGCCTATTTCAATTTCGCGGCGCTGTTTGTGATTTTTCGCGGGCGTTACGGGAGCCTGGGCGCGACGGCAATTTTCAGCTCGCTGGGCAAAATGGCCATCTGCGCCGCCGCGATGGCCGGAGCGTGCGTCGTCGCGTTGCGTTACGCGCATTTCGAAACGATCGAACATTTTGGCCCGCGCGCGGGGATGCTCGCCGCCATGATCGCCGTTTGCGTGGGAGTGTATTTTGCCCTGGCCAAGCTCTTGAAATGCGAGGAGCTGCCTGAGCTGTTTCTGTTGTTGCAGCGGCCCGAGCCCGAAGCGGTGACGCTGGGCGTCGACGTCTAAAAAGTTTTTCGAGGCACTTGAATTTGGAAGCGCACATCCGATCGTTCATCAATTACCTGCGGGTCGAAAAGGGCCTGGCGGACAACACCGTACTGGCCTACCAGCGCGATATGCTGAAGTTCGCCGAATTCATGGCCAAGGACAAAGTCCGCACGGAGAATATTCAGCGCTCCAACGTGGTCGATTTCCTGCGGTCACTCTATCTGGCCAAGCTCGATAGCCGCTCCGTGGCCCGGC
>DASWVE010000087.1:0-46409 GCA_036401315.1 Candidatus Acidiferrales bacterium
GATGGAAATTTTGCGGACGATTTCTTCTTCGTCGATATCGGTAATGGCGGAGCCTTCGGCGACTTTTCCCAACCGCGGCGTCATGCCGGCCGCAAAAAGCAACGACGAGACCAGTTGGGTCTTACCGGTGTCGCCGTGGCCGACAATGCCAACGTTGCGGATCCAGTCTGTGGTGTAGGACTTCATTTTGCACCTCGGTAATGCGGAAGATGGAAAGCGGAAAATAGAAAATGGAAATTCGGTGGGGCACTGGAACGGGGCGTGGGCGAACTGGGAGCGAAGCGCCTGGTCGGAATAGGCATTTCGCGATTGCTTGGGAGGTGCAGAAAATTCGAGATGTGAGAAGCGACTTGCATCACGGCGCCGCCCCCCGGCGGTTGCGCGCATGACCCTGCGGAAAGCCGGATGCTAGCACCGAAAGAGGCGGGATTCAACGGTACGACGCGACGAGAGCTGCCCTTCGCTCGTGCCTGCGGGCCTTAGCGGCCCCAGTGTTCCTGGATTTGCTCGAGGGTGCGGCCGCGGGTTTCGGGGACGATGCGCCAGACGTAGAGGAAGCAGACGAAGCAGAGGGCGGCGTAGATGGCGAAGGTGCCGCCGATGCCGAGAGATTTTACCAGGGAGAGGAAGGTGAAGGTGACGACGAGCGTGCCGGCCCAGAGCGTGGAGGTAGTGAGGGCGGCGGCGCGGCCGCGAACTTTGGTGGGAAAAATTTCGGACATGTAGAGCCAGACGCCGGGGCCCATGCCGAAGGCGAAGGAGGCAACGTAAAACATGATGCAGGAGAGCATGACGATGGGCGAAACATTTTTCAACGAGAGGCAGAAGACCAGGGCGGCGAGCGAGATGCCCATGCCACCGCTGGCGATCATTAATATGGCGCGGCGGCCCCAGCGATCGAGGAAGGCCATGGCGACGAGGGTGAAGACGAGATTGACGCCGCCGATGAGGACGTTGGCGGCGAGGGCGGTGCTGGTGGACTGGCCTTTGAAATGTTCACTGATGATGATGGAGCCGTAGTAGAGGACGGTGTTGATTCCGGTGACCTGGGAAAAGATGGCGAGGGCGATGGCGACGCCGAGGCGTTTGCGCATGTTCGGCTGGAAAACTTCGGCCCACGAACCGGCTTCGCCCTGGACGGCGCGCTCGATGTCGGCGACTTGTTCTTGGGCGGCGGTGGCGCCGAAGATGCGGGTGAGAACCTTTTCGCCTTCGTCTTTACGGCCACGGGCGATGAGCCAGCGCGGGCTTTCGGGGATGACGAGCAAGCCGAAGAAAAATACGATGGAAGGAATGGCAGCGACGGCGAGCATCCAGCGCCAACTGGAATCACCGAGCTTGGAGAGCTGCCAGTTGACGAGGTAGGCGATAAGAATTCCGACGACGATGGCGAGCTGATTGAGGGAGACGAGGACGCCGCGATTTTTGGAGGGCGCGATTTCGGCGATGTAGACCGGCGTGAGCGCGGAGGCGAGGCCGATGGCGAGACCTCCGGCGAAGCGGAAGATGGAGAATACGTCCACGGTATTGGCCATCGCCGAGCCGAGAGCGGAAGCGGAAAAAAGGAGTGCGGCGAAGATCAGTGACTTTTTGCGGCCGTAGCGATCGCTGATGAGGCTGGCTGCGGCGGCGCCGATGAGGCAGCCGAGGAGCAGCGAGCTGGCGGCGATTTCGGTTTGCAGATTGTTCAGCGCGAACTGCTTGCGGAGGAAGAAAAGGACGCCATTGATGACGGCGGTGTCGAAACCGAAGAGGAAGCCGGAGATGGCGGCGATGGTGGCTAGCAGGATGACGTAGGCTTTGGAGTGGGCTGCTGCGTTGCTGGAGCTGGATGAATCTGTAGGGGCCGGGACGTGCACTCAACCTCCGCTGCGATGGAATTCGATTGGATTTGGGCGAGACAGTTATATAGCAAAGCGGGGCGGTTCCCTAGGAGCAAAGGCGGCTGTTTCAAAGCGACGCAGCGGGTGGCACTTATATAGATGTTACTGATGCGCGTCGATTGGGGCGCGGCGCTTGACTTGGGTGCGTGGTGAGTCAAGATAGAGTTCCCTTCTGAAGTTTTCGTTTATCTAGGACTGTCCCCTCTCACGGGTCTGTTGCGGGTCTCGGCGTGCGCTGGCACGAATTCGTACTCCGCGCGCCGACTGGCCGCGGTTTGCACGCGGCCGCAAAGGAGCATGGTGATTACTCCTGAAAATGTGATGCACGGGTCGTATGACTACGGGCTGGTGACGCTGTCGGTCTTGATTGCGGGGTTTGCTTCGTATGCGGCGCTGGATTTGGCGGGGCGAGTGACTTCGGCGCGCGGGGCGGCGCGGCAGGTTTGGCTGGCTGGTGGCGCGGTGGCGATGGGCATCGGGATCTGGTCGATGCACTACGTGGGGATGCTGGCGTTCCGGTTGCCGGTGGCGGTGCAGTATGACTGGCCCACGGTGCTGTTATCGCTGTTGGCGGCGATTTGCGCTTCGGCGATTGCATTGTTCGTGGCGAGTCGAAAAAAAATGAGACTGGGGATGGCGGCGCTGGGCAGCATTTTCATGGGCGGTGCGATTGCCGGGATGCATTACATCGGAATGGCGGCGATGCGTTTGCCAGCGATGTGCGTGTATTCCACGGGCATGGTGGCGGCTTCGGTGGTGCTGGCGATGGTGATTTCGCTGGTCGCTTTATGGCTGACGTTTCGGTTTCGCGGTGAAAAGCGATCGGGAGGATGGAGAAAAGTTTTGAGCGCGGCGCTGATGGGCGCGGCGATTCCGGCGATGCATTACACGGGGATGGCGGCGGCGAGTTTTGTACCGGCGGCGGAAATGGACGGAGGGCTGGCGCACGCGCTGAGCATTTCGTCGCTGGTGACGTGGAGCATCATTCTGGTGACGTTCATGGTGCTGGGGCTGACGATCGTGACGGCGCTGGTGGACCGGCGATTTTCGGCGCAGGCGGTGGAGCTGGAATCGAGCGAGCGAAGGTCGCGGCAAATCCTGGAGACTTCCTTCGACGCGTTCGTGGGTTTTGATGCGGCGGGAAAAATCACGGATTGGAATGCGCAGGCGGAAAAAACTTTTTGGTGGGCCACCACGGAAGCGAAGGGACAGACTTTGGCAGAGCTGGTGATTCCGGAGCAACGCCGTGAGGCTTACGCGCAGAATCTTCGAGGATTTCTGACGGCGGGCGACGGAGCGGCGATGAACGGGCGCTTCGAGATGGAGGCCTTGCGCCGGGACGGCAGCGAAATTCCGGTGGAATTCACGGTATCGGTGACGCGGATGGAGGATAGCGAGCATTTCGCGGCGTTCGTGCGGGATCTAACGCAGCGGAAACAATTCGAGCAGGATTTGCGGTCGGCGAAGGACGCGGCGGTGGCGGCCAGCGAAGCGAAGAGCATATTCCTGGCGACGATGAGCCATGAGATTCGAACGCCGATGAACGGAATTCTGGGAATGACGGAACTGCTGATGGATACGGAATTGAGCGCGGAGCAGCGCGAACATTTGAGTCTAGTGCGGCTATCGGCGGATTCGCTGCTTTCGATCATCAACGACATCCTGGACTTTTCGAAGATCGAAGCGGGAAAGCTGGCGCTGGAGGCGATTCCGTTCGATCTGCGCGAAAGCCTGGGCGAAACGATGAAAGCACTGAGCGTGCGCGTGCAGCAAAAAGGATTGGAATTGGTGTACGAGGTGGAACCGGACGTTCCGGAAGCGGTGATCGGGGACCCGGGGCGAATCCGGCAACTGCTGGTGAATCTGACCGGGAACTCGATCAAATTCACCAGCCAGGGGGAAATTGTCCTGCACGTCGAGGAAGAATCGCACACGGAGAATTTCACGCAATTGCATTTCGCGGTGCGCGACACCGGAATCGGGATCGCTCCAGAAAAGCAGGCGAAGATTTTTGAGGCATTTTCGCAGGCGGACGGGTCGATGGCGAGAAAGTATGGCGGAACGGGACTGGGGCTGGCGATCTGCACCAAGTTGGCGGAGATGATGGGAGGAAAAATCTGGGTGGAAAGCCAGCCGGGACTGGGCAGCACATTCCATTTCACGGTGCAGCTTGGACTGCAGGAGCACTCGACGGCGCCGGCGCGGCGCGAACCCGAACAGCTGCGGGGTTTGCATGTGCTGGTGGTCGACGACAACTTTACGAACCGGCGAGTATTGACCGGGATGCTGCTGCGCTGGGGCATGAAGCCTACGGCGGTGGAAGACGGGAAATTCGCGCTACAAGCGATGGAAATCGCCAAGAACGCCGGCCGGCCGTTTCCCTTAGTTTTACTGGATGGGCAGATGCCGGGAATGGACGGATTTCAACTGGCCGAGCAAATCAAAAACGAACCGGGACTGGTGGGCGCGACGATCATGCTGACTTCGGCGGGAAGGTTGGGCGACGCCGCGCGGTGCCGGGAGTTGCAGATCAGCGCGTACCTGACCAAACCGGTGCGGCACAAGGAATTGCTGGAGGCCATTTGCGCGGCGCTGGAGAAAAGAACGCAAGAAGGCGCGCCGCTGGTGACGACGCACACGCTGCGGGAGCAAAAAAACCGCGCGCGGATTTTGTTGGTCGAGGATAACGCGGTGAATCAGGTGCTGGCGACGCGGCTACTGGAGCGGCGAGGATACCTGGTGTCGGTCGCCGGAAACGGATTGGAAGCAATCGAAGCCCTGGAGAACCGCAGATTCGATTTGATCTTGATGGACATTCAGATGCCGGAAATGGATGGATTCGAAGCTACGGCGGCGATTCGGGAGAAGGAAAAAACATCCGGCGGGCATGTGCCGATTATCGCGATGACGGCGAACGCTTTGAAGGGCGACCGGGAGCGGTGTCTGGAAGCCGGGCTAGATGGATATATTTCGAAGCCGATCAACTCGAAAGAATTATTTTTGGCGGTAGCGGGGTTTTTGGAGCGCGCTGAAAAGAGTCCGGCGATCGAAGCGGCGGAAAAGCCGGTTTACTAGTTAGGGCTAACGCGCGGCGTAGTAGCCCTGCCTGGTCTGGACGATCGCGTCTTTCGGTTTCACGGTGACTTGGAGCTTGTGGTAGCCGGGGGTGGCGTCGGCTTTTTCCGGGACGTAGCCTAGAGCGTATTGATTGCGCAGCTCTTCGTTGATGGCAGTGTAGATTTCGTCGATGGGTTGTTTTTTGGTGACTTCGAAGAAGCGGCCGCCGGTTTCTCTGGAGATTTGCTGGAGAATTTTCTTGCCGTCGGGGCGGGATTCTTCGGGGGAACCGTGGTGACCGCCGCCCATTCCACCGCCGTGTCCGCCCCCGTAACCGCCGTGACCTCCGCCGTAGCCCCCGTTACCGTAGCCGCCGCCCTGGCCGTAACCTTCTTTGTCGGCGAATAAAATGGAGTAGACGAGAGTATCGGCGCGCTGGGCGGTTTCGATGGCGTCGACGAGAGATTCTTTGCTGCCGCGATCGACGCCGTCAGTGAGGAGGATCAGGGCTTTGCGGCCCTGCTGTTTTTTCGTGATTTCGTTCGAGGCGAGATAGATTGAATCGTAGAGCAGCGTGCCGCCACCGCCTCGGCCGTGCGCGCCGCGTCCTCCGCCACTGCCAGAGCCGCCATTAGGATCGTTTCCCGAGCCGCTATTGCTGGATTGGGAAAAGTAGGGGGTGCCGAGTTCCTCGAGCGACGCGTCTAATTTTTTGCGGGATGAAGTGAGATCTTGCAGAAGTTCGACTTGGTAATCGAAATGGATGACGAAGGCTTTGTCTTTATCTTCGCGCAACACCTGGTCGAGAAAATCGTGGCTGGAGGCGCGTTCCTGATCGAGCAGGCGGCGCTGGCTGAGGCTGGTATCGACGAGCAAGCCGAGGGTGAGGGGAAGATCGGAATCTTTGGCGAAGTAGGTGATGGTCTGGGCGTGGCCATCCTGTTCGACGCTGAAATCATCTTTGGTTAAGTTGGTGATGAGCTGGCCCTTTTTGTCGCGGACGGAAGCGAGCATGCTGACCAATTTTACGTCGACGGAGATGGTTGGGGCTTGCGGCGGCGGGGTCGATGCCGAGGCCTGCTGCGGGGCTGGTTGCGAGGATTGCTGCTGGCTGAGTAGAGGCGTGCTGCACAGGCAAAGTAATACCACCCCGAGGGAAGTTACGCGGCGTGGTCCTTTATATGAGTTCGGTCGAGGGTTCAGGTTCATTGGTAGTGCTTAGCAACACCCCAGCACCAGTGCAGCCTGCGTTTGAATTCAGCCACGGAGCTGCAAAGTTCCAATTTTTGATCTTCGAGGTTGGACAGTGGGGGTGAAAGGTCTTTTCCGTTGGATTTGTGGAACCGTCGCAGTCAAAACTGTGAATTGTGGGGTCACTTGGGGGAAGCGAATTTGTTGAGTCGGGTAATTTATACAAGCGGGCGGTTGAGGTGAAGACCCGCTCGTGGCTCGTGGGAAAAGCAGGCTGGCTGCTCTTGGTCAGCTTGGTGATTGCGTTTCAGGTGCGGGCGCAAGAGCCGGCGCAGACCTCCGCGAGCATGACAGGGGTGGTGCGAACTGCTGCGGGGTCGCCAGTTCCCGGCGCGACGGTGCGTTTGATTTCGAGCGAAACGGGAAAGGTCTGGCTGAGCTGGACGGACGAGTCCGGCAAATTTCAATTTCCGAGTGTGCCGGCGGGGGCGTACCGGCTGGAGACGAGCCAACTCGGGTTCGTGCAGCAAACTCTCGAAACGCAAATTCCAGCGGCGTCTTCGACGAACTCGGCGGCGCCAATCGCAGTGGTGCTGCGGGTAACGACGCTGGCGGAGCTTGCCGGAAATCCGAAGACAAATTCGGCCGGCGGCGGGCCGCGCCGCGGAAATTCCGCGGGGGGTGCGGCGAACGGCGGAGCTAGTTCTGCGAACGCGCAGGGCGGCGGTTCGGAGGGTCGAAGAGGAAATGGCGGACGAGGGCAACAGGTGCCGGCGGGCGTGACCAACGCGATTCGCGAAGGTCTGGCTGGCGGAGGGTTCGAACAGACGGACCTGACGGGCGAAGGAGCCGCGCCGCAGACATCGGAAACGAACGGAGCGTCCAGCGAAAATTCGCAGGCGCAGGCGAGTCTTTCGGTCGCCGCGAATTCGGGCGCCACTTCCGATTCATTTTTGTTGCAGGGCACGGTGGGGCAAGGTTTCGGCAGTGGCGGGGCGGGTGCGAACGGGCTGGGTGGAATCGTACCGGGAACGCCTGGAGATCAAAACGGGCGAGGCGGACGCGGTGGTGGCGGCGGACCCGGCGCACTTTTTGGGCAAGGAGGCGGCGCGGGAGGTGCGGGCGGCTTTGGAGGCCAAGGTGGTGGTCCGGGCGGCGGAGGCGGGGGAGGAGGAAACGGGGGAGGACGCGGGCGGCTGGGGCGGCAAACGGTGAACCGGGTCCGATTCAGTTTTTACGACCGCTTCGAAAGTTCGGCGTTCGACGCCAAGCCGTACGCGATTACCGGCAATGAAGTGCCCAAGCCGAGCCACTACGACGAGCGGTTTGGCGGAAGCCTGGGCGGGCCGCTGAAGATTCCGCATATCTACGACGGCAGCAACAAGACTTATTTCTTCATCAACTATCAGCACGACGTGCAATCGAGCGCGCTGGACACGTATTCGACGGTGCCGACCGCCGCGGAACGCACCGGCGATTTTTGCGGGCTGGGAATTACTTTGTTCAATCCCCTTTCGAATTTTACGGGGCCGCGAACACCGCTGGGCAATGGCTGCCAGATCCCGTCGATCAATTCGGCGGCCGCGGGACTGCTGGCATTTTATCCCCAGCCGAATTTGCCGGGTGCGGTGCAGAACTATTTGCTGCAGACCACGGTGCCAGTGAATAGCGATGTGTTGAGCATCCATGTGCTGCATACGATCAACGGGAAATTCAGTTTGAACGGCGGATACAACCTGAGTTCCACGCGGCAAAATACTTTCGGGAGTTTTTTGAGCACGGCAGGAAACGAATCCACGTTGAATCAAGCGGTGACGCTGGGGCTGGCGCACAACTGGACGCCGCACGTGGTGGAGAATACGCAGCTGAGCTGGAGCCGCAGCCGGACGCAGATTCTGAGCGACAACGCGTTCAAGACGGACATCGCGAGTGAGCTGGGGATCACCGGAGTTTCGACCGATCCGATGGCGTTCGGCATTCCGGCAATCAATTTCAGCAGCATTTCGGGATTGAACGATCCGCTGCCGTCACTGGTGCGGAACCAGACGCTGCGGTTGAGCGACAATTTGAAATGGGTGCATCAGCAGCACACGTTTACGTTTGGGGGCGAGATTCGGCGGATTCAATTGAATGCGGATTCGAATCCGGAGCCGCGCGGGCGATTTAATTTCACCGGCGTGCTGACTTCGCAGCTGGACGCAGCGGGCCAGCCGGTGACCGCGGCGCCCGGAACGCAACAATATTACGAGCTGGCGGATTTCTTGCTGGGGATGCCGTACAGCACGACGGTGCAATTCGGGCCGAACGCGTATTTGCGCAGCTGGGATTTGATCGGATACGCGCAGGACGACTGGCGGGTGAACAAACAATTCACGCTGCTGGTGGGCGTGCGGTATGAGGCGGCGACGCCGCCGGTGGATCTGTACAACCGGATCGCGAATCTGGACTTGAATGCCGGGGCGACGGAGGTGGGCGTGGTTACGCCGGGCGCAGCCGGCCCATTCAGCGGAACTTTTCCGCGGGCGCTGGTACACGGCGATTATACGAATTGGGCGCCGCGGATTGGATTCGCATGGGTGCCGAAATTCGTGAAGCCGAAGACGGTGGTGCGCGGCGGATATTCGATTTTCTACAACGAAGCGATTTACAACACGCTGGCGCAGCAATATTTGGAATATGAGCCGCCTTTCGCGACCTCCGAAAATCTGATCACCTCATCGGCGCAGGTGCTCACCTTGCAGAATGGGTTTCCAGGCTCGAGCGTCATTTCGAATAAGGGCGGGATCGACCCTTTTTATAAAGATGGGTACGCGCAAATCTGGACGCTGGGGACGGAGACATCTTTCTCGCAGAATTGGATTCTGGACCTGACTTATACGGGGACCAAAGGCACGAACCTGGATTTGCTGCGCGCGCCAAATCGGGCTCCGCTCGGGACTAGTCCTTTGAACACGCAGGATTCGTTGCAGATTCCCGGGGCGAACAGTTTTTATTTCGATCAATCCGGCGCGAATTCGATTTACAACGGACTGCAGGTGCGGCTGGTGCACCGTTTTACGCGGGGCGTTTCCGTGCAGGCGTTCTACACCTTCGCAAAATCGCTGGATAACGCGAGCACGATTGGGGGGACGGCGCCGATCGTGGTGCAGCAAGACGGGAATTTCGCGGCGGAGCGGGGGCTGTCTTCGTTCGACGTGCGGCATCAAGTGCGATTTGCTTCTTTATACGAACTGCCATTCGGCGAGCATCATCGTTACGGGAACAGCGGTGCAGCGCGGCACATTTTGAGCAATTGGCGCGTGCAGAATATTGTGACCTGGCAGACGGGAAATCCGGTTACGGCGTATCTGGGCGGATTGGCAGCCGATAATGGGACCGGGGCCAGCTTTTCGCTGCGGGCCGATCAGGTCGGAAATCCGAACGCCGGGATCTGCGGAGGTTCGCCGCTGGCGTTTTTCAACACAGCGGCATTTGCGACGCCGGCTCCGACGGCGTATGGGAACGAGCGGCGCGGCGCGATCGAGGGGCCGTGCAAATTTAACTGGAATGCGTCGCTGGGCAAGTCGTTTCGGTTCGGGCCACAGGAACGGCATCACCTGGATGTGCGCTGGGAAGTGCAGAATCTTTCGAACACGCCGAGTTTTTCGGGGCTTTCGACCACGCTGGGATCGACTTCGTTTGGCCGGGTGACGGGAGCTGGGTCGATGCGCACGATGGATATCACGATGCGGTACAACTTTTGATGAAGCGCTCCGCTTACTTTTTTGCGATTTTTTTGTTGGCGACGATGCTCGGGGCGAGATCTGCGCGGGGCCAATCGCCGCAGCAAAATGGCAACTCGCCGATTGCCGTTCCGGCGCCTGCTTCGCCTGGAGATTTGGCGCCGGCCGGCAAACCTGCGCCGGCACAGGTGTTGCGTTCTACTTCCGATTTGGTGCGCATTGATGTGGAGGTGACGGACAAATCGGGAAAACCGATAAAAGGACTGAGGGCGGACCAGTTCGTGGTGAGCGATGACGGCAAAGCGCAGACGATTTCGAATTTTTCGTACGCGGATATCGAGAAAGTCGAGACGGCGTCCGAGGATGACGCAACGCCGATCGTCGTGGCGGTGGACAACGACGGGCCGAATACGCCGGCGGCGGCCGCAGCCGAGGACCGGTTGCACGACCGACGCTTGCTGGTACTGTTCTTCGACCTGACGTCGATGCAGCCCGAGGATTTGATTCGCGCGCACGATGCCGCGAATAAATTTCTAAAAGAACAGATGACGAAAGCCGACGTGGTGGCGATTGTAGCGTTTTCGACCAAGCTGACGGTGCTGGCGAATTTCACCAACGATCATGCCGTGCTGGAAAAGGCCGTCGCGCAACTGGTCGAAACCAGCGCTGCGGACATTTCCAACCCGCTTTATGGCGCGGCGCAGAATGGCGAATACGACGTGCAGGAATATACGGGGGCGGCGTTCACTCCAGACGAGACGGAGTTTAATGTTTTCAATACGGACCAGAAGCTGGCGGCGGTCGAAGGGCTGGCGAATGTTCTGGGTGGAATTCCGGGAAGAAAAGCGGTGGTGGAATTTACCGGCGGGATTACGCAGACCGGCGAAGAAAACCGGACGCAACTTCGGGCCGCCACGGACGCGGCGAACCGGGCGGACGTATCTATTTACTCCATCGACTCGCGCGGGTTGCTGGCGACGCCGCCGGGGGGCGACGCGACCACCAATGCGGCTACGGGTACTTCGATGTTTACGGGAGCGTCGGTGTTCCACCAGACCGACCAACGGGAAGATTCGCGCGACACGCTGGCTACGCTTTCGACCGATACCGGCGGAAAGGCGTTTTTCGATTTGGGCGATTTGAGCGTAGCGTTTCCGAAGATTCAGCAGGAAAACGGCGGGTACTACCTGATTGCGTACAATTTGGGCGCGGAAGTGAAACGGGATGGGCGGTGGAGATCGATTCACGTGAAGGTGAACGTTCCCGGCGCGCACGTGCGTTATCGCGACGGTTACTACGCGCCGCGCGATTTTCAACACTTGCAAAAAGAAGATCGGGCACAGCAGCTCGCCGATGCGGTGAATTCCGACAATCCAGTGGTGGAACTTCCCGTCGCGGTGGAGACCGGAATGTTTCGGCTGAACGAGCAACAGAGCTACGTTCCAATCGCGGCGAAAATTTCGGCAAGCGCGCTCGATTGGGCGGAAAAGCATGGGAACCGGCAAGCGGAATTTGATTTTGCGGTGCAGGTTCGGGCGGTGCCGTCGGGCCAAACCGTGGCCGAGCTGCACGATACGACGCAGGTGAAGCTGGATGCGGAACGCTTTCAGGAGATCAACAAGAAAAACCTACTGTACCAGGGCGGAGTGCTGCTGGCACCGGGAAATTACCGGCTGAAATTTGTGGCGCGGGAAAACGAATCGGGGAAAATCGGGACCTTCGAAGAGAATCTGACGGTGCCCGCGGCGCAGCAAGGAAAAATGAGCCTGAGTTCGGTGGTGCTTTCGAGCCAGCTGGTGCCGCTGGAGAAATCGGGCGAAGTGCAAACCAAAGGCCAGGGTTTGCGGAGCAAGCTGGCGAGTTCGCCGCTAGAAATGAATGGCGAGGCGATTGTTCCCAGCGTTACGCGGCTGTTCACCCAGAATCAGACGCTATACGTTTTCTTCCAGGTTTATTATCCGGAGAAGGATGAAAAGAAGGTGCCGGTCGACGGGAATTCTTTAAGGGCGGGTCTTATTTTTTTTCGGAATGGCTTGCAGATCAACGCGACTCCGCTGCTGGCTCCGGCGCAAGTGGATGCGAAAAAATTGGTGGCGTCGTTCCGGGTTAGTTTGCCGCTGAACAAGCTGCCGGGAGGGCGATATACGGTGCAGACGGTCGCGATTGCTCCGGGGACGCAGCACTCGGAGTTCAGCCGGACGTATATGGCGCTGCTCGCGCCTCCGGCTACCTCACCAGTTGGTGTTCCGGCCGCGCCACCTTCTACGGAAGATCCCAAGCCACAATCGGAATAGTTTCGTTATTCGCTATCCACGCCAGGCGGCCGCGAGCAGGAAAAATACGCAGGCCAGGATGGCCGCCCAGGTGCCGACGGTGTGGAACCGCTCCGATTGGTAGATTTGTTCCCGCCAATTTGCCGGAGGCGCGTCGGCGGACCAGGTTAGCGTGGCGGAATGCGAAAAAATTCGATCGAAAAGTGGCGCGCCCGGAGGGATTCGAACCCCCGACCCTCTGCTTAGAAGGCAGACGCTCTTTCCAACTGAGCTACGGGCGCGTTGAGTGGAACACATGGAGTTTACGGCGGTTTTTGGCTCCGTCGCAACGGGCAAGTGGTCAGATAGGCAACGGTATTGCGTTCGCGTGGGCTGGCGGTGTATGAAGGTGGCGCCCGGGCCCTGTCTTTAAACCTGCTTAGGAATTTCCCGCCCCGGTTGGTCTTCAGCTCGACACAAACCGCACTTCAGGAGCCGTTGAATGGCGCTACTTTCGTTCCTCGACCGCGAGAAATCCGTCGCACATCCAGGTTATAGCCGGTGGCTGGTGCCGCCGGCGGCGCTGGCGATTCATTTGTGCATCGGGCAGGTTTACGCGTTCAGCGTTTTCAAAATTCCGCTGACACGCTTGCTGGGAATCACCAAGTCTTTGCCGGACGATTGGACACAGCCGCAACTGGCTTGGATTTTTTCGCTGGCCATCGCGATTTTGGGCGTTTCCGCAGCGCTGTTCGGTGAATGGCTGGAAGGGGCGGGGCCGCGGAAAGCGATGTTCGCGGCGGCGGTGTGTTTTGCTTCGGGATTTTTCATTTCTTCGTTCGGAGTGATGTCGCATCACCTTTGGATTATTTACCTGGGCTATGGAGTGATCGGCGGGACCGGGTTGGGTCTGGGCTACATCTCGCCGGTCTCGACGTTGATCAAGTGGTTCCCGGACCGTCCGGGGCTGGCGACCGGGATGGCCATCATGGGATTTGGCGGCGGGGCGATGATCGCCTCGCCCCTCTCGATCAAGCTGATGGCGCACTTCAGAACGGCGGACGACGTGGGCGTGGCCAAGACTTTTCTGGTGATGGGCGCGGTGTATTTCTGCCTGATGATGTTCGGGGTTTTTACCATTCGCGTTCCGCGGCCGGACTGGAAACCGGAGGGCTACACGCACCCGCTGAAACCGCAGGCGCTGATCACGACGCATGACGTGACAGTGAACACGGCCATTCGCACACCACAATTCTGGCTGCTGTGGATCATCCTGTGCATGAACGTGACGGCGGGAATCGGGATTCTGGAGCAGGCGTCGCCGATGATTCAGGATTTGTTCAAAGGCGCGATCGGGCCGCTGGCGGCGGGCGGCTTCGTGGGGTTGTTGAGTTTGTTCAATATGGGCGGGCGGTTCTTCTGGTCGGCTACTTCGGACTACATTGGGCGCAAGCCGACCTATTTTATTTTTCTGGCGCTGGGAGCGGTGCTGTATTTCTTCCTGCCGCAGACCGGCGGAGACCATTTGAACAACGTGCGGCTGTTCGTGGCCATTGCGGTGGTTTTGCTGAGCATGTACGGCGGAGGTTTCGCGACGATTCCGGCGTATTTGCGCGATCTTTTCGGAACGCACCATGTGAGCGCGATCCACGGGCGGCTGTTGACGGCGTGGTCGGTGGCCGGAGTGCTGGGGCCGGTGCTGGTGAATTACATGCGGGAACGGCGGATTCACGAAGGCGCGGACAAGGCCAGCGCGTATCAGACCGTGCTGATGGTGATGTCCGGATTGCTGGTGGTGGGATTCATCGCGAACCTGCTGGTGCGGCCGGTGGATTCGAAATACTGGGTGGCGGACGGGAAAGATACTTAACCGCACGGGCGTACCGGAAAACCCTGAGGACTTACTTAATTATTGCCACGGAGGAATTGCAATGGCCGAGAATCCGAAGAAGTCGTCGCCCGCGTTGATTCTGTTTGCCTGGCTGCTGGTGGGAATTCCACTGGGCTGGGGCGTTTACAATACTTTCCTCAATTCGATGAAGCTTTTTCAGGGGGTTAGCGCGCAAACCGCCGCTCCTGTTGTCCAACCGAAGTAAACCCTCCGTGTTTTGCTGTATTCATCGCGAAAATTGCAAGTCGATCGCGCGTTGCGAACATCCAAATTGTAAGATGGAACTGCGTGCGGTCTTAATCGGGGGGCTCGGGTGATCAAAGAATTCATCCTGCAATGGCCGGTGATCCAGCAGATATTGCGTCGCGCGGACGGCACTGGCGCCGAAGCCATGAGCGAGCGAACCCGGAACCTGCGCCCGAAAAACGAAGGCGCGCAGGTGGCGCGTTCGGTGTGCCCGTACTGCGCGGTCGGTTGCGGCCAGCGCATTTCCCACGACGGCGAAAAACTGATTTCGATCGAAGGCGATCCCGAGTCGCCGGTTTCGCGCGGACGATTGTGTCCCAAGGGTTCGGACAGCTTTGAGCTGCTGACGCATTCGAAGCGCGTGACGAAAGTGAAGTACCGCCGGCCATTTGGAAAAGAGTGGGAAGAGTTGGACCTCGATCGCGCGCTGGAAATGATCGCCGACCGGGTTTGGGAGAGCCGGGAACGAAGCTTCGTTGAAACGCAAGATGGGCAGAGCCTGATGCAAACCAAGACGATCGCGCATCTGGGCGGCGCGACGCTCGACAACGAAGAAAATTACCTGATCAAGAAATTGTTCACGGGAGGCCTGGGCATGGTTTGCGTCAGCAACCAGGCCCGCATATGACATAGCTCCACCGTGCCCGGTCTGGGCACCACTTACGGGCGAGGCGGAGCGACTGCATCGCCGAAAGCTTTACTGAACTCCGACGCGATCCTGATCATGGGCTCGAACATGGCGGAGAATCACCCGGTTGGATTCCAGTGGGTGATGGAGGCGAAAGAAAACGGCACGCAGGTGCTGCATGTGGACCCGCGCTTCAGCCGGACTTCAGCGGTGGCGAATATTTGGGTGCCGCTGCGCGCCGGCTCGGACATTCTTTTTCTGGGCGGGCTGATTCACTACATTCTCGAGAACGAATTGTTTTTTCGCGAATATGTGCTGCATTACACCAACGCGAGCGTAATTATTCCTGAAGATTTTAAGGATACCGAGGAGCTGGAAGGCGTGTTTTCGGGTTGGAACGCCGAAACGAAGAAATACGACGAGCGGACCTGGCTGTACGAGGGAGTCGAACCCAAAGCGGACGGGCAATCATCGGACGCCGGGAATGGCGGACATGGACAGCACGGCGTAGGTGCCGCGCCGGATCTTAACAAATATCACCAGGATCTGACGCTGCAGCATCCGCGCTGCGTATTTCAGCTGCTGAAGAAGCATTTCGCGCGCTACACACCGGAGATGGTGGAGAAATACTGCGGCGTTTCCAAGGACGCGTTTTTGCACGCGGCGAAAACCTACTGCACCGCTTCGGGCCCAGAAAAAACCGGGGCGATTTGCTACGCGCTGGGTTGGACGCAACATTCCAGCGGCGTGCAAATGATCCGCTGCGCCGCGATTCTGCAACTGCTCCTAGGAAATATGGGCCGGCCCGGCGGCGGAATTCTGGCGCTGCGCGGACACGCGTCGATTCAAGGCTCGACCGACGTGCCGACCTTGTTCGATATTTTGCCCGGTTATCTCAACATGCCGAAATTCGGCGGAGAATCCGAGACGCTGGCGAATTACATCGCGAAGAACGGCGCGAAAACCGGCTGGTGGTACAACTACGACAAATACATCGTGAGTTTGTTGAAGGCTTACTACGGTGAAGCGGCGCAGCCCGAAAATGATTTCGGATTTCACTGGCTGCCGCGCGTTACCGGGGATCACTCGCACCAGGCGTATTGGCTGGACATGGTCGACGGGAAAATGGATGGCTTGTTCGTGATGGGCCAGAACCCAGCGGTGGCTGGGCCAAATTCAGGAATGGAGCGGCGCGGGCTGGGCAAATTGAAATGGCTGGTCGTGCGCGAAATGGTGGAAACCGAGACGGCGTCCTTCTGGTACGCCTCGCCGGAGGTAACGCGCGGCGAATTGCGGACGGAAGATATTGGCACGGAGGTTTTTCTGCTGCCGGCGGCGGGCCACGCGGAAAAAGACGGGACGTTCACGAATACGCAGAGACTTTTGCAATGGCGACAGAAAGCGGTGGATCCGCCGGGCGATGCGCGAAGTGAAAACCATTTTATTTATCATTTGGGCGTGCTGCTGCGGGAAAAAGCCAAACGCGATCCGCGTCCGCGGAATGCTGGGCTGCTCGCGTTGACCTGGGACTACACGATTGAGGGCAAGCTGAAGGAGCCGGTGGCCGAAGAAGTCTTGCAGGAAATGAACGGCTATACGGTCGCAGATAAAAGACTGGTTCCGGGTTTCGCGGCGTTGAAGGCCGATGGTTCGACGGTGTGCGGTTGCTGGATTTATTCCGGAGTTTTCCCCGAGCCGGGAAGAAATCGTGCCAATGAGCGGCATTCCACCGACTTCCACGGGCACGGATGGGGCTTTGCGTGGCCAGCCGACCGCCGGATTATTTACAACCGTGCGTCGGCGCGCCCCGACGGAGCGCCGTGGAGCGAACGAAAAAAATTAGTATGGTGGGACGCGGCCAGCAAGAAATGGACGGGCAACGACGTTCCGGATTTCACGGCGACGAAAGCTCCGGACTACCAACCGCCCGCAGATGCAGTGGGCGATGCAGCGCTTGCTGGGGACAAGCCTTTTATTCTGCATCCGGATGGCTTCGGATGGATCTGGGTACCGGTCGGATTGGCCGATGGCCCATTGCCGTCGCACTACGAACCGCTCGAATCTCCGATTCGAAATCCGATGTATCCGAAGCAGCAATCGAATCCGGCCGATGAAAGACGAACGCGCCCGGGGAACGAGTATGCGACGTCACCCGATAATCAGTTCCCATTTGTCCTGACCACCTACCGGCTTACCGAACATCACACCGCCGGCGGGATGTCGCGGACCTTGTCGCATCTGGCGGAATTGCAACCGGATCCGTTCTGTGAAATTTCTCCGGAGATGGCCGCGGAGCTTTCGATCATACCGGGCGAGTGGGTGACGGTGGTGACGGCGCGCGGGGCCATCGAAGTGCATGCTTTGGTTACACCCCGAATCAAGACGCTGAAGATCGATGGTAAGACGGTGTATCAGGTGGGAATTCCTTTTCACTGGGGCTACAACGGATTGGTGAAGGGCGACAGCGCGAACGATCTGGTGGCGATCTCCGAAGAACCGAATGTGCACATCATGGAAACGAAAGGTCTGCTGTGCAACATCTATCGCGGCAAACGTGCCGCGAACGCTGCGGCAATCCGCGAGCTGCAATCGAGGCGAAATTAAATCATGGCCCTGACCGCATTTCTGACTGACGCCACGCTGTGCATAGGATGCAAAGCCTGCGAAGTGGCGTGCAAGGAATGGAACGAAGTTCCGGAAGACGGCTATGTGTGGAGCGGGAACTCCTACGACAACACGACCGCACTGGGCGCATCCACCTGGCGACACGTGATGTTCCTGGAGCAGCATAAAACGGCCGGGCCGCAAATCAGCGACATGCAGGATCCGTTCCGCTGGGTTTTCCTTTCGGACGTCTGCAAACACTGCGCCAATTCGGGATGCCTCGAAGCGTGCCCCACCGGCGCGATCGTGCGCACCGAATTCGGCGGCGTGTATACGCAACCGGACGTGTGCAACGGCTGCGGCTATTGCGTCGTCTCCTGCCCGTTTGGAGTGATCGACAAGCGCCATCCGGACGGGCGCGCTTTCAAATGCACGTTTTGCTACGATCGCCAAAAAGCTGGATTGAAGCCGGCTTGCGCCACTGCGTGCCCGACGGAATCGATCCAGTTCGGGCCGCTCGATGAACTGCGCGTGCGCGGGAAAGAACGCGTGGAGGAATTGAAACACCGCGGCTACGACGACGCGCGCGTTTATGATCCGCAGGAAACGAGCGTGGGCGGAATTCACGCGTTTTTCGTAATTCTCGGCGAGCCGGAAGCCTATAACCTGCCGCCCGCTCCGCAAGTGCCGACGATCCACCTGAAAAGCGCGTGGACTTCGGCGTTGGTTTTTTCGTTATTCATTGCAGCGGTCCTGTGCGGAGCCTTCGCGTTTTGAGCCGCGTGATTATCTTAGCCCTGTCGACTAGCCACGGGACATGACCGAACCTTCCAAACCAAAGGCCACCGAAGAGCGGCTCGCCGAAATCCGGCAACAGGCGGCAGACGGAACGCTCCTATCCGGCCAGCCTGATTCTTCCGGTGCGAAATCAGCACAGAACGGCGAGCAGAGCTATTATGGCCTACCCGCTCTTAAAGAACCCACGTGGACCTGGGAAGTGCCGCTGTACTTCTTTCTGGGTGGGATTGCCGGACTCTCGGCATGCATCGCATTTTTCGCGCAAGTCTTCGGGAAAGATCCGGCTCTGATTCGCGCCGCGCTATGGATGGCGCTGATCGGCGCGGGACTCTGCCCCGGACTTTTGATCGCGGATCTCGGACGGCCCACGCGTTTTCTGAACATGTTGCGGGTGTTCAAGCTGAAGTCCCCGATGTCGATGGGCGCTTGGATTCTCGTGGCTTTTTCCGGCTGCGCTTTCTTCGCCGTCGCCAGCAATGAACTTGTGCTCGTCGGATACGGCGGCACCTTCATGATTCTGTTCCGCTGGGCTGCAGAATTTTCGGGAGTGATCACCGGTTTTCTTCTCGCCGGCTACACCGGCGTGCTGCTCGGCGCCACCGCGATTCCGGTGTGGTCGGAAAATCGCGTGGTGCTGCCGCCGCATTTTTTGACCTCCGGATTGGGATGCAGTTCCGGGATATTGGAACTCTTGGGCTTCTTGATTCCGGCGACGCAGATCATCGGTTTCGTCGTTTCCGGCTTGGAGACTCTGCTGGGAATTTCGTTTGCGGTGCGCAAACGGCCGGCGAATCGGCCGCTTCATTCCGGGCGCTTGGGCGTGATGTTCAGCGCTGCCGAAATTCTGGAGGGGCCGTTAGCGTTGGGAGTACGAATCTTTGCTGGCTCCAGCGCGAACGGCCGCCACGCCGCGGCGATCTGCTTCATCGTCGGCGCTTTGCTGAGCCGCTATGCGTGGATTTGGGCCGGACGCGTATCGGCGAGAGATCCGCAAGCCTATTTCGAAACGCAGCGGCAGTCTTGACCCGCCATTTGATTCTTAGCCGAAAGTAAAAGCGAAGGCCTGCACGCCCGGATCGAGAAATTCGATCTCGAACGTACGATCTTCCACCGTTCCTTTTTGCCGGATCAATTGATACAGACGGTGTTCATTGATGGTCCCGGCGCCTCTGGCGTCGGTGTCGCTGCCATGATCGTCGCCCGGCGCGGTCCCGTCGATTTTCACGATGAAGCGGATCGGCTTACCGTTTTTCCCGGGGCCGAGCACCAGATGTAAATCGCGCGCGTGAAAGCGAAAGATGATTTTTCCGTGCGCGGATTGCAGGACCGCCCCTTCGGGGTTCACCGTCCAGGCCCCGGCCAGCGCCCACTGATTCTGCGATAGCCGCGGATGCGGTGTGTAGACGCTGCGCTCGTCACGGTTGATGGGTTCTTCGGAAGCGAAATTCTCGGCGCGTCTGTATCCGATGTAAGTCTCAGGCGAAGCGACGTTGGCGTTGTCGGGCAGGGCCTCCACGCCGGTCGCCGAAAGCTGCACCACTCCGCTCGCCAGCGACTGCGCCCCATTTTCCTTCAGCAGCTCCTGAATCACGCGCTCGGACTGATCGTATTCGCCTTCCCCAAAATGGTGGTAGCGGATGCGGCCTTTGCCGTCGATAAAATAATGCGCCGGCCAATATTCATTTTCGAAGGCTTGCCAGATTTTATAATTGCTGTCGATGGCGATGGGATAGGTCAGATGCAAATCGCGAACCGCCTTTTCGATGTTGGACCGGTCTTTTTCGAACGCGAACTCGGGCGTGTGCACGCCGATCACCACCAGCCCGGCATCTTTGTATTTTTCCGACCAGGCTTCGACGTAAGGAAGCGCGCGCAGGCAATTGATGCAGGAATAGGTCCAGAAATCGATCAGCACCACTTTGCCGCGCAGCGATTTCGTGGTCAGCGCCGGCGAATTGATCCAGCCGACGGCGCCGTCGAGTTCCGGCATCGCGCCTTCGTCATCAAGCTTCACTTGAGTCGCAGCGGAAGTGCTGGCCGGAACGACAGACGGAGTGGCGGCCGGAGCGCTTGCCGATTTTGCGGGACGCAATGCATGGATCAAACGGGTCTCGGCGCTGGCAGTGTTCACGAAGGAAAATTTGGTAAGGAGATTGGTGTCCCAGCCGAGGGCGATGGCGACGACGCCGAAAATTACGGCGATGCCGAGGGCGCGGCGAATCCAAACATCGAACGCAAGCGAACGTTTCATGGTGGACAGCACCTTTTTGCCGGCCAGCAGCGCGATCGCCAGCGAAACTGCGGCGCCCAACGCATAGGCCAGCAATAAAAACGTGGAATGCACGCCCGGACCTTGCAGCGCGGCGCCGGTTAGAATCAGGCCGAGAATCGGTCCGGCGCATGGCGCCCATAGCAAACCGGTCGAGATGCCCAGCAGAAATGATTTGCCGGGACTGGACTCTCCGCCGGGGCCGCCCTGCAATTTACTCCCGGCCTGCACCAGCGGATGCGTAAGTTTTTCGGCCAGGGAAGGAAAAAGCAGCGTCAGGCCGAGCAGCAAAAAGACCAGCATCGCCGCGTAACGTCCGCCTTGATTCAGGTGTATCGCCCAATTTCCGCCGAACGCGGCGGCCGTCGCTACCAGCGAAAACGTAAGCGCCATGCCCACCAGCAGCGGCAAGCCGGAGCGGCGGAAGGGTTGATCGGCACGAGCGAACACGAACGGGAGCACCGGGAGAATGCACGGGCTGAGGATGGTGAGAACGCCACCGACGAAGGCGAGAACGTAGATCAGCATAGTTTAATGTTCGCCGTACGATGTCTGCAGGCCGCTGGACGTTCGATTCGCCAGCCGATACAAGGATACAAATTCCAACTGGCGTTGCGGTATGCTTTTCCACGACAGTGTCGTTGCTCATCTTGCCAGGCGCAATTCAATCCCCGATGCAAAAATCATCTTCAGCATCATTCCAAGCCGATGAGGGCGCCTAATCCGGATCGCAGGAAAGCGCAATCCGCGTGGGCGTCATTCCCTGATGTTTGGCAACATGGGGTGGCGTTTTCGTAAAATAATGAAACCGATAATTTAAGCGGGACGTCCCAGGAGTAGGATGAGGCTTCAGGAGGGACGACGATGAGGATCCCGGCCAGTTCGATTAGCAGGTGCTTTGGAGTGGCGGTGGCGATTTTTGTTTTGGCGATGGTGGCGCAGGCGCAGGATGCTGCGGTCGCGGCACCGGCGGAGCAACCGCAGGTTGCGCCGGCTCCGGCGGTGGCAGCGCCAGCGGTCGTTGCGCCGGCCGCGGCGCCAGCGGGACTGATGCTGAAGGAAGGCACGGAGGTGCCGCTGGTGTTTGCTGCGGATTTGAATTCGAAGACGGCGGTGGACGACGATCCGGTGAATATGACTTTGGCGGAGGATATTAAGGTTGGAGATGTGGTGGTGGTGCGAAAGGGCGCGGTGGCGGTGGCGACGGTGACGAACGCGCACAAGTCGGGGATGTTGGGGAAGCCGGGGGAGTTGAGTATTCGGCTGGAATATTTGAAGACCGAGGACCGGCGAGTGCGATTGCGCGGGAGCAAGGGGAAAGAAGGCGAGGGGAAAGTGGGGGCGACGGTGGCTTTGACGGTATTGTTTGGGCCGATTGGATTGATCAAGCATGGGAAGAATGTGGAGATTAAGGAAGGGACGCCGTTGACGGCGTTTGTGGATGAGGATTATGCGGTGCAGCCGGCGAAGTGAAGTGCGTCGGCGCTTCAATTGATGATGGTCAGCCAGCCGAAACCAAGCCAATTCGGTGGTGAACGGAAACGTGGTGCTTGGAGTTAACGAAGGCTTGCGCGAGAAGGCCGCGCAAGCGGGATGAGGCGAAGAGTTTTCTTTTTTCCCAGCCCTTACGGGCTGGGCTAACTTCTGTCGCCCCCTACGGGGCTGGATTTATGGCGTCTTGGCGCAGCGTCGGGTTGTAGCTATCTGCGAGCATGGCTGAGACTTAGCTGAAGTCGAGTGGCTCTCCTCGCTTTATTCCTTCCTTTCTTCGGTTCTGCCGCGTCAAAACGGGTGAAAAATTTGTCTGTTTGGCGCGGGGTCGAACGTCATAAGGTTGCAGTCACAATTTTGAGGAGGAAATGACAATGAGCCAATTTTTGTATTTGTATCGTAATGACGCCAAGGCGGACCGGGAGTGGCAGCAATCGCCAGAGGCGATTCAGAAGAGCATGGAACAGTGGGGAGTGTGGATGAAGTCGCTCGGCGAACAGGGGCATATGAAGGACATCGGAAATCCGCTGGAACCGGGCGGGAAATTGGTGAAGGGCAAGCAGAAGACGGTGACGGACGGGCCGTTCGCGGAAGCGAAGGACATCGTGGGCGGATACACGGTGATCGAGGCGAAAGACCTGGCGCAGGCGGCGGAGCTTTCCAAGGGTTGCCCGATTTTCGAGGCGGGCGGGTGGGTGGAAGTGCGGCCGATCATGAAAATGGACGTGTAATGCAGGTGGACGAACACCTTTTCCGGCGTGAGGCCGGGCGCATGGTTGGCACGCTGACGCATATTTTCGGCGTGCACAACCTTGCGCTGGCCGAGGACGTGGTGCAGGACGCATTCTGCCGGGCGCTGGAGGTGTGGAAGTTTCGCGGCGTGCCGGAAAATCCTTCGGCGTGGTTGATGAAGACGGCGAAGAACCGGGCGCTGGATATTTTGCGGCGGGAGCGGACGGCGACGACGTTCGCTCCGGAACTGGGGCGGCTGCTGCAGAGCGAGTGGACGCTGGCTCCGGTGGTGGAGGAAATTTTCGGGCCGGCGTCGATAAAAGACGATCAACTGCGGATGATGTTTTCGTGCTGCCAGCCTCGGTTGCCGGAGGAAGCGCAAGTCGCATTGATACTGAATATCCTGTGCGGATTCAGCGTGGAGGAAGTGGCGCAGGCGTTTGTCAGCGGGCGGGCCGCGATCGAGAAACGGATTTTGCGGGCGAAGAAAGTCTTGAAGGGATCGAAGAAGCTATTTGAGATGGGCGGTGCGGAGGATTTTCCGGCGCGGCTGACGGCGGTGCAGCGGGCTTTGTATTTGTTGTTCAGCGAGGGCTATCACGGGGCGTCGCCGGAATCGGCGGTGCGTGTGGAACTGTGCCGGGAGGCAATGCGGTTGACGCGGTTGTTGCTGGAATATGAGGCGGCCGCGGTGCCGGAGACTTACGCGCTGCTGGCGTTGATGAGTTTGCATGCGGCGCGGTTGCCGGCGCGATTAGATGACGCGGGGAACCTGGCGGCGTTCTTGGAGCAGGACCGTTCGCGATGGGACGCGGTCCTGGTGAGCGAGGGGCAGCGGCTGCTGGACCTCTCGGCTACGGGTGACAGGTTGACGGAGTACCACCTGGAGGCGGCGATTGCGGCGACGCATTGTTCTGCGGCGCGGCCGGAAGATACGGACTGGGCGCGAATCGTGTGGCTGTACGACCGGCTGGTGCGGGTGCGGCCTTCGCCGATTGTGGCGTTGAGTCGGGCGATTGCGATTGCACAGCAGGAAGGGCCGGAGCGCGGGCTAGCGGAGATTCGCGCGATCGCCGATCCGGAGCGGTTGGCGAAATATCCTTTCTATGCGGCGGCGATTGGGGAAATGGAATTTCGACTGGGGAAATTCGCTGGGGCGGAGAAGCATTTTCGCGAGGCTTTGAAGCTGGCGCGAAATTCGATGGAGCGTCATTTTCTGGAGCAGCGGGTGCAGGACTGCGAGCGAAGAAGCAAACTGGCGTCTTAACCCCTTTTTACAGACTCCCTCTTCCCTGCCCCAACTTGACCTGATGCGCGACCTGCTTACTCGGGAGTCCAGTGCGGGTGCGCGGTGAAAATTCCGTTTACGTAGCCCATTTTGTAGACGATGAAAATTCCGAAGGCGATGCTGAGCAGGCCGGAGGCGACGGCCAGGCCGCGATTGAGGCGGGCGAAGCGCGTTTGCGAATATTTGAAGGGGAGCGCGATGGCGGCGGTGATGAGCATCATCCCGGCGATGGTGCCGACGCCGAAGACGAGCAAGTAGGCGATGGCCCAGCGCGGATCACGAATGGTGGTGAGAACGAGGAGGGCGACGGCGGCGGAGCCGGCGAGTCCGTGGACCAGGCCTACAGCGAGCGGCCGGAGGGCTTGGTACAAGCCGAGCTGGCCGAACATGCGATCCATCCAGCCGACGGGCGTCTCGTTTTCGGCGTGACCGTGTTTTTCCGGTTCGTGATGGTGCGGATGGGCGTGAACGTAATCGCCGTGCTGGTGCGGATGCACGTGGCGGGGACGTCCGTTTTCGTCGAGCGCAGACGGCGTGAGCGTTTCGGTGAGCCAGCGGGTGAAGCCGGTGAGATTTAAAATGCCGAGAAGGATGAGCATTAGGCCAACGGACAATTCCATGGTGAGGCCGAGGCGCGGAGGAATGACGACGCCGAAAAGAATGATGGCGGAGCCGACCAGAAAAATCGTGATGGTATGACCGAGGCCCCAGAGAATACCAATCGCGGCAGCGTGGCGGATGCTGCGCTGGCGGCTGACGATGGTGGTGACGGCGATGACGTGATCGGGATCGGTGGCGTGACGCATGCCGAGGAAAAAACCGAGAGCGATGATGGAGAGGAGGGTGATCATGAATTTATCGGCGGCGCAGCAAAAAGCCGAATGGCCCTACAGAACAGCTGCATCTTCTGCCGGCCGCCGCGAGGCGTCAAGCGGGGATTAGATATTCTGCCAGGCGACGAAGGCGGCGCCGAGCAGCGGACATTCTTCGTTCAAGACCACGCGAATGGGAATCTTGGAGAGGAAGGCGTCCAATTTTTCCTTGTGCTTTACGGCCGCGGCAAATTTTCCGTTGCGCATTTTGGGCAGCACTTTTACGGCGATGCCACCGGCGACATAGATGCCGCCGCGGGCGACGGTGCGCAGCGCCATGTTCCCGGCTTCGGAGCCGTAGATTTCGACCCAGAGATCGAGCGTGGCGGCGCAGGTGGGACATTCGCCGGAAAGGCCCATGCGGGTGATTTCGGGCGCGGGATCGGGATGGCCGGAATCGAAGCCGGGATGTTTAAGCGAAGGGTTCAGAAATTCGTGGACGCGCTGAAACCCGCCGCCGGATAAAATGATTTCGACGCTGACGAATTCATTGCGTTTTTTTAGAAACTTCCAGAGTTCGGCTTGCTGTTCGGTGTTGGGCGCGAAGTCGGCGTGACCGGCTTCGGTGGCCATGGGGGCGTGGCGCTGGCCATCCCAAAATAAAACTCCGACACCGAGGCCGGTACCCGCGGCGATGACGACCTGCGCCGCCTGGGGAGCTTCGACGCCGGCGTGAATGGTTTCGAGTTCACTGGGTTCGAGAACGCCGATGCCGTAAGCGGCGGCTTCAACGTCATTGACGAGGTGTACGCGATTGAGCTGGAGATGTTTGGCGACGCTGGAGCCATCGATGAGCCAGGGAAAATTGGTGGCTTGGACGCGATTGTCGACGACGGGGCCGGCGACGCCAAAAGAGGCGGCGGTGATTTTTCCCTTCGAGCCATTCAGAAAATTGCTGGCGATTTCCTCGAGACCGGCGTGGTCGCGGGTCGCGTAGCGTTTTTCGGCAACGCGAACGAGCTTCCCTGCTTTTACGTCGAAGAGGCCCAGGTTGACCTTGGTCCCACCGACATCACCGGCCAGAATCATCGAATCCTCCGAAGCGTGCGACACCGAGACGACGTCGTGGTCTTCCCATCATTTTCATCGGGCTAAAACTCATTTTTGGCCGAGCTGTTTCCGCTTTGTTTTCGTTCACGTTCTACGGCCCGGTTAACACTATTGGTCAGTTATGAACCGATCGACGTTCCGGTGTGCCTTTCGAGGCTCCATTCGGTCGAACACTTATAAATCAAAAATTCTAGAGCGGGCGCCAGGTGCGGCCGTCGGAAGCAGTCAGATCGTCGGCGGCCTTTGGTCCCGCGCTTCCGGCCGGATAATTCGGGAACGGCGGCGCGGAAGCGGATTCCCACGTTTTAAGAATTGGATCGACCAAGGCCCAGGCGGCTTCGACGCTATCGGCGCGGTCGAAGAGCGTCGCGTCACCGCGGATGCAGTCGTTGATCAGGGTGGCGTAGGCCGGACGCGTGCTGGAGCCGAAGGTATTTTTGTATTCGAAATCCATCTCGACCGGGCGGATGTGCATTTGCGAGCCGGGGGTTTTGGCGCCGAAAGAAAGCGAGATGCCTTCTTCGGGCTGGATATTGAGGACCAGCGAATTCGTTTCGGTGTTCTCGCCGCGAAAAACCATGTGCGGGGCACGCTTGAACAGAATCGCGACTTCGGTGTGCGGATTTCCGAGACGTTTGCCGGAGCGCAGATAGAACGGAACGCCGCTCCAGCGCCAGTTATCGACGTGAAGCTTTAGCGCGGCGAAGGTATCGGTGGAAGAGTTCGGATTTACGCCAGGTTCTTGACGATACCCGGGAACCGGCTTGCCGTTGATCTGGCCGGGACCGTACTGGCCGCGGACGACATCCTTCCAAACCGATTCGGTGGTGAAGGCGCGCATGGACTGCAGGACTTTGATTTTTTCGTTGCGCACGGAGGTGGCGTCAAAGCGGGCGGGAGCTTCCATAGCGACGAGCGAGGTGAGCTGCAGGACGTGGCTCTGAATCATGTCGCGCATGGCACCGGCGGTTTCGTAGAAGGCGGCGCGGCGCTCGACGCCGAGGGATTCGGCGGCGGTGATTTGCACGCTGTCGACGTAGTTGCGATTCCAAAGCGGCTCGAAGATGCCGTTGCCGAAACGAAAGACCAACATGTTCTGGACGGTTTCTTTGCCGAGGTAGTGATCGATGCGGTAGACCTGAGATTCGTCAAAGGCTTCGAGAACCTTGTGGTTGAGCTCTTTGGCCGAAGCGAGATCGCGGCCGAAAGGTTTTTCGATGATGATGCGGGTCCAGGATTTATCACTTTTCGGGTCGGTTAGATTGGCTTTTTTGAGCTGTTCGATCACGTGCATATAGACTTCCGGCGGCGTGGCCAGATAAAACAGGCGATTGCCGCCGAGGCCGCCTTCTTTGTCGAGTTCCTCTAAGCGCTTTGCTAAATTCTGGAAGGCTGCGGCGTCGTCGTAATTGCCACTGAAATATTGCAGGTTTTTCAGGAATTCGGATTTTTTGGAGTCGTCGGCGCCCTCTTCCTGACCTTTGGGCAAAAATTCGCCGGCGCTCTTGCGGAAATCTTCGTCGCTCATTTTGGTGCGGGCGAAGCCGAGCAAACGAAAGCTGGGGGCCAGGCAGGAATGGAACGCCAAGTCGTAAAGCGCGGGCATGAGTTTGCGGCGGGCGAGGTCGCCGGAAGCGCCAAACATGACAATGGCGCACGGATCGGAGGGCATCTCGCAGAAGTAGGGTCCGGTCTGCGGGGCGGCGGCGGGTGAGGATACTTGGGCGCTCATGACAGTTCTCCGATTTAAGGCCGGCGAGGGCTAGATATGTTTTATTAAAACTTTCGGGTTACTGCAAGAGCCTATCATAAATAGCAGGATACGCGATTATTGGCACGTGACACGGCTAGCCACGCGGATATGGAGCAAAATCATCCGGCATCAATATGATTCTGGCGAAAGCAGTCCCGGTGCTGGAATAAATATGAGATCGAGCGGTGCTTACCCGACGGGGGCCTCAGAGCCGCGCGGCGTGAGGATCGCGAGCACGACTGCGACCAGGATCAGCGCCGGAATGTCTCCCAGGAGGTGATTGTGCTCAGCGGGCGCGTTGATGGCCTGGACGATCATGATTCCGGCGTGAACCAAGCTCGACCATACCGTGAACCAAATCAGGCTGCGGTATTGCAGAGGGTTTCGAGAGGCGAGAAGTAGAAATATCCCCAAGGTCGCGTAGATACCCAGGATCATTTGTTCATACTGGGGCTGGTTGGGATTCCAGCGCCAACCCGAAGGCCACCAGGCCATCATCAAAGGGTAGATAGCCAGAACGAAAATCAGGCCGAACAGTACGAGCGCAACGCGGAGATAACGCAATTTGGTGACATCGCTCATCGATAGCTCCTTTCCGAACAGCGGCTTAGAGGAAAACTTGACTGGATGCTAAGCCCCGGAGAGCGGAGTGTCAACCGCTGCGCCAAGCTGGAATTTCGCGGAGCGTTGCAGTATCTTGAAATACAGTAGCGATAGGAGAGATTGATGGCCGACGAGAAGAATGCAGGAAACGCGGGAGCGACAGCGCAGGCGGCTCCGGCGGTGCGCATGGTGAAATGCGTGAAATTCGGCCGCGAGATGCCGGGGCTGGACCGGATTCCCTGGAAGGGCGAGATCGGGAAGAAGGTTTACGACAATGTGTCGAAGGAAGCCTGGAAGCTGTGGGTGGAACATTCCAAGATGGTGATGAACGAGTTCCGGTTGAATCCTTTGGACCCGAAGGCGCAGCAGATCATGGAAGAGCAATTGAACAATTATTTTTTTGGGGATGGAGCGAAGTTGCCGGATAGCTATGTTCCGCCGAAGCACTAACATCTAAAACGAAAGTTCAGCAGACAGAAAAGATGAGGCACGAGCAGTCCCTTACGATGGGCTGTTCGTGCCTTTTATTTTTTGGGTTGCCTGCGGATACACGCACAAAGTAAACGATGGGCGAAAACGCGTCGTGCGCAGCGCTTTACTGCGCTAAAATGTGGGATTCACAGAGGAGCCTGGGACGCATGAGTAGCACAACGAAGAATTCTTTCGGCACGAAATCCACGTTGAAGTCCGGCAGCGATTCGTTTGAGGTTTACCACCTGGCGGAGCTGGAAAGGGCCGGGGTCGGCAACGTCACGCGACTTCCTTTCTCGTTGAAGGTGCTGCTGGAAAATTTGCTGCGGCACGAAGACGGGCGGTTTGTGTACGCCGAGGATATTCGGGCGCTGGCGGGTTGGGATCCGACCGCGGCGGGCGGAGCGAGCGAGAAAGAAATATCGTTCATGCCGGCGCGAGTGCTGCTGCAGGATTTTACCGGCGTGCCGGCGGTGGTGGACCTGGCGGCGATGCGGGACGCGATGCGGGCGCTGGGCGGAGATCCGAAGAAAATCAATCCGTTGCTGCCCGCGGAACTGGTGATCGATCACTCGGTGCAGGTGGATCAGTTCGGGACCGCGAATTCGTTCAGCATCAATGCCGATCTGGAAATGAAGCGGAACATCGAGCGCTATGGATTTTTGCGCTGGGGGCAGAAGGGCTTCGACAATTTTAAAGTGGTGCCGCCGGACACCGGAATTTGCCATCAGGTGAATTTGGAATATCTGGCGCGGGTAGTTTTTAGCGCGAAGAAGGACGGAGTGTGGACGGCGTTTCCCGATTCGCTGGTGGGAACGGATTCGCATACCACGATGGTGAACGGGCTGGGAGTTTTTGGCTGGGGCGTGGGCGGAATTGAAGCGGAAGCGGCGATGCTCGGGCAGCCTTTGTCGATGCTGATTCCGGCGGTGGTCGGATTCAAACTGTATGGCAAGTTGCCGGAGGGCGCGACGGCGACGGACCTGGTGCTGACGGTGACGCACATGCTGCGCAAGAAGGGCGTGGTCGGGAAATTCGTAGAATTTTTTGGGACGGGACTATCGAGTTTGTCGCTGCCGGACCGGGCGACGATCGCGAACATGGCTCCGGAATACGGCGCGACGATGGGATTTTTCCCGGTGGACCGGGAGACGCTGGCGTATTTGCGATTCACCGCGCGGGGCGAAGAGCAGGTCAAGCTGGTGGAAGCATATTCTAAAGAGCAGGGCCTGTTCCGCACGGACCACACCCCGGATCCGATTTTTTCGGACACGCTTTCTCTGGATTTGGGCAGCGTGGTTCCGACGATGGCGGGACCGAAGCGTCCGCAGGATAGCGTACCACTGACGATGGCGAAGGCGTCGTTCGAGAAGACGCTGACTGAGACGCCGAAGCACGTGAAGATGCAGAACAACGGATCGAGTTACGAGTTGGCGGACGGGTCGGTGGTGATCGCGGCGATTACGAGCTGCACGAATACTTCGAATCCATCGTTGATGCTGGGCGCGGGTTTGTTGGCGAAGAAAGCGGTGGAACGCGGGCTGACGACCAAACCGTGGGTGAAGACAAGTTTCGCGCCAGGTTCGAAAGTGGTGACGGATTACATCGAGAAGGCCGGGCTGTGGCCCTATCTGAATTCGCTACGGTTTAATTTGGTGGGCTACGGATGCACGACGTGTATCGGGAACAGCGGGCCTTTGCCGGAAGCGATTGGAAAAGCGATCAAGGAACACAATTTGGTGGCAGTTTCGGTGCTTAGCGGGAACCGGAATTTTGAAGGACGCATCAATCCGCTGTGCCGCGCGAATTATCTGGCGTCGCCGCCGCTGGTGGTGGCTTATGCGCTGGCCGGGCGGATGGACGTGGACATCGTGAACGATTCGCTGGGGAATGATAAGGCGGGCAAGCCGGTTTACCTGCGGGAAATCTGGCCGACGCCGCAGGAAGTCGAACAGACCATGCGGGAATCGGTTTCGAGCGAGATGTTCCGCAATCAGTACGCGGATGTGTTCGCGGGCGATGCACATTGGCAGGCGCTGCCGATTCCGGAAGGCGACCTGTACGCGTGGGACGGTAAATCGACGTACATCAAGAACCCGCCATATTTCGAGAGCATGGCGCTGAAGCCATCGGCCTTGGGCGATTTGAAGGGCTTACGAACGCTGGCGGTGCTGGGCGACAGCGTGACGACGGATCATATTTCTCCGGCGGGAACGATTCCAGCGGATTCTCCAGCGGGAAAGTATTTGATCGCGCATGGCGTGCAGCCAATGGATTTCAATTCCTATGGAGCGCGGCGCGGGAATCATGAAGTGATGATGCGCGGGACGTTCGCGAACATCCGTTTGCGGAACCTGCTGGCTCCGGGTACGGAAGGCGGATGGGCGATTCACCAACCGAGCGGCGAGAAGATGTCGATTTACGATGCGGCGATGAAATATCACGACGAACATGTGCCGCTGATCATTATTGCGGGGAAAGAGTATGGGTCGGGATCGTCGCGCGACTGGGCCGCGAAAGGAACGATTCTGCTGGGCGTGCGCGCGGTGCTGGCGGAGAGCTTTGAACGAATTCACCGGAGCAATCTGGTGGGGATGGGCGTGCTGCCTTTGGAATTCCTGCCGGGCGAGACACTGGCGTCACTCGGTTTGACTGGGCAGGAAATATTCGAGATCGACGGGCTGGCGCAGAATTTCGAACCGCGGAAGAAAGTTAAGGTGCGAGCGAAAGACGCGCAGGGAAAAGTGAAGGAATTTACGGCGCTGGCGCGGGTGGATACGCCGTTTGAGGTGGCGTACTACCAGAACGGCGGAATTCTGCATTACGTGCTGCGGCAGATGGTGTGATTTGAATCCGTGCGCTGAGGAAGGCGACGGCGTGGCTTCAGGGGCTAAAGCCCCTCCTTCTCGGCGATCTTACGGCGGGGCTGAAGCCCCGCCCTTCCGAAGCGATTTTGCGATGGATGCGGAACGCAAAGGTCCGCTCGCAAAACGGCTCGCGCGATAGAACCGCGCTAAAAGAAGGGGCCGATGGCGTTTGTTTTTTGTCGCGGGCGACGGCGATCAGGCGATGCGATGCGCGCCGGAGCCGGCGCCGTGATCTTTCAGGCGCATCTGCAGGATGAGAGGCGCGGCCAGCGCGAAGACGGCGGCGGCGACCAGAAAAAATCCTACGAACGCTAGCAGCAATCCCGCCCCATTTTTGCGCAGCAGAGTCAGCGCGAGATCTCCCAAGCCAATCGAGAGCACGAAGAGGAGCAGGGCGGTGAGTGGCTTGGGCGCGAGGCTGGCGCCACAACCCGGGCAAGTGATTCCGGCTAATCCGGAGCTGGTCCAAAGAGCTTTGGCGGGAACGGGTCGATTGCACTGCGGGCAGGTCATGGCGGTGTACCTCCCAAGATTCAAATCTGGTTTGAGGCGTCGCGAGGCCAGGGCGCCTGAACAGGGCTAATCTACCACGACTTGCGCGTCGGTCAAGTGCTGGAAGGGCTGGGCGACGCCCTGGATCCCGATGGTGTAAGTGCGGGGCGGATTGCCGCCACCACCCCCCCCTCCTCCGCCGCAGGCAGCCATTAGGCCGACAATAAAAATAATCGCCAGTAACGAGAATGCCCCGCGCAGGCGGAGTTGCGCCGATTTCTTGTTCGCGCCTGCGGCCGCCATTTGCAAGGCGAACAACGCGCCGAGAAGAGTCGCTAAAAATAAGCCGACGAAGCGGCCGGGCGACGGGATGTGCGTTGGAGGGAGCGCCGCGGAGGCGGGGATGCTTAACGTGAGCATGACGGCGGTGCCGGCTTGCGTCGGCGTGGCGGGATTCACGCTGAACTGGCAGGTGAATCCTACGGGCGCGGTGGGACACGAGAGCTGCACTGGGTTGGCGCCGCTGCCGGTGGTGTTGAGCGTGAAATTGAAAGTGGCGGTGGCGCCGGGGGTGAGAGTTTGACTGGCGGGCGTAACGGGGCCGAAGGAAAAATCGCAGCCACCGCCGACGGTGAAACGCAGCGGGCTGGTGGAGCCCGCGACGGGATCGGTGACGCTGACGAAGAGCGGGCCGGCGCAGGAGACGTCCGAAGTGGGCACGGTGGCAGTGAGGCTGGTGGCGCTAACGAAAGTGGTGGCGAGATTGGCGCCGTTGAAATTGATGGCGGACTGGGCGGTGAAATTGGTGCCAGTAGCGGTGAGGAGAAAGGCGGGATCGCCGGCGTTGGCGGAAACCGGGTTGAGTGAGGTCAGCGTGATGGATTTGGAGACGGTGGGGAGCTTGATATTCCAGACGCCGCGGCCGTGGGTGGCGGCGACGAGAGTGCGGGAGGCGGCGTTCAATTTCAGCGAGAGAACTTGGACATTGGGCAGGCCGGTTTGCAGGATCGTCCAGGTCGTGGCGGAACCAGCGGTGGCGTTACTGCTGGCGTAGACCCCGGAATCGGTGGCGATGTAGATGGTACTGTCGGTCGGGTCTTCGGGGTCGATGGCAAGGTCGTTGACCGGAACGTCGGGGAGGTTGCCGTCGACTTTGATCCAGGCCGCGCCGGAATTGCTGGTGAAAAATAAATGGCCGAGGCCGTCGCAGCCGGAAACGCCGGGGCAGGAAAATCCGGAGTAGGCGACGAACGCTGAGGGGGGCACGAGTGAATCGATACCGATCGCGGAAACCTGGCGGCTGGGTTGGGTGTTTTGTTTTACGTCGTGAATATCGGTGGCGCCGGAGAGGGCTTGCGACGATTGCCAAATGAGTCCGTCGGAAGTGCCGACGTAGAGCGTGTTCGAATCGCTAGGAGCCACAGCGATGGTGGTAATGAAATTTTTGGTGCTGTCGGTGGTGAGGTCGCTTGTGATTGCCGACCAATTACCTCCGGCGTTGAGACTTTGATAGAGGCGGAAGGTGCCGAAATAAAGATTCTGGCTGTTGACGGGATCGAGGACAAAGGGCGGAATGAAATCGGCGTTGTCGGAAAAGTCGATTCCGTTCTGGAAGTCGATGGCGGCCCAATTGATGCCGTCATTGCCGGGAATGCCGCCTTGGGTATTTTTGTTGAGGGTGCCGGGACCGCCGAGATAGGCGCAGGCCGCGTATACCGTGCTGGGATTTTGCTGGTCGACGGCGGTGTAGCCGCCGTCGTAGGGGCAGGCTTCGGCTCCCGACCAGGAAAGCGAGCCGCTGAATTCTTGCACATCGTTGCCTTGGGTGCCGCCGTAGAGAATCTGGTCGGTGGTGGGATGGAGCGCGACGCCGGGATAAAACTGGGTAATGTTGAGCGAAGTATCGGCGGTACCGGTGATGGTATTGAGATCGAGCCAGTGCTGATTTCCGGTGGTGGTGGCGGGATTGAAGACATCGGTGGAGGTCCACACGCCGCCGTCATTGGCGTCGAACATGGCGAGAACCTGTTGACTGGAGCCGAGCGCGAAAGCTAAGGCGTGGATGTCGACGTGGGCGTAGGTGTTGTTGCCGCTGTTGTCGGCGCTGAAATCCTGCCAGGTGGCGCCGCCGTCGGAGGAGCGGTAGATCGAGGCCATGCCGTAGGCTGCGCCGGTGAAATGCGGTTGGGCGGAGCCTCCGGCGAAAACGACCGAGCCGGAGGTGCCAGGGACGGCGGCGAGTTTCATGGAGTAGTAGCAGAGCGGCTCGCAAAAATCGGGAAGGTTGGAGGTGTTGGGAAAAATCGTGTTAAACGCGGGCCCGGAGCCGTTGGGCGCGATGCTGGTGCCGGAAAGGACGGCGAGTAAATTGTCGGAAGCGGTGGTGGCATCGGCGATGGAAACGTAGAGCTCGGACGCGGAAGGCGAGGCTCCGGGAGCGAGCGCGAGGGAGATGCGGCCGAAGGAACTGGCCGTGCTCGTTGCGTCGATGCCAGTGACGCGGTTCCAAGAGCGACCGGCGGTATTCGAAACGTAAACGCCGTTACAGGGCGCGCTGGGGCACGATGCGTTCGGATCGGCGTCGCCGAGGGGATCGCCAAGCGCGGCGTAGGCGATTTTTCCGGTGGGATCGCTGGGGTCGAAAATGACGTCAGTGGCGGGATTGAAGGGAGCGGCGTTCGGCCCGGCGCTGCCGGGTTGCACGCGGGACCAGTGCGCGCCGCTATCGGAGGATGTGTACACACCTGAGTGGAGCGCGCCCGCGGCGGAAAAATCAGTTCCCTGCACCGCGGCGAGAATGATGGGACTGGCGACATTGGGTTGCACGGCGAGCGCGGCAATGTACGGGCCGCTGGCTGCGGCGCTTTGCGAAGCGGCGGCGGTGAAGGTGGCGTCCTGGGTCCAGGTTTGGCCGCCGTCGGTCGAGCGCAAAACTCCGGCGCCGTAGATATTGTCCTGGGCGAAATTGGATTCGCCGGTGCCGACTAGAATTAAATTGCTTTGGGCATGGCTGTTGAAAGTGCCGCAGGACGCGGGATTGATGGCGATGGCGCCGGTGGAGAGAGACGTTTGGCTATCGGTGAGCGGCTGCCAGGTGACGGGATTTCCGTTCAAGGCGTTGAAACTGACCCAGACTCCACCATCGGCGGCTCCGGCGTAAACGGTGTTTCCGGTGGCGTCGCAGGTGTCGACGGCGAGAGCGGTGACACGGCCGGAAACATTTCCGTAGAATTGCGTGGCGGCGGTGGGTTGCGGGCCGAGGGGCGTCCAAGTATTTAGCTGCGAGGTAATCGCGTTCGAGGTGGTCGTCTTTCGGGCGCTCGCGGCTGGCGAAAGGTGCGGCTGAAGGAACGTGCCGCGCTCCTCGATCATTTTGCGATTGGCGGCGAAAGCGTCGAGAAGCAAGTGGCCGGGGATGTGGCCGTTTTGGGTGGCGCGCTGGCGGAAGAACCATTCGGCGCGTTTGCGGATTAATTCCGCAGGCTGCGGCGCGGCGGATTTGCGCGAATAGGAATTAAAGCGCTGGGCGAGGACCGGCGCAATCGCGGCGACGAGGATAATACCAGGAAGAAGAAAGCGCAGGGCCAAACGCCCGAAGCGCCGCGACGAATTGCGATCCCAAGAATCTTTCCGGCGGCCCGCCCGGCCACTTAAATCTGACAAAACTCACCACCCTCACGTGGTTGCCATTGTATCAAAAGCGCGAATGGCGGAAGGCGCTTCCTCGGGGCGATCAAAAGAACAAAATTCCCGCAGTCAAGCCGCGCGGCGGCGTTGACTGAGGCGCAGGTCAACGCTATCGTGTGAACATTCCGGGGAAGGATGGTGTTTTGGTGAAGTGGTGGAAATGGACGGCGATCATTCTGGTCGCGGTGCTGGCGCTCGGTTACGGAGCGTTGAGTTACATGATGGGCGGGCCGCGGGACGTGTATGGATTCTTGCGCTACGCGCTGCCGCAGTGGCGCAACGGCGATTTGAAAGTGGGCGATGCGGCGCCGAACGTGAAATTGCTGGCGCTGGATGGGCAGACCACTTTTCATCTGAGCGATCGAGTGGGCCGGCGGCCGCTGGTGCTGGTCTTCGGAAGCTACACGTGACCGCCATTCCGGCGCGAGGTAGGTTACCTCGTCACGCTGTATAACGATTACAAGGATCGGGCGGATTTTCTGACGGTGTACATCCGGGAAGCGCATCCGCTGGACGAATGGCAGATGAAATCGAATGTGGATCAAGGCGTGTGTTACGCGCAGCCGCATACGACGGAGCAGCGGGTGGCGATTGCCAACGATTTCATCCAACGGTTCCATTTTCCGGTGCCGTTCGCGGTGGACGATATGCACGACATCGCGGATCACGCGTATTCGGCATGGCCGGAGCGGATTTACATCATCGACGAGCAGGGGAAAATCGTTTATCGCGGCGGGATTGGGCCGTTCAATTATCATCCGCCCGAGGCGCGGGCTTGGCTGGAGAAGCGGTTTAGCGGGACGATGTCGACCGCAACGAGCGCACAGCCGGTGGGCGCGAGCGATTCTCTCGGCTCGCGTTGAGCGCGTATGGCACGGCAGCGTTTAGAAGTGATATGGTAAGCGGCAGTTGCGAGAAACGCAGATCGTAGTGTTCATCGGCCATGCGGATGCAATCTGAAATCGACGAAGAAAAAAGGGAGAGTGTCCATGAATCGCAAGCTCAGCATTTCTTATCTGGTGATGACCCTGGCGCTGCTTTTCGGTTTGGCGATGCCGGCCGTGGCGCACAATCAGGCGGCCTCGGGAAGCAAGGCGGCGGCAGCTCCGGCGTCAGGCGACCTGGTGGATTTGAATACGGCGACGAAGGCACAGCTGGACGCGCTGCCGGGAATCGGCGCGGCGTATTCGCAGAAGATCATCGACGGACGGCCGTATAAGGCGAAGACGGACCTGGTGAAGAAGAAGATTATTCCGCAGGCGACGTACAACAAGATCAAGGATCAGGTAATCGCGAAGCAGGCGGCCAAGTAAAAGGTTTCGTAAGACTGTGAGTCTCATCCGGCGGGCCGAGCTCGCCGGATGAGAACAATTCCCTTCCTATGAATTTCTCCGCACTTTCTCCGATGATTCCGACGGGCGCCGAACTTTCCGCGCTGCTGGTGGTGATCAGTTTTTCCGCCGGCTTGAATGTGTACGCGACCGTAGGGATGCTAGGCATTTTGGCGCGATTTAATGTGCTGATGCTGCCGACTCCTTTGCATGCGGTGCAGGATTGGAAAGTGATTGTGGCGTGCGGCGCTTTGTTCCTACTGGAATTCGTGGGCGACAAGATTCCGGTGTTCGATCTGCTGTGGAACGCGGCGCATACTTTTGTGCGGGTGCCGGTGGCGGCGTATCTGGCGTTCGCGGCGACTTCGCAATTGCCAGGCTGGGAGCAAATGGCGGCGACATTTGCGGGCGGATTGATTGCATTAGCCGCGCACGGAGGGAAAACGGCGGCGCGAGCGGCGGTGACGAACTCGCCAGAACCGGTGACGAATTTCGCGTTGAGTCTGGGTGAAGATGCGCTGGTGGTTTTCCTGATGTACTTCGCGACGAAGCATCCCTACATTTCTGCGGCGATTGTTTTCGCGGCACTGTGCTTGATTGTGCTGCTGATTCACTACGTGGTGCGAGCACTGCGCTCGCTGTTCAGTAACGCGGAAAACGTGCTGACGCACGAACACGGCAGTACGGTTTTGTAGGTTTCTTTTTACGCGGCGCCGGCCTGGCGCTGTGAACCAAAGCACCGATCACCAAAAACAAAACTGCTTGCCGAGTGCGCAACTGCTGAAGCCCGGAGATGACGAAAGCTAAAGAGAGCTTCAGGGGCTAAAGCCCCTCGGTGGCCGCTGCATTTACGACGGGACTGAAGTCCCGCCCTTCCGGAGCGATTTGCGGCGGGCGCCGTGGCTGCGCATACGCGAGGCTCGCGCGAAAGACATTTTGGACGAACGGCATACTTTTATGCCGCTGTTCAACTACGGTTTTCTGTGACCGAGGAGGCCGCCCAGTGCGCCGGTCGCGGCACCCGCTGCGCCGCCCTTACCCATACCGGTTGGAATCGCGCCCTTCGCCAAACCGCCGACCATTCCGCCGACGTCCGGCACGACTACCGGAGCCGACGTAGTTCCGGTGATGGCGAACGGAATGCCGCCGCCGCTGCCTCCAGCGCCTCCGGAGTTGCGGGCGCTGCCGCCGGTGAGGGCGCTCATCGCGCCGCCGATCCCGTTGGTTGCGCCACCGGCGACGCTGGTCATGGCGCCCATTCCTTTACCCAGACCGCCGGCGAGGTTCGCGACCATTTTCAGATTCAACTGGCCGGAAGCGCTGACGGTTCCCTTCCCGGTGACGGTGCCGATGGAGGGCAAGACGAGATTCAACGAATCGAAATTCGTGCCGGACGGATCGTTTTTGATATTGGCGCTAAGGGTTTGAATGTCGGTGTCATTGCCGCCACCACCGCCGCCCAAGCCGGCGAAGGAACCGAGCGCACCGAGTTTCGATTTCAAGCTGAAGCCGGCAAGCTTGGTGTTCGAGAAATTTACGGGACCGGCGATGGTGGGTTTATCGGCAGGGCCAGTGATGGTCAGATTCACGGCGAGTGTGCCGCCCTGAAGTTTGGAGCCGGAGGGAAGATTGACGCCAACGGCGGGCAAAAATCCTTCCAGGTCGTTGAGCGGCATGCCGTCCGCTTTCAAGGTCATGTTTAGTTTGGCGGGATCGCCGGCGAGATTGTAGCTGCCGGTTAGGTGCTGCACGGCGCTGCCGATTTTGATGTCGCCCTGATTGAGGACGCCGGATTGCGATTCGAGAGTGTAGACGGTGGCGTAATCGAGATTCACCGGAACGGTGGAGGGGCTGCCCGCGGCGGAGGCTTTTAGTTTGGTGACCTTGATGGTGCCTTTCGAGCTCATCTGCTTGCCGTCGGAACCGAGGTCGCCTTTGAAATCCAGAACGCCGGCGATGCCGGAAGCGGGATCGATGAAGCCGGTGGTGGCGAGGTCGAGATGCTGGACGTCGACGGTCGCGTTCATCGGCGTGTTCGAGGAATCGGTAGCGTTGATCGGACCGGCTTTGCCTTCGACTTTCAGGTCGGAACCGCCGGGGCCCTTGGCGGAGAGTTTGAAGGGAAATTGAGAAGTGTAGGAAAGGTCGGAAGCTTCGAGATTCACTTCCTGGTAGGCGCTGGGCTTCTGACTCGAACCGAGAGTGCTGACGATAATTTTTCCGTTTTTGATTTCGAGTTTCTTGACGCTCAAGGCTCCTGGAGAAGCGCTGCTGCTCGCCGGAGTGCTGGGGGAGGAGCCGCCGAGGCTGGAATAATTCCACTTGCCGCCGAGGCCATGGATGAGGGCGACGTCGGGGCTATCGACAGTGATGGATTCGACGTTGACCTGCTTGGAGAAAATCAGGGGCATCAATTCGACGCCGACGGTGAGGGATTTGGCGGTAAGGAACGGCGACTTGCTGAATTTGGGATCGTCGGCGATAGCGATATCGGAGACGGTAACGCCGCCGGAAAAGATGGCGAGCTTGATGTCGCCGATGGTGACCTGACGGCCAAGCGCGGTGGACAGTTTGGATTCGAGGGTGGGCTTAAATTGGTTGGCGTTGATGAAGAGCGGCAGCGCCAGAAGAATGATTAAGAGCAGCAGGATGATGCCGCCGACGATCATAAGGGGTTTTTTCATGGAAAGCCTCCGAAGAAAGACGTGCGCGGGCCCGGCCCTGCAGAAATGGTTCGGGCATCATACCCCCATCGGTGGTGCGCTCCAAGAATTCAGTTCGGAGTGCAGGGCGCGGAGGATTTCTTTATTGGTGGCGCGATTTAGGGTTTCACGCTGAATTCGGCGTGGAGCGTGGCGGTGGAGTCTTCGCCGGCCCACACGTCGAAGGTAGACGGTTCGACGGCCCATTTCTTGGTTTGCGGACTCCAGAAACGGAGTTCAGCGGGGCCGAGCTGAAATTTGAGCGTGCGCGATTCGCCGGCGGCGAGCGCGACGCGCTGGAAACCTTTCAGCTGGCGCACGGGCCGCGAGGCGGAACCAGAGCGCTGGTGAATATAAATCTGGGCGACGGCGTCACCGGGCGTTTTGCTGGTGTTGGTGACTTCGACGGAAACTTCGGTGGTGTCTTCCGGCGTGATTTGCGATTTGCTGAGTTGCAGATTGGCGAAACGGAAGGATGAGTAGCTGAGGCCATACCCGAAGGGATAAAGCGGCTTGGTGGAAAGATCCCAGTAGCGCGAGGTGAAATCCGGAGCGTCTTCGGGCTGGTGAGTGAGATTGTGATTGTAATAGAGCGGCTCCTGGCCGACGGCGCGGGGCCAACTCACCGGGAGCTTGCCGCCGGGATTCACGTCCGCGAACAAGACGTCGGCGACAGCGTCTCCGCCGACGGTGCCGGGATACCACGCTTCCAGAATTGCGGGGACGTGTTCGGCGGCCCAGCGAATATCGAGCGGGCGTCCGTTTAGCAAAACGAGGACGATGGGTTTTCCGGTGGCGGCAATGGCTTCGAGCATTTGTTCCTGATTGCCGGGCAGGTCGAGGGTGGCGCGGGAGGCGGCCTCTCCGTTTTGGTTTGAAGCTTCGCCCATGACGGCGATAACCGCGTCGGATTGTTTGGCCGCAGCGACGGCATCGTCAGTGGCCTTTTGCAGCTCCGCGGGCGTGGCCGGGGTGGGCGGCTTGATGCCGAGCAGCTGGTCAATCGCCGACGGGTAGGTGCGGGTGAGCACGGGGCCGCTGACCACAGTGATTTGCACGCCCGGGCCGAGCTTGTCTTTCAGGCCTTCGGCGACGCTGACGACGTGAGCTTTGGTGCCACCGCCCAGAAGACCTTCAACGGTCCAGCCTCCCTCGATATCCGCAACGTTGTCGGCGAGGGGGCCGATCAGCGCGACGCTCTTGACGGTCTTGGCCAACGGCAAAACCTGATTTTCATTGCGAAGCAAAACCATGGAGCGCGCGGCGAGCTTGCGTTCGAGGTCGCGGCTGGATTGGCGGTTCAGCATGGGTTCGACCGCGGCTTCGTCGACGTAAGGATGTTCGAAGAGGCCCAGGCGGATTTTCGTTTCGAGGATGGGGCGCACGGCGTCATCGAGTTGCGCTTTGGAAATTTTTCCGGAGTTGACGAGGTTGGGGACGTTGGCGATGAAGGTGTAGCTGGCCATGTCCATATTGACGCCAGCGTGGACGGCGTCGTAAGCGGCGTCGGCGCGATCGGCGGCGAAGCCGTGGGTCACGAGATTTTTTACGGCTTCGGCGTCGGTGACGACGAAACCTTTGAAGCCCCATTCTTCGCGCAGGACATCGTGGAGGAGCCAACGATTTCCTGAGGCCGGGACGTCGTTCAGGTCCATGTAGGCGCTCATCAGGCTGCCGACGCCTTGATCGACCGCCGCGTGAAACGGCGGGAAGTAGACGTTGCGCAACAGAACTTCGGGAATGTAGGAGGAATCGTAATCGCGGCCGCCTTCGGCTGCGCCGTAGCCGGCGAAATGTTTGGCGCAGGCGAGCAGGCTGGCGGAGTTGAGTTCAGCGCCCTGGAATCCGCGGACTTGGGCGCGAGCCATGGCGGCGCCGAGGTACGGATCTTCTCCCGCGCCTTCGACGATGCGGCCCCAGCGGGCGTCACGCGCGATATCGAGCATGGGCGCGAAGGTCCAATCGATGCCGGCAGCGCGGGAATCCTCGGCGGCGACGTGCTGAGCTTGTTCTTCGACGGAGGGATCCCAGGAGGAGGCCATGGCGAGCGGAACCGGGAAGGTGGTGCGGTAGCCGTGAATCACGTCGAAACCGAAGAGCAGCGGGATGTGCAGACGGGATTTATCGACGGCGACATGCTGCAGGCGGTTGATTTCTTTTACGTCGATGAGCCAGAGAATCGAGCCGACTTCGCCTTTGGCAATCGAATCGTCGGAAGCTTTTTTGACGAAATCCTGAAAGCCGATTCCGGCGCCCTGGTTGAGCTGGCCGGCTTTTTCTTCGACGGTCATCTGGGCGAGGAGTTTATCGGCGCGTTCGCGGACGGAACCGGCGGCGGGCGCAGGGCTGCCTTCGGGTTTGGTCAAGTTGTGGCGTTGCGACCAGAGGGCTGAAGGCAAAATCAGAAGAGCAGCAGCTAGGAAAATATTTACTACGGCTTTCTTATTCATTGGCGACTGCCCCCTGGCAGGAACAAATGCGTCGATCGTTTACCGAACGCCACGATTGCGATCGTATTTAGAAAAACCGCCGGAATTATACACCTCAGCCGTAGCCCGAACGGGCAAACGACTTAAAAAGAATTGCACCACGGGCGACCTGCGCGCGGCTCCGGCTATTGAGTACCCTGCCGTTGATTCGGGCTATTTGGATCGCGGAGTTGCGTCCGACGACAATGGCGCCGGGGTGGCGGGCTGGGCCGGTCGAATTTCGCGGGCGCGCGCCAGCAGCTTTTTGATTTTCCCCTCGACGGAAGCGTCACCGATATGTTCTTCCTGCAGAATGCCGTCGGCGTCGATGGTGAAGGTGTGCGGGATGGCTTCGACGTTGAACATCCTGGCGATGGGAGAAGTGAAGCCGCCGTCACGGTACTGCGGCCAGGTCATATCGTTCTTCGCGACGAATTCCTTCCACTTCGCTTCGTCGGAATCCAAACTGACGCTCAAGATAACCAGCGGCTGACCCTGGAATTTTTTGGCCATTTCGCGCACGTGCGGGAGGGCTTCGCGACAGGGCTCGCACCAAGTGGCCCAAAAATCGAGGAGGACCACTTTACCCTGGAGGTCGTCCATGGAAATGTGCTGGCCGTCGAGAGTGGTGACGGCGAAGGCCGGAGCCAGACGCGCGCGGGCTAGCTCTGGACTTTCGATGTAACGCAAAGCTCTCTGGCGATCCGCATCGTCGGTGGTGTGAATTTTCACGTACTGCTCGAATCGAGCTTTGGCGGCATCGTCCTGTTTGAGCTGGGCGAGGACTTTACCGTCGAGGAGAAGGGCCGCGGGAAAGTTGGCGACGGTGGCGAGCGCCTTGCTCAGCTCGTCATGGGCGCGGGAGAACGTTTCGTCCTTGTGCTTTTGCTGGCCCTGATTCATCAGGATCACCGCCAACTGGTAATGCGCGAGGGCGACGGCCTTGTCGCCCTGCGCTTCGGCTATTTCCTCTTCGGCTCCCAGTTCCGCGGTTTTCCAGTCGCCGAGCTCCGCGCCGTATTTGATCATCTGGTTCTGGCAGGCATGGCAATGTCCCTCGTCCTGCTTGTCAGCCTTTTTGAAACTCTCGAGGGCAGCCTGGCGATCGCCGTGCTCCGTGAATTCGAGACCTTGCTTGTAGCTCTTGAGGGCCTTGTCGCTCCTGGGCCCATCGTTGGAATTTTGGGCGAATAGTGGCGCGGTGAGGCAGGCGCACACCAGGGTAGCAATCGCTAGCCGCATTTAAAGAACCCCCGGGTGAACTCCGGCGTTAACTAGCGCAGTTGATATCACCCGTTCGCGCGGGCCGTCAAGCGATTGCTGGATTCGAGCGCGCTTGAGAAAAGCAGGCGTGCGTTTTGCGTGGAACGCCCGATTTTCAAAGTGGAGCGCTTTCGCGCCGCCAAGAATTCACTAGGCTTAGGGGCGCGGGCGTGTTATCTTTGGATTGCGTTTGTTGCTCTTGTAACACCTTTGGAATCGTTTGAAGGGGCTGCAAGTAACACTTGCGGCCTCTTTTGCATTACGGCTGGAGGCGGTCGAGAAGTAGCAAATAGCTTAAAAAGAAGGAAGTACATCAGTGAGAGAACAAGGAACAGTAAAGTGGTTCAATGCCAGCAAGGGTTTCGGATTCATCCAGCGCCAGTCCGGCGAGGACGTTTTCGTCCACTTTTCGGCAATTCAAGCGGAAGGTTATAAGTCGCTGAACGAAGGCCAAGCGGTTGAGTTCGAAGTGACCCGTGGACCGAAGGGTCTGCAGGCAGCGAACGTTACCAGCCTCTAGTCGAAGGGGGCGAGCCGGCTTAGGCCGGCTCGCCCTTTTTTTTCGCACCAAACGCGTTCTGAGCATTTTTCCGGCCATTTTTAAATCGCACTTATCGCTTGGATTCGAGGAGCCCCGTTGAAAGCACTTCCCGAAGGGCAATACATCAAGCACTTTCAGTACGGTTTGGGCGTGGTTACGGAATCGGATAACGACCGGACCTCGATCGATTTCGATCTGCACGGGCCGAAGAGATTCGTGACCAGCATCATGGTGGTCGAGCAGGCCGAAGGAACTCCGCCGAAGCGCAAGCGCGCCAAGCGGGTGAAGAAAGCGGCGGCGGTAATTGCCGCGGCGGAACCGGTAACCGCCGGCAAATGAGCGTCAACAGTAACAACAACGTGATCGTGCAGTTCGTGGGATTCGAAGCCAAGGAACGCGGGCGTGAATATACTTTCACCGTGCGCGAAACGGCGACTGAGCCACGTGAATTTACTTTGTTAATTCCCAACGAAGCTTTTAATTCCCGCCGCGTGCGTTTTCAGGATGCGCCGGATATTTGTTCACACCGTTTGCACGTAGAATTGGCCGCGACCGAGAATCACCCGGCCATTACGCACTTCGACTTAACCGACGCGGAACTTGATACTTACCGCGTCTCGCACATGCAGAAACCCCCGAAGTATCCTTACGCGCCGAAGAAAGAAGAAGAGCAGGACGCGTAGATTCGCAGTTGTAAATTCCTAAAGACAATTTAAGAGGCGCCCAATCCCGTTTTGAGGATTGGTGTGGGTGCAGGCTGTCGCGCGCCTCAGGCGAGCCTGGTAGTGACGGCGCGGCGGGCGGCCAGCGAAATCATCAGGCGCGAAACGCCGCTGAAGAAAATGCTGATGCCGACCAGAGTGCCAAGGGCCCATTCGGAGCTGGAGGGCCAAGTGAGGGCGATCATGCCGCCGAGGATGATGGTGATGATGCCGTTGAGCACGAACCAGGAAGCGCCGTTGGCGGCGCGATGCTGGAAGAAGAGAACGATTTCGGCGACGCCTTCGATAAGCAGGTAGAACGCGAGCGCGAGGGTGAGAGTGGCTAGGCCGCGCGCGGGATGACCGAGCAGGTAGATGGCGACGGCGATGTAGAGCACGCCGAGCAAGGCTTTGATCAACACGTTCCCGGTGCGGCGCGTGTACCAGGCAAAAACGAAATGGGCGATGCCGGCGAAAATCAGCATCCAGGCCAGGAAGAGATTGACCGCGATGCCGGCTTCGAGCGGCAGGGCGATGGCGAGCAGGCCGGCGACGATCATCACGACGCTGACGAAGATGGACCAGCCTACGGCTTTTTTGGCGACATCTGCGACAGTGGATTCGGCCATGAGCGCCCCCAAGGGAATTTGAGCTTGTTTCGGGGAGTTATACCATTCCCGGAGGCGCAATGCATCGCCTACGTGTTGCGCCCCGGCCACGGAATTAAGTCGTGGTATGTTTACATCCATTCCGACGTGAAGACTTTTCCAGCAAATACAGCGGAGCTTGCAGCTGAGGCGAATCGGGGCGTTTTTCGCGCCTTTGGCGAGTTCGTCCATTCCTACTTCGGGAGAATTCTAGGAATATCGGCGCTGGTTTTGATTCCCTGTTTCTGGCACCGCACGATTGTGGCTGGGGATCTGGGAAGTCATTTATACAACGTCTGGCTGGCGCAATTGGTGCGAGCCGGGCAGGCGCCGGGACTTTGGCTCGCTCCCCGTTGGAATAATGTGTTGTTCGATTATTTGGTGCTGTTTTTGGGAAGATTTTTTTCAGTCGGCATGGCGGGGAAAATCGTGGTGTCGATTTCCGTGCTAGTTTTCTTCTGGGGCGCGTTTGTGCTGGTAACGGCGGCGGCGCGGCAGGCGCCGTGGTTCCTGGTTCCCTGCTTGGCGATGATTTCGTACGGATTCACGTTTCACATGGGATTTTCGAATTACTACCTTTCGCTTGGCCTGGGATTTTGGGGCGTGGCGCTTTTCTGGCGCGGCGCGGGATGGGAACGCTGGATTTCGTTTTTGTTGGCTCCGTTGATTCTACTGGCGAATCCGCTGGGGCTGGTGTGGATGGTGGGAGCGTCGGCTTACATTTTTGTCGCCGAAAACATTCGCCCACGGTACCAGGTGATTTTGGTGGCGCTCGCGGTCGGCGCGCTCGGTGTCGCACATTGGTTTTTCTGGCATTCCAATGTGATCGAGACGCAGAAGCGGGCGGCGTATTTTTTTAATGGCACGGATCAATTGTGGCTTTTCGGGCCGCGCTATCAGATTGTGCAG
>DASWVE010000088.1:0-16088 GCA_036401315.1 Candidatus Acidiferrales bacterium
GGCGCGATGAGGCTGATTTTGTGGGTTCGGTCGTTTGGAATGACTGCGACGGAATCCGCGAAGTAGCTCGCGTGCAGTAAGTAGCGCTCTGCTTGTAATTTCCTTCCCGCTTTGTCGCCTCGCCGCGAAGAATTTCCTCCTTAGTCGAATTGTGCCTGCGCTCCGCTCGCCTCTCGGCGCTCCCCTCACGCCGACGCCACGCGATCTTGCGCACACTCGAATCGTATTTCTACGAATATAAATCCTCTGACAAATCTGTTAGCGTGAGTCGGGGCACTTTTCAGCCTCGATGAAAGCGCGACATGACGACGAGCACTCAAATAACGCACCTGCAATCGGCGGCCCGGCGCGACACCCACGCGACACATGGCAAAAAACTTCCATTTTCTAATCGACAAAATTTCGCGCGATTAGAAATCGTCGTAACTCACTCAGAACAAAGCGCGGAGCCAATTTCTAATCGACAATTTTTACGGCCTTTTCCGCTTTTACCTTGGATCCAGTTGAAAATCCAAAGCCTCCAGTTGCAACTCCCCGGACACTTTCATCGACGCCATATTTGCACCCAAAGGCCGGATCGAACCTTCGTGGCCCTACCACCGCCCGAGGTGCGACACGCCGCTCCACCCTTTCGGCAGTCATTTCTAATAAGCAGATCCGCGATTAGAAATCGCCGTAACCCAAACAAAATAAAAGACGGAGCCGTTTCTAATCGGAGTTTTTTCGGTAACCTTTTGTTACCAACCCAAAAAACTCCATGCGTAACCCATTCGCGTTTTGGACCCACAATTTTCGGCTTTGACGGCGGTACCAGTGTGAGAATGTGGCTGCTCCGGCAGGCTGCCGGAGGCAATCTTGATTCCGCCGGATTGAACGGCAGCTGCAAAGGCACCGACAACTGGCCCACCTGAAGGTGGCCGCTACGAAAACCCGGTACTGACAATTTAACTCTTGTAGCCGAGGAGAGGCACCGCGAATGGCGATGCAAACGACACGCGAAGCGGTAACGACGAACGAGCTGGCCACGACGAACTACGCCGCGATGGCGATGGTCACCACTTTGTTTTTCATGTGGGGATTGCTGACCAGCTTGAACGACATCCTGGTACCGCACCTGAAATTGATTTTCGATCTGAATTATGCCGAGGTGATGCTGATTCAATTCTGTTTTTTTTCGGCGTACTTCGTATTCGCGCTGCCGTCGGGCAAGCTGATCGAAAAATTCGGCTATAAAGCATCGATGGTCGCAGGGCTGCTGACCATGGGGGCCGGCGCATTTCTGTTCATTCCGGCGGCGAGCGTTCCGGCGTTCGCCTTGTTTCTTTCCGCGCTGATCGTGCTGGCGGCGGGGATGACGATCCTGCAGGTATCGGCTAATCCTTACGTCGCGGTGTTAGGGCCAGCCAAAACGGCATCGAGCCGGTTGAATCTGGCGCAGGCGCTTAATTCGCTGGGAACCACGATCGCGCCGTTTCTGGGCGGACTGCTGATTTTGAGCGGCGCACCGCCGACGCCGGAAGCCGTGCGGGCGATGCCCGACGCGCAACGCGCGATTTTCCGGCTGCACGAAGCGTCTTCGGTCAAGCTGCCGTATCTCGGCCTGGGCCTGTGCCTGGTGCTGCTGGCGGTAACGATATGGCTGTTTAAATTGCCGGCCTTCAATTCCGCTGGCGATAAATCGCACGAGCTGACCGGCGCAGAAAAAAGCATATGGAAGCACCCGCGCCTGGTGCTGGGGGCGATCGGAATTTTCGTTTACGTCGGGGCCGAGGTTTCGATCGGCAGCTTTCTGATCAGCTATCTCAGCCAGCCGGAAATTGGCGGCATGACGGTAAAGGCGGCCGCATTTTACGTTTCGCTTTATTGGGGCGGCGCGATGGTCGGACGGTTAGTTGGATCGGCACTGCTGCAGATGATTCGAACCGGGACGCTGCTGGGCATCGCGGCGTTGACCGCGTTTCTGCTGGTAGTCGCCACGATGTCGAGTTTCGGTTCGGTAGCGGTGTGGACCATCGTGGCGATTGGTTTGTTCAACTCGATCATGTTCCCCTGCATCTTCACGCTTTCGATCGATGGGTTGGGAGCGCTAACGGGGAAAGGATCGGGAGTATTAGTGGCGGCGATCGTGGGCGGCGCGATTATTCCGGAATTGCAGGGGATCGTGGCGGACCGGATCGGAATCCACCACGCGTTTTTCCTGCCGGCGATTTGCTATTTGTATATCGCTTATTTCGCGTTCATCGGATCGCGCGATAAGAATTAACGCTGCGGCTCACGGGCCGCGCCGTGATTCACGACGGGGCTTACGGTTTTTTCTTTCTCTTGCGCCTTGAGGAACTGCGCGAATCGGAACCGGCTCTCGGTGCCGAAATGATGAACGCTGGCGTGGCCGGGCGCCCGCGGCAGATTCGGCAGCGGGGTTACGCCGCGACCGTGTCTTAGAATTTTCCGGAATGGAACGTCCACACCTGAAACTCCCTGGCAAGCTCCCGCTAATCCTACATAGGTCATGAACAGGCCGCCATTCGGCAGCGGTTTTTCGTTGGCGTCGGTGTTGCTCGCTATGAACGCGACGACGTTGCCGGAAGCGTCCGAGCCGATAGCTTCGAGTACGTCGCCGCTGGCGAAGCTGGGGCCGTAAGTGGCGGCGAGCGGCGTATTGATGGTCATGGTGGAGAAGCAGACGGCGGCGCCGGAGGCCGGAACGACCGTGCCGGTTACGTTGAAATTCCAGTCGGTCTGCATGTTCATGGTGACGCTGGCGGGCGCGGCGTTGTTGGTGGATTCGAAGGAGCCGAGGTAGCCGCCGTTGACGGTGGGGAACAGCGTGGCGGTGAAATTACCCGCGTCGCTATTCATGCATGTTCCGGTGGAAGTGAAGGTTCCGGTGAACTGGTTGGCGTTGGTGGAGCTGGCACCTTTGAAGACGACGGTGGCGCCGTTATCGAGCGTGAGAGTGACGATGGCGGAGTAAGCGCCAGTCGGCTGATAGCCGGTGATGCTGATGCCGGTGATGTTCTGGGCGGAACAGTTCGAATTGGTAAAAGAGTTGGCGAGCATGGTGGCGATGATTCCGCCGCCGGGAATGGTGGGCACGCGCCAGTCGGTGGTGACGACCAGCGGGTTGTAGCAATTCGGATTGGCGTCGGCGATGTTGTCGGGATTCTGGCCGGAGCAGGAGTAGGGATTGCCGTTGGCGTCGGTGAGCGTGATGGCGTTGGGCGCGGATTCGCTGGTGGTGACGATGGTCCATTGCTGCGAGAGCGGCACGGACGAGACGAAGGTCCACGATTCGATTTTCTGGCTGGCGGTTTCTCCGCCAGTGCCGCCGGTAAAGCCGGCGTAGGCCAAGGTTCCGCCGACGGCGGAAGGGATGTTGATGGGCCAGGCGTGGGTGAAGGTGGCGTTGGCGACGGCGTCGGTGATGGTCATCGTCAAGTTGGTGCCGTCGTAGGACATGTGAACGGCCATGGTGTCGCCACTGTGCAGATCGATGCCGGAAGAAGTTAGGTCGATGGAGGGCGTGGTGGGAATGCCGGTGGTGTAAATTCCGGTGGAGTCGTCACCTTCCCCGTTGTTGTTGTAGAGGTCGAATTTAATCGCGACGCTGTTGGTGATGCCCTGCCAGCCGAGTCCCTGGCCGCCGGCACCTATCGCGGAAGCACCCGACGGAGAATTTTGGATGGTGAAGGTGATGCCGTCGGCGTTGGCGTCGGAAAGCTGGAAAGTGAAATCGGTGGTGAAACCGCGAACGTCGACCTGGGTGGTGCAGAAGGCGCTGGCGGTTTCGTTCGTTCCGCCGTCGGTGAGTTGCAGGCGGCTATCGTCGAGTTTGGTGGAGCCGTTGAATTTCATGCAGCCCGGATTGCTGAAGCCGAGGCCGAAATTGATGGGCGTGGTGCCGTTGGGGTTGATGTTGTAGGTGGCAGAGGCGACGCCGCTATCGGAGAGGGGCGAGGCGGAGGCGAGGGCTTTGATGGTGGTGGTGGCGGCGACGGCGATGGGCGCGGAATAAACCTTCGAGGCGTGGGTGGGCGTGGAATTGTCGGTGGTGTAGTAGATGATGGCGCCGGAGGTGTCGTCGGTGAGCGCGACGGATTGGGCGGTGACGTAAGTGCCGGGAGCGGGATTGAAATTCGGCGGCGCGGTTTGCGAAGCGAGAACGTAGGCGGCGGTGGAATCGTTGCTTTGAATCAGGCCGGTTTTAACGGCGATGGCGCGGAGGGTGGTGGTGACATTTAGCGGAACGGCGGCGGTGTAGAGGTTCGAGGCGGTGGTGGGCGCGGTGCCGTCGGTCGTGTAGTAGATGGTGGCGCCGGCGGTAGTGCTGGAGATCACTACCGAGACGCTGCCAGCGTAGGAGCCGGCGGGGGGATTGAAGGTAGGCGCGACGGCTTGATTGTTGGGATTGATGATGCCGAAGACGTCGACTTCTTTTTGGCAGCCGACGTAGACCTTGCCGTTGGTGACGACTGGGACGACGAATTTTACGGCGGGGCCGAGCACGTTGCCGCTGCCGGTGAGGTTCGAGGCCCAGAGGAGATTGGAAACATTGGTTGCGCTGTAGGCGCGGAGGATGGCGGGACCGTTGGAATTGTAGGCGTCGGACTGGACGGCCCAGACGATTCCGTTCGTGGTGCCATTCGAGGAGATGGCTACGGTGGATCCCGGGAAGTTGCTCGATTCGGCGGACTGTGAGGTTGGCGAGGTAGAGAGCATTCCGTTGATGAGCGAGAAGGCTTTCAGATTATTTCCGTTGCCCCAAGTGTAGACATTTCCATTCCAGTAGGAAGGCATGGACCAGAGGCCGCCGCTGCCGGTGACGGTCTGAATGATTTCGGGATCGCTGGTGCAGCCGTTGCAGTAGTGGCTGCCGTCTTTGGTCATCTTGTCGCGGTTGATGACGTAGAGAGAACCTTGTTTGCCGGCTTGAATCAAAATGTGCGGGTAAGTGCCGGTTTGATCCGGGGGAATGAGCACGCCGCCGGAGCCGACGTCGGCGTCAGAGTTATCGAGGCTGGCCTGGTTGTAGGGCGTGAAGTAATCGACGGGAACCGGAATGCCGTTGGCGAGGTTTACGCGGATGACGCTGTCGCCGTAGTCGATGGTGGTGGAAGGCGGCGGGGCGGGGACCGTGACAGTGTAATCGCCGTTACCGGTAGCAACGTAGGCGGCGCCGGCGGCGTCCGCGGCTAGACCCGAGCCGGCGGCCCAGATGCCATTTCCTCTTCCGTTGGGCGAAGTATTCCAAAGGCCGGTCTGCTGCAGGGTGGTGGCGTTGTAACCGAGGATCCAGCCGTGCCAGGGGCCGTTATCACCGTGCGAAGCGAAGCCGATGAAGAGGTAGCCATTGATGAGCAGCAAGCCGGGGCGCTGATTTTCCCATTGGACGTTGAACGGAACCATTCCGCCGGTGGCGTCGGGAGCGGTGCCGGGAACCGAGCCGGTGAGTTGGACCGGGCCGCCAAGTTTGTCGAGGCCGGTGGTGATATCGAGAGCATGCAGGCGATAGATGAGCGCGCCGGATTCTTTGGTGTTGACGACGACGTACATGGTGTTGGTAGCGGGATCGATCGCCGGTGTGCCGGTGATGCCCATCTCGGGGTGGATGTCCTGCGTGTTACCGACGTCGGAGGTGGAGAGGGTGGTGGCGCCGTTGATCAGAAATGTGCGGTACCAGATTTGCGCGCCGGTGTCGGCGTCAAAGGCGTAGATGGAATCGTGTTCGGTAGCGATGAAGACGACGTTGTGCGTGCCGCTGCCGGGGATGGCGAGGGCGGGAACGTAAAGAGGTTGGGCGTAGACGTAGCCATCGACGCCGAGGGTGAAAAGTTTGCCGAAGGAAGTGGAGTCGACGGTGGCGGGAGTGAGAATGGTTTCGTTGAGGTTCTGGCCGGTGCGCGCGTTGTCGTAGTGATGGGTGAGGATGGGAGTTTGCGCGGAGGTAGAGGCTGCGAAAAAAACTGAAGAGAGGAAGAGGGCCGCGACCGCGACTGACTTACGCATCTGAGATGTTCTCCGAGGCTGGGTTCGGAAACTTTGTTTTTCCGCGCGTAGCGCAGAATCGGGCCGGCGACGCCTTTGGACCGCCAGCAAACGAGTGAAACTAAAGTTTTAGTACGGCTACTACTGGTGCTTTTTCTTTTGCGGACTGCATGGAGATGTACGCAATCGGGTATCCAGAGGCGGGGTGGCGGCGTTGGTCGCAGCTGCGGGAAAAGGCTTATTTCTTGGCGTTTAGGGACGGTTTTGCGCGTTGTTGAGTCCGCGCGCGATATGAGCAGGAAGACGTTTCCAACTGTTGAGAACTTTGCTAGCCAAGGCGAGTTTGCGGAGTTTTAGTTCGCGGGGCGGCTGGTGCCGGAAAGTTCGAGGGTGACGTCGGCGTTGGGACTGACTTTGAGGAGGAAATTGCCGGGATTTTTGATGCCCCAGGCTAGAAAGGGGACGGCGAAATTCGCAGTTCCCTTCCAGTTATTTCCGGTCCATTCGACGTCGGCGGGTACGATCATTTCGTGCGGTGAGCCGTGAAGGGAAAATGTGCCGTGGAGATTGAGGTGATTTTTAGGGGAGGTGGGAGCGAAGCCGTCGATTTGGGTGACGCGAAAAGTAATTTCCGGGAATTTCGCGGTTTCGAGAATTTCCTGGCGCATTTTCTGATCGCGCGAATCGTTGCCGGTTTGGCCGCTTTTGGCGTCGGCGACAATTTCGCCGGAGGCGCTGCCGGAGGCGGGATTGATTTTCAGTTCGCCGCGAGCGATGGCGAAGGTGCCGTGGACGGTGTGCAGGGTGCTGTCGAGCGTCCAATGCAGGTCGCTGTGGGCAGGATCGACGGTGATGGCCATTGGGGGCGGCGGTGCGGTTTTTGGGGTTTGCGGCGACGGCGCGGCGATGCTGGAGTGCGGCGCGGAGAAAGCACAGGCGAGAATCGCAACGCAGGCGGCGACGAAGGTGAGTTTGCTGTTTTTAGCAGGTCGCAAAATGCCATCCAAGTCTGGTCGCCGCCAGAGCCGCCTGGGGATGCGAAGCGTGGCCCAAGTGGAGATCGAGAAAATTCGAAAAGAGCGAGGGATCGGCGGCGAAGGCGCGGAAGGTACGGTCGCGCAGGAATTTCTGGCGGCCTAGGAGCGAGAGAAAATAGGCCATGACCGAAGGGCGGAACTGCAGGCGACGATGGATCTTTTGATAGGCGGGAAGATTATTTGCGCTGAGAAAATCCGGCAGAGCGAGGGCGTGTTGGAAACCGAGGTTCAGACCTTCGCCGGTGATGGCGTCGACGGAACCGGAAGCGTCGCCGACCAGGACGACGTTGCCGCGAAAAACCTGGCGCAGGCGATGCGTGGTCGTGATAGCGCCGCGTTCGACGCCGAGCAATTGGGCCGAGCGCAGGCGTTCGGCAAGAACGGGAAAAACGGCGGGAAGGATTTCGGCGCGCATGTTGGGTTTTTCGGAGAGCACGACGATGCAGACTTCGTTGGGGGCGACGGGCGTGACGTAGGCCTGGGCGTCGGCGGCCCAGTGAATTTCGACGTAGTCGGACCACGGGGCGTGGCGAAAATGAGTGCGGAAAGCGTAGCGACGAGCGCGTTTTTTGGAGGCTTCGAGGCCGGCCCATTTGCGAGTGCGAGAGCCACTGCCGTCGGCGCCGATGATCCAATCGGTAGCGTAAAACTGATCGCGCAAATGCACGCCGCTCTTCGCGAGGCTGGTGACCGGCGCATTCCACAGGCAATGTACGCCTAGCTTTTCCGCGTGTGCCACCATGGCGGCGTGAAGGGCGGTGCGACGGACTCCAGTTCCGAGACCGCCGGAAAAATCGGCGGTGATCGCAACGTCGCCGGAGACAAATCGAATGCCGCGGAGCGGGTGGCTATCCTGTTCGGGAATTTCGATTCCCATGCGGCGCAGGGCAGCGACGGTGTCGGGCATGAGACCTTCGCCGCAGGCTTTATCGACGGGAGGCGCGGCGCCATCGGCGAGGCGGAGGATGAAGCCTTTTTGGCGCAGCGAGATGGCCGCGGCTAATCCCGCGGGGCCGCCGCCGACTACGAACGCGATGGGGTTCTGGCTCACTTTATTTATAGATGCAGCCAAAGGACCTAAAGAAACTGACCACTGCGATTTAATCCGAGTTTTGGATCGTAAGAACAAGCAAGATCTTGTTAAGTTCTCTCAAGATACATGAAGCCGGGCAGGTTGGCGAAATCAGGTTATGAGCGGATAGGCGCGGGCGGGGGCGTTGTGGTAATGGATAGGGATTGAGGTTGGCGGCACATCCTGGGAGGAATTTGACGATGAGAAAACTTCAGGTTTTTATATCCGCACTTGCGGTGGTAGTGGTGCTAGCGGCCAGCGGTTGCGCGAGCGAAACGGAGCAGCAGCGGCAGGACCGGGAAACAAAAATGCGGCAGGACGCGGCCGCGGCGACGGAAAAAGCAAAACCGGCGCTGGAAGCGGCGGGTAAAGAGATCAATCAGGCGGCGGATCGGGCGGCGAGCGATGCGCGCGCGGCGGTGCAGGGAGCGAAGGATGGCTGGGCGGACGGTCATCATCCGCTGGTCAATCTCAACACCGCGGCGCCGGAAGATTTGATGGGCCTGCCGGGAATTGACGTGCATCAGGCGCACGCGATCGTGCAGCACCGGCCGTATGCGGACAAACATGAGCTGGTGACGCGACAGGTGCTGACGCAGTCGGCCTACGATCAAATCAGCGACAAGGTTACGGCGAATTAAGGCCACGCGCGAACGAACGGGGCAGGCTTCGGATGGTCAATCGCTCGCGGTGGGTGGGGCGCTTGTTTGAACTGGTTGAGATCCTTCGCTGCGCTCAGGATGACGGCGGGTAGTGGTGCTGCGAATTGTAGTGTCAGGAGCGCGATTTGGCGCGGGAGGAAACTTTTCTGCCGCGCAAGGGCCGGATGCGGGCGAGACAGACGCGGAGCTGGGATTTCAAGGCGGATTGGTCGCGGGCGGAGAGCGGCGAGAACATGGCGCGTTCGATTACTACGGCGCGGGCGACCGCGCGGCGCAGCACTTTGGCGCCGCGCGGGGTCAGGACTAAGCGCTTGATGCGGGCGTTGGTCGGGTGCGATTTTCTGGTGAGATAGCCGCCGGCGGCTAGTTTCGAAATGGTGAGACTCATATTTTGGGGGGTAACGAAGGTAAGGCGCGCCAGATCGGCGGTGGAAAGAGTGCCGTCGTGATTCAATTCGGCGAGGGCGGCGAGCTGGAGCAAGGTCAGATTCAATTCTTTGGTGGTGGACGCCAGGGCGTGTTCGGTGGCGTGGGTGAGCTGCGACATCATGCAGGTGATGTAGTCGCGCGGATTCATACTGAAACCCATATGCGGACATTAACAAGCACTTGCTATTATGGCAAGCGCTTGTTAGTATCCCGCCGTTCGACTTCGTCCGCCGATAAGATTTAACCGCTCCAAATATTTAAAAAATAAATAGTGCCGCTGCTCCCCGCCGAGCATCCAAAACAAACTCGACCGCCTTGGCTTGAAATCGTTATAGTGGGCATGAAATTAAGAGTGCAGGACCAGCCATTTCAGGCGAGACACCGAAAATGACACGATTAATCAGCGCAGAACCTTCTACTTCCCTCCGAATTTTAGTAGCGACGCTCGTTCTTTCGGCAACTCTGGCAGCGGGTTGCGAGAAGAAGGCACCGCCCGCGATGGCCGCACCGTCCGTTACGGTGGTGACGGTGGTACAGCGCGACGTGCCGGTGGTGAGCGATTGGGTGGCGACACTCGACGGATATACCAACGCGCAGATTCAGCCGCAGGTGACGGGCTACCTGATCAAGCAGAATTACCGGGAAGGATCGTTCGTACGCCAGGGCGATGTGCTGTTCGAGATCGATCCGCGGCCTTTCCAGGCAGTGCTGGATCAGGCCAAGGGACAACTGGCGCAGGCGAACGCGCAACTGGGCCTGGCGGTAATCAACGTGAATCGCGATACGCCGGTGGCCAAGCTGCACGCCATCGCGCAGAGCCAGATGGACAACGATATTCAGGCCAAACTGAGCGCGGAGGCAGCGGTGGAAGCGGCGAAAGCCACGGTGGAGCAGGCGGAGTTGAACGTGGGTTTCACGCACGTGCGTTCGCTGATCGACGGGATCGCGGGGCTGGCGCAGACGCAGGTGGGCAGCCTGGTTTCGACGACGACGGTACTGACGACGGTTTCGAAAGTAAATCCGGTGAAGGTGTATTTCCCGATCAGCGAGCAGGAGTGGCTGAGGATCGCGGACAAGATTTCGGGCAGCGTGAATTTGTTTTCGAGCGAAAGTTCGGTGCCGCTGACGCTGATTCTGGCGAACGGCAAGGAATATCCGGAGAAAGGCAAAATTGTTTTCGCGGACCGGCAAGTGGATCCGCAGACCGGGACGATCCGGATCGTGGGGGCGTTTGCCAATCCGGGGAACATCCTGCGGCCGGGGCAATTCGGGCGGATTCAAGCGGTGACGGACATTCACAAAAACGCGCTATTGATTCCGCAGAAGGCCGTCACGGACCTGCAGGGGAGTTATCAGATCGCGGTGGTCGGGGCGGACGATAAAGTAGAAATCCGCAAAGTGACGGTGGGCGACCGAACCGGCGACCTGTGGGTGATCAACAGCGGATTGAAGGCGGGCGAGCGCGTCATTACGGAAGGGATACAGAAAGTCGGGCCGGGCTCCCCGGTAAAACCGGTCGAGGCCGCGGCCTCGATGTCCCCTTCATCCCCTTCGTCGGGCGGGAGCCAATAGTTCATGGCTAAGTTTTTTATCGACCGGCCGATTGTGGCGATCGTGATTTCGATCGTGATGGTCATCGTCGGCATCGTTTCGATGCTCGGGCTGCCCACCGCGCAATTCCCCAATATCGCACCGCCGGAAATTCAGGTTACGGCGATCTATCCCGGCGCGGACGCCGAGACGCTGGAACAATCGGTAGCGACGCCCATCGAGCAACAACTGAGCGGCGTGGACAACATGAATTACATGTATTCCACGAACGCGAATAATGGCCAGACGCAGATCACGGTGGATTTCGGAATTCAGACGGACCCGAATATCGATCAGGTGCTGACGCAGCTACGCGTGGCGCAGGCGACTTCGCAGTTGCCGGGGCCGGTGAACACGGCGGGGGTGACGGTACAGAAATCGTTTTCGGCGCCATTGATGCTGGTGGACCTGTACTCACCGAACAGCAGCTACGACAACGTTTTCCTGGCGAATTACGCGTACATCAACCTGGTGGACCAACTGACGCGCGTGCCGGGAATCGCCAAGGTGCTGGTATTCGGCGCCGGGCAGTACGCGATGCGCATCTGGGTGCAGCCGGACAAGCTGGCGAAACTGCAGGTGACGGTCCCGCAGATTATTCAGGCGATCCAGATCCAAAATACGGTGAATCCGGCGGGGAAAATCGGCGGCGAGCCGGTTCCGGCGGGGCAGCAATTTACCTACACGGTGCGGGCGCAAGGGCGGTTGGTATCCGCCGAAGAATTCGGCGACATTATTATTCGGTCGAACCCGGATGGATCGACGCTGCGATTGAAAGATGTGGCGCGGCTGGAACTGGGCGCGCAGACCTACGATGTAGTGGGCCGCTACAACGGCAAGCCTTCGGCGATCATGGCGCTGTACCAACTTCCCGGCGCGAACGCGGTAGCGGCGGCGAAGGGCGTACGCGCGGCGATGGATACGCTGAAGCAGCGATTCCCCGCCGACCTGAATTACAAAGTGGGTTTGGACACAACGCTGGCGGTTTCGGCGGGCATCAAGGAAATCGTCAAGACGCTGTTCGAAGCGCTGCTGCTGGTCATCATCGTGGTGTACATCTTCCTGCAGGGCTGGCGCGCGACGTTGATTCCTTTGCTGGCGGTGCCGGTATCGCTGATCGGAACATTCGCTGTTTTTCCCTTGCTGGGATTTTCGATTAATACGCTGTCGCTATTCGGTCTCGTTTTAGCGATCGGGTTGGTGGTGGACGACGCGATCGTGGTGACCGAGGCAGTGGAACATCATATTGAAGAAGGGATGACGCCGCGGGACGCCGCGTTGAAGGCGATGGAAGAAGTATCGGGTCCGGTGGTGGCGATCGCGCTGATCCTGGTGGCGGTATTTGTTCCGACGATTTTTATTCCGGGAATTACCGGGCGTTTGTACCAGCAGTTTGCGGTGACCATCGCGATTTCGGTGGTTTTCTCGGCGTTTAACGCGCTGTCGCTGAGCCCAGCGTTGTGCGCGCTTTTGCTAAAGCCCAAAACCGAAACGCACGGGCCGCTCGCCAAGTTTTTTAAGTGGTTCAACCGGGTGTTCGGGCGGGCGACGGACGGGTACGTCAACTTCAGCGGCAAGTTGATTCGCAAAGCAGGGTTGAGTTTCCTGTTCCTGGCGGCGGTCGCGGTGGCCACCGGCTTTCTGGGAAAATCGCTGCCTACTTCTTTCCTACCCGATGAAGACCAAGGCTACCTCTACGTGGCGATGATTCTGCCGGACGCCGCTTCCTTGCAGCGCAGCGACCTGGCGGCGAAAAAAGTAGAAGACATGCTGCTGAAGACGCCGGGAGTGGAGGGCGTGACCAGCGTCATGGGATTCAGCCTGCTGAGTTTCACGCAGAATACGTACAACACGTTTTTCTTCGTGACGCTGAAGGACTGGGATTTGCGGAAGGCGAAGGACGAGCAGTATCTGGCGATCCAACAAAGCGTGGGCGCCAAGCTGGCTAGCTTGCAGGAAGGGATCGCGTTCTCGTTCCAGCCGCCGGCGATTCCCGGAGTAGGCTCGTCGGGCGGCGCGACGTTCGTGCTGGAGGATCGGTCGGGCAGCGGGCCGGAATTTCTGGCCGAGAATGTGAATAAGTTTATCGCGGCGGCGCGGAAGCGGCCGGAATTCGGGGCGGTGATTACAACTTATACGCCGCATGTGCCGCAGGTGTTTGTGGACGTGGATCGGGCGAAGGTGATGAGGCAGGCGGTGAACATCGGCGACGTGTACGAGACCTTGCAGACGTTCATGGGCGGCTACTTGGTGAATTATTTCAACCGCTTCGGACGGCAGTGGCAGGTTTACGTGGAGGCGGAAGGCGATTCGCGAACGCGGGCCGGCGACGTGGGGGGATATTACGTCAATAGCGCCAATGGCGCGCCGGTGCCGTTGAGCGCGGTGACTTCGAACAAGAACATTACCGGGCCGGAATTTACGCTGCGCTACAACGAATACGAATCGGCGCAGATTAACACCAGCGGCAAGCCGGGGTACAGCGCGGGACAAGTATCGGCGGCGCTGGTGGACGTCTTCAACGAAACGATGCCGAAGGAAATGGGTTACGACTGGATTGCGATGTCGTATCAGGAAGCGCAGGCGGCGAAGGGCGTTTCGGCCACGGCAATTTTTGGTTTGTCGCTACTGTTCGTGTTCCTGATTCTAGCGGCGCAGTATGAAAGTTGGTCGCTCCCATTCAGCGTACTACTGGGCACGCCGATCGCGGTGTTTGGCGCTTACCTGGCGCTGCATTTGCGCAGTTATGAAAACGATGTGTACGCGCAAATCGGTTTGATCATGCTGATCGGCCTGGCGGCGAAGAACGCGATTCTGATCGTGGAGTTCGCCAAGGATCAGTATGAAGAGGGCGGCAAGAGCATCGAAGAAGCGGCGCTGGCCGGGGCGCGATTGCGGTTGCGTCCGATTCTGATGACGGCGTTCGCGTTTATTTTGGGTTGCGTGCCGCTGTGGATCGCTTCGGGCTCGGGCGCGGTGGCGCGGCGAATTTTGGGGACGGTGGTGATCGGGGGCATGCTGGCGGCGTCGATCATCGCGATCTTTTTGATTCCGGTCACGTTTGATGTGGTCGAGAAATTCGCTTCGCGTGGAAAGCCGGAGCCGGTGGTGAAGAAGATTCATACTGCTGAGCCGGCTGAATCGGGGGCGGATTGATGCGGCGCATGCGCTCCTTGGTGGCCGGCGCGATGGCGGCGGCGATTATTATTTCGGGCTGCACGGTCGGGCCGAATTACAAACGGCCCAGCGTGGATGTGCCGTCGACGTACCGCGCGGCGCCGCCGGCGAATTCGGCAGCGGATGCCGCGGCGGGGATGGGCGACGCGAAATGGTTTACGGTTTTTCAAGATGAGCAACTGCAGAATTTGATTCGGGTCGCCTTGCAGCAGAATTTCGATTTGCAGATTGCGGCTACGCGGGTCTTGCAGGCGGAAGCGCAATTGGGGATTACGCGGGCGGATCAGTTCCCTACTTTATCGGGCAGCGCGGGGATCAATAGCAGCCGGCAAGCGGCGACTATCTTGTTCCACGGTTTTGAAGAGACCACGGGCAATGTAGGCCTGTCCGCATCGTGGGAAATCGATTTTTGGGGGAAGTACCGGCGGGCGACGGAAGCGGCGCGGGCGAATTTACTGGCGAGCGAATGGGGCCGGCGGGCGGTGGTGAATTCCGTAATTTCGAATGTGGCGACGGCTTACTTCGAGTTGCGGGCGCTCGATCTGGAGTTGGAAATTTCGAAACAGACGCTGGCGACGCGGCAGGATTCGCTAAAGTTGGAGCAGGCGCTGGAGCAGAACGGATCGACTTCGTTGGTCGATGTGCGGCAATCGGAGCAATTGGTTTATACAGCGTCGGAAACGATACCGAACGTGGAGCGGCAGATCGAGCAGGATGAAAACCTGATTAGTGTTTTGTTGGGCCGCAACCCGGGACCGGTGGAACGGGGACGGAAATTGGTGGAACAGCCGCATCCGCCGTCGATTCCTCCGGGGCTGCCGTCGAGCCTGCTGGAGCGGCGGCCGGATGTGCAACAGGCCGAAGCGCAGCTGATCGCGGCGAACGCGGAAATTGGGGTGGCGAAGGCCGCTTATTATCCGGACATTTCACTGACGGGCAATGCCGGGTTTCAGACGCTGGCGTTGTCGAAATTGTTTACCGGGCCGTCTTCTTTCTGGACCGTGGGGCCGACGCTTTCGGTGCCAATATTCACCGCGGGAAAAATTCACTCGAATGTGAAGTTGACTGAGGCGCAACAGCAGCAGGCGCTGCTGACTTACCGGCAGACGATACAACAGGCGTTTCGCGATGTTTCGGATTCGCTGATTGGCTACCAGAAGAACCGGGAATTTCGCGAACAGCAGGAATTGCTGACGGCTTCGGCGCAGGATTCATCGAAGCTGGCGGAAATCCGGTACCAGAATGGCGTGACGAGTTATTTGGAAGTATTGACGAACGACACGAATTATTTCGCCGCGCAGCTGAACCTGGCGCAGGCGCAGCAGAACGAACTGACCTCACTGGTGCAGGTGTATAACGCGCTGGGCGGCGGTTGGGTGCAGTAGTCTTCCCCACTTCCCTTTTTCGCCTGCTATAATCTTGATCAGGTATTTAGCTACTGCGAGGGTGGAGAAGGGTTTTTCGTTGGCCTTGCTAGACATTATCTATGACCGATTTTGCCGCCAAAATTAAGAAGAAATTGCAGGACGAGATCGACGTACTTTCGCACGAATTGCACACGGACCTGCCGAAAGAGATCAGCGTGGCGCGGGCGCACGGCGACCTATCGGAGAATGCGGAGTATAAATACGCCAAAGAGCGGCAGAGGTTCGTCGAGGCGCGGTTGAGCCAACTGCACAAGCGGATGGGCGACCTTTCGATGTTGAACCTGCAAAACCTGCCGAAAGACCGGGCGGCGTACGGTTCGCGGCTGACGGTGCTGGACGTTGCGAAGTCGACCAAAATCGAGTACAAACTGGTGACAGTGGAAGAAGCCGATGCGGCGCAGGGCTTGATTTCGACGAGTTCTCCGATTGGGCGGGCGCTGCTGGGAAAAAAAGTCGGCGACGAAGTGCAAGTGACGACTCCTTCGGGCACAAAGGATTATGAAGTCGTAAAGCTTTCCACGATTTACGAAGAGGAATAACGGGTGAAATTCATTTCATGCTGACCCGGACCATCGGCCGTTTTGTGAATTGGCCAGTCGACCGCATCGCTGCCCTGCTGGCACCTACCGGAGTTCCCCCTAACGTCATTACCTGGATGGCCCTGCTGCTGAATTTGTGGGGCGGTATTCTATTCGCGGCCGGGCGTTTT
>DASWVE010000089.1:0-15317 GCA_036401315.1 Candidatus Acidiferrales bacterium
AAAAAAAGGCGGCGCGATTTGATCGCGCCGCCCTTTTTTGTTTTGAACCTTGAAGCAGACCCTTCTGGCCGCCACTGGCGGCCCTCAGGGTAAATCGCGCTTCGCGCGATTTAGTACATGCCGCCCATGCCGCCCGCGCCAGGAGCGCCGCCGCCGTGTCCGGCCGAGGCTTCCTTGGGTTCCTTGATGTCCGCCACCAGCGCTTCGGTGGTGAGCATCAGGCCCGCGATCGACGCCGCATTCTGCAGCGCCAGACGGGTAACCTTGGCTGGGTCGATGACGCCGGCCTTGACCATGTCGCCGAAATCGCCGGTGTCCGCGTTGAATCCGAAATTCTCTTCCTTGGATTCACGGATCTTGCCGAGGATGACTGCGCCTTCGTGGCCGGCGTTGTGCGCGATCTGCCGGAGAGGCTCTTCGAGGGCGCGCTTCACGATGTTGACGCCGATCGCGTCATCTTCCTGAAGCTTGAGCTTCTCGAGGGCCGGGATGCAACGAACCAGCGCTACGCCGCCGCCGGGAACGATGCCTTCTTCGACGGCCGCACGGGTGGCGTGCATAGCGTCTTCAACGCGAGCCTTCTTTTCCTTCAGCTCGGTCTCGGTCGCAGCGCCGACTTTAATTACGGCCACGCCGCCGACGAGTTTCGCCAAGCGCTCTTGCAGCTTTTCCTTGTCGTAATCCGACGTGGTGTCTTCCACCTGGGCGCGGATCTGGCGAACGCGGCCTTCGATTTCGGAAGCCTTGCCGCCGCCTTCGATGATGGTGGTGTTGTCCTTGTCGATGGTGACCTTCTTGGCGCGGCCGAGATCCTCAACCTTCACGTTCTCCAGCTTGATGCCGAGGTCTTCGGTGATGGCCTTGCCGCCGGTGAGGGTGGCGATATCTTCGAGCATTGCCTTGCGACGATCGCCGAAGCCGGGAGCCTTAACCGCGGTGCACTGCAGAGTGCCGCGCAGCTTGTTGACCACCAACGTCGCCAGCGCTTCGCCTTCGACGTCTTCCGCGATGATCATCAGGGGCTTGCCCATCTTGGCAATCTGCTCGAGCAAGGGGAGAAGATCCTTCATCGAGGAGATTTTCTTTTCGTGGATCAGGATGCGCACATCTTCCAGGGTGCATTCCATGCGCTCGGGGTCGGTGACGAAGTAGGGGGAGAGGTAGCCGCGGTCGAACTGCATGCCTTCGACCACTTCCAGCGTGGTTTCCATGGTCTTGGATTCTTCCACGGTGATTACGCCGTCCTTGCCGACCTTCTTCATCGCTTCGGCGATGATGCTGCCGATCTGGCGGTCGTTATTGGCGCTGATGGTGCCGACTTGCGCGATCATGTCGCCCTTCACGTCTTTGTGCTGCTTCTTTACTTCTTCCACGGCGACGGCTACGGCCTTTTCGATGCCGCGCTTGAGGGCAGTCGGAGACGCGCCGGCCGCAACGGCCTTGACGCCTTCCTTGAAGATGGCCTGAGCCAGCACGGTGGCAGTGGTGGTGCCGTCGCCCGCGACGTCCGACGTCTTGGAGGCAACTTCACGAACCATCTGCGCGCCCATGTTCTCGAGCGGGTCCTGCAATTCGATTTCTTTCGCTACGGTGACGCCGTCCTTGGTGATGATCGGCGAGCCGAACTTCTTTTCGATGACCGCGTTGCGGCCCTTAGGACCCAACGTAATCTTGACCGCGTCAGCCAGCTGATTGACGCCGCGCAAGATCGCCTGGCGGGAATTCTCACCCGTCACGATTTGCTTTGCCATGATCTTCTTTCTCCTCGTCGAATTGTTTCGAACGTTTTGCCGTCCGGTTGAAGCCGGGCCGGGCAGGTGTAGCTAAAAATCAAAAAGTTTCGGGATGAGTTACTTCTTGCCGCCTGCCGCTTTCGCGACCGGGCCGAGCTTGGCGAGGATTTCGTCTTCCTTCAGGATCATCAATTCCTCGTCGTCGATCTTGATGTCGTTGCCGCTGTACTTGCCGAACAGGACGCGGTCGCCGACTTTCACGTCGAGCGGGATCAATTCGCCCTTCTCGCGCCGTCCGTTGCCGACTGCTACGACTTCACCCTCTTGCGGTTTCTCTTTCGCGGAGTCCGGGATGATGATGCCGCCCTTCACGCTTTCACGTTCTTCGAAGCGCCGCACGACCACGCGGTCATGTAGCGGGGTAATATTGACTGCCATTTGCATTTCCTCCAGTTAGTGGAACTCAACGGTCTGGCTTGAAGAGGTGTACGAGGCTGGTAGAGCGTTAGCACTCCTCTCAGGCGAGTGCTAATATAGCATGGTCGTCGAGGGTGTCAAGCTAAAGTCTGATAATTCGGCACTCACATATTTGTAACAATTGGATGCTGGTAAGGCTATATAAATGAGCGGCTTGAGAATAGTCAGATTTTTCTGACACTTCTCCGTTGCCTTCTTTTCCGCTCCGGACTACCATCGCCGCATCTCGATTGTGCCATCACTCTTCTATATCCGGCTGATAAGTTTCACCGCTGGCACGCTGGTCTATCTTTTCCTGCTTGCTTTGATCGTTGGCCACCGCAAGCCAAGACTCTTCGAGCGATTATTGTTTTTCGTCAGCCTTGCGCTGTTTCTGATTTATTCCGGCGGCCTGCTTGAGATCAATGCCTTGATTGAGTACCTTTTGCCTCCGGAGGCGACCCGCATCTTTTCTCAGACGCTAATCGCTATGGGTATTTTTCTTCTTTTGCCGCTGATCTGGCACATCCACTACGCGTACGGCCGACAAGTTCGCGGCGCTGCAGCGGGTTTTTTGGGCGGGCCGCTGGTCGCGATGTTTTACTTGATTGCACTGATCGAGGCCGCACTCGCTTTCAATCTGCTCCGTCCCGGCTCTGCTGAGTTCAGGCTCCCGGCGCTGCTGAGCCATTTCCTGGACATTGGGCAACAGACCTCGCCCGCCACAGGTATGACGCGCAACGGCGTGATCGATTATCAAATCCCGTTGCTGTTGGGCTATTTCGTCGAGGCGGGGCGACAAGCGCTTCCGGCCCTTGCCATTTTAGACGCCACTTTTGAGGCGCGGGACTGGCGGCTGGCTAAGACGCCAGTTGAGGTACGTTTTTTCCGCACAATGTTCGGCGCTTCCGGTTTTTTGGCCATCGCTCTCGCGCTCGCGGTGTGGTTTCCGGGAATTCTCGGCTCCCGGACGGAAGGGTTGGAGGCGGCTATCCTCTTCGCTGGCGTTTTGCCCGGCGCGCTCATCATTTACTTCTCGGTGCGCGATAACTTTCTGGAGTACGGCGCTCAGCGGAACCTGATGTACGCCTTGCCCGTGACGTTTTTGGCGCTGCTCTATTTGGCGCTGGTGCGTCGAGTCAGCGGATGGCTGGAACCTATGGTGCCGCCGGAGGCGACGGCCGCCGTGCTTTTGTTTTCTTTGATCTTTCTGTTCGAGCCGCTGGAACGCGTGATTGGGCCGGTGTTGCAACGGAAATTTCAAGAAGACATGGGCGGGGTACAGCGGCTCAGCGTCGAGTTGCAGCAGGAAGCGCGGCAGGGAAGCGTGGCGCACCTGGTGGCCGAGGCGGAGAGTCGGATTCGCAAGGAGTATGGGCTGGCGGATGTGCGCATTTCGATTCCGCGCGATCCGGCGGCAAAGCCGCTGGCGGCGCCGGGAGGATTGGGTCACACCACTGCGCTGCCGCTAATGAAGGATGGCCAGGAAATCGGCGTGCTGGAAGCGGCATCGACTGGCTCGTATTTGACCGGCGAAACAACGGCCGCGCTGGGATTCCTGGGCGAGCAGTTGCCGGGGATGATCGATTTGGCGCGTTTGATCGAAGATAAGCTGCGGCTCGAAAGGGAATTGGCTGAGCGCGAGCGGATGGCTTCGCTGGGGCAGATGGCCGCGAACGTCTCGCACAATTTGCGCAATCCGCTGAGTTCGATGAAGACCGTCTTGCAGGTGCAACTCGAAGACCCGGATTTGCCGGTGAACGTGCGCCGCGATTCGACGCTGGTGGTGGGCGAGATCGATCGCATGAGCGCGAAGCTGACCCAGCTTTTGCGTTATGCAAAACCTTCCGTAGGCGGCCAGCGCGTGGCGGCCGTCGCGCTGGCGAATCAGACGGCGGTTCTATTTCGGCACGACGCGGATAGCCGCAACGTGCGTTTCGAATTCGAGCGGCCTACGCATGAGATTTATGCGCTGGCTTCGGACGAGGCGCTGAATGAAATCCTCTCAAATCTGATCGTCAACGCGCTCGAAGCGCAAACCGCCGGCGGGCGCGTGCGGCTTAGCCTCGGGCGCTACGAAAAACATCTGGAAATCGTGGTCGAAGATGGCGGCCCGGGAATCTCGCCGGAGCTGCGCGTGAAAGTCTTTCAGCCGTATTTTACGACAAAGCCCACTGGCACCGGCCTCGGCCTTTCGATCGTGGCGCGACGGGTGGAGGAAATCGGCGGCACCATTTCCTGCGAGAGTCCGGTGCGAAATGGGAAGGGCACGCGGTTCCGGTTGTTGTTGCCGGTGGCGGACGAGGAAGGGAAATGAGTATGCGAACCATTTTGATTGTGGACGACGAGCCGGCCGCGCGCTTCGCCGTGCGGCGGGCGCTGGAATCGAAATACAAAATCGTGGACGCGGATTCGGCGCGTGCGGCGCGCGAATCGCTGGCGAATGACCGCCCCGATCTGATTTTGCTCGACTTGGTGATGTCCGGGGAAGACGGGCTGACTTTCCTGAAGTGGATGCGGGCGAATGGCATCGAGACGCCGGTGCTGGTGGCGTCGGCGCTGGACAGCGCCAAGACGGCGGTCGAGGCGCTGCAAAGTGGCGCGGCGGATTACATCGTAAAAGGATACGACATCGAGGAGCTGCGCAAGCGCGTGGCGAACATTCTGCAGCTCGCCGGGCTGGAGGCGGAAAACCTGCGGCTGCGGCGCGAACTGGTGGCCGACGGCCAGTTCGGCCGGATGCTAGGTTCGAGCGCGCCGATGCGGCGCGTTTTCGAAATGGCCGAGCGCGTCGCGACGACCGACGCGACGGTTTTAATTCTGGGCGAAAGCGGGACCGGCAAGGATTTGCTGGCGCAGGAAATTCACGAACGTTCGCCGCGCGCGGGGAACGCCTTCATCGCGGTAAATTGCGCGGCGCTGCCCGAAAATCTGATCGAATCGGAACTGTTCGGCTACGAACGCGGCGCGTTTACCGGCGCGGCGCAGCAGCGCAAAGGCAAATTCGAGCTAGCTTCGGGCGGCACGATTTTTCTGGATGAGATTGGCGACATGAACCCGGTGACGCAGCCGAAAGTTTTGCGGGTTCTGGAAAACCGCAAAATCGAGCGGCTGGGCGGGTCGCATTCGATCGACGTGGATGTGCGCGTGATCAGCGCGACGCATCGCGATTTGCCGGCGGAAATCCCCGCCGGAAAATTTCGCGAGGATTTGTACTACCGGTTGCGCGTGGTCACCCTGGAATTGCCGGCGCTGCGCGAGCACAAGGAAGACATTCCGCTGCTGGCCGCGAGTTTTCTCGTTCAGTTCGGCGTGCGGCACAATCGCCAGGCGCGACTTAGTCGCGCGGCGCTCGATTTGCTGGTCGCTTATGATTGGCCGGGCAACGTGCGGGAGCTGCGCAACGCCATCGAACGGAGCCTGGTCCTGAGCCGCGGCGATGAAATCGCCGCGAGCGATTTGCCGGAAGAAATTCGCGAGGGTCAGCGGCCGCTGGCCGCCGCTGGCGGAGAGGGAAGCGGCGACAGCGGCTTCCTGAGCGAGAGCGATTTTCGCGAAGCACGGCGCCAGTTCGAGATTGTTTATTTGAAACGTAAGTTGGAGGAGCACCGCTGGAACGTTTCCAAAACTGCGGCGGTGGTGGGTTTGCACCGACAAAGTCTGCAGGAAAAATTGAAAGAGCTGGGGATTCAGCGGCCGGTGAAATAAGCGTTCGACTACGTTCCCGGCGGATTTGAAGCGAAACAAAAATCAGCCGGCCTAAAGGCCGCCGCTACAGGTGGGGTTCCTGCCGGCTGGGCGAATTGAAAATACTGAGTGCGGCTATTCGATGGCTTTCAAAATATTTACTTCGGGCGGGGCTTGCACCAGGTCTTTGAGTTTGGCGGCGGTGGATTTCAGATGGTTGCTTTGCGCGTGCTTATCGAGATGCGCCTGGCTCTCCCAGACTTCGTCGAAATAAAAGATGCCGGGGTACTGTGATTCGAACAGATTGTAATATTTGCAGCCGGCTTCGGCGCGGGTGGGCGCCAGCAGGCCGCGAAGCAAGGGTTTCAATTCTTGCGCTTTGCCTTCGCGGGCCTGAATGCGAGCGATGACTCGGACTTCCGACATTATGTTCCTCCAGACGACTGACGCTGATAACTGCGGTGCGCGCTCCATGATATCCTCGCGCGAGAATTCGTCGACGTGAATACCAGTTCAACGAAAGGCGGAAGCGTTGCGGGTTTTATTCTGGCGGGCGGCCGCAGCTCGCGAATGGGCACGGACAAGGCGGCGCTCGAAATCGGGGGCGTCACGATGCTCGACCGCGCGATCGAACTGCTGCGTAGCGCGGGCGTCGAGCCGGTAATTCTCGGTGGCGAAGCAGAGCGTGCCGCCGGAGTTCTCTGGTTCGCCGATGATTGGCCGGGCGCCGGGCCGCTGGGAGCGATCGCCACCGCGCTGCGGGTCACGGAAAGCGAATGGAATCTGGTCATCGCCTGCGACATGCCGTACCTGACCAAAGAATGGTTGGAGCTTCTGATTTCGTGCGCAGTTCCCGAATTTGACGCGGTGGCGCCGAGGAACGCCAAAGGGCCGGAGCCGCTGTGCGCGTTGTACTCGCGCACCGCGGAGCCGAAACTTCGCGGCGCAATGGAGCGCGGCGTGCGCCGGGCGACGGACGGGCTGAAGGAACTGCGAGTCATGTACCTGGAAAGCGAAACATGGAAAAGTTTTGATTCCGGCGGGCTACTATTCAAGAATATGAACGAGCCGGCCGACTACGAAGAAGCGAAAGTCCGGCTCAGCCGTCAGGCGACGCCCGTTACCAAAAAAAAGAACGAAAAATGACCGACCATTACATCGAATTCAAAAATGTCTCAAAATCTTTCGGCGATAACGCAGTGCTGAAGGACGTGAGCTTTTTTGTGAACCAGGGCGAGACCGCAGTAATCCTGGGCCGCAGCGGCGTGGGAAAATCCGTATCGCTGAAACTATTGCTTGGTTTTCTGAAGCCGGACGAAGGGGAGATCATCGTCGCGGGCCAGAACGTCACCGACTGGACGGAAAAGCAGTTCGCGGAAATTCGCCGGCACGTGACCATGGTCTTTCAATCCGGGGCGCTTTTCGATTCCTTGACCGTGGCCGAAAATGTGGCGTTTCCGTTGGAAACGCGCGGCGGGCATAGCGACCCCGAAAAAATCGAAGCCAAGGTGAACGAACTGCTCAAGGAACTCGAAGTCGCGGATTTTTCGGAGCTGGTGCCGGCCGACCTAAGCACCGGCGCGAAACGCGCGGTGGCCATCGCGCGCGCGCTGGCCGAAGATCCCGAAGCGATTCTTTACGACGAACCGACCACCATGGTCGATCCGTTGATGGCCGCGCACGTCGGCGACCTGATCGTGAAACTCAAAGCCAAACTGAAAAAAACGTCGATCGTGGTGACGCACGATACGCACCTCGGAAAAAAACTCGCCGACCGCGTCATCTTCCTGCAAGAGGGCCGCGTCGGTTTCTTTGGAACCTGGCAGGAACTCGAAAATACGAAAGATCCTTTCCTGCGCAATTTTCTGGCTCAGGATGAAATGATCCCCGCGCTGGAAGAAACGGCGTGAGCGAGACTTCTCCGGTTTCAGCCGACCCCAAATCTCAACTGCGCCGCGTAATGGGTTTTTGGGACTTGCTGCTTTTTAATATCGCGGCGGTGCTGGGCCCGCGCTGGATCGCGGCTGCCTCGCACAACGGCACGTCTTCGATTTCCCTGTGGGTTTTGGCTGCCGTGGGATTTTTTGTGCCCACCGCGATGGTCATCGTCGAATTGACTTCGCGATTCCCGGAAGAGGGCGGCCTCTACGCCTGGACCAAAAATGCATTCGGAGATTTTCACGGCTTCGTGGCCGGCTGGACTTATTGGATCTACACGATTTTTTATTTTCCAGCGCTGCTGCTGGCCAGCGCAAGCATGAGCGCCTACGTGGTCGGCCCGAGCGGGGCGGCGCTGGCGCAGAACCGGATGTTTCTGTTGATTGGTTCGTTCGTGCTGTTGATCGTCGCGGTGGGGCTGAATCTGATCGGCCTGAATATCGGCAAGTGGCTGCAGAACGCGGGCGGAGTTTCTACTTACCTGCCGCTGATGATTCTCGCGATCATCGCGTTCGTTTTGCTGCGCTCGCACGGTTCGATTACGGCGTTCACCATGGCCAATATGATGCCGCACTGGAATTGGGGCACGGTGAATTTCTGGCCGCAGATCGCATTTGCTTTCACCGGGCTTGAAATCGGTTCGATGATGAGCGAAGAAGTCCGTGATCCGCGGCGTACTTTTCCGCGCGCGATTTTTGCTTCGGGCGCGCTGATTGCGGTCATCTATATCATCGGTACCTTCGCGGTGCTGTCGCTGCTGCCCGCCGCGGATGTGGACACCAAGAGCGGCGTATTCCAGGCGATTACTTCCGGATCGACCTTGCTGAAAATTGGATTTGTCGGCGTGCTGGCGGCGATGCTGGTCTCGGTAGGGAATGCCGGCGGAGTGGGCAGCACGGTCGCGGGAGTTTCGCGCGTGCCGTTCGTGGTCGGAATCGACCGCTATTTGCCGGCGGCGTTTGGAAAAATTCATCCGAAGTGGAAAACGCCGTACGTCGCGATTCTGGTGCAGGCCGCGGTTTCCGCCGTGATTCTGCTGGCAACGCAAATCAATGAAACGGCGAACAGCGCGTATCAAATTCTGGTGGACGCCACGACGATTGTTTACTTCGTGTCGCTGATGTACATGTACGCGTCGGCGATTCGCTTGGCCTATCGCAAGGATCGCACTACGACTCCCGGCGCGGTTTTGATTCCCGGCGGCGTGGTGGGCGTGTGGATCGCGAGCTTGTTGGGAATTTTTGTGGTGCTGGGAGGAATTGCGCTTTCGTTCATTCCCCCGGCGGAATCGGCGGACAAATTCTGGTTTGTGGCCAAGCTGATCATCGGGACGGTTGCTTCGGTGTTGTTTGGATTGGCGCTTTACTACCGGGGCGTGCGGGCGAAAGCGCGCGACGCGCGGGCGGCGGCGTAGAGTCCTCTAGCAAGTACGAAACGTTACCCCGAAATCGTATCCTCAGCTATGCGCCGAGATTCAAACCCTGGTCGGATATTTGCGGTGGGATCGTTTTGCAAAGGCGGCGGCAAGCCGCCGCACTCCAAGGTAGGCTGGTGGGCCATCGATTCGCGGCGGGGTTTCGTTTAATGTACGGCGCGGTTTTGGGTGGAGAGTTTGGTGGCCAGCGAAAAGCGCGGCTCGGGCTTGGCGCACGCGTCGCCGGTTTGCGTTACCTGCGCGGCGACGTATTCCCCTACCGCCGGACCGTGCTTGAATCCGTGGCCCGAGCCGCCGCCGACCAGCCAGACGTTTTCCATTTGCGGATGCCGGTCGATCAGAAAATCTCCGTTCGAAGTGTTTTCGTACTGGCAGACGCGCGTTTCGACCACTGGCGCATTGGCCAAAGCCGGAAAACGCCGGGCCACGAATTCTTTCGCGGCTTGTACCGCTTCCGGGCTGGCCACGCGCGATTGCGTGTCGGGATCGGCGGCAGCGCCGTGGCGGTCGTTGGCCACTTTGAAACCGCGCGATTCGATGTCCGGCATGCCGTAAAATTCGTCTTTCAGATACAGCCAGGTAGGCATTAGAGGCTGAGTGAAATGTTGGTCGCCAGGCGGAACGCCGAAGAAGAGAATTTCCTGGCGCGTGACGAATAGGCGCGAAGTCAGAATATCGGGGAAGAGTTTTGGCAGCCAGGAACCACAGGCGAAAACAAACGAACCGGCGGAGATTTTCTCGCCGGTAGCCGAGCCAACCGCTTCGAGTTTCGTCTTACCCGTGGGCCGCACGACACCCAGGCTGAGATACTCAACTCCGGCGCCAACCGCTTCGTCCACCACTGCGCGCACCGCGCGCCGCGCCATCAGCACGCCGCTGTGCGGTTCAAAAATTCCCCAGGCGTCATCCTCGAAGGAAACTTGCGGGTAGCGGCGGCGCAAATCGCGGACGGTCAATTGTTCGCAGCCGACGCCGTTGGCGTGCAGCGTCGTTAGCGAGTCCAGCGCGTACTGATATTTTTCCGGCGCGATCCACAAGACGCCAGTCTTATGAAAAAGGTGCGGGCGTCCCGCTTCCTTGAATAATTCCTTCCACAGCGGCAGCGAACGCATGGCGAAGCGCGTGTAGACTTCGTCCGCGCCGTAGCCCATGCGAATGATGCGCGATTCGCCGCCGGAGCTGGAGCGCGAATTTCCTGGGCCATACTGATCGACGAGAACAACTTTTGCTCCAGCCTTCTGGAGGAAGCGCGCAGCCCAAGCGCCGAAAACTCCGGCGCCGATGACGGCGACGTCATAGCTCTTCGCCGTCACTTAAAAACCTTCCTCGCGCAGTTGCTTCACCGTTACGCGCGGGCTCGCAGTCGTTTCATCTTTCTTCAAAAGGCTTTCCACATATTTCGCCAGGATATCCGTTTCGATGTTCACCGGGTCACCAACTTTCATGGCGCGGACGTTCGTATTTTCATGCGTGAAGGGAATGATGGCGATGTCGACGATGCCGTCCTGCCATTTCGCTACGGTCAGGCTGATGCCGTCGATCGCGATCGATCCTTTTTCCGCCACGTATCGCCGCAGATGTTCGGGGACGCGCACCGAGAGCCACCAGCTGTCGCCTTCGGGCGCGAGGCGCGTTACGCGTCCGACGCCGTCGACGTGACCCTGCATGAAATGGCCGCCCAGGCGGGCGCCAGCGGCGAGCGGTCGTTCCAGATTCACCAAGTCGCTGCGCTTTTTTTCTCCGAAGTTGGTGCGGCGCAGGGTTTCGCCGGAAAGGTCGGCGGCAAAATGCATTTCATCAAAGTGGGTGACCGTCAGGCAGCAGCCGTTGACTGCGATGGAATCGCCCAACTTCATTCCGTCCGCGACCGAGACATGCTCGCCGGGCTGCGAAGGCAAATGGATACGCACCGTGCCGCCGGCGTCGCTGCTCTGCAGCGATTCGATTCGGCCAACTTGTTCGGTGATTCCGGTAAACATTGTTCTAAATTTTCCCTCGGGCGAATTATTTGGCGCGGCGAAAATATCCTTCGACCATGAAATCCGGGCCGCAGTGCCGCAATTTCAAATTCGTCAGCGGCGCGGCTTTCGAGAAACGGCTCGAGGCGATCCGCGCCATCGGCACTCCGCCCGCGCCCATAATTTTCGGAGCATAGAAGAGAACCATCTTGTCCACAAGCCCGGCTTCGAGCATGGCGCCGTTGATTCCGGAGCCGGCTTCGATCATCAGGCTCAAAATTTCGCGGCGGCCCAATTCGCGCAGGACGGCGTTGAGATCGATGCGACCCCGGCGCGTCGGGAGACGCACCACTTCGGCTCCGGCGCGGGCCAGCGCGCGCGCCTTTGGGGAATCGACTCGCTGCGCGGTAAAAATCAGCAGATCGCCCTGGGCGGATTCGACCAGTTCGGAATGCAGCGGCGTGCGTAGCCGCGAATCGAGCACCACCCGCAGCAATTTGCGGCGGCGCGGCAGGCCGGAGCGATCGTTGAGCCGCGGATCGTCGGCCAGCACGGTGCCGATGCCGGTCAGAATCGCGTCGGCGTCGTGGCGCATGCGCTGAACTTCTTTGCGTGATGCAGCGGAAGTAATCCAGGTGACGCTGGAGGCGCGGGCCGAAATTTGCCCGTCGAGTGTTATTGCCGCTTTCAAGGTGACGAACGGGCGCTTGGTGACGATCCAGCGGGTGAACGGTTCGTTCAAGGTTTGCGCAGCAGCTTCGCCCACGCCGACGGTGACGCGCACACCCGCTCGGCGCAATTGCTGAAAGCCCTGCCCGGCCACGACCGAATGCGGATCGCGCATCGCGCCGACCACGCGCTTGATTCCGGAAGATAAAAGCGCATTGGTGCAGGGACCGGTGCGCCCGGTGTGGCGGCACGGTTCCAAAGTGACGTAGAGCGTCGCGCCCTTCGCGCGCCTTCCCGCTTTTTTCAGCGCGACGATTTCGGCATGGTCGCGACTTTCGTAGACGTGGAAGCCCTCGCCGATCACACGGCCGGATTTCACGATCACCGCGCCCACGGCGGGATTGGGATGGGTCAGGCCGACGCCGCGGCGCGCGAGTTCCTGCGCGCGGGCCATCCAGAATTCATCGGTGAATACGATCTTGCGGCTCATTCAGTTCTCGCGCGACGATCGCAAACAGCAGATCCCTCACCCGTGAACGGGTTCGGGATGACAAGTCGTAGTGTTGCGGAGGACATGAGCATCGGCGATTTTAATCGAAAAGCGAATTCACGTAGGTCTGGGCGTCGAACGGCACCAGATCGTCAATTTTTTCTCCAGTGCCCACAAAACGCACCGGCAAGTTCAGTTCGCGCGTAATCGCCACCACGATTCCGCCCTTGGCCGTGCCGTCCAGCTTGGTCAGGACGATTCCCGTCACGCCCGCGTGGCTCCAGAATTCGCGCGCCTGGTTCAGCCCGTTCTGGCCGGTAGTCGCGTCGAGCACCAGCAGCACGTCATGCGGTGCGCCGGGTATTACTTTGGCGGCGGTGCGTTTCATTTTGTCGAGTTCGGCCATCAGGTTCGATTTGGTGTGCAGGCGGCCGGCGGTATCGACCAGGACCACATCAGCGCCGCGCGCGGTCGCCGCCGTGAGGGCGTCGAAAACCACGGCCGAAGGATCGGCGCCCGGTTTCTGCTTGATCAGTTCCACCGACGAGCGTTTCGCCCAAACTTCCAGTTGTTCGATGGCCGCGGCGCGGAAGGTATCCGCCGCGCACAGCACGATTTTCGCGCCTTCTTTGCTCAGGCGGTTGGTCAGCTTGCCGATGGTGGTGGTTTTGCCGGTGCCGTTCACGCCCACCACGAAAATCACGCGCGGAGCCGCCGTGGCCTTAGCCGCTGCGGCGTCGAAGCCGTTCGAGCTGATAGTCGGCGCGGTCAATATTTTCAAAATTTGATTTTTCAGTTCGCGCTTCAGCGAGCCAGGCTCTTCGAGCTTATGCTCGTTGACCTGCTGGCGCAGCGCGGCCAGCACTTCTTTGGTGGTGCGTACGCCCAGGTCGGCGCTGAGCAGCGCCGATTCCAGTTGCCGCAGCAGTTCGGGATCGACCGGGCGGTCGCCGGTCAGAATCTGCTCGACCCGCGCGGATAGCTCCGTACGCGTCTTGCTGACGGAATCCTTCAGGCGTTCGAGGAGTGTGGGTTCGGGCGGTCCAAAGAGCGAGATCATTTGTGTAAGTGTGCCTCAGCGTCGCACTTGGCGCGGCGCCGAACCTCAATTGTAGCAAAAGTGGGACAGCGAGCCGAAATTCGCGACAGCCGGCCATTTTCCTCGGAATCTGCGCAACTTTCCCCGCGACCGCGGGTTGGAGCCGCCCGTGGGGTCTGTTGCGAAATGCCAACTCGGCGCGGGGCGGAGAGGAAATTTACGGTTGCGTTATCCCAGCCAGCGTTTTATATTTTTTGCCGATTCGAACCGACCCAGCCCAGCGAAGCCTCTAAAATTTTCTGTCGTCCAATTTTCGAATTCTACGGAGAAACTGTGAAACCAAATTACTTGAAATTCTTCTTGTACCTCGCAATTGCATTTGTGGTGGCTGGATGCGGCGGCGGTTCGAATTCGAATAAAACAATTTCGGTCTCGATTAGCGGTGCGCCGACCACGATCGCGCCAAGTGCGATGGCTACCCTGTCTGCGGTGGTTACCAATGACGCCGCCAACGCCGGAGTTACCTGGGGCGTTACCGGCGCCGGCACTTTCACTTCTACCACTACCCAGCTGATCTATACCGCGCCGGCGACCGTGCCCGATACGCCGACCGTAACGGTCACGGCCACCTCGGTCACCGACCCTACCAAGATGGCCACCGTCACCTTCACTATCGCGACGCCCACGATTAGCGTTACCATCACGAATCCGATTAGCACCATCGCTCCGGGCGCTGCTGCCGTCACGGTGAATGCGACCGTCGCTAACGATGGCGCCACGCCGGGCGTAGCCTGGAGCCTAGTCAACACTGGCACCACGACGGATTGCCAGCCCGCTTGCGGCACGATTACCGTTCCGACCACGACGAGCGTGCTCTACACTCCACCGGCTACCGTGCCGTCGCCCGCGACCGCTACGTTGATCGCCACCTCGAATTCAGACACGACCAAGACTGCCACCGACAACTTCACCATCACCGCCACCAGTAACGCCACCTGCACCACACCGGGAACCCTCGGGAATGAGGCCGCTTTATCCCTGCCGTATGCCTTCATTCTGAAAGGCCAGGACGCCAACGGAAATCAGCCTCTCGACTACGTAGGGAGTTTCACTCCCAATGGATCGGGCAGCTTGTCCGCCGCGGACATGGACATCAACGGCTTCAGCACCGGATCGATTCCCACCAGTATCGACCTCGAATCCAGTTCCTATTCTTACGGAGCCGACGGTCGCGGCTGTCTTTTCATGGTCTTTACGGAAGTCTCTAGTAACGCGAAAAAGATCAAGGCCTCCAAGCTGCACGTACACGCGAAACACTCCAGGTCGTTCACGGCGCAGCGCAAGCCGCATCGTGCGGTATCCGGAGAAGAAATCGTTACCTTCGCTTTTGCCCTGGTCAACCCGACCGGCGCGGGACGAATTCAGGAATTCGACAACACCACCGGCGACGGCTTCTTTGCCGCCGGACAAATGCACGCCCAGACGTCCTCGGCCTTTTCGGTGGCCAGCCTCAGCGAAAATTTCGCGTTCGGCATCGACGGCTGGATTAACGAAGAAGGACTCGTCCGGTCGGCAATCGCCGGCAGCTTCGCCAACGATACTGGAGTCTTCTCGAACCTCACCGCTGACGAGGATTTTGGTGGAGATATCTCGGGCGAGCAAACGGGTGGAGAAGGCAGTCTGGACGCAACCGTAAGCAGTACGACCGGCCGTGGTACGGGCACTCTAAGCATTAATACGGGCGAGGGTCCGTTGCAGTTCGACTTCGTCTACTACGTCATCAATGGTTCGGACGTTTTGATTATGGCGAGCGACGACACTGACGACAGCAGCGTCTTATTCGCCGGCCGCGCGCTGTCGACGGGTACTACCAACACGGCGAGTAACGGCTTCTTCATGTTCGCCCTGACTG
>DASWVE010000090.1:0-31617 GCA_036401315.1 Candidatus Acidiferrales bacterium
TTGGTCCCGGTCTTCTTGCGCAACTTCGGCGCATTCGGGTTCTTGTCGTTGACCTTCACGTTCATTTCAATCAGCTGCAGGCGTTTCTTCACCACGTCGAACTCCGAGGTGGTCACGATGTATTCGTCGCGCTGCGGCAGAATCGTCGCGATTTCTTTCTGCGAAGCCTCGATCCGGTCCGGAGTCGGCGGGTGGGTCGAGAAGAACTTCGGAATCGTCCCAGGCTGCTTCTTCTCGTCCGCGGCAACCTTCTCAAAAAACGCCACGAAAGCGTTCGGGTCGTAGCCGGCCTTGTACATGTACTGCAGGCCCAGATAATCGGCCTCGCGCTCGTCGACGCGCGTGAACTGTAGGAAGGCCATCGGAATCGCAAATTGCATTCCCTGGTAAATCGCGTAGCCCGCCAGCGTGTAGGGAATGAAAATCATCGCCGGAATCATGGCCAATTGCGCGATCTCGCTCTTGGTCGCTTGTTTCGTGCCGTGCCGCGCGCAAACATGCGCGATTTCGTGCGCCATCACGCCCGCCAGCTCCGATTCTTCATCCGCGTGCAGGATCAATCCACTGTTCACGTAGAAAAATCCACCGGGGAGCGCGAACGCATTCACCACGTCCGAATCGATCACCTTGATCGTGAAGGGAACCTGCGCGTCCGAATTCCGCACCAGGTTTTGGCCCACCCGGTTCACGTATTCGGTCACCACTGGGTCGTTGATGAATTTCGCCTGCCGCTCGATTTCCGCCGAAAGCTGCTTGCCCAAAGCCATTTCATGTTCCAGCGAGTAAAAATTCAGCCCGTGCCCAACGTTGCGGTTGCCGATCGCGTTGACGTCCTGCTTGGTCCCCGCCTTTACGTTCGGATCGTTCGAAGTCTGCCCGTTCGTCTGCGACTGCGGATCCGCCTGCTGCACGTCACCAGAACCTGAAGTAGATCCTGAATTAGAACCGGATCCCGATTGCTGTTGGCTGTCCGCAGCTGTACCAGTTGGCGCGCTACCGCCCGATTGTGAACCCTGCTGCTGAGAAGTCTGGGAGTTAGTCGATGCCGGTGGGTTCGACTGTTGCTGAGCGTTAGCCACGCCCGTCGTCGAAGTAATCAAGGACGCCGCCACAATCAGCGCGCCCAGTTGTGCCGCCAAGTTTGTTCTCATCGGTACCTCCGGCGGATACTGGCGGGATTATACACCCCAATACACCAATGGCCGCACCCCTCACTCACTGTGCCTATGATGTCGCATCCTGCTAATTAGTTTCCTTTTCCCTCGGCTTGGCTGGGCCAAGTGGGCCTCCACGGAGTTTTGTCCCGCGAATCTCGCCCCGCAGCCCGTATTGACCTCGCTCCCGATTCTGTCTACATTTGTTAAGTGCCCGCGCGCAAAATTCAGGTTGGCCAGGTCTGGAAGAAAGAGTCGACCGGCGAACAGTATTTGATTACAAAGGTTTACACTGAAGCCCTGGCCACCTACGCCATGCTGCGCAAAGCCGGCGCCGAGAACGAGCGCGCCGAAAAAGTCAAAGTCGACCACCGCGGCCCGGTCAATCTCCTCCCCGGCTTCACCTACACCCAGGAATCGGACGACTTCTAGCGTTTCCGCCCGCTTCTGCAGCACCCTCTACATCGACCGTACCGGCAGCTTCACCACGTCATCCACCGCCAGAATTTCCTTCGCCAAATAGCCTTCCGCGTATTTCACGCCGATCATCCGCCCGAAATGCTGGGCCTGCAGGCTCATCCGCTCTTCCAGTTCGTCGAGCGGCATAAACACTTTCCCACCGCGGTCCTTCTGTGGCGGATCAAACTGCGAGGTATAGACCAGAATCGCCTCGCGCCGCCGCTCGTAGAAATCCGTGATGTCCACCGCGAAATTTGGCCGCGCGTCCTCGTACGCCGCCGCGTACAAAATCTTGAACGGCCGGTATGCCTCGCCCTGCAACCCTGCGTAATTTTTTAGTCCGGCGATGAAGCACGCCTCGTATCCCAGCGTCGCCGCCGTGTAATGGTCCGGATGCCGCCCCTCCCAGTAGGGCAGGATCACTGTCCGCGGCTGCAACTCGCGAATAATCTCTGCGATCGTCTGCTTGAATTCGTCGCACACCCGCAAATGCGCGTCGGGCAGCCCGGCGTTGCGTCGCACCTTCAGGTTCAGGATTTCCCCTGCCGCCGTGGCTTCTTTCTGCCGTGTCTCCGGAGTTCCGCGCGTGCCGGTTTCCCCTCGCGTCAAATCCAGAATCCCCGTGGCATATCCCTGATGCGCCGCGCGCAACAGCGTTCCGCCGCTCGTCAGTTCCGCATCGTCCGGATGCGCCGCAATCACCAGCAAATCGATCTTCATCGCTCCTCCAACGTGTCTCGGCTCCCCGATTCTAGCAGGCGAATTGCAGATTCACCGAACCACGCTTCGGGAATCGCGCGCCTCCGATTTCAACAGCCGCGCGAAAATCGGCCAGCCAATTTCGATTACAATCGGTCTCGCGAATTGGAGAAGCCGCAGGGAGGATGAATATGGCCGGGAAGCCACTCGCAAATCAGGTCGCTGTCGTCACTGGCGCTGCGAAACGCGTGGGCCGGAGCATCGCCTTGCGCCTTGCCGCTGAAGGCGCAAACATCGTAATTAACTACGAATCTTCCAAGCCCGAAGCGCAGCAGCTTGTCGACGAAATCAAATCGGCGGGGAACCGCGCCATGGCGATTCAGGGCGACGTATCCCAGCGTTCCGACGTTCAGAAACTTTTCGCTGCCACCGAAGCTGAATTCGGGCGCCTCGACATTCTGGTCAACAACGCCGGAATGTTTTTTGCCGTCGACTTCGACCAGCTCACCGAAGAGCAGTGGGACCGCATCCTGAACACCAACTTAAAATCCCAATTTTTGTGCTGCCAGACCGCCGCGCCGCTCATGAAACGCGGGGGCCGCGGCCGCATCATCAATATTTCTTCACTGGGCGGCCTGCTGCCGTGGCCGGCCTACACCCACTACTGCGTCTCCAAGGCGGGCTCGATCATGCTGACCAAATGTCTAGCGCGCGCGCTGGGCCCGGAAATCACGGTGAACAGCGTTGCGCCCGGTACCATCCAGTTTCCCGGCGAATCGCCCGACGAAGATTACATCAAGCGCGTCCCACTCCACCGCACCGGCACCGGCGACGAAATCGCCGACGCGGTCTTTTATCTAGCGCAAGCGGAGTTCGTGACCGGCCAAATCCTCGCCGTCGACGGTGGCCGCTCGCTGGTCTAATTTTTACGAAATTGCGGGGTTGGGTTTGTCGGCGTCGATGCCGAGGTCTTTGATGGCTTGGTCGACCGCGCAAGCTTTCAGTTTGCCGTCGAGGAACAATTCGTTCAGGGTCGCCACCACGATAAAGCGCGCGTCGACCTCGAAGAATTCGCGCAGCGAGGTGCGGCCTTCGCTGCGGCCAAAGCCATCCGTGCCAAGCGAGGCCATGCGGTTCGGCACCCACTTCGAAATTACGTTGGGCAGCGTCTTCAGGTAGTCGCTCGCGGCAATGACCACGCCTTCGGCGCCCTTCAGGCATTCGGTGACGTAGGGCACGCGCGGCGTTTCGCTGGGATGCAGCCGGTTCCAACGGTCGGTTTCGTTGCCATCCATGTAGAGTTCCTTGTAGCTGGTAACGCTCCACACGTCGGCGGCCACGCCGTATTTTTCCGCCAGGATTCCTTGCGCCTTCAACGCCTCATTCAAAATCGCACCACTGCCGAAAAGCTGTGCGCGCAATTTCCCGTCGGCATTCGCAGCTACGCGGTATTTGTACATTCCTCGCAAAATTCCTTCACGCGCGCCTTCGGGCATCGGGGGCATCGCGTAATTCTCGTTCATCACCGTGATGTAGTAGAAGACGCTCTCGCCGTCGCGATACATGCGGCGAATGCCGTCTTCGATAATCACCGCCAGCTCGTAGGCGTAAGCCGGATCGTAAGCCTTCAGGTTCGGCACCGGCAGCGCGAGGATATGGCTATTGCCGTCCTGATGCTGCAAGCCTTCGCCGGAAAGCGTGGTCCGCCCGGCAGTGCCGCCGAGCAGGAAACCCCGCACGCGCATGTCTGCCGCGGCCCAGATAAAATCCGCGATGCGCTGGAAGCCGAACATCGAGTAATAAATAAAGAAGGGAATGGTGTTGATGCCCTGCGTCGCGTAGGCCGTCCCGGCCGCGATGAACGAGCCCATCGAGCCCGCTTCGGTAATGCCTTCTTCCAGAATCTGCCCGTCTTTTTTCTCGTGGTAGTACAGCAACGTGTTGACGTCCACCGGCTCGTATTTCTGCCCCACGCTCGAATAAATTCCAATCGTGCGGAATAGCGATTCCATACCGAACGTGCGCGCTTCGTCCGGGACGATTGGCACAATCAATTTGCCGATCTCCGGATCCTTCAGCATTTTTTTCAAAATGCCGACGAACGCCATGGTCGTGGAAACTTCGCGGCCGTCGCTGCCTGCCTCAAATTCCTTGAACAAGTCGGCGTGGTCGGCGACCAGCGCCTTGGCTCTGGTACTGCGTGAGGGAACGTAGCCGCCCAATTCCTGGCGCCGCGCGTGCATGTACTCCAACTCTTCGGAGTTTTCGGCCGGACGGTAGAAAGTGATGTCGGCGACCTGCTGGTCGGTGAGCGGAATATCAAACCGCGTGCGGAATTCTTTCAGCTCTTCTTCGTTCAGCTTTTTCTGCTGGTGGGTGACGTTCTTGCCTTCGCCCGCCTCGCCCAGCCCATACCCTTTGATGGTGCGCGCCAGAATCACGGTCGGCTGGCCCTTATGGTCAGTGGCCGCCTTGTAAGCCGCGTAGACCTTGCGCGGGTCGTGGCCGCCCAAACGCAGCCGCCGCAACTCCTCATCGGAAAGTGGCTCGACCAGCTGCAGCAGCCTCGGATCGGAACCGAAGAAATGTTCGCGGACGTAAGCGCCCGACTCGACGACCAATTTTTGGTATTCCCCGTCGACTAACTCACCCATGCGCTTGACCAGCAAGCCTTCGGTGTCGCGATCCAGAATCGCGTCCCACTCGGTGCCCCACAAAACCTTGATCACGTTCCAGCCCGCGCCGCGGAACGCTGATTCGAGTTCCTGAATGATCTGGCCGTTGCCGCGCACAGGACCGTCCAACCGCTGCAGATTGCAATTGATCACAAAAATCAAATTGTCGAGTTTTTCGCGCGAAGCGAGCGTGATCGCTCCGAGCGATTCCGGTTCGTCGGTTTCGCCGTCGCCCAGGAATGCCCAGACCTTCGCGTCGGTCTTCGGCTTCAGTCCACGGTCTTCCAGGTAACGATTGAAGCGCGCCTGATAAATGGCCATCAGCGGCGAGAGGCCCATCGAAACGGTCGGGAATTCCCAAAAATCCGGCATCAGCCACGGATGGGGATACGATGACAATCCGCCCCCGGCTTTCAGTTCCCGACGGAAATTTTCGAGCTTTTCAGTAGAGAGGCGACCTTCCAGAAACGCCCGGGAATAAATTCCCGGCGCAGCGTGGCCCTGAAAATAAACCGTGTCACCGTCAAATTCCGGACTGCGCGCGCGGAAGAAATGATTGAAGCCCACCTCGTATAGCGTGGCTGACGACGCGAAGGTCGAAATGTGCCCGCCGATGTTGTGTTCCTCTTTATTGGCGCGGACTACCATGGCCGCCGCGTTCCAGCGCACCAAACTCTTGATCCGCCGCTCGAGCTGCTGATCTCCCGGAAAATCCGGCTGCAACTGGTGCGGAATCGTATTCACGTAGGGCGTGTTGGCGGTGAAGGGGATCTCGACGCCGATCAGTTTCGCGTGCGCGCGCAACCGTTCGAGGATGTAGGAGGCCACGTCCGGCCCGCTCGATTGCAGTACTGAATCGAGCGACTCCAGCCATTCCTGAATTTCCGGCCCGTCTAATCCGTGTGGCGGCGCGCTTAGCTCGTTTTCCATGGCCTCGTTCAGTCCTCTTCCGGCGCGAAGCATTCAGCGCCACCCGCCGCGTATTTCACGGCGTCGCCGGCATTCCGGCACGATTAGAATACACCCGACCCGCCCTGCGCGCATGTGAAGAAGTCGCTCAGGGAATTTTCCCGCCCAGGATGGCCAGGAATTCGCGGTCGGCTGCAAGGAAATTCAGCTCGGCCAGCGTTTCGCGCTCCCGCCACTCCATGGTCTCGAAAGCAAGGTTGCGAATCGCCTCGGCATCCAGAGTTGCGGCGAAAAAGACCAGCTCGATCGGCTCGCTCATTTCGGCGGACTGATGTTTGGTCCGAAACAGCTCGGCGCCGATGGTGGAGTCGACGCCCAGTTCTTCCTGCAGTTCACGGCGGAGGGCCTGCTCCAGCGTCTCGCCGGGCTTTACTTTGCCGCCGGGAAACTCCCACAGCAGGCCGAAGGTGTCTCCGCGCCGGCGCTGGCAGGCGAGGATTTTGCCGTTCGATTCGATCACCGCTGCTACAACCGTCAGCATGATTTTGTGTCCGTTTTACGCTCTCGATTAGGTGCCAATGGGTAAAAAGGTTACCAAAAAATTGTCGATTAGAAATTTACTAACTTATGGCAAATGCAGTAGTTAAGGTCATTTTCTAATCGCCGTTGTGTCGATTAGAAATGGGTGGCCTCCCCGTGCCGCTCAACTTTGCGCGGTCGTATTTCTTGAAAATGCGGAGCAGTTTCTGGGCGCCGCGAATTAACGGGGGGCCCGGAGTGTTGAGCCACTCGTCGCGGACCACAGTTACGCGTTGGTGCTGAATTGCCGCGACTTCGCGCCAGGCTGGATTGCGTAGCGCGGTGGCCGGCTTGGCGCGCGCGCCGGTGGCGGCCCAGGCGAGCACGATGACGTCCGGGTTGGCGGAGGCTACTTGCTCGTCGCTGACGCGCTGGCCGGTGGGGACTACGCTTACGCCTCCGGCGAGCGCAACCAGTTCCGCGACCCACGGCGGGGAACTGATCCGTGGATTCGGCCACGCTTCGCAGTAAACGCGCAGCGGGCTTCCCCGGCGAAGCTGTGCCGCCGCGAGGCGGACTCGAGCAAATTCTGCGCGCATCCGCCGCACCAGCGCTTTCGCGGCGGCGTCGCGGTTCACTAGTCTCCCGAGTGTGTGTATGTCCGCTTCGATGCTCGCCAGCGAACGGGGATTTAGCGCCAGAAACGCAAACGGCTCCGCCAGAATCTTCGAGACGGTCTCCGGCGAAAAAGGAACCGAACCCACGACGATGGTGGGTTTCAATTTCGCCACTTCTGCCACGTCCAGTTTCCAGCAGTCGCCGACGGCGGGGCGGCGACCGACGTTCGCGACGTCCTTGCACCAGCGGCTGACGCCGACGAGTTCGCGGCCGACACCGAGTGCGAGGAGAATCGAGGTGACGTTCGGCGCGAGCGAAACGATGCGTTGGGCGTGGATTTGTTTCTTAGGCGGCATGCGGTTTCAGTGTAAGCGCCGAGGACGGCATTGTGCAAAGCCACGCGAATTTCGATTCACAGCAGCCCTTGTGGCCTCTTCGTACGTCGAGCTTCAAACCCTAACCGGCAACGGCCCTAACGTTACGTGGTAAAGGCGGCGGCAAGCCGCCGCACTCCAAGGTAGGCTGGCACATCATCGGCTCTAGACATGGGAGCAATCGCGGAGGGACGACACTGACGGGGAAAGGGGATTCATTCAGCTGGCGGGCGCAAAGCTACGCGCCACAAATAAAAACGCGCCGGAGAGGGTCGCTCTCCGGCGCGGGGTGAAATGTGGTTCCGAATTTACTGCGCGGCTTCGACCTTCTTCAGCGCCGGCTTCGGGATCTGCCAGAGCAGGCCCGCGTCGTCGGCGTTGTTCGGGTAGAACTGCGCCGACTTCTTGCCGGAAGGCAGCAGGACGATATCCGCGCGGCGATTGTATGCGTAGTAGTCGCCGGTCAGATTCTTCATGCGCTTCTTGGGCGCCGGATTCGGATTGGTGTCCACCAGGCCCTTCACTTCGGTCTTGTCCATCGGGCGATCCTTACCGTAGGCCGCCGTCTGGATTTTGTCCGCCGAGATGCCCTGATCGACCAAATATTGCTTGATGCGTTCGACGCGGCGTTCGCTCAAGTCCTGGTTATGGGGCTTGGAGCCGCGAACGTCGGCGTGCGCTTCCACGGAGAGCTTCGCATCCGGATCATATTCGAGATATTTCTTGAATCCGTTGGCGAGCGTCGCGAGTTCCGCCTGCTGGCTCTTCACGAGACCAACTTGCGGGTGGGTCTTATCCGGGTAGTCCGTGGGGTAGAACACGCTCTGCAACACGACATCCGGAATCGGTTCGATGGAGCCGGTCACGTGTACCGCCGCGGTCTGGTCCAGCGAGCCACCGCAGACGTTGGTGGCGTGCATGACGTAGTTGCGATTCTCGTCCACGGGGCCGATGTCAGTCTTGGCCGGATCAGCCTTGATGGCCTGGGTGCCGTTGAGGTCCACTTTGCCCATCGGGTCAATGTTGACGGAGTCAGCGTTGTCAGTGGTCCAAGTCAAAGTGCCGTTGTCATCGGTAATCACCTTGTCGCCGATCTTGCGGTAGTGCAGTTCGGACGGGTTGGCGGTGATGCTGCCGGTGACGACGGTGTTGACGTTAACCGGGGTAGCGCTGGTAACGGTGCCACCCGGACCAGTCGCGGTCAGAGTGTAATTGGTGGTCGCGTGCGGCGAAACTCCGACGGTTCCATTCGGTGCTCCGGCGGTAGCGCCGTTATCGATCGAGGTGTCCACAACATCGGTGGTGGCCCAACCGAGGTTCGAGGTCTGGCCGCACTTGATATTCGGATTATCCGCGGAGAACTTGTTGATTTTCGGCGGAGCGACAACGACCTGGGCGCTGGCGAAGCCAGCGGTGAAGCGGGGCAGCGGTCCCTTCTTGGCCAATTCATCGCCGCGCTTCCAGGGGGTCTTGGTAACTTTGCCGTCGTTGGTGACGTGAATCACGGCCTTTTCGTTGGCGCCAACGGTGACCGAGCCGGTGTAGAGCACTTTGTCATCGCGCATCACGGTGACCACGTGGGTGCCGGGAGGCACGATCAGGTTCTGGTGAAACCACCAGTCGTGGTTGAATTCGTCGACGTGGCCCACGAAGTAGTCCACTTTCTTTCCGTTCAGCAGCACCGCCGCCTTTCCTTGCGGCTTATATTCGACCATGATCATGCCGTATGGTCCGGGAACTTTGTCGCCGTAAGCTTCTAGGGTTACGGGCAAATCCGTGGTCTTTCCCGCGGTGATGGTGACGCTCTGCGAGAAGATCTTGTATCCGTAGTTCACCACTACCACCTGGTGCTGACCGGCGGAGAGGGAAACGGAGTGGCTTCCTTCGCGGATGGCTTTGCCATCGACGAACAAATACCCCTGGGCAGGAGTGACTTTCAGCTTCAGTTTGCCATCCTGTGCGAAACTGGCCGTGGCGCTGAGCGCGAGGGCCAACGCGAGGGTGAAGATAATTCCAAATCGTCGCATCTTTATGTCTCCTGAACGTTGCTCGTGAGCGAGAATATGAACCGCCTCTCCGCGCCCTTTCGAAAAAGCGTATGGCTGGACCCGGATAAGTTATAGCGCAAAGCGCTTCCTGTCAATCAGTTTGAAACCAAAAAGCGAAGGATTTGGAAACATCCTTGACCATCTTTGCATCAACTAAAATACACATGCGCGGGCGAGGTGGGAGTACATGAAATACTCGATTCGCGGGACAATATCCCCTGAGTCGCCGGTACCGTAATTTCAAATGTTCAACGAAACGATCCTCGAGCATTTCCGAAACCCGCGCAACGCGGGCGATTTAGCGGATGCGAACGCGCAGATTGAAGTGACGAACCCTGTGTGCGGTGACATTTTGCGGCTGGCGGCGCGGGTGGTCGACGGGCGCATCGTCGGAATACGGTTCAAGACGCAGGGTTGCGTGGCGGCGATCGCCGCGAGTTCGGTTTTGACCGAGATGCTGACTGGGCGGCCGACTATCGAATCGCGGGAGATTACTGCTCAGAGCGTCGCGGAGAGGCTGGGCGGTTTGCCGCCGGCCAGTTTTCATGCCGCGCAACTTTGCGCGGACGGCGCGGGCGCGTTGGGCCGTCAGATTCTTCACGCCAAGTAAATTTCTGGTTGAAATCCTAGTGCGGGCCGTCAGCGCGCGCCTTCCAGCGCCTTGCGCATGGTTTCCGGGTCGTTGAGATTCAGAATCACGCCTGCTTCGTCCGTGGGGATTTCGAGGACCTGCTCGGGGTGTGCCCAGACGACTTGGCGCGCGCCGACTTCGGGCGAGGCGGCGAGAAGTTCGTCATACAAGCTGGCGGCGAAGATTACCGGGTGGCCGCGGCGGCCGTGGTGCGTGGGGATGGCGATGGATTTTTGGCCCGCGTCGAATTCGGCGATGAGTTGGGAGACGAGATGCTGGGTGATGAGCGGGTGATCGACGGGGCAGAGGAGCAGGCCGGCTGTTTCTCCGGGCGGCAGGCTGCGGATGGCGGCGTGGATTGAGGAGAGCTGGCCTTGGCTCCAGTTTTCGTTCACGACGATGGCGTCTGCTGAAACCGGAATTTGCGCGCGGATTGATTCGGCATTCGACCCCAGAATGACGCGGACGATTTCAATGCGCGGGTGCCGGGTGGCGGCGAGGAGATGTTCGACGAAGGTGAGGCCGGCAAATGGAACGAGGGCTTTGGGCTGGCCCATGCGGCGCGATTCTCCGGCGGCAAGAATGGCGGCGGCCAGTTTTTTCATCGGGGTTCAGTCACGCTGCAGGAACGCGATTTCGGAAAGTTTGATGGACTTGTGATTCTGGTTCAGAGCATTGCGGCGCACGGCAATCAGTTCGGCGGTGATGCTGACCGCGATTTCTTCGGGAGTTAGCGCGCCGATGTCGAGTCCGACGGGCGCGTTGACGCGATCGAGTTGCGCGAAGGTCAGGCCTTCTTTTTCGAGGGCTTTGTAAACGGAGATCACTTTGCGTTTGCTGCCCATCATGCCGATGTAGCGCGGGGTGAAGCCGCGCGCTTCGGTGCGGATGGCCCAATCGAGCACGCGCATGTCGCCGACGTGGCCGCGGGTGACGATTAAAAGATACGTCGCGGAGTTGGGCTGAATTTTCTCGAAGGCTTCGGCGTAGGAGGTGTACAGCTCGCAGGCCATCGGAAACCGCTCGGCATTGGCGAAGGCCTCGCGGTCGTCGACGATTCCGATTTTGAATCCGGCGCGGCTGGCGACTCCCGCGACTGCGACCGAAACGTGTCCGCCGCCGAAAATGTAAAGCATCGGCGGAGGGAGAACCGGTTCGACGAAAATTTCGAGAGTGCCGCCGCAGATCAGACCGGAATCGAATGCGGCTTCGTTGTTGAGATTGAAAACCATTTTGCGGGGCTGTTCGCTGAGGATGACTTCTTTGGCTGCAGCCCAGACGTCGGCTTCGACGCAGCCCCCGCCCACGGTGCCGACGATGGAGCCGTCGTCGCGGACCAACATGCGCGAACTTTCATAGCTGGGGATGGAGCCGTTGGCGTTGACGATGGTGGCCAGGGCTCCGCGCTGGCCGGCGCGGCGCATGCGAACGACTTCTTCGAGGATATCCATCGAACCTACCTTACATTATCGCGCTGAAGGGAAATAGCGGGGTTTCGTGGTCGAGCCGGAGGTGGGGAGGAGCTCAGTGAGGACGTGGTCGACGCGATCGGTGGCTTGATCGAGAGTGCGCAGACGTTCGGTGATGTCGTCGGAGGAGACGCCAAGGATGAGGGGCGTCATGGCGTTGCGAATGTGATGATTCATCTCGGCGATGATAATGGCGCGTTCTTTGGCACGTTCGGTGACATCGATCTGATGGTGGCGGTGAAGAAAGATCAAGACGACGGCGGCGGTGAAGAGAGCGATGGCGACGTTATTGACGATGGTGGCTGCCGCCGGAATATTCAGGAAATAGAGAACAGAATCAGCGGCGTAACTTACCGCGAAGAGGACGCCCGCCGCTACCGACGCCGCAATCACCGCGTTGCGATCGAGCCAGACCGGCAAGTTTCGCGTACCAAGCATCGGCACTCCCTAAAGCAGGCCAGAAGAATAATCCAGCCGGGGTGATTTCACTACACAAAAATGCAGGTCGCAGAGCGGCTCTAGGACGAGGGCCGTTCCGTTTCGGGCTGCGCGGCGAGGCCGGAGAGCCGGGCGTTTGGTGTTGACTCCGAGCGCGTGCTGTGGCCTAACAGCGGAGGCGAATTTGTATCGCGGGGAGGCGGGGGCAGTGAAGGCCATCATTTACGCGCAGCACGGTGGGCCGGAAGTGTTGCAGTACGTCGAGCGGCCGGAACCGGCCATTGCCGCGGGTGAAGTGCTGGTGCGGGTGCGAGCATGTGCGTTGAACCATCTGGACCTGTGGCTACGACGGGGAATTCCCTCGTTGAAGATTCCGCTGCCGCATATTCCGGGGAGCGACGTGGCGGGCGAAGTGGCGCGGGTGGGCGATGGTGTTACCAGCGTGAAGGTGGGCGAGCGGGTGATGCTGCAGCCGGGGATTTCCTGCGGGCAGTGCGAGAAGTGTTTGGCGGGCGACGACAATTTATGCAAGTCGTATACGATTTTGGGCGAACTGGTGGACGGCGGGTGCGCGGAATATGTAAAGGCGCCGGCGATGAATTGCGTGCCGATTCCGGATGGCGTGAGCTTCGAGGAAGCGGCGGCGTTTCCGCTGGTGTCTTTGACGGCGTGGCACATGCTGATCGCGCGGGCGAACTTGAAGCCAGCGGAAACCGTCCTGGTTCTGGCGGCGGGCAGCGGCGTGGGTTCGGCGGCGATTCAGATTGCGAAGGCTTCGGGCGCGTGGGTGATCGCTACGGCGGGTTCAGACGCGAAGCTGGCCAAGGCGCGGGAATTGGGCGCGGATGAGGTGATCAACCATTCGACGCAGAAAATCGCGACGGAAGTGAAGAGGTTGACTGCACGGCGGGGAGTGGATGTGGTGTTCGAGCATGTGGGCGAGGCCACCTGGAACGAAAGCGTGCGCAGCTTGACGCCGGGCGGGCGGCTGGTGACTTGCGGAGCTACGGCGGGATTTAACGGAGCGATCGATCTTCGGTATTTGTTTACGCGGCAGATATCGCTGCTGGGATCTTTCATGGGGTCGAAGGCGGATTTGCTGGCGGCCGTGGAGTTTTTGAAACGCGGCTTGCTGAAGCCGGTGGTCGACGTGGTGCTGCCTTTGGAAAAATGCGCGGAGGCGCACCGGAGGCTGGAAGATCGCGAGCAATTCGGGAAACTGGTTTTGCGCGTGGAGTGAGGATTGCGTGGGCTGCGCAAAGCTTTTGAAGCAGGTCCCTCGCTGCGCTTCGGGATGACAGATTTCTTTCTTTGGTCGTGAGGAGAGACGCGAAATGGCGGAACAGCCGGAAGTGAAACAGCCGCGGGCGCTGCGGAATCTGTGGATGGGATTTGGCGCGGTGGTGGCGATTGTTCTGGTGTTTGTCGGTTACACCATGTGGTCGCGGAAGACGCAGGACGCGGATCTGGCTTACAAGCAGCAGCAGGCGAAGTCGGCGCAGCAACGGGAATCGGACGCGGCGGCGGTGGAGGAATTGGGCGGGAGCGATTTCAAGATCATCGCGTTTTATGCCTCGCCGGGATTGATTCATCGCGGGGATACGGTCGATATGTGTTACGGAGTATCGAACGCGAAGGCGGTGAAGCTGGATCCGCCGGAGGCGAACGTGTGGCCGTCGGCGAACCGGTGCGTGCAGGTGAAGCCGAAGAAGACGACGACCTACACGTTGACGATTGACGATGGGAAGGGCCAGACGGCGACGCAGCAGTTGACGATCACGGTGAAGTAAGCGGCTCGCGGGGCGGGCGCCAAGGGGATGCAGTCTTGAAGAAAACGGGGCACGGGGTTGCTAAGGATGCGCGGCAGGCGGCGCGGCGGAAATTCCTGCGGGCGGGGGCGTTGGGCGGCGCTGCGGCGATTGCTGCTCCGGTGATGCGTGCGGCGGGGATTGAGGTGCGGGACAACGCGCGGCTCGCTGGTGACGGCGGGACGAACGCGAATCCGTTCGCGCCGGGTGGCGTGGCGGAGGTGCGGGCGTTTGAGCTGGACGAAATTACGGTTGGCGAGCTGCAGGAGGGAATGAAGTCGGGGAAATTTTCGGCGCGGTCGATTACCGAGAAATATTTGGCGCGGATTGAGGCCGTTGATGCGCGAGGGCCGGCGATTCGCAGCGTGATTGAAACTAACCCCGAGGCGGTGGCGATTGCGGAGGCTCTGGACAAGGAGCGGAAAGCCAAGGGGCCGCGCGGGCCGATGCACGGAATTCCGGTGCTGATTAAGGACAACATTGATACGGCGGACCGGATGATGACGACGGCTGGATCCTTGGCGTTGGTCGGCGCGAAGCCGCCGCAGGATTCTTTTGTGGTGCAGCGGCTGCGCGCGGCGGGCGCGGTGATTCTGGGCAAAACCAATCCGAGCGAGTGGGCGAATATTCGTTCGAGCCATGCGACCAGCGGGTGGAGCGGTCGCGGCGGGCTGACCAAAAATCCGTACGCACTGGATCGGAATCCGTGCGGGTCGAGTTCGGGGACGGGCGCGGGAATTTCGGCGAATTTGGGCGCGGTGGGAGTGGGAACGGAAACGGATGGTTCGATCGTGTGTCCGTCGTCTTCGAATGGGCTGGCGGGAATCAAGCCCACCGTGGGGTTGGTGAGCCGCAGCGGAATTATTCCCATTTCGCATACGCAGGATAGCGCCGGGCCGATGTGCCGCACTTTGCGCGACGCAGCGATTTTGCTGGGCGCGATGACCGGAGTCGATCCGGACGACGCGGCTACGGCGGCGAGCGCCGGAAAGTCGTTTGCGGACTACACGCCCTATTTGTGTGCGGACGGATTGCGCGGGCTGCGCATCGGCGTGGTGCGGAAATATTTCGGGTTCAACGAAGCGGTGGATGCGCTGATGGAGAAATCCTTAGACGCGCTGAAGAAAAACGGCGCGATCGTCGTCGATCCCGCGGACATCGACACCATCGGTAAAACCGGAGACAACGAGACGAATGTCCTACTGTATGAATTGAAGGCGGACCTGAATGCGTATCTGGCGCGGCTGGGCCCGCGGGCTCCGGTGAAGACGCTGCTGGAGGTGATCGAATTCAATGATCTGCATCGGGAAAAGGAGATGCCGTATTTCGGGCAGGACATGTTCCTGAAGGCGCAAGCCAAAGGCGGCCTCGACACCAAGGAATATCTCGACGCGCTGCACAACAATTGGCGAATGGCGCGGCAGGAAGGCATCGACGCGACCATGGACAAGTTCAAGCTGGATGCTCTGGTGGCGCCGACGGGCGGCCCGGCTTGGGTGACGGACCTGATTAATGGAGACAACGCGCAGGGGCAGAGTTCGACCGCAGCGGCGGTGGCGTGCTATCCGAGCGTAAGCGTGCCGATGGGTCATGTGTTCGGATTGCCGGTGGGCATTTCGTTTTTCGGGCGGGCGTGGAGCGAGCCGGTTTTGATCACGGCGGCTTACGCGTTCGAGCAAGCGACCAAAGTGCGGAAAGCGCCGAAGTTTTTGTCGACGGCAAATCTGACGGCCTAGAGCGGCTTCCGGCCCCTGCCGAAACCTTTCAGGCAGAACAGGGTTTAACACTTTGAAGGTTTATTTGCGGGTTGGGGCGATTCGTTCTACGATGCGCTGTCTTGATACGAAGCGGACAATCAACTTACCCGATAATTGCACCGAAGAAGGAACTGATAGCGTCAAATGGAGTAGGAGGCTTTCTTAGGTGAAGGCCCCGGAGAAAAAAATGAAGACCAATCTTATTTCGCGCGGCTCGCAATGGTTCGCAGCGGGAACGACCAGGAAGGCGCTGGCGTTTGCGCTGGCGGCTGGTTTGACGTTCGCGGTGTCAGCGCAGAACGCGAACGCGTTTCAAGATGCGCAGGGTCCGATGCCCGATCAAAGTCAGCAGACGCAAGGCGTGCAGCCTGGCCAGACGGGTGATCAGAGTTCGGGCCAATCCGCGGCTCCGGCGTACACCACGCAGACCCCGGCGCAGTTGCAGCAGCTAGTAGCCCCGATCGCGTTGTATCCGGATTCGCTGGTCGCGCAGGTGCTGGCCGGCTCGACCTTCCCGGCGCAGATCGTGGAAGCCGACCGCTACTTGCAAGACAATCCCAATCTGAAAGGAGACGCGTTGGCACAGGCGGTCGACCAGATGCAGTGGGATCCCAGCGTGAAAGCGCTGACGGCGTTTCCGACCGTGCTGGGCAATATGGACAAGAATTTGTCATGGACGTCTTCGCTGGGCGACGCCTATTACAACCAGCAGCAGGATGTGATGGACGCGGTGCAGGCGATGCGGCAGAAGGCGCAAACTGCGGGCAACCTGAAATCGACGGATCAGCAGACGGTGCAAGACCAGGGATCGTCGATCGTGATTCAGCCGGCGAATCCCCAAGTGGTCTACGTGCCGGCCTACAACCCGTGGGGCGTGTACGGCTATCCCGTTTCACCGTGGCCGTATTGGTATAACTACCCCGGCATTTGGTATGGCGGACCGAGTCTGTATTGGGGCGGCATCGGATTTGGCATCGGCTGGTACGGCGGCTACGGTTGGGGCTGGAATAATTGGGGCGCGAACTGGGGCGGACACTATGTCGTCTACAACCGCGGCGCCTACTACTCGCACAGCAACACGTTTTACAACCGCAACAATTATTACCGCAACGGCGGCTACCGCGGGGTGACCAACAACGTGAACCGCGGGTTCAACGGCGACCACGGTGAGAACGTGGGGCGTAACGGCGCGGGGGAGCAGCACGCGCAAACGCTGGGCCACAACGGAGCGGGCGAGCAGCACGCGACGAACAACGTGTACAACCACCCGGGAGCAACCGCGCGTCCGTTCAATGGCAACACCCAAGAAGCGCGCGGGTACGGCGAGGCGCACACGCAGACCAACACCCGCAGCAGCGCCTTCAGCGGTTATAACCAGGGCGGCGAGAGCCGCAGCTACTCCTCGCGCGGCAGCCAGAGTTTCGGCGGTGGGGGCGGATCGCGCGGCGGTGGTTTTGGCGGTGGTGGCGGCGGATCGCATGGTGGCGGGCGCGGCCGGTAATTCGGTAATTCAAGATCAACAACTTTATACGTACGACCGAACTGATTTACTGAGAGGCATTCATGCAGGAAGAGAATTGCAAGCTGAGTAGCACGCGCCGCGGACTCCCCTGGGGAGCCGCGGCGGTCGTGTTGGTGGCCGTGAGCGGAATGATAGCTCTGCCGGCGCGGGCGCAGGAAGCGGGACAGAAGACGTACGCTTCGCCTGAAGAGGCCAGCCAGGCTATTTTCGCGGCGGCGCAGAAGAACGACGAAAAGGCCATGATTGAGATTCTGGGGAAGGACGGCAAGGGTGTCGTGGAATCCGGCGACGCGAAGGAAGACGCGGAAATGCGCGCGAACTTCGTGGCGAAGTTCCAGGTGATGCACCGTCTAGTGGAGGAGCCGGACGCGACGACGACTCTTTACGTTGGCGCGGAGAACTGGCCGGCGCCGATCCCGCTGGTGAACCGCGCGGGCAAATGGTATTTCGATACCGAGGCGGCGAAGAAAGAAATCTTGTTCCGGCGCGTCGGCAAGAATGAATTGTCGACGATTCGCGTTTGCCAGGAATTGGTGGCGTCGCAGAAGGAATTTGCGGCGAAGAATGGCGGTGAGTACGCGTCGAAATTCGTCGCGGACGCCGGAAAGCAGAATGGCTTGTACTGGCCGGCGACGGATGGGCAGGCCGGCAGTCCGATCGGTCCGCTGGTGGCGAATGCGGGAAGCGAAGGCGGGCTGGGTAAGGATTTGAATACGGGCGCCGAACCGTTTCGCGGATATTTCTTCCGGATACTCGACCGCCAGGGAAAGAAGGCTACCGGCGGAGCGATGAGCTACATCGCGGACGGCAAGATGACCAAGGGATTCGCGTTCGTCGCTTATCCGGCTGCGTATCGCGATTCGGGCGTGATGACCTTCCTGGTCTCGTCCGACGGGATCATCTACGAGAAGGATCTGGGCAAGCAAACGATCGAAAAAGCGAAAAGCATGAAGTCGTTTGATCCGGATACGACCTGGCAGCGCTCGGAAGCGATGGAGCAGCAATCAGCCGACAATAAGTAACGCCGAAGGCGTCCCGGCGCGAGGCCAGCTTACCTTGGAGTGCGGCGGCTTGTCGCCGCATTTTGAGTAGTAGCGTTAGGGTGGGGATCGAACCGGGGGCTAAAGTAGCGGTGTACCGATACTCCACCCCAAGTTTGTATCTTTTCCACCTGCCACTTTCAGACCCTAACCGCTAGTCGCCCTCACGATGATTTGCAAAGGCGGCGGCAAGCCGCCGCACTCCAAGGTAAGCTAGCGCTTCATCGATCGCGGACTAGGGAAAGCTGCTCAGTTTAGGGCGAGGCTGCAGGAACGCTTGCGGCGTTTGCTTCGTTGCAAAGGTTGGCGCAAACGGGCAAAATGCTTTCGGCAGGCTTTTCGATCGCGCTGCTACGGAGTCACACTAGGCCATGGCCGTTGAACTCGCGAAGGGCGTCACACTGGAAGCGCCGGGACAGGATGCGAATTTCCTGAAGGACGAGGGAATTCTGTTCGCGTCGCTGGACAAAGTGGTGAACTGGGCGCGGCGCAGTTCGATCTGGCCGATGTCGTTTGGTTTGGCCTGCTGCGCGATTGAGATGATGTCGATGGCGTCTTCGCGCTATGACATTGCGCGTTTCGGCGCTGAAGTTTTCCGTGGTTCTCCCCGTCAGTCCGATTTGATGATTATCGCCGGCCGCGTTTCAGTGAAGATGGCGCCGGTGATCAAGCAGCTCTACGCGCAGATGCCGGAGCCAAAGTGGGCGATTTCGATGGGCGCGTGCGCGACTTCGGGCGGCGTATTTAATAATTATGCGGTGGTGCAGGGCGTGAATCAGGTGATTCCGATCGATGTGTATGTGCCGGGATGTCCGCCGCGGCCGGAAGCGCTGCTGTACGCTATTTTCCAACTGCAGAAGAAGATCGATAATGACCGCGGAAGTTTTATGCGGTCGATGAACTTCAGTAAAAGCTAGTCCCTTCGTATTATTTGCTCTTCGCGTTGAACGTTTAAACTAAAAAATAATCGAACCGCGTCTATGCGATGACTTCGGCGGTGCTGCCGTCGTCGAGGTCGAGGATGCTGCCTGGTGTGTCGTGTTCACGGCGGGAGTAGCCCATGCCGATGGCAGTTTTTTCTTTGGGTGAAAAGGCGGAGCTGGTGACCAAGCCCAGCTCTTTGCCGTCGGCGCTGAGGCGCGTGCCGGGTTCGGGCGGTTCGGGCGTAGAGAATTTCAGGCGCACGCGGCGGCGGTTGACTTGGCCGCGGGAGCGGACGCGTTCGACGATTTCCTGGCCGGTGTAGCAGCCTTTGGTGAAACTGATATGCGTCGATTCGACCGCGGCTTCGTGGGGAATTACCGTGTCGTTGAAATCGGCGGGGTAGAAGGGGATCCCCGCTTCGAGGCGCAGCGATTCGAGCGCGTTCATGCCGATGGGCAGGCCGCCGCGCAGGCGAACGAGTTCAAGCAGATTCTGCCAGAGCTGCTTCAGCGCTTTTTGCGGCGCGACAATTTCCATGCCCACGTATCCGAAATGCGAGCGGCGAATAATTTCGCAGGGAATACTGTCGATGTGCACGCTGCGAATGGCGAGATCAGGCATTTCGTCGAGATCGATGCCGTAGGTTTTCTGCAAAGTGCGCGCGGCGTGGGGGCCTTCGATGGCGAAGCTGCCGAGCTTTTCGGTCGCGTCTTCGAGGGTGACGTCGTCCATGATGATGTATTTGTCGAGGGTCTCGACCGTGCGGGCGCGCAGCGAAGCGTGGGACAGAGTGAGTAAGCGATCTTTAAGCGCGTAGATTTCGAATTCAGCCAGAATCCGGCCTTGGGGGTTGAGCAGCAAGGCGAGCGAGCCCGAGCCTTCTTTCAAATTCTTGATGTCGTTCGAAACGATGGCATTCAGGTAGCGCAGGCGGTCGGGGCCGGCGAGTTCAATGATCGCATGCCAGGTGGTATCGAAAATGGCGAGGGTTTCGCGCGCGGCGCGGTATTCGTCGTCAAAACCGGAAAACGATTCGGGTAGCAGGCAATCGTGATAGGTGGCGATTGTCGCGCCGGCGGCCTGATGCAGTTCGAGTAAGGGCGTTTGCATAAGTGTGAGCTTCTATCTTAACAGACCGCGTAGTGCGCGACGCGTGAGGCGGGCTGGCGATGGGGTGGTAAAATTCTGGCGATGACTGAAAAACTGATTCACGAAATTATTCCGGTGGGGATGCTGCAATGCAATTGCTCGATTCTGGGCGATCCGATAACGCGCGAGGCGTTGGTCGTCGATCCCGGCGACGAGGTCGAACGGATTTTGGAGATTTTGCAGCGGCACAAATTGACGGTGCGGGCGATCATCAGCACGCACACGCACATCGATCATGTGGGCGGACTCGCGAAATTGCATGGGGCTACCGGGGCGCCGGTCCTGATTCACGAAGCGGACATGCCGATGTACGAGCGGCTGGATGTGCAGGCACAGTTTCTGGGCATGCCCACGCCGCCCGTGGCTAAGATCGACGAGTACGTGAAGGATGGGGACACTTTGCGCTGGGGCGGTTACACGGCGCTGGTGATTCACACGCCGGGACACTCGCCGGGGAGCATCAGTTTGTTCTCGGATGTGGGGAGTCCGAAGCGAGACGGCGCCGGCGAAGCTGGCGCCGTTTTGACCCGCGCAGTGGGAGCCCCAGACATCATCGTGGCGCCGGTGACGCCTCTGCTGCTGGCTGGCGATACTTTGTTTCAGGGCAGTATCGGGCGAACGGATTTGTGGGGCGGCTCGATGAAGGAAATTCTGAATTCGATTCGCGAGAAGCTGATGGCATTGCCAGAGGCGACGCGAGTGATCGCGGGGCACGGCGACGAGACGACCATCGGCGCCGAGCGCGAAGAGAATCCGTTCCTGCAATAACGTCGAAGCAATTGGCGCGGATGTTCGATCAATGCCGCGAACACCCAGCTAGCCTACCTTGGAGTGCTCCGGCTTGCCGCCGCCTTGGCGAACTCACGGCAGGGCACGCACGGAGTGGGGTTTGAAACTCGGCGCTTGAACCGGAAGCCACTGCACTTCGCGGGACGTATCCACTAGCCGAGATTTAGACCCTATCCCATCCTTGCCCTGACATTACCTGGGAAAGGCGGCGGCAAGCCGCCGCACTCCAAGGCAAGCTGGAGAGTTGTTGATCCCGGCCATCGTTCGAGCTCGGTGGGGTGAAAGCGAATTGGCGCTAGAACTTTACGTCTCGGAGGTGCGTCGCTAGCGACCAGAGATTGCCGGCGAAGTCGGCTACGGTGGCGGTGCGGTCGCCGTAGGGCGCGTCTTCGAGGCCGCGGACGCTGGTCGCTCCAGCCGCAAGCGCGCGGGCGTAGGTCTCGTCCGTGTCCTGGACGTAGAGGTGCAGTAAAAACGGCGCGGACTGATAATCGCCGTGCGCTTCGCTGCCGGCGATTACGGAATTACCGATGCGGAGTCGCGCGTGGTCAATCACTCCTTCCGGATTTTTGAATACTCCAATTTCCCTGGCGCCGAAGGCCTGCTTCAGGAAGTCGAGATACTTGTCCGCGCCGTGAACGGTGAACATCGGCACGATCGAGGGCGTGTCCGGAGTGATATGCGAGCCGGTGCCGCGCGAGCTGAGGCACCACAGGTTGCCTCCGGGATCTTTCACCACGCTCTCGCGGTCGCCGTAGGATTGGTCCATCGGCGCGTAGATCGAGGCGGCTCCAGCTTTCACGGAGCGTTCGTAGGCCGCGTCGACATCCGGCACATACAAAATATTTGTCGAGGCGCGGGCTTTGAATTCGGCCGTGGCGTCGGCGAGTTCGACCATGGAATCGTTGATGCGCAGCTCGGCGTGCATGATCAAGTCCGAGCCGGGGCGCGCTACGCGGAAGAGTTCCTCGGCACCAAAGGCGTTCTTGTAGAACTCGATCAGCTCCGCGGCTTTGGGCGCGAGAAGATACGGTGTGAGGCTGCGGAACCCCTGGCGCATGTAAGGGACTGGCAGGCTGAACTTTGGCTCTTCCGCAGCCGTCGCCGGATTCACCAGCTTGTTGAAGCGGCGCTGCATTTCTTCGGCGCTAACTTGTTCCGTGGGCGTGGCAATCTGCCAGTGGAAACCGAACGGGTCGGTGATGGTGCCGGAACGCGCGCCGTAAAACTGATCGGTTACCGGGCGGAGAATTTTTGCTCCGGCGGCGACGGCGCGGGCGGCGAAGGCGTCGGCATCCGGCACCGAGAGATGGACGTAGAAGGGCGAACCGCCCAGAGTTTCGGCGCTGACGCTGCCGTAGGCCGGGGATTCGTCGGCAAGCATTATTTCAGCGCCGCCAATACGCAGTTGGGCGAAGCCGACGCGGTCGCCGGGCATATTCAGACGCATCACTTCGATGGCGCCGAAAGCCTGCTTGTAGAACTCAATCGCGCGCGCGGCGCTTTTGAGTATCAGGAAAGTGGTGGCGGTGATTTGCTGTTGTGCGGCTACCGGTACTTCGGTGTTTGCGTCTTCGCGTACTGGTGCGGTTACTGGTTTGCTGGCCATGGCTGGCCCTCCTTGCAATTTTGATTTAAGTGCGGATTTAAAATCTTCGCGAGGCAGCCCGCGCAATTCGGCGGCGATGGCCGCGGCTCCGGCGAGCACGCTGCCGCTATTGGGCAGCGGCGCTTCGGAACCGGCCAGCAGCGCGGTGAGGAAGCGGTCGAATTGTTCGCTCTGGTTGAGTTTAGCCATGGGTTTCACTCATCTTGCCGCGCGCGAGGCCACCGGCTTCTTCGCGCAGCTTTTGAACCCCTCGAAACTGCAATTGCTTGACGGCGCCTTCGGTTTTGCCCAACGCGACGGCGATCTCGCGAACGCTTTTTTCTTCGGCGAAGCGCATTTCGATCACGCGGCGTTGATCTTCGGGCAAGGTACGAACCAGTTCGAAAAGGCGCGCGCGGTGCTGGACTTCTTCCGGGCTGGGATCCTTGCTCACGGGTTCCTGCTCCGAAATATTTCCCGATTCGCGATGCAGGCGGCGCCAGCGGTCAGTGATGGCATTGGAAGCGATGCGCATCAGCCAAGCGGCGAAGGGAGCGCCGCGCCATTCGAAATGGTGCAGATTGGCCAGGGCGTGATGAAACGTTTCGGAGGTGACGTCCTGCGCGGCATCGCGATCGCCCACCCGGCGCGAGACGTAGGCGTAGACCCGGTCGAAATGCAGCTCGTAAAGCTCTCCGAAGCGGGCGGGATCCTGCTGGGCCGCCTCAATCAGCCGCTTTTCGGAGATTTCGCTCGCTGCGTTCAACTGGCGCTCCGGCTTTTGAACTGCAACGCCTCGATTTGCTGCCTACATACTATAAAACTGGCGGGGAGGGGAAAGGTTACGGGGCGGTTTGTTTTTTTGGGGGTTCGGGCGTAGGTTCTGTACGCACCCATACAAGGAGAAACGGGATGAATTCGAGTTTGGTGGCGAAGCGCGCGGCGACGCGGCGGGAAATTCTGAAGATGGGTTCCGGTTTTGCTGGGGCAGCGGCGGTGTCCGCCATGTTGCCGATTTCTGCTGGCGCGGCTGCCGGTTGGTGGCAGCAGTCGCAGCAGCAGGCCAGTCCGGTGCAGGCGCCGATCAGCAACGATCGCGTGGCGCAGATGCGGGCGCAGGCGGCTACGGTACCGGTGAATACCACCAAGCTGCGCGATAACATTTACATGCTGTCCGGACCGGGCGGGAACATGATCGCGCTGACCGGACCGGAAGGAAAAGTGCTGGTTGATTCGAGTTTTGCCGGAGCCGTGCCGCACATCAGCGCGGCACTGGCGGCGATCGACGCGCGGCCGCTGAAGCTGCTGATCAACACCCATTGGCATTTCGACCACACCGACGGCAACGCTTTGCTGCACGATTCCGGGGCGACGATCATCGCGCACGAAAACACTTTGAAGCGGCTCTCCACGCCGCAGGAAATTAAAGTGTTTCAAATGCATTTTGACGCGGCCGAGCCGGCGGCCTGGCCGCGGCGGACTTTCACCGACCAATTCACGTTGTACTACAACGGCGAGCAGATCAGCCTGGGGCATATTTTGCCCGCGCACACCGACAGCGACATCTACGTCCGCTACGAGAAGGGCAACGTGCTGCATTGCGGCGACGTGTGGTTCAACGGGATTTATCCGTTCATCGATCCAAGTTCGGGCGGGAACATCGATGGAATGATCGCGGGTTCGGCGGAGTGCCTGAAACACGCCGACGCCGAGACGGTGATTATTCCGGGACATGGGCCGCTGGGAAACCGCGCGCAGTTGCAGAGCTACCACGACATGATGATCACGGTGCGCGACCGGGTGCAGAAACAAAAAGCGGCGGGGAAGACGGTGGCGGAAGTGGTGGCGGCGAAGCCAACGGCGGACCTCGACGCGGAGTGGGGCAAGGGCAACGTGACCGGGGATTTCTTCGCGACGCTGGTGTACACAACGCTGTAGTCACCCCGGCAAAACGTGGCGTTAAATGTGCGACGTGTCAGGCTTGCGCGTCGCGCTCGGCGCGCATTTTTTCCATCACGCTTTGGATCAGTTCTTTGGCTTTGCCGATTTCGGCTTGGACGATGCGAATATCCATGACCGGAACGTTCGGGTCGCGATTGGTGTGGCAGTAGACGCCGTGCTGGCCGACCAGGACCAGCGCGTTGGTGAGCAGGTCGAGCGTGACCGCGAGCGTGCCGCGATACGGGCCCATCATCGTGGTGAAATGCTCGAGTTCGTCTTTGTGTTGGTCGAAGGCGGACATCCGCAGTGGTCTCCCGAAAGTTTTTAGTGTCGTTCGAAGGTAGCTGGTTGTTGCAGGCTGCGCAACACGCGCGGCGAATCGCGCGACGCGAAGCAGGGAAACTGCGTCGAAAGAGTGTGAGCGCGAGAAGCAGCGGGCGACCTAGTCCTAGGACCATCTATTGCGTTCCTAGGAACAAACGCGTCCGACTTTTCTTTACTCTCCGCGGTAGCGGTTGGATAATCTGCGGCGTTGCGGTTTCGACCGCAAGGCTGTAGGTGCGCCTGATAAACGCCGACACGCGTCCGGAAGTCGTTCCAGATATTCTGCCGGCGCGAACATTTTGAGGATTCGTAGACGCGACCCACGTTCGTCGCGGAAAAGTTTTGGGCCACAGTTACGAAATTGAAAATCGATCCAGGGCCGTTCCTGGGGAAATTAGCGGCGCTGAGATACGCGGGGTGAAGGCAAAATGAGAAGGTCCGATTTGGTGCGGAATGCGGCGAAGGGCAAAGCGGTCCGGACTTCGCAGATCGTCTTTGGAGAACGGCAACATTTATTGCGGGTGCTGGATTCGGTGGAGCGCAGCGCGCTGCCGGCTCCACGCCTGGATCAGGAACGCCGGGTTATCGAACAATTGATTCATGCCCGCACGCAGGAATTGAATCGTATCAATCCGGGATGGGATGAAAAGGTTGGCGTGGTCTTGAGCGCCGAGGTGAAGCCGGAAACGTTGGATTCGCTTTCGAAGCAGGCGCCCAAGGAAGACTTTTATTTGCTGCGTTTGATCAGCGAGCATCCCAAAGTCACGGCGAAAACACTGGGACGTCTTTCGCATCATCCATATTCGGCGATTCGCGAGAATATTGCGCGGCATCCGAACAGCGACGCCGGGACGCTTTCGCGTCTGAGCAAGGACCGCACGCAGCCCTTGTGGTATCTGGTGGCGTTCAATCCGAATGCTCCGGCGCCGTTGCGGAAGAAACTGCAGGAACGCATGCGGCGGCTCGGAGAAAAATCCGCTACGCAATAGAATACCCGCGGCAAAATCATTTTTATCGAAGGAAGAGGCGCCTCTGGGCGCCTTTTTCTTTTGGCGCGATTTGGTCCGCTGCTCCCTGCTGCATTGGGCGAAGCGGATGGTTCTGGAGTAGAATCGCGGCATGGCGGCGGGAATAGAAGCTTCGAAGCAATTCAATATCGCGGACGAGTTTGTCTCGCGTCCGGCAGCGGAGCATCCGGATAAAACCGCCATCCTCGGTCTAGGCCACCCATATACCTACGCCGAGCTGCAGGCCTATGTGATTCGCACGGCGCAGGCATTGCGCCTTGCGGGCTGCCAGCCCGGCGACCGGGTGCTCATTGTTCTTCCCGATTCGCCCGAATTTGTGGCGGCGTTTTTTGGTGCGGCGAAAATTGGCGCGATCGCCGTGCCGGTGAATCCGCACGCGCGCGCTAGCGATTACCGGCATTACGTGGCGAATTGCGGAGCGCGAATCGCTATCGTGCATTCCTCGACCGTCGGTGAATTTGCCGCCGAGGCGCCCACCAAAGCGCTCGATCTGCTGGTGATTGTCGATCCGGAATCGGATACGCCGCGGCCGGAACGCATCGCGCGGAAAATTGTGGCGCTGGACGACTGGCTGCCTTCCAAGTCCGGCGACGTTCAAACCCACCCCACGCGCGCGAGTGACGTGGCCTTTTTTCTGTACACCTCGGGCAGCGCGGGTGCGGCCAAAGCCGCCGTGCATCGCCACGGCGACATGCTGGTAACTTCCCGGAATTTCGCGGAGGGCGTGCTGGGTTTGCGTCCGGACGATCGTCTGTATTCCGTTTCCAAATTGTATTTTGCTTACGGGCTCGGCAACGGGATGTATTTCCCACTGTTCTTCGGGGCGTCGACGATCCTGAATCCGGAGCGGCCCAACGCGACGGAAATCGCCGACACCATCAATCGCTACAAGCCCACGGTGTTTTTCTCGGTGCCGACTTTTTACGCCACGCTATTGCGCGAGGCCGACCGCGGCCTCAACGTCGATTTTTCTTCGGTGCGCTTGGCCGTTTCGGCGGGAGAAGCGCTGCCGCCCGAAGTCTTCGAGCGCTTTCGTTCGCGCTTCGGCATTGAAATTCTGGACGGCATCGGTTCGACCGAGATGCTGCACGTGTTTCTCTCGGCGCGTCCGGGGAAAGCGCAGCCGGGAAGCTGCGGCCACGAAGTTCCGGGCTACGAAGTGAAAATTGTGGATGATGCGGGAGCCGCAGTCGCCGATGGGGAAGTGGGCAATCTGTGGGCGAAGGGTGACAGCGCCTTCGCCGAATACTGGCAGCTTTCCGACGCGACGGCGCGGGCCAAGCGCGACGGCTGGGTGATCACCGGAGACAAATTCACGCGCGACGGGGACGGTCAATTTCATTATTGCGGCCGCTCCGACGACATGATGAAAGTGGCGGGGATGTGGGTTTCTCCCGGAGAAGTTGAGAACGCGCTGATGGGCCATCCCGCGGTTTCGGAGTGTGCGGTGGTGGGGCAGACCGACGCAGTGGGACTCGTGAAGCCGGTGGCGTACATCGTTCTGCGGCCCAGCGTGGTTCGCCCCGGCGGCGGGCTCGACAGCGAAATTCACGGCTGGCTGCGCACGCGCATGCCGGGATTCAAGTGCCCGCACGATTTTCGCTTCGTCAGTGAGCTGCCGAAAACTTCCACCGGCAAGATTCAGCGTTACCTGCTGCGCTCGAGTTAATCCCACCGCCGATCCACACCCGTGAAACGTTCAATTTAACTCTCAGGCAATAAATTCGGCCATCGTTTCGCCAGGCTCACACGAGTTGCATTTTGCGCTCGTTTTCAATTGCCTTGCGCAGCCCGGGGCACATACTCAAGGCGTAGTAAAAGTGTCGACAGCATCGTTTATCTAGCCAGCGGCACAGCAGAGGAGGACTTATGGCAGGCAAGGTGAAGGGAATTTCGTGGTGGCGCGCGGCAGGTCTGGTGGCCGCGCTGGGTTGTATGACTCTTACCGTTTCCGCGCAGCAGATGGCAAATGCGCCAGACGCGATGTCGCCGGCGGCGGCTCAAGCGCCGACGCAGGCCAAGGTGCCGGATACGCTGGCGTTGAATGAGGGAACCGCGGTGCACTTGCGGACGACCGATTTTCTTTCGGCGCTGAACGACGGATACGGCGGACACTTCATCGGCGTGCTGGTCGCGCCGGTAGTGGTGGATGGCTGGGTGGTGGCGCGGGCGGGGCAGTACATTGTGGGCGACGCCGCGAGTGGCGACAAAAACACAATTCAACTGCGCTTGAACCAGCTGATTCTGGTGGACGGGGAACTGGTGCGCATCGAGACTTCGCCTGTTGCTGCGGGACTCGATACGCCGCCGCAATCGATGCTGACGTTCACGCTTACCAAGCCGGCTTCGTTGTCCACCGTGCGCGGGCGCGTCGCGTTCAAAGCGGTTGCTGCTGAGGATTACACCAACTTCCCGCTGGGCAATGCGCCGACGAAAATTCCGTTTGGCTATGACCCGCCGTGCTGCGTTGACCAACACGGCTACGGGCAATTTGCGGGCGATGGTTACGGGTACGATTATTACTACGGCGCGGGCTACGTTCCGCCGCCGGTGCAGATCCGTTATTACGGCTGGCACGGCAATCGCTGGGGCTGGTAGCCAGGTCTCCGGTTTTATCGCTGAGGCGGGCTTAGGTCCGCTGGGCCGCCAGACGGGTGTGTAACCCTTCAAGACAAAATGGCTCTTTACTGCTAAAATCCATGCGGTACATTGGACTGCAGGAGAGAGCCATTGCTTCCTCTGCATTTACAGCCTGAAAGCCACATTCCTCTTTATGTGCAGCTGCGCGATCAACTGCGCGCGCTGGTCCATTCCGGTGAACTGCGCACCGGCGACCGTATCCCCGCCAGCCGCGAGCTGGCTACCCAACTGGGCGTGCACCGCACCACGGTGGCGAATGCCTACGCCGAACTCGAATCCGAAGGTTTAATCCAAGGTCACGTCGGGCGCGGGACTTACATCGCCGGGCTGCAATCGAAGCAGCTAACGCCGGCTCCGCGAACCAATGGCCATGGCGGCGCGACGCGCTGGGAATCGCTCTTCGCTGACGAGCGCGGCGAAGAATCGTTGAGCCGGCTGATGCCGGAAATCCCCGACGACGCAATTGGATTCGTCACCGCGCGGCCCTCCGAAGAATTATTTCCCATCGCCGAGTTCCGGCGCTGCTGCAATGCGGTGCTGCGCAACGAAAGCCGGAAAGTTTTGCAACTGGGCGCATCCGACGGCTACGAGCCGCTGAAGCGCGTGCTGATCGATTTCTTGCGCGAAGAAGGGCTCGCCGTACGCAACGAAGAGTTGTTGATTACCGACGGCTGCCAGCAGGCGATTGATCTGCTGTGCAAGGCGTTTTTGCGTCCGGGCGATGCGGTGGTGCTGGAAAATCCGGCGTATCCGGGAGCGGTGGCGGTTTTCGCGGGCTCGCGCATCCGCATGCTAGCGGTGGGAGTGGAAACCGACGCGCAGCGCACCGGACATGTGGGGCTGGATCTCGACGGGCTGGAAGCCGTGCTGCTGCAAAATCGCGTGAAATTTATTTTCGTCACTACGGATTTTCACAATCCGACTGGCACGGCTTTGCCGGTGGCCGAGCGGCGACGTTTGCTGGATATCGCGGCACGGTATCAGGTGCCGGTGATCGAAGATTACATTTATGGGCGAGTGCGGCTGCGCGGCACGCAGCTGCCTTCACTGAAATCGCTGGACCGGCATGGCAACGTGCTGCAGATCGACAGTTTTTCTAAGATTGCCTTTCCCGGTTTGCGCGTGGGTTGGTGCATCGGGCCGGAGAGTGCGATCGAGCGTCTGCGCCTGGTGAAGCAGTCCACCGACCTGCATACCGATCAATTGTCGCAAGCCACGTTGGCGGAATTTGTGCGGCGCGGGCATCTGACGCGGCATATGGCCAAGATGAAAAAAGTGTATCTGCGGCGGCTCGAGGCGATGGAAAGCGCGCTGCAGAAGCACATGCCCGACGGCGTCACCTGGACGCGACCCGAAGGCGGATTGTCGGTGTGGGTGACGTTGCCGGCGGGCTTTGACGCCGGCGAGCTACTGATTCATTTGCGCGAACGCGGCGTGCTGTATATTCCGGGGCGGCATTTTTATTTTCAGAACCCGCAGCCGAATACTTTGCGGCTCGGTTTTGGCTCGGTGGATGAAAAGCGCATCGCGAAGGGCGTCGAAACGCTGGGCGAATTGCTGCGGATCGAATTCCGCAAACGGCAGCGTGGCGCGCGGGCCGAACTACATTCGCGCGTGGCGCTGGTTTAGCGATTTCAACCGGATATGAGCGATGCCGATACCGGAATGAAATGGTTGGCGCATTTTAGGCTGAGCGGGCACGAGACTTGGGTTTACGTTTTTCCGGGCGCGCATTTTGTGGTGTGTTGCTTCAGCTATGCCGGAGCGATTGTTCCGCCGTTGCGGGCCTGGGCGCCTTCGTTCCAGGTTATTTTTTGGTCCGATTGGCCGGTGTCGGCGCTGCCCAATGTGTTGGGACCGTGGGAGCCAGGGCTGGCGGAGGCGTGGATCTTTTTAGCCGGGTCGGCGTGGTGGTTCGTGATCGGGTGCGTGATCGAAGCGATCGTCAATCATGGCCGCCGGCCGCTGACGTTAGGAAAGTTTTGAGGGAAGCGAGGGAATGCTAATCGAACCTAACCCGACGAATGTTTGTTTTGGCTGCGGCGGCGGAAACGCACGCGGTATGAAATTGACGTTCGAGCAGGACGATGCTGCGCGCAAGATCATCGGCCGCTTCAAACTGAGCGCGGAATATCAGGGCGCGTTTGGAATTATTCATGGCGGCGTGATCGCCACGGTGCTCGACGAAGTGATGGGCAAGGTCTGCCGCTTTCGGGATGTGCGCGCGGTGACCGCGGAGATGAACGTGCAGTATCTGAGCCCAGTGTGGGTTGACTCCGATCTGGTGGTGGAAGGCTACGAGAAGGAAATGACCGGGCGCAATTTGTATCTGGTCGGCGAGATTAAAGACGCGTCGGGCAAATTGCTGGCGCGCAGTACCGGAAGATTTGTAGTGGTGGATCGGACGCGCCAACCGAAAGATGGCGCGGCGGAACAGGTTTCGAGCACGTAAAATTCACGAAGGCACCAGCGAAGGAGAGCAGCGATGGAACTGATGAACAATAATTTGTGGCGCGTGAAAGTCGGCCTGGCCGAAATGCTGAAGGGCGGCGTGATCATGGACGTGACCAACGCCGAGCAGGCCAAAATCGCCGAAGACGCCGGCGCGTGCGCGGTGATGGCACTGGAGCGCGTGCCTTCGGACATTCGCAAGGAAGGCGGCGTGGCGCGCATGGCGGCGCCGCGGATCATCAAGGAGATTATGGACACCGTGTCGATTCCGGTGATGGCCAAGGTGCGCATCGGGCATTTTGCCGAAGCGCAGGTCTTGCAGGCCTTGGAAGTTGACTATATCGACGAGAGCGAAGTGCTGACTCCGGCCGACGACGAACATCACGTCTGGAAACACGGCTACAAAGTGCCGTTTGTGTGCGGCGCGCGGAATTTGGGCGAAGCGCTGCGGCGCATTGCCGAAGGTGCGGCCATGATTCGCACCAAGGGCGAAGCGGGCTCGGGAAATATCGTCGAAGCGGTGCGGCACATTCGCACCATTGTGAGCCAGATGAAGCGGCTGACTTTGCTGGGCGAAGAAGAACTGGTGCACGAATCGAAAGAATTGGGCGCGCCGTTCGAGCTGGTCGCCTGGATCGCCAAGAATGGAAAATTGCCGGTGCC
>DASWVE010000091.1:0-3092 GCA_036401315.1 Candidatus Acidiferrales bacterium
TGCAGCATCTGGACCGGCTGCAGTGGTGGCTGGGTTCGACGACGGTCGCGGTGGTGCTGCTGCTGACGTTGTGTGTGGCGTCGTTCGCATTTCCGGGAATTCTGCGCGGGGATGATCAGGAATATTCCTCTTATCTAAACCTTGCGGTGCGGTCACTGGTTGGCCTGGTGCTGGTTTTCAGTGTCTATCTGATTTATCAACAGTTTCAAATTTCCAAACTGCGGATCCAGCTTGGGACGCAAATTGAATCGCTGGCAAAAGTGGAAAGCCTGGCTTCGGAAGTGTACAAGCTGGCGGCGCTGGACCAATTGACCGGGCTGTATAACCGGCGCTCGGGTGAACAACGGCTGGCCGAAGAAATGAGCCGGGCACAGCGCCACGGGCGGCCGCTGACCGTGCTGTTGATGGATTTGGACGGGCTGAAAGCGGTGAACGACCGGCATGGACATGCGGCGGGCGATACGGTCATCAAGAGTTTTTCAGACCGGTTGCAGCGGGCGATCCGCGGATCGGATCTGGCAGTGCGATTGGGCGGGGACGAATTCATGGCGATTTTGCCTGAATGCCGGTGCGAAGAAGTGAGCCGGGTGCTGGGCCGGATTCACGGCCTGGACTTCGAATTTGACGAGCAAAAAGTACGATTGCGATTTTCCAGCGGGTGGACCGATTTGCGGCCAACGGATTCCATGCAGGAACTGATGAGACGCGCGGATGTGGCGCTGTATGAGGATAAACGCGCCGGCAAGAACAGCGCGAGATCGGAGACTCTGAATTCGCAGAATGAAGTCCTTCCGAAGGTCGTCGCCCCGCAGTCCGCGGTCTAATTCAGGCTGGGCAGCTCAGCGCTCCAAAACATCCTTGTAGTAATTCAACGCTACCTTCTTCGGGCGCGCATCCAGAATAAAATTCACAGTTTTGGTGGCGTTGCCGCCGATCGCTACCTGTCCCAGGCGAACCATTCCGCTGCCGAAATCGGCGAACACTGGCACGAACATGGCGAAATGATCGTCGACTTCGCTCTGAGTGATTTCGGCGTGAATCTTGACCTTACCGCCATCGCCAGGCTCGATCTCGTATTTGAAAGCGTAGCGCGGGACCTGGGTGCCGTAAACCCATTCGCTGAAGAACCAATCGAGGCGGTGGTTCTGCTGCAGATCGAGATCCTTGGGCATGTGCTTTTCGACGATGGCTTTGAAGGCTTCGGTGGACGCGGGCGAATCGTGATAGGTGGCCATGTAGTCGTGCATCATGGCGACGAAAGCGGCGTCGTGTTGTTCGGGCGGAGCCTGATCGGCGTACATGATCGAGCGGAGCATCAGGAGCACGTAAGCGCCTTTGGAATAAGTGACGCCTTGATAGGCCTGGGGAGTGCGGGGCGAGATTAGGCGCAATCCCATCCAGATGGGGCCGGCATCATTGGGCGAGGTGCCGAAGTTATTTTTCTCGAGGATGCGGACGCGCTGGCGCTCCCAAAAGTCGAGATAGTCTTTCTGCCATTTGGGGCCGACGCCCTGCTGCAAAAATAGACCGGCGGAGAATTCGGCAAAACCTTCCGAAAGCCAAAGATCGTGGTAAGTGGCCCAAGTCACTCCGTGGCCGAACCATTGATGGGCGACTTCGTGCGGCGTCACTTCCTGGACAAATCCGGTAAATTTCGTATCGATGCGCCCAAACATTAGCCAGCGCTGGGTGGAATCGATGTAGGCCGAAATCGGCAGATAGACCAGGGTGGGCCAGGACTGGCCGAAATTAAAGTTGGGCTGTTCGGTGACTTGCAGGTTTTCGTAGGGACCTTTGCCGAAGAAAAGAGTGCAGACCTGCATTTGGGCGCGGGTCTGTTCCAGAGCGTATTTGGTCATAGCCCCGGGAGCCATGTTGTTCAGGAACGCGCTGTCTCCGTATTGGCGGAGGCTATCCGGCAGGTCGGTGAGGTAATAGCCGGTGAGGTTGTAGTGAGTAATAGTGTCGGGCATTTCAACTTTCTTGTACTGGCCGTAGTTGAAGCCGGCGACGGCTACGGGAACAGGCGTAACCCAGTGCGACACGGCGAAACCGGCTTCGACGGATTGACCCTGCAGATTCCCCACGCTGATCACGAGGTTCGAAGGCGGGACTTTGAAGGTGAGATCGTAGAGGGCTTTTTCGCCAAAGCCATTCAGGTTCGGATACCAGGCTTCGCGAGCCTGAACGTAGAAACTCCCGTTGCCGGCGGCGGTAAGAATTTTGTCGCCAGTATATTCGACGTTGACGGTGTGTTCCTGGCCGATGGCGGGCGCGGCATCGAGGATTACGTAGAACGAACCGTCTAGCTTCTTGTCCTCCTGGATGAAGTGGAGGTCCTGGCCGCCCTGGTCGCTGACGCGGGTGACGCGCAGATCGGGGAGCAGGCCAAATTTGAGAACGCGTTCGCCCGGGACGAGCGGCTCGAAGGTGATGGCCGCAACGCTGTGCAGGTGTTCGTTCTTCGCGATAACGGTTTCGATGTTGTAGCGCTTGGTGGCGAAGAGGCGCTTGTCTTCGAGGGAATTGGCGGTGTGCGCTTTTAGTTCGGAAAGCAAATGGGCGGAGTACCAAACTCCGTCGTCCAGTTCCCCACCGTTGTAGTTGACCAGCGCGACTTCTTCGGGAGACTGCATTTGGGAAAGGGCGCCGACGCGGGTGCGGATAAAAAAGCGCAAGTCATGGTGCGGCGTACCGCGCATGTAGGCGTTGAAAAAGGGAGGATGCTGCTGGGGATTGTAAATCGCGGCGAGGACGTCGGCGTCGACATTGTCGATGGTGTCGCCTTCGAAGATTCCTTGAGTGAAACCTTCCGGAACTTGATGGCGATGGCGGATCTTGTCCTTCCAACGCTGGAAGGCGGCGGCGGCTTCGGATGGAGTTGGAATTGGCGCGCCGAGGCCGGGGCCGAGCTGGGGATATTCGCCGGGAGAGAAACGGAGAACGATTTCGGTGAAGTCCTCTTCGACGATGGGGCTGCCCGTGCGGCGCACCAATTCGTGGGCGTTCATTATGTCGATCGGCTTCAGGGTGAAATGGCCCTGGCCGACGAAGACGGCGCCGGTTTCGAATTTATTGATCGGGGTGAGAAG
>DASWVE010000092.1:0-60510 GCA_036401315.1 Candidatus Acidiferrales bacterium
GCGTTTCGCTACTTGCTGCCGGTCTCTTGATTTTTACGTTGTCATTGGACGAAATTGCGGTGAGTTTTTTCCTCATCGGTCGTGACAACACTCTGCCGCTCGAGATTTGGTCTCGTCTCCGCCGCGGAATCACTCCAGAGATCAACGCTATCTCCACCCTCATGCTGCTCTTTTCAATTTTCACGATACTGATCTGGTACCGCCTTCGAGCCCGGTCGCAACGGGCGGACTCACGCATCTCCGATGCGCTATCCGCCGCCGGCGAGGGAGGAATGGCATGACCGATACGCGCAGAGACTTCCTGAAGTTTGTCGTCTCGGGATCGGTAGCAGCGGGATGTCCGATCAATTTTTCGCTGCTGAGTGCAGCGCCGCCACCACTAGCTGAAGTCGACGGCGACCACTTTCAGATTTGCCACCAGGTGCGCGACGGAAAATCATTCGCGGAGCAGCCCATCTCGAAACGCTATGACGTAGTGATCGTCGGTGGAGGCGTCAGCGGGTTGAGCGCTGCCTATTTCCTGCGCGACCAGGATTTTCTGCTTTTGGAAAAAGAACCACACTGGGGCGGCAACGCCTACCGCGAGGAATATCACGACCAAGGTTTCGCCACCGGATCAGCATTCGATGTAAAGGGATCGGCCAGCCAGCAAATTGCCGAACAGATCGGCCTGAAATTGCTCCCGATCGACAATCCCGACCCTTCCATCATCGGAGGAAAGTGGATACCGGACCTGTGGCGTGCTGGGCTCGACCACCTTCCCTATCCCGTTTCCGTGCGCGAGGGTTTCAAGAAATTTCGCGCTAGCGTTCTGAAGCTAGACACCGCCAAAGATGCGGCTCATCTTGACAGCGTCTCGCTATCGCAATATTTGAAAGACTACCCGGCGGAAATCAAGCAATGGTACGACGCTTATGGGCCATCCAACTGGGGAGCCGACGCGGACAACACGTCATTATTCGTAGCGGTCGACGATTTCAAATATATCAATGGACCAGACGACCCCCGGTTGACCTTGCCGGGCGGCAACGGCGCTCTCGCGGCCAAGCTAACCGCCACGTTGCAGGCTGCACATGCCGAACGAATGATGGCCGACGCAACTATCGTCTCGGTCGTCCCTCAAAAATCGGATGTGCACATCACCTATTTTGCGGCGGGAGAATTGCGCACCGTGGCGGCGAGACACGTCGTCATGGCCACGCCGAAATTCTTCACGGCGCGCTTGGTATCGGGCTTGCCCGACGCGCAGCACGAAGCCATGCTCTCCTATCGCTATTGTCCCTACCCGGTCATCAACATGATTTTCGACCGTCCCGTATACAACCGCGCGTACGACACCTGGTGCCCGGGCAAATCTTTCAGCGATTTTATCGTGGCGGATTGGGTGCTGCAGAAACAACCGGGCTACGTTCAGGAAAATAACATCCTAACTTTTTACACTCCGCTGCCCGAAGCGCAGCGTCACACGCTGCTGCAGATTCCGGATTGCCAGCAGTTAGCCGTGAAGGTTTTGGATGACTTCCGGAAGTTGCAGCCTGAGTTCGCCTCGGCCGAGCCGATCGAAGTCCATCTCCATCGCCGCGGTCACCCGATGTTCCTGCCGACGCCCGGAACTTTTACAAAAGTAATTCCCGCCGCCAACCGGCCTCTTGATCGCGTCTACTTCGCCAATACGGATTCGATCGGGCCGATCTCCGAAATTTCTGGCGCGGTCGAAGCCGCGCAGGCGGGAGCGGAATGGGTGAAGAAAAAGATGGCGGGCGCTTCAGTGAGTGCTGCTGCACCGCCGTCGAAATAGTCTGCGCAGCAGCATTCCTGAATTGGATGTCCTGGGACGCTTACCGGTGCCGGACTGACGCCGCCTGCAAACCGCTGGCGACGTTCAAATTGTGAACTCCCGAGAAAATCGAAATCCCCGCGCTCAGCGTCTGCGGCATCCACCAAACTTTTCGAATCAACGGATACTCGCTGCGCTGCATGTGACGCGCGAGCAAATCGAACAGCACCGGGCCGACTTGAGTTGAAGCATAAATTGAGGGGGAATGCGCGAACGGTCGCATCAACGGATCTTCTTCCACGGCTCCGTGGCCTATCGCGATTCGGGTGGAGTACGCATCGAAGCCGGCGGCGCCATGCTCGACGAATGCCAAGGCTAACCACTGACGGCGCGACGGGGTCTCGACCGCGCGCTCGATCTGGTTCTCCCTGGAAGAATTTGCGTCGGGCAGATGAATCGTGGAAAGGGTCTGACCGTTTTGCGCATTGTTGTCGAACGAAATTGGGTGAATGGTGGCGGACTTTGAGTCGGTCGAAATCAGCTTCACCGAGGCAACATTCAGCCTCGAAGAAGATGATTCACTTTCCGAGATAATGTAGTCCGGCTTGGGCGAGGTCTGGGCCGCATCTGCGGCGAACGAATTTGTGGTGGTCGTAGTCGGAATCGCATCGACGCTCGCGAGGGTTGCGGGAATTGAGTGAAACTGCAAAAGCAGAGCCGCTACTGCAAAAACCATGGAAGGGGGTCTCCTCGTCGTCGCCAAACGACGATTCGGAAGAAGCAAAGGCAGTACCATCCGTCCTATCCAGGCTAATCCTTACATCTACGGGATTTAAGGCCGGGCTGCCAAAATTCGTCGCAACTCAGCGGGGTTGGCGAGAGGATTACGAGGAAAACGGTTTCCTTCGAACGGCAGTCAAAAGCCCGCGAAATTCGTTTTTGGGACGACCTCGCAGCGGTTTCGCAGTGTCTTCGCTTCGCGGAACTTTCGCTGTTTCGAAGTGGGAAAGGCACGCAGACTCACAGACAGTGCGAAAGTCTGGCGAATGAAATTTGGCCAAAAGCTACGAGGCTCGAACTGCTTCCAGGCTTTCGCGGGCCGCGGCGATTGTAGCGTCGATCTCCGCCTCACTATGGGCGGCCGAAACGAACCAAGCTTCGTATTGGGAGGGTGGAAGAAAAATTCCGCGGTGTAACATTTCCTGGAAAAAAAGGCCAAACCGCTTCGCATCCGATTTTTTGGCATCGGCATAATTGCGGACTGGATCGGGCGCAAAAAACAGCGTAAGCAAAGAGCCAGCAAGGTTTACGCTTCCCAGAACGCCAGAGTCGCGCAAGCCTGACCGTAGACCATCGGCCAATCGTGCCGTTTTTTGATTCACGGCCTCATAAAAACCGGCAGCCTTTAATTTAGGCAGCATCGCCAGTCCAGCGCGCATAGCCAGCGGATTCCCCGCCAGAGTTCCAGCCTGATACACGGGACCAAGCGGCGCCACTCGTTCCATAATTTCGCGTCGTCCACCGTAGGCGGCGACGGGCAGGCCCCCACCGATAATCTTGCCCAACACGGTCAGGTCCGGCACGATGTTGTACACCTGCTGCGCGCCGCCATATGCCACGCGGAAACCCGTAATCACTTCGTCAAAAATCAGCAGCGCGCCTTCCCGCTGCGTGATCTCGCGAAGGCCTTCCAGAAAGCCCGGCTCCGGCGCGACCACTCCCATATTCGCCGCTACGGGCTCGACGATCACCGCCGCGATTTGCTTCGGATGCTTTCGAAACAATTCCTCGACGCCTTCGAGATCGTTGAAAGGAGTATTCAAGGTGAGCCGAGCGAAGGCCTCCGGAACGCCCGGGCAGGCCGCAATCCCCAGCGTCGCCAGGCCCGAACCTGCCTCCGACAAGAAGCCGTCCGAGTGTCCGTGATAACAGCCTTCAAACTTAATGACCATGTCGCGCTGAGTGAAGGCGCGAGCCAAACGCACCGCCGACATCGCCGCTTCGGTCCCGGAACTCACGAACCGCACCATTTCAATCGAAGGAACCGCGGCGACGATCATCTCGCCCAACTCAATTTCGAGCGGCGAAGTCATCCCGTAGCTCGTTCCTTTTGTGGCTTGATCCGAAACCGCCGCCACCACATCGGGGTACGCGTGTCCCAGAATCAAAGCTCCCCAGGAACAAACGTAGTCTAGATACTCCCGGCCGTCGACGTCGTAAAGTCGCGTGCCAGCGGCACAGTCGATAACGAGTGGAGTGCCTCCGACCGCGCGAAACGCGCGCACCGGGCTGTCGACTCCTCCGACCAAAGTCTTAGTGCCACGCTCGAATATCTCCGCCGACCGCCGACGCGCGTCGCGTTTAGCTATTTCGCCAACACCTTTTGCCGAACCACTCGCCATAATTCCTCAGCCTCGATTTCGACTTCCCGCGGTTACTTCTTGAGCCAGCGTGCCGCATCTTTCGCGTGATAGGTCAGAATAATCTCCGCGCCCGCGCGTTGAATTCCCGTCAAAATCTCCAAAATAACCCGCTCTTCATCGATCCAGCCATTTCGTGCTGCAGCCTTCACCATCGAGTATTCTCCGCTCACGTTGTAAGCCGCGACCGGAGCATCGAATCGGTCGCGCACTCTCTGTATAATGTCGAGATACGGCATGGCCGGTTTCACCATGATGATGTCCGCGCCTTCTTCGAGGTCCGTCGCGACTTCGCGGAGCGCTTCCCGGGCGTTTCCCGGATCCATCTGGTAGCTGCGGCGGTCGCCGAATTGGGGAGCCGATCCTGCCGCCTCTCGAAATGGCCCATAGAAACCGGAGCAGTACTTCGCGGCGTAGGACATGATCGCCACATCTTCAAAATTGTTTTTGTCCAGGCGCTGGCGAATTGAAGCCACGCGACCATCCATCATGTCTGACGGCGCGACAATGTCCGCGCCGGCGCGCGCATGCGAAAGCGCTGCGTCGGCCAGAATCGTCAAGCTCGGGTCATTCAGCACTTCTGTGCCATGTACCACGCCGCAATGTCCGTGGCTGGTGTATTCGCACAAGCAAACATCGGTGATCACCAGCAAATTCAGTTTCGCTTTCCGGATTGCTTCGACCGCGCGCTGGACCGCGCCATGAGCGTCAGCCGCTTCGTTGCCCAAATCATCCTTCTTTTCGGGCAGCCCAAAAAGCAGAACGGCGGGAATGCCGAGGTCGGCGACCTCGCGGCATTCTTCCACTATTTGGTCGACGGACTGTTGATAAATACCCGGCATCGAACTCACTTCAGTTCGCACCTTCACGCCCGGACACGCGAATAGCGGATACACCAAACTGCTGACCGAAAGCTTGGTTTCGCGCACCAGCCCGCGGATGGCCTCAGAGCGCCGCAACCGGCGCGGCCGGTGAATAGGAAAACTCATGAATGCCTCGCGGCTGCCGGGAGCTTCTCGTAATACCTCGCAATCGCGCTGGCCATCCCGGCGGCGGATGATTCTTCCGACTCGACGGCGACGTCGAAACCGGCCCGGCGAATTGCGCCGGCCGTGGTCGGCCCGATCGCCGCGAGCTGTGTTGTGCCAATCACACTCTTCACCTTTTCAACTCCAATCACTCCAAGAAAATTGTCGAACGCCGAAGGACTCGCAAAGATGATCGCACTGGCCAGTCCCGCGTTTATTTCGTCCACTACCGCAGGATCGAATGATTCCGGGGCCGCCGTGCGGTAGGCAACGACCTCTTCAACATTCGCACCCGCGCTTCGCAGCGCCGCCGGGAGCCGGTCGTCGGCCCGGTCGCTGCGCGGCAACAGCACCCGCGCTCCGGACAACGCGTGTTTCAATTCCGCCGCGAAACCCTCGCCAGTTTCTTCCGTGGCGACAAAATCGACTCGAATATCCAGGTTTCGCGCGGCCTGCGCGGTGGCTGAGCCAATTGCCGCGACCCGCGGCCGAGGAGCCTGGGCCGAACCGATCATCCCTAACTGCTGTTTACGCTGAAACGAAAACCGTACCGCGTTCTGGCTGGTGAAGAGAACCCAATCGAAATGGGCCAAGCCTCGAAGCGCTGCGTCCAGCTTCGCAAAATCCTCGGGCGGCGCGAAACAGATCGTCGGAAACTGCAATACACGTGCGCCAAAAGATTCCAGCACTTCGAAAAGTTCACGCGACTGCTCGACAGCCCTGGTGACAACCACGGTCTTGCCCGACAACGGACGCTTAGGCCTGTCCAACGGATCGCCCCGCAAGCTGCAGCAGCCGGTCGGCGCCGGCACCCAAAAGTTCGTCGGCCACGCTATCGCCAAGAGACTCAGCGTCGCGCGTCGACTCGACCATACCACTTGCGCGTCGACGAACACCTTCGGAACCGTCCGCCGCTAGCACGCAGGCATCGAGCACCATCTGCCCGTCCTCGAATCTCGCCCACGCGCCGAGCGGCAAACGGCACCCGCCTTGCACTTTTTTCAGCAAAGCACGCTCCGCTTGCACCGCCCACATCGTGTCGGTATCAACCAGCTTCTCCACGACCGCAAGATCGTCTTCGCGCGAATCGAGAAATTCAACACCCAGCGCTCCTTGGCCGACGGCGGGGAGCACGATTTCCGGAGAAAGTATTTCCGTGATCCGCGACGAATAGCCGAGTCGGACGATTCCCGCTTTGGCCAGCACGATCGCGTCATACTCACCCTCAGCAACCTTGCGCAGGCGAGTGTCCACGTTTCCGCGAATTTCGATAATTTGCAAATCCGGCCGATATTGGCGAAGCTGCGAAGCTCGCCGCAAACTGCTGGTGCCGATGCGCGCGCCGATAGGCAGATTTTCCAGCCGTTCTCCGCCATGCGAGACCAGCGCATCGCGTGGATCTTCCCTTTTGAATACCGTGGCGACCCTGCAGGCCGGAGATATCTCGGTAGGAACGTCCTTCATGCTGTGCACCGCCAAATCGGCGCGCCCATCGAGCAACGCGTCCTCAAGTTCTTTCGTGAAGATTCCAATCACTCCAATTTGTTCGACCGGCACCGCAGCAAACTGATCGCCGGACGTCTTGATCACCACGATTTCCGCAGCCACGCCGCAGCAATTGTCGATGGCTTCGCGTACATGATTCGCCTGCCACAAAGCCAGCGCGCTACCCCGCGTGCCAATGCGCAGAGCCGTCACTTCTTTTCCTCATCCAAACCAAACAGATGGCGCATCGCTTCGAGACCAGCCAACCGGCCCCGCAATCCGCGGCCGTGTTTTAGCTTTTGCTCGGGCTGCTCCAGCAGCCGTTCGATTAGCGTTTCGGTAATGTGCGCGATGCGGTCGCGTTCCTGCGGTGAGACTTCTTCCATATCTTTCAATTGCTCGCGAATCAAGGCCTCCCGCTGCTGGTGAAATTGGTCACGCAGGTCGTTCACGATGGAGCCCGCTTCCAACGCGCCCCTCCAAGCTTCAAACTTGTCGATATGTTCGGAAATAATGGCTTCGACGCGCGGGATTTCCGATTCGCGGGCCTTCTTGTTTTGCCCCACAATCTCGCCCAGATCGTCGATGTTATAGAGGTACAAATTGTAAAGACCGGCGGCGTCTTCAGCGACGTTGCGCGGAACAGCTAAATCGATCACGAATATCGGCCGGCCGGAGCGCAAAGCCAGCGCACGTTCCAGTACCGCGCGGGTCAGAACCGGCCCCGTCGCCGTCACAGAAGTAACCAGAATGTCTGGCATACCCAGTACGGATTCGAGCGATTCCCAAGCCACCGCTTCGCCGCCGACGCGCTGCGCCAATTCAGCGGCGCGATCAAATGAGCGGTTCACAACCCTCAAATTGCCGATCCCCCGCCCGCGCATGTGTTCCACAACTTGCTCGGCGACCGCGCCCGCTCCGAGAATCAGCGCGGAATGTCCTTTCAAGTTTCCAAAGACGCGCTCGGCAAGTTTTACTCCGGCCAGCGCCACCGACATCGGCCGCGCGCCGACTTCGGTTTCACTTCTGACGCGCTTCCCTACTTCCAGCGCGCCTTGAAACATGCGATTCAACACCGGCCCGGTGGCGCCATGGTCCAGCGCCTGATTATAGGCGCTGCGCAGTTGTCCCAGGATTTCGGCCTCGCCGAGCAACATCGAATCGAGCCCCGCCGCGACCCTGTACAAATGACGCACCGCTTCCGGCCCGGTCCAGCGATATAGCCGCCCATGCAGCTCACCCCGCGGGATTTGATGAAACGAGGTGAAATACTCTTCCATCGCTTCAGTAGCCGAAATTGATAGTTCCCCGGGAACGCCGTACAGCTCACTTCGATTGCAAGTCGAAATCACCACCGCTTCTTCCAAGATGCCCCGGTGACGAAGATCGTCCGCGGCCTGCAGCGCCTGTTGCGTCGAAAAAACGATCCGCTCGCGCAGCTCGACCGGAGCAGTTAAGTGGTTGCATCCGATTAGCGCAACTCTGATGCGCACGGGGTTGGTGTTGGTGTCGGTAGCGGTGGGCATCAGAGGAATCGGTGAAAGCGAGTGAAATACAGATTGACGATCGTATAGCTGAACAAAACCACCACGAAATTCAACGCGCACACAAGGGCCGCACGAGCACCGCGCCAGTTGGCGCTGCGGGCTAACAGTAGATACGCAAGATAAACACCGAGAATGGCGACGGTAATCACGACCTTAGGATCACCGAGCGCGTAACCGCCGCTCAACCGGTGTTGCCAAATAAGTCCCATCGCCACGCCGGCGATCAGCGCGAGCAATCCTACGTACACGCTGCTTCGCGCCATCCGATCCAGAACATCCAGCGCCGGAAATCGCCAGAATGCGGCGCCCAACCGTCGCGAGCGCAACAATCGATCCTGAATCAAGTAAATCAGACTTAAGACGAATGACAGCGCAAACGCGGCGTAGGCCCAAGTATTTAGTGTGACGTGAAACGCGAACAGCGCGCCTCGTGGCACTGCGACAGCCGGCAATGAATGCGGCGTCAGCAAGCGCAGTGCGGAAATCCAGACGATCAAAAGCAGCGTGACGAACGCTCCAACCGAACGTTGCCGGTGCACCAGTTCCAGTCCCAGATAAGTAAGGCCGAGAAGCCAGGCGAATAAGGACATGGAGCCATACAAATCATCGTAAGGGACGGTGTGCGACATCACCGAGCGCTGATAAAGGTAGAAATACTGAATCAAAATTCCCAAACTCAGCAGCAGCGAAGCGATCCGGCCCACCCAGAGGTTCGGAACGTACAGATTCCATGCATAATAGGCGAAACTCGCCGCGTAGAACGCCAAACTCCAGTAACCCAAATGATGCATCGACCCGAACCCTTGTCCCCAAACACGCAGCTTAGCGTCGATTATAGCCCCGAAAACTCTCCGCTAAGCCCCAGCACCTACATTCTCTGCCAAAACCCGAACTGAGCGGTTCAAATATGCTTCTGCTATCATGGCATAGAACTCATGTCGCCTGAATCGAGCGCCATCGAAAATCAAACCAGCGGGGCCGCTTCGGTCAATCGCAAGGAACTCTTCCTACGCGCTTGCCGGTGCGAACCGGTAGAACGCGTTCCGGTCTGGATCATGCGCCAAGCGGGCCGCTACCTGCCGGAATACCAGGAAGTTCGCAAAACTCACACGTTTTTGCAGATTTGCAAAACTCCCGACGTAGCCGCCGAAGTATCGCTGCAGCCTTTCCGTATCGTCGGCGTCGACGCGATCATCGTCTTCTCCGACATTTTGATCGTCGCCGAAGCCATGGGGCTGCCTCTGGATGTGCCGGATTCAGGGCCCGTACTTTCGAACCCGGTACGCGATGCTGCGGCGGTTCGAAAATTGCGCGATTTCGATCCAAATCGCGACACCCGTTTTGTGGGCGACGCCATCCGAGCCATTTGCAAAGAGGCAGGGCCAAACGTACCGGTGATCGGTTTCGCAGCAGCACCCTGGACGCTCGCCTGCTACATGATCGAAGGCCGCACCCGAGGCGACATTTCCCAAGCGAAAGCGTTGCTCGCTGCGGAGCCTGCCCTCATTCACGAACTATTAGAAAAAATCGCTCGGGCTACCGCGGCGTACTTGCAATCCCAGATTGAAGCCGGAGCGTCCGTCATCCAGTTGTTCGATACTTGGGCCGGAGAGTTGAGTGAGCAGGAGTATTCCAGATACGAACTCCCCGCCACCCAGATGGTTTACGATCTCGTCGGCCACGGCCAGGTTCCGAAAATTTTGTATGCCAAGGGATCGAAACATCTCTTGAAGCATTTGGGCCAGTCGGGAGCCAACGTAGTTAGCGTCGACTGGCGAACGGACTTAGCCGACGCTCGCGAGTTGTTGGGATCGGGCTTGGCGCTGCAAGGGAACGTCGACCCTTCCATCCTGTTGGGCGACGAATCAGGCGTGCGCGATGCTGCGCTAGCTGCGGTAACCTCGACGGGCGGATTCGGCCATATCCTGAATCTGGGCCACGGTATCCTGCCGGCAACTCCCGTCCGGAACGCGCAAGCTTTCGTCGAGGCCGGCAAAACCGCAAGAGTTACATCTGTCCGGAACCGAAAATAGACAGAGAAACGAACTTGTCAGATCCAATTACCAACTCGCCAGACTCTCTAGAAATCGGCCAAATCACGGACGCGATTCTCGACAAATACAATCGCCCGGGGCCGCGCTACACCAGCTATCCCACCGCGCCGGTCTGGAAGGACGACTTCGGTCCCGACGACCTCGAAGACTTTTACGTTCGCGCCAACGATTCGGGCGCGCCGGTCTCGCTCTACATGCACATTCCGTTTTGCGAGAATCTGTGCCTGTTCTGCGCTTGTAACGTCAGCATCCAAAAAAATAAAGAGGTCGCGATTCCCTACCTGGCCGCGCTCAAGCAGGAAATCGAACACGTCGCCGGACGTGTTTCGAAGGATCGCGAAGTCATCCAATTCCACTGGGGAGGCGGCACTCCGACTTATCTCTCACCCGCGCAACTGGAGGATCTCTTCGGTTTCGCGCACGAACGATTCCATTTCGCGAAAGACGCCGAGATCGGAATTGAAATTGATCCGCGGGTGACCAATCGCGCACACCTGGAAACACTTCGCAAGCTCGGATTTAACCGCCTGAGCATGGGCCTTCAGGATTTTCAGCCGAAGGTTCAGCAAACGATCCATAGAGTCCAGCCGTATGAAATGACTCGCGACTTGATCCTCGCGGCGCGTGAGCTGGGCTTTGAAAGCTTGAATGTCGACCTAATCTACGGGCTGCCTTACCAAACGGCTGACAGCTTTGCCGCGACCATCGATAAGACCCTCACCCTCGCGCCAGATCGGGTAGCGATGTTCAGCTATGCCCACGTGCCCTGGCTGAAAAAACAGCAGGGCTCGTTTCAGATGTATCTCCCGGAAGGCATGGAAAAATTCCGAATCTTCCGTACCGGACTCCAGCATTTTCTGGGGGCCGGATACGTCTACATTGGGATGGATCATTTCGCGCTACCCGGCGACGAACTGGCAGTTGCGCAAACGAAACGCACGCTGCATCGGAATTTTCAGGGCTACACGACCAAGGCCGGCGCCGATCTCTATGGCATGGGCGTCAGTGCGATCAGTTCCGTTGGTGGCGCCTACGCGCAAAACCGCAAGGAAGTTGCGGACTACCAGCAAACTGCCACCCAGCGCGGCATCGCCACGGCGCGCGGCTACCGGCTTTCCGCTGACGATATCTTGCGTCGTTCGGTCATCAGCAGACTGCTCTGCCACACCGTGATTCCGAAGCAGGAAGTTGAAAATGAGTTCAGAATTTCGTTCGACGATTATTTCGCGCCCGAGCTCGTGCACCTCCAGGAATCTCGGGACGAAGGCCTGGTCATCCTCGAACCCGATCGCATCCGCGTCACACCGTTAGGCCGAATCTTCATCCGCAATGTGGCGATGGTGTTCGATCGCTATCTGCGCGAACAGCAAATGGATCAGCGGCCGCTCTTTTCCAAAACTTTGTAGCGCGACCCATGGCCGATCCTCGTCAACGCGTGATCGTGATTGGCGGAGGAATTTCGGGCTTGGCCTGCGCCTATCGTCTCCAACAGCTCGGCGTGGCCGTTACGGTTTTCGAAAGTGCCGACCATGCCGGAGGGGTAATCGATACCAATTCGCCCGACGGATTTCTCTTCGAATCCGGGCCGCAGAGTTTTCAGGGCACCGAAACGCTGCTCGCGCTGATTCGCGAACTAGGGCTCGAGCCAAATTTGCAAGTGGCCGATTCAAAGGCCCCGCGTTATATGGTGCGCAACAAGCAGCTGCAACGTCTTCCGATGTCACCACCGTCGGTAATCACGTCGCCCTTCCTGGGTCTCCGCTCTCGCTGGAAGCTAATCTCCGAACCGATGAGGCGTACTAAGCCGCCAAAAGAAGACGAGTCGATCGCCTCCTTCGTGCGCCGGAAATTTGGAAATGAAATTCTCGATTATCTCGTGGCACCTTTCGTTTCGGGGGTCTACGCCGGCGATCCCGAACAGCTCAGCCTGCGCGCGGCATTCCCTTCGATTCACCAATGGGAACGCGAATACGGAAGCGCGATTCGCGGCGCAATTAAATCACGGCCGGATGGCACTGGGAAAACGACCAAGCCGGCCCTTTGCTCGTTTCGAAAAGGAGTGGCGGAGTTGCCTCGAGCAATCGCCGGCAAGATCGGAGCCAGTTTTCAGAACGGGACATCCGTGTCAGCGATCGGGCGCTCTTCTCCTCAAGTCGACTCGCCATTTGAGGTGCGACACATACGCCGAGGCGCCGCGAAGGGCGATACAGCTGCGGCCGTGGTCATCGCCACTCCTGCCTATGCCGCGTCCACGTTGATCAACTTGATTTCACCCACAGCCGCGCAGGCCTTGCTGGCGATCGCGTACGCTCCCGTGGCCGTGGTCGCCAGCGCTTACGAGCGCGATCAAATCGCCGATGCCCTGTTCGGTTTCGGATTTCTTATCCCTCGTAAGGAAAAAATCCGTACTCTCGGTACGGTGTGGAATTCGTCGCTCTTTCCCGGCCGGGGCCCCGAAGGCACGGTGGTCATGACCAGTTTTGTCGGTGGCGCGACCGATCTCGACATCTTGAAACACTCCGAGCGCGAAATTTCGAGAATCGTCGAACAAGACAATGCCGCCTTGCTGGGGATTCGGGGTGCGCCGATTGCCACCAAGGTTTGGAGTTACTCTCGCGCAATTCCGCAGTACAACCTGGGCCACGGACAGATCGTGGAAAGGATTCGTCACTGCCAGCAAGAGAATCCGGGAATTTTCTTCGCGGGAAACTATCTTGACGGCCCATCCGTGGGAAACTGTGTCGAAAGCGCGTACCGCACCGCCGAAGCCGTTAAAGGCTTTGTCGAACAAGCTCGCCCAGGGGCTCCGGGCTTGGCCTAGCGAGCCGCGCCCGTTATAATGGCTTTCATTCCGATGCCACCAACGCAAAAGTCCCGCCGCGAAGTCCTGGAACAGTTTGTCGCCGAGAAACCCGACGACGCCTTCGCGCGCTACGGTCTCGCCCTCGAGTGCACCAAATCTGGCGACGATGACGCGGCGACGGAGCATTTCCAGAAATTGCTCGAATCGAATCCGAAGTACGTCGCCGGCTACTTCCAGTTCGGCCAACATCTCTCGCGAATCGGCAAAATTGAACAAGCGCGCAAGCTGCTTTCCGAAGGAATTCTAGTCGCGCAAAATGCCGGCGATATACACGCCCGCGACGAGATGCAGGCCTTGCTCGCACTGATGCGGTAAAGGTAATAGTCACTTAGAAGGTTATCGGCGCCACATGAAGCCAATCCGGATCCCACTTTTTCCGCTCAACGTCGTCCTGTTCCCCGGCACTCGCCTTCCACTGCACATTTTTGAGCATCGCTACCGCGTGATGGTTCGCCGCTGCCTTGGCGAAGAACTCGAATTCGGGATTATTTTGGCCACGGAGAGTGGCGTCGCCACCGTGGGCTGCACCGCCGCCATCACCCAGCGCTTGAAAGAATATCCCGACGGTCGGCTGGAGATTTTGACCGAGGGCCGTTCCGTCTTTCGCGTGGTCGAACTTCTTGAAGAGCGCGAATATCGCGAAGCCGTCGTCGAATATCTGGCCGAGGACATCACGCCGGTTTCGAAAAATGAGCTGCAAAAGAAGGAAAGCGCACTGCTCGGCGTCTTCCAGGAATGCCATTCGCTGCTGTACGACCAGCCCTGGGTCACCACCAGCGGCGAGAAGTTGGGTGACCTTTCTTACCGCATGGCGGCCCGCTTGCCACTCGCTCTGGAGGACCGCCAAAGCATGCTCGAGATGCGCTCCGAGCCCGAAAGGCAGGATTTTCTGATTCAGTGGATGACCGAACTGGTTCCGCGCCTGACTCAGCAACAACGCGCACGCCACACCATTGCCAGCAACGGTCACGGGCACGGATTTAACTAACCAGCCGTTTTTTCATCGCCGAAACGAAAGTATCCTCGCAGCCTCCCTTATCCTATAATGGTCGCAGACGCACGACGCATCGCGCGTGACGTCGCTCGAATTACTCGGGGCCCTCATGAACTCACTGCCGAAAAGTCTCGGCGACCTTCGCCGGAGCCAGTGGTCGGAAGAAAGATTCGCAAAACGAAGCGTCCGGCAAGAATTACGCGAAAATCTGCTGTGCAAAATGGAAACGGGCGAAACGCTCTTCCACGGCGTGCACGGCTACGAAGATACGGTCCTGCCGCAGATCATCAATGCTGTTCTGTCACGCCATCATTTTATTCTGCTCGGCTTGCGCGGTCAGGCGAAATCGCGAATTCTCCGCGGCCTCGTCGGGTTCATGGACGAGCGCATCCCGTACATCGAGGGCTGCGAAATTCACGATAATCCGTACACCCCGCTCTGCCGCGCCTGCCGCGAACGCGTGTCCGCCGACGGCGACGCCACTCCGATCGCCTGGCTTTCGCGCGAACAGCGCTACGTGGAAAAGCTGGCCACGCCCGACGTCACCATCGCCGACATGATCGGCGACGTGGACCCGATTAAGGCTGCCCGCAGTGGCAAAAACCTTTCCGACGAATTGACCATCCACTACGGCCTGTTGCCCCGCGCGAATCGCGGAATTTTTGCGATTAACGAATTGCCCGACCTCGCCGGAAAAATTCAGGTCGGTCTTTTCAATATCATGCAAGAGGGAGATATCCAGATTAAGAGTTATCCCGTGCGCCTTGCGCTGGACGTCCTAATGGTCTTCACCGCGAACCCCGAGGATTACACCGCCCGAGGAAAAATCGTGACGCCGTTGAAAGACCGCATCGGCTCCGAAATCCGCACTCATTACCCAGCCACCGTCGCGGAAGGCATGTCGATAACTGCACAGGAATCCTGGACAAAACGCGACACCAAGAAACGCGTAGAGCTACCGCAATACATCCGCGAAGTGGTCGAAGAAGTGGCATTCCAGGCGCGCGAAGACAAGCGCGTCGACCGTCGCTCCGGCGTCAGCCAACGCCTGCCCATCAGCGCCTTGGAAAATGTTATGAGCAGCGCCGAACAACGCGCCATCCGTAGCCGCGATTCCGCCATCGTGGCGCGTGTTGCCGACGTTTACGCCGCAATTCCCTCCATGACCGGAAAATTCGAGCTCGAGTACGAAGGTGAATTGCGCGGCGCAGACAACATTGCTCGCGAATTGATCCGCGCCGCCGTCGGCAAGACCTACGCGCAGTATTTCACCGGAGCGAATATGCAGCCGGTGATCCAGTGGTTTGAACTGGGCGGCGAACTCAAAGTTCCGGCAAACGCGTCAAGCGCCGAAGTCCTGGCCCAGCTCAAGAAAATTCAGGGCCTATTTGACAATTTGAGTGTTCTGGACGTGAGCCAGAAAGACGACGCGGCCATCGTAACCAGTGCCGCTGAATTCATCCTGGAAGGGCTGTGGGCGCATAAGCGAATCAGCCGCAGCGAAGAACGCGGATATTTTGCGGACGCCCGGAAATCTTCCGAGCCGCGCGAACCTCGCGAACCTTCGGGCCGCACGCCGCGCCGACAGTTTAATTAGCGTCGATTGGTTGCAATTCGTGTCGTGGTCGTTGAGCCTAATGCAGGCTCGGGGTTCCCATGAAATACACGCGCTATTCGAAATACGCTCCTGACGCCTCCGAAGATATCGACCTCCAGGAATTGATGAGCCGCTTGTCTGACTTCCTCCTGCAGAGCGGCTTCGAAAACCAGTATGGGATCTATGAAATGGATCCCGAACGCTCTCGCGAAAAAATGATGGAAGAATTGCGCGAAGCGATTCTGCGTGCCTTGCAGGAAGGCGATCTGCTTCCTCCCGAACTGATGGAACAGATGCTCAAGAATCCCGAGCTTTCTAACAACCAGGAATTGAGCGATCTTATCGATCAGATCGTGCAGCGCATGGAGCAGGAAGGTTACATTTCACGTCCCGGACAGCAACCGCAGGTGACTCCCCCGCCGTCACAGACTCCCGGAGGCCAAGCCGGCCAGCCGGGACCGAACGTCGAAGCCCGATTCGAAATCACCGACAAAGCTCTCGACTTTCTGGGATTCAAAACTTTAAAGGACCTGTTGGCGTCGTTGGGCAAGAGCAGTTTCGGCCGCCACGACACGCGCGACTTGGCCACCGGAGTTGAATCGGGCGGGGCGTCAAAACCCTACGAATTCGGCGATACGCTGAACATGGACATTAGCGGAACGCTGTTCAACGCGGTCCAGCGCGACGGCGCGAGCCTTCCCATAGAAATCGATTATTCCGATTTGATGGTCCATCAATGCGAATACCAGAGCTCCTGCGCCACCGTGCTCATGCTCGACTGCAGCCACAGCATGATACTTTACGGTGAAGACCGCTTTACCCCGGCCAAGCGCGTGGCCCTGGCGCTTTCCCATTTGATTCGCACGCAATATCCGGGCGATTCCTTGCATTGCGTTCTATTCCACGATAGCGCCGAAGAAATCCCCCTGGGCAAGCTGGCGCGGGTCCAGGTAGGTCCCTATTACACGAACACGCGCGAAGGCCTGAAGCTCGCGCAGCGAATCCTCGCACGGCAGAAAAAAGACATGCGCCAAATCATCATGATCACCGACGGCAAGCCCTCCGCGCTGACGCTAGAAGACGGCCGCATCTACAAAAACGCCTTCGGCCTAGATCCTCTGGTCGTCACTCAAACGATGGAAGAAGTAGCCAAATGCAAACGCGCCGGAATCCTGATCAACACCTTCATGCTCTCCAGCGACTACAGCCTCGTCCATTTCGTGCAGAAAATCACCGAACTGTGCAAAGGCAAAGCGTATTTCACCACTCCCTACACGTTGGGCCAGTACCTCCTGATGGACTACGTCGGAAAGAAGACCCGGAACATTCACTAGAATCCCGCGTCGGATAATCGCAGAGTCCGCCTCCCTCCGCGAATCCGGCTCATTTTTCTGACATCCAAACTTATCAGGGATGGGTACTCGCATTGAGTCTGAAACGAAAAATACGCGAGATGTTCGGAGGCGAAAAAATGTCAATTCTGACCGCGGGGAAAATGGCTCCGCCAATTTCACTGAAGACGCTCGACGGCGGATCGGCAAACCTGCATGACGCGCTGAAGAAAGGCCCGGTCGTCGCCGCATTTTTCAAGGTGAGTTGCCCGACGTGTCAATTCACCGCTCCGTTTCTCGAGCGCCTGCATGAAACATACGGTGGCGACAAATTCACTCTGTGGGGCATCTCGCAGGATGACGCGGCCGATACGCGCGAATTCTGCAAGGCCTTCGATGTGGAGTTCCCGATTCTGCTCGAGGCGCCAGGCTATGCGCTCTCCAATCAATACGGCATCACCACCGTGCCCACCGTTTTCGTCATCAACCCCGATGGAAAACTCGAGTCCGTAACTGAAGGATTCGCCAAAGCCGATCTCGAAGGAATCGCTGCTGTCGCGGCCAAAGCGAAGGGCGTTCCGGCCACTCCTCTTTTCAAACCGAGCGAGCACGTCCCCGCGGTGAAACCTGGTTGAGGTTCCAAAAACTAGGCTCCGTGCGAGCCTACCCACGCGGTATCAATCCGTGAATTCATTTTCGCGCTGCGCGATGCGCCGAATTTGGAATTGTAATCGTGTTGGTTCGCGTGTACTCGAATCCACCCAGATTGGCGCCGATCGAGACCACCTGCGGCAGCCACCATACTTTATGAAAACGTGGGGAGTGCCGCCACTGCAAACCCCACCAGTTCACGGCGGTAGAGAGCATCAGACCCGACGCGATATACAGCGGTGTGGGCAACCCGAGCAAAGGTCGCGCTAAGGGATCCTGTTCTCTAAAATTTGGCCCCGCGGAGCGAGTCTCGCTCATATCCATAAGGCTGGCGGTATATACGACAGACGCTAGGACCGGGTAGGGGTTCACCCTCGAGCCAACCAGCGCCTTCCGCGGATTCCACTCCCGGTCCGGTACTCCGGCTGGGTCGAGAAAAGATTGGTAATCGTGAATTGCAGCTTCAACGAGCAGGATAGGAATTCCGTTGCACTGCGCGCGCGTGCTCGATGCCGAAGAAAACAGCAAAACCATTCCTACCGCCAAGCTCGGAAAACGGAAGATCCATTTCTTGGTCATACCGGCACTAATGCACGGAACGTGCCGAAAGCAATTCGAGAGGTCAGAAGGTCGGAACTAGTGTGAGCAAAAGATTTACGATCAGCGGTCGGCTCTTGGTTCGAATTTCTCGGTTCCAAATGAGTCTGTTCACAACTGAACCTGTCCCAAAGCGGGCCTCAATCGCGTGAACTACTCCGCGTGTGTATCTGCGATCGGCTTTTTATGCTTCACAGGCTTGCGCCGTTTGTCCGGAATGGTCCGGCCAACCGGAGGCATCCCCACACCCAAGCGCGCCAAGCGGCGGGCTTCTTTGTGCACTCTCAGCCGGTCACGTTTTTTCTTAGCCATATGTACGTGCAGCAAAAATACCATAGCTTTCCGGTTCTCAGGGCCGCCGAGAAGACAGCGGCGGGACGCACACGAACGTCTTGCGTCCAGACCGCACTGATGTGACGCTATTCCCCGATGCTCAAAAGACTCTCCAACATTGTCCTGTCCCTGTGGACTATCATTTTCGTAGCACTCGCATTGCGGCTCGATTTCCTTTACACCTTCCAAAGAGACCACGCGCGACAGGCCGTCAGTGTGATTCCATTTCTTTTCGAAGTCGGAAATATCGCGCATTCCCTCGCCCTAGGTCACGGTTTTGGTTCCCCCTTCCACGTTGAAACCGGGCCCACGGCCTGGATGACGCCGATTTTCCCGATGTTTCTCGCCTTCATTTTCAGGATTTTCGGCAGCTATACATTCCACGCCTGGCTGGCTGTAGTGCTGTTCAATATTTTTTGCTGCACGGTAACCGCCATTCCATTGTTCTTGGTCGGGCGCCGAATCGGCGGAAAAACTCTGGGAGCCGGTGCAGCGTGGCTTTGGGCCGTGTTTCCTAACGCGATCCTGCTGCCCGTCGAAAGCATGTGGGATGCCTCGTTTTCGGCTCTGCTCGCCATCACGATTCTGTGGGTAACTCTTGAGCTAAAGGATTCGACTCGGCTCCGAGACTGGTGCGCCTACGGTTTGCTATGGGGCGTGACTCTGATGACTAACGCAACGCTAGGCGCGTTGCTTCCTTTCTTGCTCGGATGGCTCGCCTATCGCGCGCATCAGCAGGCCAAACCCTGGCGCACGAATGCCACCGTGACACTTCTGATCGTGTTCCTCAGTTGCGTTCCCTGGACCATCCGCAACTATCAGGTATTTCATACCTTCGTGCCGCTCCGCTCCGTAATGGGCCTGCAATTGTGGCTGGGTAATAACGATCGCACCGAGGACATCTTTCGCGGCAATTTACATCCCATCTACAACTCGGGGGAACGGGAGCACTACATCGAACTCGGCGAGATTGCCTACATGGAAGAAAAGAAACAGCAAGCTCTCGAATACATGTGGGATCACCCCGGCCGCGAGATGCACTTAATGCTCCGCAGATTCGTCGCGATTTGGGCCGGCGGCACTCCGTTCCCGTTTAAGGATTTCGTCGAATCTTCGTCGTGGTGGTTTCGCTATGTAGTGGCGTTCAATCTTTTAGCCGCACTGGGTACGCTCGCCGGGATCGTCGTCCTTTTCCGTGAACGAAGTCCGTACGCAATCCCGGTTGCAGTGTTTCCGCTAATCTACCCATGTGCGTTTTATCTGACGTTGGCGATCCCGCGGTATCGCTTGCCCATCGACCCGATCGTAATGCTTTTGTTCGCCGTATCTCTCCAACAGTTGGTTCGAGCCTTTCCCGCGCAGAAACCTGACGAGCCTGCGGCCGTCACCCCAGACCATAAGGCAAAACGTCCTCGCTCTTATGCGCCCTGATGCGCCTGAGAGCCAGTAGCCAACATCTCGACCGCATCTTCCGGATACGCCAGCATTCCAAACTCCGGCACGTCCAATCCAGCAAGCTCCACTTCCTTGCTGACCCGCATCGAACGAACCTTATTTACGAGCGTGAACACCACAAAAGTAATTCCAAATGCGTACACCGCCATCAGCGTGGCGCCCCCCAGCTGCAACCAGAATTGCGACGTGTCGCCGTGGATCAAACCCGTCACACCCTGGCCCGCCTTACCCAGATAACTGAGGGCTCCCACCCCATTCCAACCTGCGCCGTAGGTGCCATCGGCAAAGATTCCCACGGCGACGGCGCCAAAGAATCCGCAATATCCGTGCACCGAAATCGCTCCACACGGATCGTCGATTTTCAGGTATCGCTCGTTGAACAGCACACCGAGACAAACCACGACCCCGGCAACAACTCCGATTACCACCGAGGATGTCGGAGATACGAACGCGCAGGGCGCGGTTATCGCCACTAAGCCTGCCAGCATTCCATTGCAGGCCATCGTGATGTCCGGTTTGCCAAACATGAAATACCACAGCAGCATCGCCGCTGCGGATCCGGCCACCGCCGCAAGGTTGGTATTCACCGCGACTACTGAAATGCGCAGGTCCGTAGCGCCTAACGTCGATCCTGGATTAAATCCCATCCACCCGAACAGCAAGATAAAGGTTCCGGTTACGACAAAAACGATGTTGTGTGCGGGAAACGCCCGCGGCTTCCCGTCGGGACCGTATTTGCCTAAGCGCGGGCCTAATATGACTGAAAGCGCCATCGCGCAAAATCCGCCCACTCCATGCACCACACTTGATCCCGCAAAATCTACATAACCGTGCCCCATGTGCATCGTGGAGCCCAATTGCGAAAGCCAGCCGCCGCCCCAAACCCAACAACCAAACACCGGATACAAAAATGCGCCGATGAAAAGCTCGCAAATCAGAAACGCCCAAAAAGTAATGCGCTCGCAAATCGCCCCGACGATGATGTAGCCCGCCGTCTCCATGAACACCACTTCGAAGAGCGTTAAACAATTGCTGCCCGCGTCATACGCGGGACCCGTCAGGAAGAAGCCTTTGCCTCCTAGAAATCCCCATTGCCCGCTTCCGATTAGAAAATGATTCAGCGTCGGAGTGCCGCCGAGATTCGTGGGCGCCGCATTCAATGCTACGGCGCCAAATTGAAACGCATAGCCCACCGCGTAGTAAGCCAGAAACGCGAAAACGTAGGCCGCGAAATTCAGCATCATCAAATGCCCAGCGTTCTTCTTGCGCACCAGCCCGCAAGTAAGCAGCGCAAACCCAGCTTGCATGAACAGCACCAGATACCCGGTCAGCAGAGTCCAGGAGAAGTTCGTCGCGATCTTCAGGTGTCCGACGTTATCGGCGACCTTCAGCGCTAGCGGCTCTTTTGCCGCCTGCGCTTGATAGTCCTCATAATCTTTCCTGGCCTTGGTGTAGTCGGACGCGGTCTTGTCCGCCGGCTCCGCCATCACAATCGGATTCCCGGCTGCGTCGACCACCGCCGTACGATCGCCCGTCGCGGTTCCCGCCGGATCGGGCTTCGCATCCTGCGCGAAAGCGCTCGCCATCGTTCCCGCGGCCGCATTCAGCAGGACCAAAGCAACAGTTGCCTTCAGCATCCAGGTTCTGAAGTCTTTGCCACCAAAGTGGAACATTTGGAGTCTCCTGTCGATACGCTTGAAGTCAAAAACCGCCGGTACCGGTTGCGAAGTACGGTCTTCTCGAAAGCTAAATCGCGCCCGGCCCTCGTTCGCCGGTACGTATGCGAATCACTTCATCCAGCGACGTAACAAAGATCTTCCCGTCACCGATGACCCCGGTTCGTGCGCCTTTCAGAATTGCCTCAACCACCGGATCCACTAGATCCTCGGCCACAATAATGCTCAGGTAAATTTTGGGCAGGAAATCCACCGTATATTCGGAGCCACGGTAGGTCTCCGTATGCCCTTTTTGCCTGCCGAATCCTCGCACCTCAAACGCCGTCAAACCCGTCACACCCAGCGCCGTCAGCCGCTGCTTCACTTCGTCCAATTGTGAAGGTCGGATCACTGCATCAACGCGCTTCATAAGAAGTACTCCTTTCGTTTCAGCACTGTTAGCGGGAGAGTCTACATCACAGCGGCAGGATACGACCGTCTTTTGACACACCCCGATCGATGAATAAATCTTATTGAACCAATGCTGGAAAATTATCGGAAACGTTCCGAAGGCTACATCGTGGAAAAATCCGTTACTGGCGGAAGCGTGTGGGAGTCGAACCCACCATCCTGGCCGCGAAGGACAGGATCAATGGCTTTGAAGGCCACGAAGATCACCGGACCTCATTCGCCTCCGCTTGCAATTATAGGGGTGGTACCGTGCGGCTTCAACTCTTGGGGGCAATCGTAGCGAACTTCTTGCGCGCGAGATCGAGCAGCCGCGCATCGGTGCAAACCTCGTAATACGGCCGGGTCCCCTGCGCGCCAATCTTGGCCCCGCTCAGCAGCTGGTGCACAAATCCCTTGCGTATTACGACTGGTTCCAGCGTTTCGCCAAACGGCACTTCGCCCACATACAACTGCACCCGTTCCTTGCCCCAAGGCATGGGAAATGTCCCGGCCATCGCGGCCATCGACACTTCCGAGCTGAGTTTCTGGAAAGCCTCTTCGTTCATCTCAATACCATTCAGGTTGAAACGGACTAGAAGTTCTTCGCCTTCGTCTTCAGCCGCATCTTCCATCAACGGCTGCAGCACGAAAACATTGAACGGCGAAGGATTGTTGAGGAAAAGCCGCTTGGTGATTTTCGTGCAACTCGAAAGGCGGTCAGACAGGTTCAGCGCGCGAGAAATCATGATTTTCGAGCTACCGTCCATCCACAGCGAAGGTGCCGAATCCTGAAACGCTACGCCGACGCCGATCTCCAAAGGCGGCAATTCGGTAGTTTTCGCGCGTAGGTTGTACGCCTGGGTCACTGCCAGAATCTCGCGCGCCAGCACGCAGGCCCGTCCCACCGCGCGCTTCGTCGCGCGCGTCGACTCGGTCTCGTCGATGGCCAGAATGATCGCGTCACCTTCAATGAAAACCGTCGCTGCGCCGTACCGTTCCAGCATCTTCTTCACCGGCTCGTGCAGGTTCATGCTGAAATGCGATGCCGGGTTCATGCCTTTGGCCAGCAAATCTTTGGTGATGCCAGTGGATCCGCGCACGTCCGCTTTGATGATCGTGTGATTGATGACCGGATCGTCTTTTTTGCGGGCTTCTTCGGGATGCAGAAATTCGTAAAGACTTTTATTCGCGCGCGACAGCTCCCGCGCTCGTTCTGAGCGGACTAGGTTGATCCGCTCCATCCAGGCCACCACGTGGTGGTAATTCCGCCGATCTCGACGCAGCCGCATGAAATCTTCGACAAACTGCAAAGCGGCAGAAAGCTGCTCTTCATGCGTCCGACGTCGAATCACACGCGACGCCTCGTCCAGCCGTTTCATCGATATTTTACGCGCCGGAAATTGTTCCAGGATCGCTTCCACGCGTTTAGCTTCATCGCGGCTGACTAATGCCTTCTTCAACGCCTGCAAGTGGACCGGCGGGCAATAGTCCGCCGAGATTTTGCGTACCTCGTAACCCGCCAGCACGTGCACCAACAGTTCGCGTTCTTCCAGACGGTGCAGCCACTCTTCCAGCAATTGCGAAGGAGAATGCCCGCCCGGCTCCGGTTCGGCCTTCCCACCCTGCTCTTCGAGCAGGCAGCGCGCGTTTTGCGGACGGTTCAAATAGTCGCCGAGCTTGCCACGGTATTCCTCGACCAGGAAATCCATCCGCTGCTTCGCCGCCTCAATCGGCGGGCTCAATTCCTCCAAGCTCTTCTCCAGCGAATCAAATTTCCTCTGCAGATTGGCGATCTCGCCCTTAGATTCGGGAGTAGCATTCCCCTTGCGCTTGAAAAACGAGGGGAACAGACCGTCGCCCTCCCCCGCCCGGCTCGAAGCCTCTTCGATTTCCTGTTCGATCCGCGCCAACTCGGACCTCAAAAGCCGCGCCTGCTCCAGCAGCCTTTCATGAGCCTTTCGCGCCTTACTTAGGTCGTCGACGTTATCCCCAGCCAGAATAAAATCCCGCACGAAATCGAGCAGGAGCGAATCGAAAATCTCAAACCGGTCCGGATCGTTTACGAAATTTCCTAGCAGTACGTAATGCTCGAGAAACAGATGGTCGTCGTTGCCGTTTTCGACAAAAAGAAACCGGTTCTGCAACAGTTCGTAGGTCTCGCTGAAGTCTTCGCCAAACAACGCGCGCCGGGACTTGGCCAGCGTCGTCTCCTCCACTTCACGCCAGATTCGGCACACCGTATCACCCACCATCCGATACACATTCTTTTTGTCGGCCTGGATTTCCGCGATTTTTGCGCGCATCACGTGCGCCTGTTGGCTGTGCTCGAAGGCTTCGCCGCGCGCCCGGATCCAGTCTTTGCATTCCACGATCAAGCTGGAGAATTCCGCGCTGATTTCGGAGTTGAGGTGCTTCAGGATGGCCAGCTGGTGCAGCAGGTCCGTTTCGATCGACTGCTTGAATTTCGCGTCGGTCAGCGAAGCCTGCAAAATCTCGGTCAAAAGCTTACGAAACGCCGAATGCTCCGGGCTTCCCGATTGCTTCCGGTCCTTGCCGTAAACCAGGCTGATGTTGACCGTTTGCCGGACCAGATCGAGCAGATATTTTCGGGTGAATTCAACGAACCGCGGGCTCAGAAAAACGTCATAATGAATATTGTCGACGCCCAGAGCCACGTTATTCAGCTTGATCTCCGCGCAATACGGCTCAAGCTTCATCCGGGAAGGATGGACCGGCGTGGTTGCCGTTCGGGTGTCATTCATAGCTGGGCCGCGGGACGAGTTTTTAGGGTACTGAGGCAAAATGCCGGACGCAATGGACCGATTCCTAACCGTTAATGATTTTCCGGCCAGCGGCGACAATTTCGATGCACCGCAGAGCGTCCAGCAGGATCTGCCCACCTCTGACGATTTATTCCCGGCCGCGGTTCGCACTCCCGACCATGGGCCTCAATCTCGGGGGTCTTGCCTGTATTTCGGCCCCCGCGGCGAGCGTTGCACCCGACCGGCCAGCGAAAGCAGCTTTTGCGCCCAGCATCAAAGCGGCGGAACTGACGCGGATTCCATTTCCCCAAGGTTTCTAGGCCGCGCCATGACTGCTTTCGGTGTTCTTGCTTTGATCCTGCCGATCCTCGTGGACGTCCTTCGAGCCTTGGCTCGATGGCTGCACTTTCCCTGGGTACCCACGCCCCTACTATCCCGGCCGTCCTACTAAGGTGAAGACCTAACAGAAGATAGCGCCGCAATCTCGATTTCCGGTAGAATGCCCGTCTATGCCGAACCTGCTGAAAAACAAGACCGTCATTATCTTGGGCGTCTGGAACAAGTGGAGCATCGCCTACGCCATCGCTCAAGCTTGCGTCCGCGAAGGCGCCACGCTGCTTCTTACCTACCAGAACGAACGCGCCAAGCCAACCGTTGAGGAATTGGGCAAGGAACTAGGCGCCCACGCCTTCTACCCCTGCGACGTGCAGCAGCAGTCCGATATCGACGGCGTCGCGGCCTCGGTCAAGCGCGATGGCCACAAACTCGACGTCGTCGTGCACTGCCTCGCGTTTGCGAACCACGAAGACCTGAACCAACCGTTTCTCGATACCTCGCGCGACGGTTTCAAGCTGGCGCTCGATGTCAGCGCCTACTCTCTCGTGGCCGTCTCCAAGGCGCTTTCGCCCCTGATGACTGATGGTGGCGCGATCATGACCCTGACCTACCTCGGTTCCACGCGCGTCGTGAAAAATTACAACGTGATGGGAATTGCGAAAGCGGCGCTCGAAGCTGAAGTGCGTTACCTGGCGAGCGAACTGGGCGCAAAAAAGATCCGCGTGAACGCCATCTCCGCGGGCCCGATCAAAACCATTTCCGCGCGCGGAATCAAAGACTTCTCGAAGGTTTTGGATTTCGTGCAGGAACACTCGCCCCTGCGCCGCAACACCGACATCGCAGAGGTCGCCGACACCGCAGTTTTTCTGGGCAGCGACCTGGGACGCGGAGTAACCGGCAACGTTCTTTACGTAGACGCCGGCTTCCACATCATGGGACTCGAACCGCCGACTCCACCCAAATGAGATCTATGTTTTCTCGCTTCGCACCGTGATGTTGCGCACTTCTTCCGAAACGTGTTCGAGACCGATCTGGATGATTGGCCACTTGGCGGGCGCATTCATTCGATCCGGCCATTCCACGATCACAATGGCACGCTCGTCAAAAATGTCGTCCAGCCCTAGAGTCGCCAGATCCTGAGCGTCTTCAATCCGGTACAAATCGATATGGTAGATCGATGCAGCGTCGCCGGCTTTGCTAGGCCCCACATATTTATGGATCAAAGTGAACGTCGGACTGGTAATTTCTTCTTCGCGCGTCGCACCGGCGCCACTGACGATCCCTTTTGTCAAAGTCGTCTTCCCTGCGCCGAGCTCACCGGTAAGCAGCACCAAGACCGGAGCCTTCAAGGCCGCCCCAATCTCCCGGCCAATCGAAATCGTCTCTTCCGCCGATTTCGATTCGATCTTCCGCTCATTCACGGCCGCACTCTTTGTAGAAAACCCGGTAGGCGGCGGGCAAATGGCGAATTAAATCGGTAGCCATCAACGGCGTCTCACCACTGTCCCGGTAGGCCAAGTCGCCCGCCAGCCCGTGCAAATAAACGCCGAATGCCAAGATGCGCAGCCAATCCTCCGCCCCGAATTGCGCCGTGAGCCCTGCCAACATCCCAGTTAACACGTCGCCCGTCCCAGCCGTACTCATCCCGGGATTTCCAGTCGAGTTGATGAAGGCGCGCCCGTCCGGCGCCGCCACCACCGTGTATTGACCTTTCAAAATCACGAACGCATTCCAATCCGCCGCGGCCTTCCTCGCCAGTCCGAGACGGTCCGCCTGCACCTCTGGAATCTTGCATTCGAGCAGCCGAGCCATTTCGCCGGGATGCGGCGTCAGCGCCACGTTTCCCGCTGGATTCTTTAATTCTCGTGCACTCCCCGCAAACGCGTTCAGTCCGTCAGCATCGAGAATGATCGGCAGCGCCCTTTTCGAAACCAAATCGCGGACCACCTGTTGCGTCTCGCTATTTGTACTCAGACCGGGTCCGATCCCCAGCGCGCGCTTCCCTTCGATGATTTTTTCAATCCGGCCATGGTCAAAACTCTTCAGTGAGATACTCCCTTCCGCCGTCGCAGGCAGCGGTTCCGTCATAATCTCCGGATTGCGCGCCGCGACCAGAGCCAACGCCGGCTCAGGAGTCGCAACCGTGACCAGCCCCGCACCCACGCGCAGCGCCGCCCAGGACGCCATGATTGCCGCCCCGCTCTTTCCATATGAGCCGGCCACAATCAGTGCGTGCCCGTACGTTCCCTTATTGCTGTCCGGCTTGCGGCGTCGGCCGAAATACTCGAACTCTCGCGCCTCGCTCCAATAGCAGTCGCCTTTTCCAACTTCCTCGATAATCTCGCGCGGCGAACCGATGTCGCTGACCATCAGCTCCCCCACATTCTCGCTCGCGCACCCCGAAAACATTCCGACCTTCGGCGCCGTAAAGGTCACCGTGTAGTCCGCCTGCACCACGGGCCCTTTGATCTCCTCGCCGTCGGCAGGGAGTCCGGACGGAATATCCACCGCGACGACGGGGATCTCGCCAGCGTCGTGGCGGTTCACGTCGCGAATCACCTCGCCAAGGAGTCCTTCCACCGCCCCCTTAACGCCAGTCCCTAAAATCGCGTCCACAATAATGTCGCTTCGCAAATTCTCAGGTTTTCGCTCCTGCCACTCCTTGAAGGTCCGCACAAACTGGATCGACCCGCCCGATTCTCGCCAGCGCTTCAGATTCTCCGAAGCGTCACCCTTCAGGTCCTCCGCATCGGCGAATAGGACAACGTCGGGCTTGGCCCCGAAGTGCCGCAGATGACGAGCCACGACCAACCCATCCCCGCCATTGTTGCCTTTGCCACACAGCACGACGAGCTTCAGCGTTTTGAACTTTGGGAAGCGGCGACTGATGAAGTGCGCGACGCTGGCGCCGGCGTTTTCCATGAGCTGCAGTGAGGGAGTGTTTTCGCGCGTGACAGTCAAGCGATCGACTTCACGCATTTCCGCTGCGGTCAGAATTTTCATGAATTGAATTGGACAGCGTGGGGGAAAAGACCAAGGGACATTGAAGCAGGGTAACAACCGCGTGGTTGCGACGTCAACGAAACGCTGCACAAACAGCGCTAGAGGCGCGTGGTCTCGGCCGAATTATGGCTTCGGCGTGGGTTTCGCGATTCCCTTGGCCAATGCTTCGTCGATCATCGCTTTAATTTCGGCTTGGGCTTTTTCCGAGGCCTTCGCTTGCTGGCTTCCCAGGTCGGCTTGCACCCGGCCCAGTGCCTCTTGCTGCTCCCCCAACTTTTCCTGCGCTGCGGAGAATTTCGACATTTGCTCTTCCATGGAGATTCGCGCCTGCCTCATGGCTTCATTCATCGTCGCAGCGTCGGGTGCCTGGAACGCACCGGAGCGCGCTCGCGCTTCGGCGATTTCCTTGCTGGCCTTCTCAATTTCGGCCCGCATTTGCTCCGTGTTGACTCGCATTTCATCCAGATTTTTCTTGTTAAGCTCCTCGCTCAATTCCCTGGTCTGTTCCTGCACCGCCTGCATCTCCTTTGAGATGTCCGGCATTTGAATTTTTAGGTTTCCCAGGTTCGCGTGCACTTCGGCCATTTGTTGGCTCAGCAACCCCTGTTGTTCGCCCAGAACGCCTTGCAGTTCGCCCAGCGAACCCTGGCTTTCGCCGATCTCGCCTTGCTTTTCGCCCAGCTCGGATTGCGCCGCAAAAGCAGCTTCCGCTCGCTGCACCATGCCGGGATCCGTAATGATGTACGACTTTCCGTCGCGCTGGAACCAAATGAAATCGGCATTCAGCTTTTCGTGCAACGCCTCCAGCTGCTTGAAATCGGCGCCCCCGAACGATCCGCTCATCGTCGACGACTTTCCGCTGATGATGGCGTAGGCATCATCGCCATCCGTCGAAAACGAATAGGAAGACGCGGAATGCCGAGCAGTTGGCGCAGCTTCCTGGACCGGAGTAACGAAAGGCAACACGCGAGGAACCACCATCACCCTAACGACCGGCGAAACCGAAACTACGGGCATCGGTCGAGGCATGGGGGTAGGGGTCACCACTGCGAATGGCGCAACGGCCGGAATCGCCGTAACCGAGGGATGCAACTCTGGCATCGGCTGCGGACCCGACGTGGGCGCAACAGCGGGCACGGCCGGAACCGCGGATGGCGCTTGCTGCGCGACGGACTGCCGAGCCGACGGCGCGGAAGGATAATGGCCAAGCTCAATCTGGTGCCCCAACCGGCGCGGCTGTAACGACGCCGCCAGCAGAATCACCGGAACACTCGAAAACAAAATCAGCGCAATCAATGGCTTGTTGACCCGGTTCGTCATGATCATTCCTCCCTTCAGAATTCGATCCAGCCGCTTTTCCGCGCGGCCCGCCTGCGCCATCGCCACGCCCTGCCAGTTCACTCGCTTCGACGCAAAACTCAAATCGTTGAGAAAACCCAGAAGAATCTCGGCGTATTTCGAAGGTTCGGTTCCCGCAGCAATCGCGGCCTGGTCGCTGGCTTCTTCGGCTAGATCGGCCAGGTGCCGCGGCAGCCACCAGGCCAACGGGCTGAACCAGAAAAAGATTCGATGCACCAGCGCCAGCCGCTCCGTCAAGGCGTCTCCGCGCGCCACGTGTGAAAGCTCGTGCGTCATCACCGCGTTTAGAGTTTGCTCATCCCATTCGCGCCATTCCGCGGGAAGCAAGACCACGGGTGGCGCTACGCCGCACGTCAACGGCACCACCAGCCTCTCGGAAGCCGCCAGGCGCGGCGTCTTAACAATTCCGAACCCCGCGGCGAGCGATTCAAATCGCGCGATCGAACCGTGCTCTTCAATAGTCTCCGCTGCCTGCCGCAATTTCCGAGACAAAAACCATCCCAGCGCAAACCGAATGGCGAGGCACGCCGCGATCGTCAGATAAATTGATCCAGCAATTCCCCACCACGAAATTGTGATTCGCCGAGTCGGAAACGAAACCGGAATCTGCGCGGATTGTGGTGCTGTCGCGACTGCGCTCGTCAACGGAGCTAGCCCCGTTTGCTGCTTTACCAAATTGGACGCTTTGACCGTCGGTCGAGGCGCGGTCTGCTGTGCAACGACCGCCTCAAAATTAGGAATTCGAGCCGCAAAGGGCAAGGCCACATGCAACGGCGGGACGCAAGCTGCGAGAATGGGCATCGCCAGCGCCGCGCACACCACGATTTTCCAGGCCGAAAGCCGCAGCGCGACGCTACGGGTTCGCGTCAGGAACAACAACATCCCGACTAACGCGCCGAGCGCCAACGACCGAACCGCCGGATCGATCAAATGCCCAAAGAATTTCGCACCCATCGTCACCACGGAATACGCCAGCACGGTCGTCAATGTTCCGAAGGTCACTGTCCACCTTCCTTCGTCTTTCCGGTATCACTCGCCTTGCGCCGGCCAGATTTGCCGGTTTTCTTTTCTTCCGTAATCCTTTGAGCCAGCCGCTCAAGCTGTTTCCGGTCCAGCACCTCGTGATCCACCATTCCGATCAACAATTCTTCAGCGGATCCGCCGCAAAAACGATCGATGATGCTTCGAACCGCGCGCACCGCCACGTTCTGCCGGTCCTGTAACGCCTGGAAAATAAACGTCCGGCCTTCAGTCGTGTGGTTTACGTAGCCCTTTTCCTCCAGGCGGCGCAAAACCGTCCGCACCGTGGATTCCTTCATCGGCCGGGTCGTCGCGAGCGCTTCGCGGCAGGCTTCGGCCGTACACGGCCCGTGAGCCCAGACATGCTCCAGCACGGCCTGCTCGACTTCGCCGAGGTTCTTGAGACGCGGATTTGAGATGCGATTCATTGTAACGCTACATCTTGTAACAGTTGAGGCCGGACGTCGTCAAGAGCAAAGTTCGCATTTTTTTTACACCTGTAGGGTTACGGGGGCGTACCCAACAGAAGTAGCCAGGAAGAACCGGCCTACAACATCCAACCGCCGGTTACGTTCAATACCTGACCGGTGATGTAATCCGCCGACTCCGAGGCGAAAAACTTCACTGCCGCCGTGATGTCTTCGGAAGAAGGCGGTCGTCCTGCTGGAGAACGCGCGTCTTTGATTCGCCGGGCTTCTTCCACCGTCAACTCGCGATCATCGATGTTGGCGGGATTCACCACATTTACCGTAATTCCGTTTTTAGCTTCTTCAATCGCTAGCGAACGCGAGAACGACACCACCGCCGCCTTCGCCGCGGCGTACGCGGAGATCGTGCCCTGCCCGAATCCTCGCTCGGCCCCTACCGCGCCGAGGCTGATAATTCGTCCCCAATGGTGCCGGCGCATCACGGAAACGACCGCTTTGCTGGCATAAAACGCGCTGAACAGATTCGAAGCCACCACTTGTTCCCATTCTTTCACGCCGGTTTCCGCCACGGTCTTCCAGTTAAATTCGCCGACATTGTTAACCAGAATATCCACGCGGCCAAAACGCTCGACGACCTTGTCGACCATGAACTGCACTTTGTCCGCATCGGTGGCGTCGGCCTCCACCGCAAAACATTCCACACCCGCGGCCTGCACGCTTCGCAGCGTGGCCTGCGCCGCCGCTTTGTTCGTCCGGTAAGAAATCGCGATGCGCACGCCTTCGTGCGCCAATCCTTGCGCGATTCCCTTTCCAATGCCGCGGCTTCCGCCGGTGATGAGCGCTACCTTATCGCGTAGTGGCACTGCGCAATTCCTCCAACGTACTGACAGTATAATGAAAAAACGTCGGCCGCCCTATCGCGGCGTCGGCACCGTTTCGCGAAAAGCATCCGTTGCCGCGATTCGAACTTAACCCATTCGCGCCACCACCACCGTAATATCGTCCGCTTGTTCGGGTGACCCGGCCCACTGCTCGGCGGCGGCGATCAAGTTTTCCGCAATCCGGTCCGGGACGTTAGCGCGCTGGCGCATGATTTCTTCTTTCAGCCGCTGCGATCCATATTCTTCACCGTACACGTTTTCCGGTTCGGTTAAGCCATCGCTGAACGCCACCAGTAGACTTCCCGGCTCCACGTGAATCGTCTGCTGGGTGTAGGGATATTCTTCGAACAATCCCACTACGGTCCCGCCTTCGGTCAATTCCTTAACCGTGTCGCCCTCCACCAGGAAGGGTCCCAGGTGGCCAGCGTTGGTGTACGTCAGCGTCCGATCATTCGCGTCGTATACCGCGTAGAAAAAAGTCGCGTAACGATCGTCCGAAGTATTGCGGAACAAATGCCGGTTCAGCCGCTGCACCAGTTCGGCGGTTCCGCAATTGGTGTCGAGCATCGCCTGGCTGCGCAGAGTCGCCTGCAAACTGGCCATGAGCAGCGCCGCAAAAATTCCCTTCCCGCTGATGTCCGCCAGCGCGATGCCGACGCAATCCTTGCCGGTCAAAATGAAATCGTAATAGTCGCCGCTCACTACGCGCGCCGGCCGGCAAATTGCCGCGAGCTGCAAACCTGGAACCGACGGCAGCACCTGCGGGAACAACTGCGACTGCACTTCGCGGGCGATGACGATTTCGTTTTCAAGTTTCTGACGTTTGCTCTGTTCTTCAATCAGCTCGGAAATCGAGCTGGTCATTTCGTTGAAAGATCCACCCAGGGCTCCCAGCTGGTCCCGCTGATGAACGCGGATGCGCGGGCCAAAATCTCCACGCCTCACGCGCAATGTCGCTTCGTACAGGTCGTTAACCGCGCGCGTAATCGTGCGGGTCATCACCACACCCGTCGCCAGCGCCGCGATTTCGATCAGCAGGAAGACCACGCCCACCGCCAGCAGCACCGAAATCAGCAGCGGCCCGATGGCCCCGACTGTCGTGAACAAGCGCCGATTCAGCGCCGACGGCCGCAACGAGAAAGAAGCCAGCACCGGAACAGTTCCGGCCTCCTTTCCGTCTTCCATATAAGTCGCTTCGAACACCGAGAGTCCGCTGACCTTGAAATCCAGCAATCCGGTCGACGCGCTCAGCGTCCGCGTTCGGCTCAGGATTCGCTGGCCGGCCACGTAGCTCCGTTCTGCGTTCGTGTAACGTAATCCGCCCGCCGCATCGCTGGGCGTGGCCGGACGCCAGAGCACCACTTCGATGGGTCCGAGCTCCGAAGTGAATCCGTCGAGCAGCTCCGGCGTCACCGGCGCCGAAACCACCAGCGTAAATGAACCCTTATTCGTCTGTCGCTTCTCGGCCGCCGCGAACCACAGCCGGTTTTCATGCTCCGCCAGCCCCGAAAATCGCAAACCGTTTCCGGCCTGTAGCAAATGTTGCCCGGCGTTCAGACGCACGCGCAGATCGGGCCAGTACGTCTTCGCCGCCATAATCGACTGCGCCAGCCCGGGTTCTCGCAAAATCGAATCGTCTACCACCGGAGCTTTTCCTTCGTCCACCTCATGCGCTAGGGCGTTCGCAATCGATTCCGACTGCGCCGCGATAATACTGACTCGCTCTTCCAAGTCGTCGTGCAGCAGGTGCGCGCCCATCTCCAGGTACAACAGGTAGGAAGCCACGCCGACCATGGTTAGCAGCAGGATGACCGGCACCACCGCGATGAACACGTACGCCACCAGCAGCCGGTTGCGCAGAGTCCACATGAACTTCGTGCGGAACCACGGAATCATCCGAACCAGCAGAAACGCCAGCGCCAGGAAACTCAGGAAACCCGCAAAGCCGGTGAGAGGAATGGCCAGCCCGAACAAACCTGCCAGACGCATGACCGTGTAAATAAAAATAATTGCGAGCGCGATGCGGTCCAGCGGCGAGGTGCGCCGAAAGAATGCAGACAGATGCCGAGGGGAAAATCGGTTCACTAAAGTTATTCCTGACGCCTTGCCGATGAAGCGAAGGCGGTAATTTCGTCCGGCTCTTTAAGTTTGTCGCCCGGTTGAACTCGCCTAGCGGCCGTTCTGCTGCACCCGGCTGTGATGGCGACTGTACGTGAAATAGATTATCAGACCAATGGCCAGCCAGATGATCAGCCGGGCCCAATTCCACCGCCCCAGATTGACCATCAAATAGACATTGATGGCCACCCCGAGCGCGGGGAGCAGCGGGACCAGCGGCGTGCGGAACGGGCGAGGCGCTTCGGGATTAGTCCGGCGCAGAACGATAACGGCGATGCAGACGATCGCGAAGGCCAGCAGCGTCCCGATGTTGACCATATCGCCCAGCTTCTCGATCGGCGTAATGCTCCCGACGATCGCTGCGACGAAGCCGACCAGAATCGTGGTCTTGTATGGCGTTCGGAACTTCGGATGAATCGCGGCGAAGAATTTGCGGGGGAGGAGACCGTCGTTGGCCATCGAGTAGAGCACGCGAGTCTGCCCCAGCAACATCACCAGCATGACGCTAGTGAGACCGGCCAGCGCGCCCGCCGTGATTACGGTGGAGGCCGTGCTCAAGCCGTGATCGAGAAAGGCCACGGCCAGTGGCGCCTGGATGTTGATAGACCGCCAGGGCACCATGCCAGTGAGCACGAAGGCCACGAGGATGTAGAGAATGGTGCAGGCCACCAGCGACGCGATGATGCCGATGGGCAGGTCGCGCTGAGGATTCTTGGCTTCCTGTGCGGTGGTAGAAACCGCGTCGAACCCGATGTAGGCGAAGAAAATATACGCTGCGGCTTTCCAGATGCCGCCGATGCCCATGGGCGCGAACTCGGCCCAGCTGTGGCCGATGTTGGTGCTGTCGACGTACTTCAGGCCGAGAGCGATGATGAAGAGCACGACGCTAACTTTGATGACCACGATGAGTGCGTTGAAATTGGCGCTTTCCTTGATGCCGACCGCGAGAACCGCGGTGATGACCAGCGCGATGATGAACGCCGGAAGATTGAAGCCAAACTCGAATCCGAAAATGTGCGGGGCGTTGACGAAGTCATGAGCCTGCTGCAGCAACGCGGGCGAGGGCACGTCGATCAGTGCATGCACCAGATCCGAGAATGTTTTCGAGGTGACGCTGAGCGCGGGATTGTCGGCGTGAACCTGGGCACGGGCGACCATATTTTCGGCGGTGGCCAGCGCGGTCCAGTGGTCGTAGGCGAGCCACAGCGGTATTTTCAACTTAAAAATCTGCAGCAGTTCGACAAAGTGGTTGGACCAGCCCGAGGATACGGTGCTCGCGCCCATAGCATATTCGAGGGTCAAGTCCCAGCCGATGATCCAAGCGAGCAGTTCGCCCAGCGCAGCGTAAGCGTAGGTGTATGCGCTGCCGGCGAGGGGAATCATCGCCGCGAATTCTGCGTAGCAAAGGCCAGCGAAAACGCATCCGATGCCCGCAACGATGAAAGACAGGGTGAGCGCGGGTCCGGCGTAGGTAGCGCCCAGGCCGGTCATGACGAAAATTCCCGCGCCGATGACGGCGCCGACGCCGAGGGCAGTAAGCGAGAGCGGGCCGAGGGTGCGTTTTAGAGTGTGTTCGCCAGTATCCGCCGCTTCGCGGAGCAGCACGTCCATGGGTTTCTTTTTGAACAGCGGATTGCTCATTCGCAATCTCCTCCGTTTAGAAAAACACGCGCACGTCTACTGCGGCTAATCCGCGGCGGGCGAGGACTTCCCTGCCTGCTTCCACAGCCAATACACCGGAACGCCGAGCAACACGATGATCAAGCCGGGCCAAGTGTACTGCGGCTTGTACCGCAAAAGTTGAATTTCGATGAAGACCGCCATCGCCAGATAGAGACCCGGCAGAAACGGATAGCCGAAGGCGCGGTAAGGGCGCTCCATGTCCGGCCGTTTCCAGCGCAGAATAAAAAGTCCGCTCAGCGTAAGGATGTAGAAAATCAGTACGGCGAAAATCAGAAAATCGAGAAGTTGGCTGTACGTGCCGGAGAGGCAGAGGACTGCGGCCCAAACGCATTGCACGACCAACGCGGCGGATGGAGCGTGATGCTTATTGACCGTGCCGACCGCGCGGAAAAAGAGGCGGTCTTTGGCCATGGCGTAATAAATGCGCGCGCCCGAAAGAATCAAACCGTTATTGCAGCCAAAGCCGGAAATCATGATGGCGATGGCCACGGCCACGGCACCCGCCGAACCCAGCGCGACTTCGGCGACGGCGGTGCCGACGCGTCCATCGGCGGCGAATTCGATCCCGCGAGCGACCGCGGTGACGCCGTGGGGATCGCCGGAGATGTGCAGGACCCGGAGGTAGGCGACGTTAGCCAAAGTGTAGAGCAGGATGACGATTCCGGTGCCGAGCGCGAGCGAAAGCGGGAGGTTGCGGCTTGGATTTTTTACTTCGGCGGCGGTGAAGGTGATGTTGTTCCAAGCGTCGGCGGAAAATAAAGCTCCGACCATGGCGACGGCGACCAAGGTTATCGTCCCGATATTCCAAAGCGGATGATCGGCGGGATAGGGATGCATGACCCACAGCCCGGCGTTACGCCAGAAATTGGTGAAGTTGATTTGCCGTGCGATCTCAGTGGAGGACCAAAAGCCGATCAGCACCAGACCGGCGAGCGAACCGACTTTGGCTACGGTGAAAATGTTTTGCACCGCTTTGCCGGTGCGCAAGCCGCGAGTATTGATCCAGGTGAGCAGGACAATGGAAAGAATAGCCAGCAGGTTCTGGCGGTTCAGCCCGACGTTATAGGGCCCGAGGGCGCCGAACCAGAATTGCCAGGGACCGGCGGTGCCGAGTTTCCAAATCCAGGCACTGGCGCTGAACCAAGGAAGCAGGACGGCGGTAAATTTAGCGAAAGCGATCGCTACCGCGGCGATGGTGGCGGTCTGAATGACCAGCAGCATGGTCCAGCCGTAGAGAAAACCCCAAAGCGGGCCGAGCGACTCGCGGAGATAAACGTACTGGCCCCCCGCGCGGGGCATGGCTGCGGCGAGTTCGCCGTAGCTGAGGGCGCCGATCAAGGTCATGAGGCCGGTGACCAGCCAGACGGCGAGCAGCAGGGCCGGGCTCTGCACTTGGTGAGCGATGTCGGCCGAGACGATGAAAATTCCTGAGCCGATCATCGACCCGCAAACGATCATGGTCGAATCGAACAGTCCCAAACCCTTGACGAGTTCGGACTGCTCGGTCCCCGAATGCCCTGATCGCGAATTTTCCGTCATGCACCTCGCCTTTACGGCCTACGAACGTTCGCGCGCGATCCGGCTGGCAATTTCCAGATACTCTCGAGCGCGCCCTTCGGTGTCGCCGGTCGCTTTCAAATCGCTGATGACCGCGACCGAGTCGGCCCCGGCGCGAAAAACATCTGGCGCGGACTGTACTGTGATGCCGCCAATGGCTACAAGAGGTTTTCGGGTTAATTTGCGGGCGGTGCGCAAAAAGTCCAAACCAACCACGGGATCCGGATTCTCTTTGGATGCGGTCGAAAAGATGGGGCCCACCGCGATGTAGTCTGCGGACGTCGCGTCCGCCGCGCGCAACTGGTCGATGTTGTGGGTCGAAACCCCTACCCACTGCGGAATCGGGCAGATTTTTCGCGCCGCTTGCACCGGCAAATCGTCCTGGCCCACGTGAACGCCCCCCGCGCCCGCCAAGACAGCAATGTCCGGACGATCGTTCACGATGAAAGTGGCTGCCGGCCGGAAAACCGTCCGCTGCGAGCCGTCGGCCGCCTTGATGCGCTCTGCGATTTTCAGGGTTAGATCGTAGGTCTGGCGTGATGACAAGCGTTTCGCGCGCAGTTGAATCAGCCGCACTCCCGCGCGCAGCAGGGATTCCGTGTAGGAAACTAGAGATTCGGCCGAATCGGCCGCCGTGGCGTCGATGATCGCGTATAAGGCCGGGAACAACGAAGCCTCCGCGCTACTTGGCTACCACCGTTACGCGGCGGTCGAGAAAATGCGTATCGAACCTTCCGGCGATGAAATCCGGATCGGCCAGGATCCGCTTGTGCAGCGGAATCGTCGTTTTAATTCCCTCCACCACGAAGCCGTCGAGACCGCGATTCATTCGCGCGATGGCTTCCGCGCGCGTGTCGCCGTGCGCAATGATTTTGGCGATTAGCGAGTCGTAGTATGGCGGAATCACGCAATCGGAGTAACACGCCGTGTCCACTCGAATTCCGGGTCCGCCCGGAACTCGAAACGCCGTGATGCGCCCAGCCGAAGGAGTAAACGTCTCCGGATCTTCGGCGTTGATGCGGCATTCGATGGCGTGCCCGCGAAACTCAACGGGCCCCAGAATTTTTTCCAGCTTCTCGCCCGCCGCCACCCGAATCTGCGCCTTCACCAGATCGACTCCGGTAATCATTTCGGTCACCGGATGCTCCACCTGAATGCGTGCATTCATTTCGATGAAATACAAATTGCCGGATTCTTCCCGCAGAAATTCCACGGTGCCTGCGCTGTGATAACCCAGCTTGGTCAACGCATCGACCACCTGCTTGCCAATTCTCTTCCTCGTAGCAGCATCGACCACTGGCGAGGGCGATTCCTCCAGCACCTTCTGGTGCCGGCGCTGCAGCGAACACTCCCGTTCGCCGAGGTGAATCACATTCCCGTGCTTGTCGCCCAGCACCTGAAACTCAATATGCCGCGGCCGCTCGATCAACTTTTCCATGTATACGTTCGCGCTGCCGAAGGCCTGCTCCGCTTCAGTGCGCGCAGTGCGAAACATCGGAATCAATTCGTGCTTGTCGCGGACAATGCGCATCCCGCGTCCGCCGCCGCCCTCGGCGGCTTTGATCATTACCGGATAGCCGATCTCGGCGGCAATCCGCTTCGCCGAATCCTCGTCTGGAACCACTCCGGGACTGCCCGGAATAATCGGCAGACCGGCCGCGCCCATCGCTTCCCGGGCCTTATCTTTTTCGCCCATCAGCCGGATCGCGTCCGGTCCCGGCCCGATAAACGTAATGTGCGAGGCTTCGCACACCTCGGCAAAGTTGGCATTTTCCGAAAGGAAGCCGTACCCGGGATGAATGGCGTCGACGTTGGCAATTTCCGCGGCGCTGATCACCTGCGGAATGTTCAGGTAGCTTTCACTGCTGCGCGGCGGTCCGATGCAGATCGCCTCGTCCGCAAAGCGTACGTGCAGCGAATTGCGATCCGCTTCCGAATACACGGCTACGGTCTTAATGCCGAGTTCCCGGCAAGCAGACAAAATACGCAGGGCAATTTCGCCGCGGTTGGCGATTAGGATTTTTCGGAACATTGGGCTCGGAGCAAGATGATCTAGAACTTCGCCTATTTCTTGCGATTGGGGCGAACGCCAAAAAGCGATTCGCCATATTCGACCGGCTGGCCGTTCTCCACGAAAATGCGCACCACTTCGCCGGCCACATCCGATTCGATTTCATTCATCAGCTTCATGGCTTCGATGATGCACAGCGTCTGGCCGGAATCCACCTTGCTGCCGACGCTGACGAAGGCCTCGGCGTCCGGCCCGGCCGCAGCATAAAACGTCCCGACAATCGGCGATTTCACGATATGCAGGTTTTCTTCGGAGCGCGGGGCCTCCGCCGGCGCGGCGGGTTCGGACTTGGTCGCGGCTGTCGGACTCTCCCGCCGAGCCGGTGAAGCCACCACAATTTCCGGCGGCGCCATCGGCGCATAAGCGACCGGCGCATGCGTCGAAGGCTTCTTCAGCCAGATTCGCAGGCCCTTCCGTTTGTATTCGAATTCTTCCAGGCCGTGCTTCTCCATGAATTGGAGCAGCCGTTCCACCTCGGCCAGGTCCACGCCCTCCGAAATGCTCGCGGAGCGCGCGCGCGTAATAACCGGTGCCGCAGTTTTCAGTTTTTTCGCCATTTATAGTTCGAGAAGTTCCCTGGTAGCGCTGGTTAACTCTTCCGCGCCGTTCGCTGTGACCACCACCTCGTCTTCGATTCTTACCCCGCCCAGACCATCTACATAGACGCCCGGCTCGACCGTTACCACCATATTTTCTTCTAGCACAAACCGCTCGCCCCGGGCCAATCGTGGCATCTCATGCACTTCCAGTCCCAGGCCGTGCCCCGTGCTGTGCGTGAAGAACTGATCCAGCTTATATTGCCGAAGTGTTGCGCGGGCTGCTGCATCCACTTGACCCGCTGTTACTCCCGGCCTGATCACGGATTTTGCGGCTTGCTGGGCGTCCAGAACGGCCTGATACAGCCGCCGGACACGATCGGAAGGCCGGCCCAGGAAGACCGTACGCGTCATGTCGCTGCAGTAGCCGCGCAGTATAGCACCCTGGTCCATCACCACCAACTCGTTTTTCCTGAGTAGCTTGGACGTCGCTCGCGCATGGGCCCAAGCCGAGCGCGCTCCGGACGCAACGATCGTTTCAAACGACGGGCCAGCCGCACCAGCCATCTTCATCGCATATTCCAGGTCTGCCGATACCGCTAGTTCGCTGATTCCCGCCTTCATCTTCCGTACCGCTCCGGTCCAGATGTCGCTAATCAGCTTCGCCGCCTCGCGCATCTTGGCCAGCTCTTCCGCGTCCTTCACCGCGCGCAAGCGTTCGACCTCATTTGCTCCCGCCACCCAGTGAACCTTGCTTCCCGCCGCGGCCCCGAGCGACCGCTTCTGGGCTACCGTGACCTGCGCGGCCGAGTAAGCCACGGTGGTCTTGCCGCGCAGGCTCCGCAGCCGGTCTCCGGCCGCCTTCACCAGCCCCTGGGCCACAATGCACACCTCGACCCCGGAAACCTCTTCCCTGGTTTGGAACGTATAACGGCCGTCGGTGAAGAGCGTCGCGCTCTGCTCTTCAACCAACAGAATGCCGGAGCTGCCCGTAAATCCGCATAGATACTGAATATTGGGAAGATGCGTGACCAGAATGGCGTCGGCGCCCGAGGCGGAAAACAAAAGCCGGAGCCGACTGAGTCGGCTCCGGCGTGTTTTCAATTGAAGAGAACTTTTATTCACGTCCTGCTTGAACGCCCCTGTGCTGCCTCTTGAAACTATCCCGGCAGGATGCGCGGGGTCAAGAAGAACAGCAGTTCCTGGGCGGTCGAGCTGACCGTAGTGTGCTTGAACAGGTTGCCAACGACCGGCAGGCTGCCCAGTAAAGGCACCTGCTGCACGTCGGTGCGCTGCTGCGTGACGATGACCCCGCCGATAACCACGGTGCCGCCATCCGCAATCAGCACTTTCGTATTCGATTCCTGGGTGTCGATAGCCGGGATGCCCTGAACGCGCGGGATCGAAGAGTCGATCGCGTCGTTCTTGACGTCCACGTCCATGTAGATGGTGCCGTCCGCGGTAATCTGCGGGATGACGTCAAGTTCCAGCACCGCGTCCACGAACTGCACGGAAACCGTGTTGTTGACGATGGTCTGCACCGGGATTTTGGTACCCTGCTTGACCACCGCCTTCTGGTTATTCTGCGTGATCACCTTCGGCTTCGAAATCAGCTTGCCAACTCCGCGCTCTTCCGCCGCGGTGATGATTTCATCTAAAACAAACTGGCCGTTTTGGAAAGCGTAGCTCAAACCGCTGGTCGGCGTCGTCGCCCCCAGGTTGGTCAAGAGCGGAGCGGCACCCGACAACGGCGCCTGCCCGTTGGTCGGTGCTCCCACGTACAACGGCGGAGCCGGTGAGTGGGTGATCGGGCTGGTTCCTACCGCCGATGCGCCACCGACGATGCTGTGGCCGGAGGCCAAAGCAATCGCCAGCTGCGTGCCGATTTCGCGGGAGAACGAACGGTTCGCCGCGACGACCCGCGCTTCGATTTCTACCTGCTGCGATTTACGGTCAAGCTGGCGAAGTAGATTGTCGAGTACCGGCAGCACGTTCGGGACGTCGCGAATGATCAACGTGTTCGAGCGGCTGTCGGCCAGAATGTCGCCGCGTGAAGAGAGGAACTTCTTCATCGTCGGAACCAAATCTTCGGCCTTGGCGTAGCTCAGGACGCGGGTGGTGGTGACCACGTCCGCGGCTTCGGCCTGCGCTCGCGCCAATTCACGATTCTGATCCGCTTCTTTCTTCAGCGTATCTTTGGTCGCGATGCGCAGCACGTTGCCGTCGAGTTGCTTGTCGAGGTCGTTGTTCTTCAGCACGATGTCCAGAGCCTGATCCCACGGAACATCGTCAAGAACGATGGTCAGCGAACCCTTAACCGCCGGGTCCACCACCACGTTCAGGCCGCTGATTTCGTGAATCAGCCGGAAGAAATCGCGCAGGTCAACGTCTTTGAGGTTCACCGAAATCGGTTCACCGGAATAACGGCCCGCCGGAGGAGGCGTGGCCGCCTGCTGCGCTGGCGCCGCATTCGATGTCGCGTCCGGAGTGATGCCCGGTATCGAAACCACGACCGCGGGCGCTGGATCGGACTTCGCTGCCGGTTGGGCGATCGCAGGCGAAGCCAGGGCGGTTCCGCTTCCCGTCAAAGCTGCGGGCAACGCTGCAACTGGTGCCGGGACTACAATCGCTGCAGCTGGCGTTGAAACCGGCGCTGGAACTGAAATCGTGTCGGCCTTGGTCGTCGTCACTTCGGTCGGCTGTGCTTCCGGCGTCGACTTCGCAGCTCCACCGGTTGCCGTTCCCGTCGCAAAACTCACCGTGAGTCCGTTTCCGGACGCGTTGACGTTGTAATGCGCCGGCGACCGCAGGTCGATCACCACGCGGGAAACTTCCGGAGTAAATTGCGCCAGACGAATCTCGCGAACGGGATCCAGGTTGCTGGCGATGTTCTTTTCCGAGGTCTTCAGGTGCGCGCCGCTAAAGTCGAGCACGATGCGGTCGGGATTGCTCAAGCGCGTTACTTTGTAGTCGAGCTTGCCGCTGCCCACCACATTCACTTCGGTCTTGTCGCCGTTCTGCGCCAGGCTGACCTGCTTGATGGCTTCGTAACTCGCAGGTGCCGTCGAGGTCGTCGCCGGAGCCGTCTTGGTCGAGGCCGGCTTTACGGCGGCTTGCGGCGCCGCGGGAGCCGTGGTGATCGCCACCGGCTTCGCCGAAACGTCGGCGTTGCCGTTGGCCGAGACCAGCAGCATCAGCTCGTGGTTGTCGGTGCGCTGCAGGCGAGGCTCAACGCCCGGCCGCAGCAGGATCTCCACGCGCACCACCGGCTTCTGGCCCGCGGAGTACGAAGTGACCCGGTAACTCTTCACGAATTCCGAGGGCACCACGCGCGCTCCGGTCGAATCGCCCGCCGAAACTCCGCTCAGATCGAGCACGTAGAGGCTCTCGCTGGGGCGATAGGTGGTGTATTCGAACGCGCCGCTGGACTGAGCTTCCAGGCTCACCGCGCCGTCCTTGACCACCGCTTTCACATGCACGACCGGCGCATCACTGGCTGCTAGTGATCCGCTCGTCAACATCAGGGCTGCCGCAGCCAACGCAGTAAAGCCCCACGCCCTCCGCATAATCCTCATTGCTGCTCTCCTGCACTCGGATAGATTCGTTTCGTAACCGTGCGTTCGACCGCTTTCCCGAAGGCGTCTTTGGAATTTTCCTTGAACGTCACTCCGTCCAGACCAATCTTTTCCACGTCGCCGTCGTACAACTTGTCGCCTTCACGAAGGAAATAAACCCGTTGATCGGGATTGGAAACCACCGCCAGCATTCCGCTGGGCGAACTGACCGTCCCGTCGATGTGCACGGTCGCGACCACCAGTCCCGCTTTGCCCGGAGGCAGAGGAGGACCCGTCTTTTTATCGTTCACCAGCGGCAAGAATGGGTCGCGCTTGCCGGATTCCGCAATCACTGGCTTGGCTGCGCTGGCGTCCGCTGCCGGCTTGGCCGCGGGAGCTGCGCTCTTCTTGTGCACCGTCTTCTTCGCCGGAGCCGTTTGCGCCCATGCACCGGAAACCAGGCAAAACGAAACCGCCAGGCCGACGAGAAGTTTTGCCGATTTGTTTGCAAGTTTCATCGTTTTTGCCCTATCGCTTTGCTGGCGCGCCGGCCGGAGCAGTAGTAGTGGTTGCCGTGGTGCTGCTGGACGACGCCGCATCGGATGCCTTTGAAAAGAACGTGGTGATGTTCATCGTGCCCGTCACCGAACTCGACGGATTCAGATGGAAAGCGGTGTTGGTCTTGGACGAAATTCCCTTCAACTTCAAATCGCCCACATTGATGATTCGCGAGAGCCGGCCCAACTTGGAAAAGAAGTCCAGTACCGAGAAATACGGGCCGTCGGCTTCCACTTCGAAGGGCATCTCGAAGTAATACTGCTTGCTCGCGATCGGCAGGGCCTTCATCCGGCGAATCGCTACTCCGGAGCTGGTCGCCGCGCTTTGAATCATGATGATGAACTGGTCGGTCTGCTTATCTTCGGGAACGATGGTCTGCAGGGTAGCCAACTGCTTCTGCAGAGCGTCCATCTGCGACTGCAATTCCGCCCGGCGTTGCTTGTACACCCGCAAGCCCGCTACTTCCGCCTGCAAGGGTTTCTCGGTTTGTTGGGCCTCTTCCAGTTCTTTTCGAACGGACGCCAGGGGCGAGCCGGGCATGTACAGACCCACCGCGATCAATACGACCGCGAGTCCCAGAAAAAATAATGCTTGAAGTGGCCAGGGCCAATCACGAAATCCGGTAGCCATCGCTAGCTCCTTCCCTTCGCCGCAGGCGCGGGCGGCGGCGTCGGCGTGGCCGTCGTCTTGGTTTGCGGCGTCGCTTCCGGAGTGGGAGTCTGGGCCACGATCGCGGTCATCGTAAATGCGTAGGTGGTGACGGACTTCACTACGTCGTCTTCCTTCGCCTCTTGAATCTCAATCTTGTCGAAGTATCCGGAGCGCTTCAGTTGGGTCATGAAGTTCGCCACCGAATTGATGTTGCCCGCTTCGCCGCCAATCGACAACGAATCGCCCTGGCGGTCCAACGAAGTGAGCCATAACTGGTCGACGCGGACTACCGTGTTTGCCACCATCTGCAGCAATTCCTGAGCGCCGGTGCGATTCTTCTGCAGGCCCTCGATCACGTCAATCTGGGTCTGCAAAGCCTTCTTTTGCTCTTCGAATCGGTCCACGTCCTGCTTCACCTGTTGCAGGCTGGATTTTTCCGCCCGCAACGAAGCGATTCGGGTGTTGGTATCGTCGAGTTGTTTCTTCTGCGACAGGTACATGGTGAACAGCACGATCCCAGCGATCACCACCGCCGCAATCCCCAGGATGATCGGCAGGCCGTTCTGTATCGGCACGGACTGCTTGGTGGTCTTTGGCCGGTTCTGGCCTAGTAAGTTAATCCGAATCATGGGGTGTCAAAGCTCCTCAGCGCCAGGCCCACTGCGATAGCCAAGCGCGGCGCCAACTCGCGAATCTGGCTTTCATCGTGACGCGCCGGATTGATTGCGATTTTGCGGAAGGGGTACAGCTCCTCGACCGGCATCGCAAACTCCTCTTTCAGCAGGTCGAGCAATCCCGGAACGCGCGCCGTGCCGCCCGCAAGGTAGATCCGGCGAATATTCTCGCCGCTTGCGGTGGCCCGGAAGAAGTCAAACGTTTTTTGAATTTCCAGAATCAAAATGTCGGACACCGAGCGCAGAATCGCGGTGCGCTGCTCTTCGTTCACCCCCGCCAGCGTTCCGCCCATCTTCAACTTTTCGGCATCTTCGAAGCTCAGGTCCAGTTCCTTCTGCAGCGCGTCGGTGTACTGGTTACCGCCCACCGAAACGTCGCGCGTGAAGAGCGGCGTCCACCCGCGAACGATATTGATGTTCATTACGCTCGCGCCCACGTTCAGCAGTGCTACCACCTGCGAAGGATCCGGCTCGTAATTCACTTCGAAACAGTTCTGCAACGCGAACGCGTCGATGTCGACCACCACCGGAGACTTCCCGGCCTGCGCCAGCACGTTGGTGTGATTCAGAATCTTGTCTTTTTTCACTGCAACCAGCAGCACGTCCATCTGGTTTTCGGTGGCTTCCAGAAGCTGGTGGCTGAGGTTCACGTCCGCAATGTCGAAAGGAATGTGCTGGCTGGCTTCGGCTTGCACCCGGTCGTACAACTCGTCTTCGGTCATCAGCGGCATGCTAACTCGCTTGACGATCACCGAATGGCCGGATACCGAGGTCGCTACGTCCTTGGCTTTGATCTTTTGGCCGTCGAAGATCGAAATGATCTTCTCCGCCACCGAAGGAGCGTCCATGATTGCTCCGTCCACCACGGTGTCCTGCGCCAACGTCTCGATCCCGTAGCTGACCAGCTCGTAGCCCGCTTTCGTCTTCTTCAGCTCGACGGCTTTCACCGAACTCGAGCCGATGTCCAGGCCGATCAAAGATTTTGTTTTACCGAGATTGAACATCGTGCGGCCCCTCACTCCTCACCCGCCCCGCTTCGCTGGGCGGACACGGCTTGGTCTGCTGCTTTGTAATTTTCTGGATTTTCTTTTCTGTCGCTTGCTGCTTGCGTCCATCACCCCGGGACGCCGAATTCATGGGAGGGCACCTAAGTACTGCTACGCATGGTACCCTCCGCTTTGAATCGTTTATTACATCCACGACGCAGAGTGTCAAGCAAGGTGTTTTCTTGGTGTGCTATTGGTAAAAACCGTACGGAAGGACAGGAAGGCGAAAGGTACAGGTGAAAAGTACAGGTCGGAGGCGCGTAAACCCATCAGATATCGAGGGAAATGGCCGGAAAGGCGAACAAAAACAGATTCGCCCAGCCTTTACCTTTTCTTCGGGTTTCCCAGGTTTAATTGCTGCCAAATTGCGTCCACTCTTTTTTTTGTGGTTGCATCCATTTTTATCTCGTCAGGCCAACGTCCGGCGAAACCTTCTTCCGGCCATTTACGCGTCGCATCCACGCCCATCTTTGAGCCGTAATCCTGCCGTCTCGCGGCATGATCCAGGGAGTCCACTGGACCCAACACGAATTGAATATCCCGCTCCGGATCGATCGCACACAGCGCCTTCCACACGATCTCGCTCGAATTTTTCAGGTCGACGTCGTGGTCGACCACCACAATCACCTTCGTGAACATCGCTTGGCCCAGCGACCAGATCGCGTTCATAATTTTTCGAGCTTGTCCCGGATAACTTTTTCGAATCGACACAATCATCAAATTCTGAAAAATGCCTTCCGCCGGCATCGCCACATCCACGATCTCGGGATACTGCATCCTCATCACCGGCATGAAAATCCGCTCGATCGCATGCCCCATAAAATAGTCTTCCTGCGGCGGTGGCCCCACAATCGTCGTCAGATACAGTGGGTCCTTCTTGTGCGTGATGCACTCCACATGGAAAACGGGATAGTTCCCTTCCAGCGAATAGAACCCGGTATGGTCCCCAAAGGGCCCTTCCTCCCTCATCTCGCCGACCTCAACGTAACCTTCCAACACGATCTCCGCATTTGCCGGGACTTCGAGCTCCACCGTTTTACACGGAACCAGATCCACCGGATCGCGCCGCAAAAACCCTGAAAACAAGAATTCGTCCATATCCGGCGGCACCGGCAGAATGCCCGCCAACGCCGTCGCCGGGTCTGCGCCGATCGCCACCGCTACTGGCAGTCTTCCGTTGGGATTCTTACCGCGGCTGTTTCGGTAGTGATCCGCGCCGTGCTTTTGCGTTTGCCAGTGCATCCCAGTCGAGCGCGCATCGAAAACCTGCATGCGGTAGCAACCGACGTTGCGTTTTCCGGTGTCCGGATTCTTGGTGATCACCATCGGCCACGTAATGAACCGGCCGCCATCCTGCGGCCAGCATTTCAATATCGGAAAATAATCGAGAGACAAATCGTCGGTTCGCACCACTTCCTGGCAAGCCCCGCTGCGCACGATCTTCGGGAAAAACGAGCCAATCTCCGCCAGCTTCGGCAGCATTTTCACCTTCTCGAAAAATCCCTGCGGTGACTGCATATCGATGAATGAATGAACTCGCTCAGCTATTTCTTCGAGTGAATCCACCTCCAGGGCCATGCACATTCTCTTCTCGGTGCCCACCAGATTGGTCACCACCGGCACCCGTGAACCCTTGGGACGCTCAAAGAGCAACGCCGGACCGCCGGCTTTCACCGTTCGATCCGAAATTTCCGTAATCTCAAAAACTGGATCGACCTCGATGCCGATCTTCCGCAGCTCGTCCTTCTTATCCAGCGTGTTCAGAAAGTCCCGCAGGTCTCGGTACGCCACTTCCCCTCCGCGCGATTACAAACAATGCAGCGCACAACTTTATCACGGAGGCTCGCAGTGAAGACACCCGCGGCAGCTCTCCGGCGCGCGACGTAATTTTCGGCGCGGATGAATGGAACGGAATTGGTGGAGTGCGAAAAGAAGGTTAAACGGTGGCAGCTCAGGCGGGAGCAAGAGCAGCAGCTTCGTGGGATAAAACTCGCGGGTCTTCGTTCGGCGCATTCATCAGCCGCGCCGCCATGTCCCGGTAACGCGCGACCAGCGGATTATTAGCAGCCGCGGTCAGCGGAATTCCCAGGCTGACTGCCTCACTCACCTGTCGATAGTCATTCGGCAGGCGCGCAAAAAACGCCTGGCCCAGTTCGCGCTCGTGCTCCAAAATCATGGCGTCGTCATTCTGTCTTGCACGGTTTATCACCATCTGAAATTGCGCCCGATCCAGGCCTGCTGAGTCGACCGCCCGCAGATACCTTTCCAGCATTCCCAATGCGAGCGCCCCAGGTTCGCACACCAGCAGCAGCGTATCCGCGGCCTGCATCACCCGCGCCCATTCCGCCGCGTTCACGAATCCCAGGTCAATCACCACGAAATCGAAAACGTTTCGCGCCAATTCAAAAATCCGCATCAACCCTTCGAGCGTCACCGTTTGCCGTTGCTCGGCACTCAACGCCAGATGCCGCGGCCCCATCAGAATTTCCACGCCACTCTTGTGCCGAGTCATCAGGCTGGCCAGCAAAGCCTCATCCAGCCGCCCCGCCCGCTCCAAAGCATCGAGCAGCGTGAATCGCGGCTCCGCAGCCAACATCACTGCGATCTGCCCAAACGGCCGCGCGAACTCCAGCAGCGCGATGCGCTTTTTCGTCATCCGCGCCATATGCACCGCCAAGTTCAGAGCCACCGTAGTCGTCCCCACGCCGCCCTTCGATCCAGTCACCACGATCGATCGTTCACTCACGCGTATCTCCCCCGAACCTGTCCAAGCCAAAATCCGCTCGCCTGTCTGAATCATCGGCAGCAGGCCGCTTCGCCTTCAGCGCCATCTCGGTCCTCTACTTCCTTTTCCTGCAAGATTGCACTTGTGTATAATCCTCCCTAGCACCCGTGAGCGGGCGTCGTACAATGGCAGTATAGAAGCTTCCCAAGCTTCGGACGTGGGTTCGATTCCCATCGCCCGCTCCAACAATTCGCAAAATCTCCGTTGATTCGGCTGCCCTTGCTCACCTGGCGTTCCTCGATTGGTGCCCATTTGACACCCGTTTTGCGCCCATTTTGCGCCCAAGTCTACAGAAGCCAGGATGTGGCAATGAGAATTGCTAGGCCCAAAACTCGTGCTCGCAGTACGTATCCGGAGGGCAGCTGGCTCACAGCACCACGGAGCGAATGGCCGTCTGTCGTCAACCCCGTTTTCACGGTCGGCCGCGCAGTGATTCGACACACTTGCGCAACTGGGGAGTGTTGCTTCGGAGGGCGTACCCAATGCGATCGCTGAACCCGCTTGTCACGTTTGCCAAGCGATGCCGCATTCGCGTCACGCGCGACGTTTGTGGCGAGTTCATCGTACGCGGCAGACTCGGTCATCTGTATGAGCACGATGCTAGTCGATTCGGAATCGTGCTTGAAGTCCCTAAAGAAAACACTCGTTCAGACAAGAAGCTGCGGGCTCGTCGACGCCGTGGCCTTGCCGCGGGGTTCGCCCTCCATCAAGAAGGCGATTTTGAGTCTGTATTACTCTTCAACCGGGCTAATCGGGAGCACGCCGAGTTAGCAAGCCTGTTGATCGGCGCCAAGAAACTCAGACAACTAGTGAAACCGAGTGACTCTCAACTCCGAGTGAGGGCTTTATTTTCATCTAAGGCACGATCAAAAAGGGCTCGTTTTGACCAAAAGAACGGCGCACTGCAAGTCACAGAGTGGTGAGCGCAGAGCGGACCGACCAGTCTCGCAAATCAGCTCTAATGGCCTCTGCTAACTTAGCAGCGCGACAACAACGAGTGACTCACGCGTTTTGGATAGGATGTTCGTGAGACTTCTATTAGTCGGAGAGATGCATGCCTAAGCTGAAAGCCCTCGAATGTAGCTCAAACGACCCTCTCTACGGCAGCGCTTGGAAGATCCATCAAAACTATCGCACCTCTGGCATTGGAACTAATAGCACAGCATCGCGAAACCGTAGGCGCCATCGTATCTTGCAGCTGAACGCGAAGCGAAGACATTTGATCCGGGGCGTCGCTTCAGGGTTAAACGTCAGTGAAGCCGGACGGGCTGCCGGCTACGGCACCGCGCAATCTGCCCATCGAGCGATGAATCTCATTCGAATGGGTATGCCTGAGCTTCTCGAAAAGTGTCACTTCTCTGCTGAAAAACTGCTGAAAAACCTAATCGAAAGTTTAGAGGCAACCAAGACGCTGCATTTTAGTTATCGCGGTGTCGTACTTGACTCTAGGATCATTCCCGATCACAAGATTCAGCTCCGGGCCGCTATCGAGCTCCTCAAGCTGCATGGAGCTTATCCAACCGGCAGGCGCCGCAACACTGATCCTCCTGATGACGCGCCAGAGGTTATTTTCAACATTGTGGTGGGCTAACGGCAGTAACACTTGGAGTCGTGGCTTTGAAACATGTCCAGTAGCGCGACCATCGGGACTTGAAGCGGTCATGGCAAGATTCACTGGAGGAAATTGTTCCACTTCGACTATTTTCTCCGGGGAGTTTCTAATGTCACCGAGACGATTAAACGCCGGCAAAGCGAATCGCATGGACTCGCTACCTTCGAGAGAGCCAACGCAGTGCTCGCCGGCCTCACGGCGAGCCAATCACTGCGTCCAATTCAAGAAGATGGTCATTTCGTGCTAGGCGTCATCGCCAACGCGTCGCGAGTCCAGAATATCCATTAGACATTCGTTGATTTCAATTAGGAGCTGGCCCATTTCACGGCACTCTTCGTATATTTCTTCGGGGGTATCAAAACGCTCTAACGCTGCCACACAGTCGCTAATAAATTCGCTGGGATAGCGAGAAACGCCGTCGTCCCAAACAACGGACACCGCCGGGTAGCTAATTTCGCCACCTTCGTTTCCAACTTCGTAGCCTTCCGATGTAATCTGAACGTCGACGCCATCCGGAAGTGCGCCGCAGGAAGCCTTCAGGTACTTGACGATCAGTCCGTTCTCACAGTCGCCAGGCTCGTCCTCGCCAGAGCATTCTCCGATGACTTCTCTTCCCATGACTCTCCTTATGAATCGCCCTTCAAGTCAGACTTTGTTCCTAAGACATCTCGCACTTGAAGGTCGTTACCGCGCGCATACCGAACGGTAAGTAGTGAGGCTCTGCACCAGGTCCATACGTATTGGCAGACCATCAGTACCGCAAATGATCTGATGAATACAGATCCGAATGCTACAAATGGGTACCGCCATCCGGACGTCAGGAAATTCGGCAATCGGCTGGAGACCCAACCGCAGAGTAAAAAGGTGCCGACCCATAGCCCGATCTGGACCATGATGATGGCCGTTGCGCCTAAGATCGTCACTTCACCGTTGGCATTCTCGATCTACTCGCGCTTGAGATCGGTGTCTGTTACCCACCAAATGAGCAGCGCCGCAGTGCTAGCAACAATTGACAATCCCACGTTGAGAACTCCAGCCCGTCGTCTGAGCGAAGCCAACCTCTTCCGCGATTGTGTCGTTCTTCCGCAGCGTCTGGAGACACCGAGGATTCAAGGTGACCCGATCTTCGGTTTGACTCACGCCATTCCGATCCTGCCCCTGGAAAGAAACCTTAAAACGATCTAGTGTGCATGGGCATCTCAGCATTGAGCGGTTGTGGGCCATTTGAAATGCTTTATCGGTCATGAAATTGACATCGTTCATTCGTGAATCTAATCTACTGGTCACCAATCAGGGCCTGCCCATTAACTAAACGCGTGAAGACCCCATGTCAAACCCAGTCACCGGGACGCTGAATCAAAATCAGGCCGCTGGAGCGCCGATTACGCCCTCGCAAACACTCTCGGGCGAGGCTGTGCTCGACGCCTTAAAAATGATTCTTGTCGGTACTTCTTTGCCGGAAGTTCTGAGTAGCGTCGCCCGGTTGATCGAAGCCCACTCCAACGGAATGATTTGCTCGATTTTCCTGGTGGAGAAAGACGGTTTGCACATGCGGTACGCAGCCGCTCCAAAACTTCCGGAGTCGTATCGTAATGCTACCGATGGCACGACCATCGGACCGGACGGTGGACCGTGCAGCTTGGCTGTTTACCGTCGACAAGCTGTTTTCGTCGCTGACTTTCAGACCAATCCGGATTGGGCCCATTTTAAGGACATACCCCTTACAGCCGGGTTGGCCGCGAGCTGGTCGAGCCCGATCGTTTCGCACGACGGCAAAGTGCTCGGGACCTTCGGCATGTATTTTCGGGAAATCCGAACGCCAAGTGTGACTGAAATTGCGTTGATCGAGAATGCCAGCCGTATCGCGGGAATCGCGATCGAGCGCGACCGGTCACAGACCGCGCTGGCAAACGCGTTTGACGGCCTCAAGAAATCCGAAGCGCAGTTACGAACCATCATCAATGCAATTCCGGGATCGATCACCGTGCTCGGAATTGATGGGCGCACGCTCTATGTGAATCAGACGGTTCTCGACTACACGGGTCTCACCATGGATGAAGTCTTGTCACCGGAATACCGAGGCCGGATTTTTCATCCCGACGATGTTCAGCGGGTACGCGAGCCTCGTCTGAAAGCGCTCTCGGAAGGCATTCCGTTTGAACTGGAATTGCGCGCGCTGCGGAAAGATGGGCAGTACCGCTGGTTTTGGATCAATTACAGCCCTCTTCGTGACGAGCAGGGGAGAATTCTCCGTTGGTACGCGACCGGCACAGATATCGACGATCGTAAAAGGGCTGAGGAGAGGGTTCAAAACGAAAACATCGCGCTTCGCGAGGAGATCGATCGTTCTTCGTTCTACGAAGAAATCGTGGGGTCGTCTGAGCCGCTCCGGAGCGTGCTTCAACAAGTCGACAAAGTAGCGCCGACCGATTCTACGGTTTTGATTTTGGGGGAGACCGGCACCGGCAAGGAATTGGTCGCCGGTGCAATTCACAAAAGATCCCACCGCTCGGCTAAGGCGTTCATCAGAGTCAATTGTGCGGCGATTCCGCCATCGCTAATGGCGTCGGAACTTTTTGGGCACGAGAAGGGCGCGTTCACCGGCGCGGTGCAACGGCGCCTTGGACGTTTCGAGACTGCGGACGGGGGAACAATTTTCCTCGATGAGATCGGCGACCTACCCGCCGACACGCAGGCAGCTCTGCTTCGAGTCCTACAGGAAAGAGAATTCGAACGCGTCGGCAGCAGCCGGCCAACGGCCGTCGACGTGCGTGTTATTGCCGCTACCAACCGCGATCTTGCAGCGGCTGTTGCGGCCGGTACTTTTCGCCAGGATCTGTTCTACCGCCTGAACGTATTTCCACTTCGCGTTCCACCGCTACGCGAAAGGGCGGATGACATTCCTCTCTTGGTCGAGTATTTCGTGGAGCGTTATGCGAAAAGAACCGGAAAGCGGTTCAAACAGGTCGCCAAGAAAACTTTGGCTTTGTTTCAAGCCTACGATTGGCCGGGAAACATACGCGAGCTACAAAATGTGATTGAGCGGGGCGTCATCCTTTGCGATGGTGATTCATTTTCCATTGAAGAAGCGTGGTTGCAGGTGAAACCGCCCGAAAGTTCGGTCCGCGTTCTGCCTCGACCTGGTGTTCTCTCCCGGGCAGAAAAGGAATTTGAGGACCGTGAGAGAAAGGTGATCGAAGCCGCGCTGGAGGAGTCCGGCGGCCAAGTCTCGGGTGACGACGGAGCGGCTGCAAAGCTCGGAATCCCACCACAGACTCTAGATTCAAAGATAGCAAGCCTCGGAATCGACAAGCGCCGGTTCAAGCCTCGCTTCGCGAAAAAATCATTCACCTGAGTCGCTTTGTCCTCAAAAATATTCCTCGCTTGCTCCCTCGATTAGTTGCGCAGCGCCGTCAAATTTGGATTTCCTGAACAATCGGAATTCCTGAAATTTCGGGGCGTCTTCGTTCGGTAAGTCCACGCCATTCAACAAACTCCTTTGGTCCTTAGGTTGCAATTGCACGAGCGGCCTGCTCTTCAGTCCGGCAAAGTGGACCTTGAAGATCGAATGTGAGTCGCTCGGCGGGACGTTGACGATCAGGCTGATCGGTCGCTTTCAGCAGGAACACATTGCTGAGTTGCGAGCACAAGTTCGCGAAGGTTTTCCGATCGTGGTTCTGGATCTCGAGGAATTGACTTTGGTCGACGTGCCAGTCGTCCGCTTCCTTGGGGATTGTGAAACCAAGGGCGCGACGATTGTGAACTGCTCGCGATACATCCGCGAGTGGATGAGCCGAGAGAAGCAAGAAGGCGCGAAGTGACTACGCCGCGATTCACGGAGCGAACTGATCGATGGCTTACGCGCCAATCCTAACGGCAGCCCAGATCGATCGAATTCGCGAATTCGCGAAACCGCGCGATGTTGCCGCTGGCCAGATTCTCTATGAGCCAGGAGACGACACTCCACCGGTTTTTGTAGTGCTTTCCGGCGGGATCAGGATTTTAGCTCTTGGCGGAGTAGCGGAGAGGACGGTCACGACCTACGGGGTGGGCCAGTTTTCAGGCGAATTACTGATGATTTCCGGCAGGAAATCAGTCTACCGCTGCCAGGCCACGGAGACCGGAACGCTGCTCGAACTGAGCGCGAAGGATCTGCGTACGCTGATCGCGAAAGACGCCGACCTCAGCGACGTCTTCATGAAGGCGTTTTTGGCGCGGCGCCTTTCTCTAAAAGAAAAGGGCGAGGGCAATGTCGTGGTCCTGGGATCCCGCTATTCGGCCAATACTCTGGCGGCACGTGAGTTTCTGACGCGCGATGGGCATCCGTTTACGTACCTCGATCTGGATGATGACGACTCGGCCCAGGAACTCCTCGATCGATTTGGAGTGACTACCGACGACATCCCGGTCGTCATCTGCAACAACGCCAACGTGCTAAGAAATCCTTCCCCCAAGGAAATCGCGGAGTGTTTGGGATTCAACTCCAACATAGATGAATCGCAAGTCCGCGACTTGGTCGTGGTGGGTGCTGGCCCCGCAGGTCTGGCAGCAGCGGTTTATGCCGCCTCTGAGGGTTTGGATGTCCTCGTAGTCGAAACCGCGGCGCCGGGCGGACAGGCTGCATCTAGTTCCAAAATCGAAAATTATCTCGGTTTCCCAACGGGGCTCTCCGGACAAGAACTCGCGGCGAGCGCGATCGCCCAGTCTGAAAAATTCGGCGCGCAGATCATGGTGGCGCGCACGGTGAAAAATTTGGCGTGCGAGAAACGTCCTTACCGGGTCTGCCTCGACAACGGACAGGAAATTCAGACTCGCTCTATCGTCCTCGCCACCGGAGCGCAGTACAACAAGCCTGCTCTCGCGAATCTCGACGCATTCTCCGGCCGCGGTATCTACTACAACGCGACATTTATGGAAGCCCAGCTCTGCGCCGGCGAACCAGCCATTGTGATCGGCGGCGGCAATTCGGCTGGTCAAGCCGCCGTTTTCCTTTCGCAGACATCTGCCAGCGTCAAGATGCTGGTTCGATCGAAGAGTCTCGCGGAAACGATGTCGCGTTATCTGACCCAGCGAATCGAGGAGAATCCGCGTATTGCAGTGCACTACTCCTCGGAAATTTCGGCCCTGACTGGCGCTGAACATCTCGAACAGGTTTCCTGGCTGAACAACACTTCGCACAAAACTTCAACCGAAGCGATACGGCACGTCTTTGTCATGACGGGTGCATCACCAAAGACGGCCTGGCTCTCGCGGTGCGTGGCTCTCGATCCCAAGGGATTCGTGCTCACCGGGCGCAATCTCGAAAATGTAAAACCGCCAATTCCATGGCCGCTGTCTCGGCCGCCACAGATGTTGGAGACGAGTTTACCCGCCGTATTCGTGGTCGGGGATGCGCGCTCGGGGAATGTGAAACGGGTCGCATCCGCGGTTGGCGAAGGTTCAATTGTGGTGAGCTTGGTGCATCAGGCTTTGGCGGAATCGTAACGGGCGACGGTTATTGCGAGGCATCTCGAAAAGTCGAAGGAAGAAAAAATGACCAGCAAGACAGGACTTTACGCCACCGCATTCAAAACGATCGATGGGTTGCGAATCCGTTTCGCGACCAACGACAAGAAGGCCGGCTTCCCTATTCTGCTGCTCAGTCCCTTGCCGGAAAGCATCCTGGCTTTTCTTCCGACCTGGGACGCCTTTTCGGCGCTGGGTCGCGTCGTGGCCGTGGACCTCCCCGCCTTCGGTCTCTCGGAAAGCCGGCCCGACATACGAAATCCAGAAGCGCTGGGTGAATTCGTGGTTCGCCTCCTGGCGGAATTTGGGCTCGATAAGCCACACGTTGTTGCGCCAGATGTCGGAACTCCGGCATGTCTCTTCGCGGCGGCGAATCATCCAGGAATCTTCAAAAGTTTGGCCATTGGAAGTGGCGCGACCGATCACACCGACATCGGCGACATTCTGGACAAGATCGTAAACGCACCTTCTCTCGATCTGTTCAAAGACATGACTGGCGAGCAGTTCGTTCGCGGTGCCATTGGGAACATGAAGAATTACGCTCTGCCCGATCACGCGTTGCAGGATTATCTCGCTTCGTACGCGGGACCACGTTTTTGGGACGCCATGGCGTTCGTTCGTGACTATCCAAAATCTCTACCCCGTTTAGCTAAGCGACTCCCCGAGATTGACGTGCCTTGCCAAATCACCGTCGGGCAGCACGACCCATTCGTCCCCGTTTCCAACGCCGAGGGCCTTCAGCGCGGATTGCCCCGAAATAAACTCGACGTCCTCGATTGCGGACATTTTGTGTGGGAAGACGCGGCCGCGGAATACGCGAAGCTGGCTTGCGATTTCATTCAAGGCGGATACGCCAAAGTGTAACCGTTGAGAAGTAACGTCAACCGATTTAAAGGAGATTTCAAAATATGAAAACCGCGAAGCAGCTTCTGGAAGCATATATCAACGGTTCAGCGCAAGAATCTGCGGCGCAGTTCGCGGATAACGGAGCGATGGAGTTGCCGTACCTGGCTGACCTCGGAGTCGAACCACGTTATGAAGGACCCAAAAACATCGGAGCCTTCCTCACCTTCCTGCACGAAAAGATGTATCCGGGCTTCAAATTCGTGGACGTGAAGATTTACATCGATACGCCCGATCAGGCCTTCGGCGAGTACACGATTCACCAGAACTCTGGAATTTCGGGTCGGCCGGTTCATCAACGGTTCTTTGGGCATTGCGTTGCGGCCAACGGAAAAATCACTTTGCTGCGAGAAGCATTGAATGTGCTGGCCGCGGCAGATGGAATGTTCCCGAACGGAATCGCCGACGTTCTCAACAAAAAGTAACGCTATCGAATCAGGGGAGATGCATGTCCGAGGACTTGACGCTTTCGCTGTCTACGGTCACCGCTGTCATTCAGGCGCCCATCGAGAAAATAAACATCGCCGACTGGTTGCTGCATCTTCCCGATGCGGAATACCAAAGATGTTCGCAGGCGCACATCGCGGCCGGAAATACGACCAGCGATGACGGGCGCGCGATGTCCATCAACGTGGAAACAATCGGTGACGCTTTCGTGGTTCAGCATTACGTCGCGGAAGTTCAGGAGCCTCACTTCTGCCGGATGGTTTCGGTTTCCGATTCGATCTCGCCGGCTGGCCGCACCAAACTGCAGGTCGCGTGGGAACTAAGCGTCAAAAAGATCGATGACTACAGCTGTGAATACACCAATCACATCCATTCAACCGCGATCGATCAGACTCTGGCGTTCCTGAAGGAACACAACATTCCACTGGAGAAAGCCCGCGAGACACGGCAGCGAGACTCGCACGCTCACAATCAGGAAGAAACGCCGAAATTCGCAAAGAGTATCGAGCGAAAGGCGCTTGCTACGACGCGCGCTACTGGAGGAAAAATGAAAGTACTTTTCATCATCAGCAGTTCTGAAACTGCGTTTTGGCTTTCAGAAGTTACGCACCCTTACTGGCATCTTACGGAACGCGACGTAGAGGTCGATTTCGCGAGTCCGCAAGGAGGCAAGATCGTCTTCGACCGTTACAGCGACCCTTACTTCGAAAAATCCATGGAGCCAAACGATCTGGTCAGTAAGGGATTCCTAGCGGACAAGAAAACTGCGGCCAAACTTGAAAACACTCTAAAGCTCAGCGACGTGGATTTGAGCCAGTATGACGCGATCCATGTGGCCGGCGGGCGAGGCGCAACCTTTGATCTGTTTCCGAACGAAGATGTGGCCAAGGCCCTCGAATATTTCTGGTCCAAGGGCAAGGTTGTCGGCGCGATTTGCCATGGCGCGGTTGCCCTAGGAAATATTCCCGATCGCATCCGCGGCCGCAACGTGACCGGATTCATGCTGGAGGCGGACAAGCAGCTGCAGTCCATGTTCGGAAGCAGTTTCATCATCCCGCACTATCCGCAAACGGTTCTCGAGCAGGCTGGCGCGAATTACAGCAGTGGCAAGCCGTATTCCCCCAAGGTCATCGTCGACGGCAAGTTAATCACCGGACAGGACCAGTCGGCTGCGTCTGAATACGCCCTCGTTTTGCTTCACAAGCTGACCGGCGAGAGCCCGGTGTCTGGCTCCTGAACGAAATTCAATCTCAGAGGAACGATCATGCTGTTTCACGTGCATATCGATGTTCGAATTCCGCACGACGTTGAACCAGAAAAAATCAAGCAGTTGAGTGAGCAGGAACACGTCCGGGCCCAAGAACTTCAGCGGCAAGGTAAGTGGCTTCATCTTTGGCGCGTCGCCGGCAAATACTCAAATATCAGTGTTTTCGATGTCGAGAGTTCCGGCGAACTCCACGAAGTCCTTAACTCGCTGCCACTGTACCCGTACATGCATGTCGATGTAACGGCACTTTGCCGGCATCCCGGCGCACTGCGGCCCGACGAAGGAACCAAACCGTAGCGGGTTGATCAGAAGCTGTCGTCAATAAATCAAAGGAGAGACTTCGTGACCGATCAAGAGAGGACGCAAATCGCCAAATCGTTCATCGCCGCGGTACGCGCCGGCGACGCTCGTGCGTTTCAAGCGATCATGACCGACGACGTTGTTTGGAGTCTGCCGGGCACCAGCACAGTCTCCGGCGTCGCTAAAGGTGTCGACGGAATCTTAAAGCGCGCACAGCGCCTCCGCGAATACGGAGTGACGCTAGAAATTCAGCACGTCGTATTGGGATACGAAGGGGTTGCGCTGCTGCTGCACAATACCGGAAACCGCGGCGGTCTGACCCTCGACGAGTATCTGACTACCGTCTGCGCCCTAAGAGACCGAAAGATCGCCCGTCTCGACACTTACATCTCCGACATCCCGATGGTGAATGCGTACTTCTCGTAGCATTCAAGAAAACTGAAATTCATACGGAGGAATTTAAATGAAGCTAATCATTCTTCTCTTATTTGTCGCATTTTCCTCAGCAGCGCAAACGACATCTTACGACCATCCAACCACTGAGGCCGCGAAAATCGCTGACGCCTTGAGAGCGGGGCCAGCCTTCATTACCAAGGACGCCACAATCCTGGATTGGCCGGCGAGGGAGGGAGGTGAATACCGCGTCCTCCGAAAAGGGGAGAACGAATGGACGTGCCTTCCAGGTGTCCCGGGCTATGCCCATGACGAGCCGGGCTGCTTCGACCCTACGTTTCTCACTTGGATTCAGCAAAGCCTCGCCGGACAAGCGCCTCACATCGACAAAGTCGGAATCGCCTATATGTACGTCGGCGCATGGGTTCCCAATATCGCGGGAAAAACAAAATCCCCGGACGCTGAGTTTCACGTGGGCCCGCACATCATGATCGTCTCCCCGCACCATAATCAAAGCGAACTGCAAACGTTTAGTCACGACGGATCGAGCGGCATGCCCTACGTCGCGCATCTGCCACACGGCACCGATCTTTACCTCGTCATGCCGTTCAAGCAGTCGAGCGAAGAATAATCGACACGAAGTCGCAAATTCCGGTGCCCGAAAAGTACTGTTTCTGGGCAATCTGATGTACGACGAAGCAGGGTTATTCCCCCGCCGTCCGATTGCTTCCGTATAGCGTGGTGCATTCGATAGGTCGATGCAACACCATCTAAGAACTGATTTTTTTTAGGGATGGTGTCTATGACCCAAGGAAAACGATCGA
>DASWVE010000093.1:0-4230 GCA_036401315.1 Candidatus Acidiferrales bacterium
AACACGATCCGCGGCATGGTCATGATTTCCTTGCCGCCGCTCAACAAAGTCCATTTCTTCAGCAGCGTCTCGTCGCTCGCCCCGGCCAGCTCCTTCCGCGCTTCGCCCGATTTTTTGTCGAATAGCTCCAGCAGTTGCGCCCGCGAAGTCATCACCACCGGAGCCGTCGGCGGCGCCCCGGGCGGTCGAAAATCCAGCGAATCCTGCGAAATGATCGCCGCGCCCCACCCGGAAAGTTCCGCAATATGTCCCGCCAGCCGGCCCATCTTCATCGACTTCGCATGCGGCGCCCAGTCGCCCTTGCCTTCCGGCACCCGTTCCAGCGTCTGCCGTGTGCTGACCATTTCGTGATCGAACTCCGCCAGTAATCCATCCCGTATCGCCATAAAATAAAATCCTCCCGGCATGATTGCCCGGGGCATTCTACTCCCCGGATTCGATCCAGCGCAAAGCCTGCAATTGAATTGGAATCTGTCCTGGTTCTAAGGCGCGATGCGAAATGTGCCGTCGCGTTCGACGTACCCATAAGCCATTCGTGGAGTGTTAAACGCCGCCGCCGGATTTCCGTCGTGGTCCAGCAGGATCAACCCGCCCGTTGTATGCGCTCGCAGCGCCAGCTTCCGCACGCACGCGTCCGCCACCGCCTGCGGCAGCGACAACGGCTCCTCTTCTTTTTCGCGGTGGGGAACCAGCACGCGCTGGTCGTGCAGCAAATCGGTAGCCATCTTGGCCATCACGATTTTCATAATTCCTTCGCCGTGCCCGGTGCAGGAAACGCCGCCCGCCTCCGCATCCGCGTAACACCCACAACCAATCAGCGGCGAATCGCCCACGCGCCCGGGCAGCTTGCAGCAGGTGCCTCCCGTGGATGTTGCTGCGATCAGATGTCCCGCTCGATCCACCGCCACCGCCCCCACCGTTCCGGATTCGTGGCCCACATGATGCTCGGCCGCGTGCGAATCTTCGCGACACCGCAAATAAGCCGCGCGTTCCCGCTCGTGAATCAAAGTTTCCGCGTCGCATAACGGAACCCCGTGCTCTGCCGCGAACTTTTCCGCGCCCGCCCCCACCAGCATCATGTGTTCGCTTTTTTCCAGTACCGCCCGCGCCAGCAAAATCGGATTCCGCACATGCTCCACCGCGGCCACCGCTCCTGCTTTCAACGTCGCGCCATCCATAATGATGGCGTCGAGCTGCACGTGCCCGTCCAGATTCAAATGCGATCCGAAACCGGCATCAAACGCCGGATCGTCCTCCAGCACCACAATCGCCGCCTGCACCGCTTCGATCGCCGGCCCACCCGCCTGCAAGATTTTCCATCCCGCGGCCAGCCCGCGCCGAATTCCGTCGCGGCAATCCTCGAGCGATTCTTCAGGGATGTTCCAAGCGCCGCCGTGAATGATCAGGGAAGGTTTCAAAGTATGGTTAATCGAACCACCAGCATGATACCGCAGGCGTCTCGACGGGAATCGGAGAACCGGAAGGTCTGTGCGGAATTGTGAATCCGAATCACCAGGCCGGAACGATTTGCCGTCCGGCCTCACGACAGGAGTAAGTGAAGGGAATTAGTGCGCGACCGCTTTTTCGGAGCCCAATCCCGTATTTGCGCGAACTTCAAGCTCGGTGAATTTCTCTTCAGCTTCCGGATCACGCGCCGTCAGCAATGTCCCGAGTATCGCAGCCAGAAATCCCAACGGTATGCTGATAATTCCCGGATTCTCCAGCGGAAATATCGCCGGACGCTGAATCAAATGCCGTGCCGCGCCTAAGACCGTAGGCGGATCAACGGCCATAATCGCTGGTCCCAGCGAGATCAGCACGATCGCCCCAAGCAGTCCAACCGCCAGCCCCGCCACCGCGCCACCCGTATTAAATCGCTTCCAGAAAATCGAAAACAAAATCACCGGCAAGTTCGCCGACGCGGCCACCGCAAACGCCAATCCAACCAGGAACGCCACATTCGCCGTCGGCCCCAGCAGAATAGCGATTCCGATCGCCACCGCGCCCACCACGAAGGCCGCAATGCGCGCCACCCGTCGTTCTTCCCCCGCATCGTGCTCGTGTCCCTGCCGCACGATATTCGTCCACACGTCATGAGCGAACGAAGTCGAAGCGCTGATCGTCAATCCCGCCACGACCGCCAAGATCGTTGCGAATGCGATCGCGCAAATGAACGCAAAAAACACGCTTCCGCCTAACGCCTGCGCCAACAAAGGCGCGCTCATGTTGTTGCCGCCATTCTTAACGATGAAATCGCGGCCCACGATCGTCGCGGCCCCGAAACCGAGGAAGGTTGTAAGAATGTAGAAGCAGCCGATCAACCCAATCGCCCACACCACCGAATAACGCGCCGTCCGCGCATCCGGAACCGTATAGAAACGCACCAGAATGTGCGGCAACCCCGCCGTCCCAAAAATCAGCGCCATGCCCAACGACAGCAAATCAAGCGCTCCATAAGGCGGCTTGTACCGCAGCCCCGGCGTGAAAAAGTCCTTCACTACTTCTTTTCCGTCCGCCGTGTGGTAATGCACCTGCGCCACGTCGTTGAAGAACGCACTCAAACTGAATCCGTAGTGCGCCAGCACAATGGTCGAAAGCAAAATCGTCCCGGCCATCAGCAAAATCGCTTTGATAATCTGCACCCAGGTCGTCGCGATCATCCCGCCGAACACCACGTACACGATCATCAAAATTCCGACGCCCACCACCGCCGTCTGATATCCGATCCCCGAACCCTTCAGTAACAGCGCCACCAACGCGCCCGCTCCCACCATCTGCGCGATCATGTAAATCGTGCTCACCACCAGCGTGCTCAGCGAAGCCATCGCCCGCACCGGCCGCGGATGCAAACGGTACGCCAGCACATCGGCCATCGTGTATTTGCCGATGTTGCGCAGCGGCTCGGCCACCACCAGCAGCACGGTCAGGTATGCGACCAGGAATCCCACCGAGTACATGAACCCGTCATACCCAAAAAACGCGATCAGCCCAGCAATTCCCAGGAATGACGCGGCCGACATGTAATCGCCCGCCACCGCCACTCCGTTCTGCCACGCGCTGATCTGCCGGTTGGCCGCGAAATACGACGCCGAAGATCCCGAACGCCGCGACGCCCAACCGGTGATGCCCAGCGTAATCGCAATGAACGAGAGAAAAAGAATCAGTGTGATTGTCATCGGCTAGTTTTCCTTCCCGGCGGTCGTAAACTCGCTCAGCAAGCGCGCGCTGGCCGCGTCGAACTTGCGAGCCGCCCGCACATAAAGGTAAGTGATGATGAAAACCACCGCGAATTGCGACAGCGCGAACAAATACGCCACGTTCAGAGGGCCCAGAATCTTCTTCTGCATCAAGCCCGGTGCATATCCCACCAGCACCGGCAGCGCAAAGTAGTACACGATAAAGAAAATCGTCGCCGGCACCACAAAGGCCTTCTTGGCCGCTAACAATTTCCGGAAGTCACCGCTATTCGCGATCCGGTCCCATCCGGAATTTTCGGCGGAGCTTGGAGTGTTCGAAGCGCCCACGTTTCCTCCTCGACGGCGAATCGGCTCACAAAATTGGCGTAAGTCTGGACGCCACCGTCCGCGCAAAGCTGCTCAGTTGTAAAGAATTGGGCCAAATTTTGGCCCGGCGGAAATCGCTGCGAACCATATATCACAAATATGAATGCAAGGTTAAAGATTTGCAGGAGAGGGGATTGAACGCGGAGCCTCGGAAAACCGGGCGATTCGGGTGACTCTGAAGCTGTACAGCTAGCCTCCGCGGCGAGCCGTTCGCGTCAGCACATTCTGCGTTTGCCGCGCATTCGCGTTCACGCTGCTTCGTAGCGCAGCCGACGCCGGATTCGGAATATCCGAAACACCGCTGCGATTGCTCCCGCCGTTCGTTTTCGGCGCCGCCACCGCCGGATCCACGTCCTTCGTTTCTTTCCACGTATGCAAAATGCGGTGAATCACCGTGATATTCGGGCCGATCGCCAAAATCCACAGCACCACGTCCATCCGGTTCGTCAGCGCTCCCAGAATCATCAGCACCAGCCGCTCCGGCCGTTCCCAAAATCCTACTTCCGAAGTCGGCACCAAAGATTCCGCCCGCGCCTTGGCGTAACTCACCATCACCGAGCCCGCCATTGCCGCGCCGGCCAGCATCGCGTATCCAAATCGATTGACCTGGGAGTAGTAAACCAACAAACCCAAAAACAAAATCAAATCCGCGTATCGATCCAGAATC
>DASWVE010000094.1:0-63282 GCA_036401315.1 Candidatus Acidiferrales bacterium
ACATTGGCCAAAACCGCGTAAAAGAAAATCTCCAAATCGCCGTCGAAGCCGCGCGCTCCCGCGGCGAAGCCCTGGACCACGTCCTCCTCTACGGCCCTCCCGGCCTCGGCAAAACCACCCTAGCCCAAATCCTCGCCAACGAAATGGGCTCCGCCATAAAAATCTCCTCCGGCCCGCTGCTCGAAAAAAAGGGCGACCTCACCGCCGTCCTCACTTCGCTCGACCCCCAGGATTTTTTCTTCCTCGACGAAATCCATCGCCTGCAGCCCTCCATGGAAGAAATTCTCTACCCCGCCATGGAAGATTTTCGCGTCGACCTCATCATCGGCCAGGGCCCCGGCGCGCGCGTCCATCCGTACCAACTCAATCGCTTCACCCTGATCGGCGCCACCACCCGCGCCGGACTCATCATGGCCCCGCTGCGTTCCCGCTTCGGCATCGTCCATCGCCTTGAATTTTATACGCCCGAAGATCTCCTGCGCATCGTCCAGCGCTCCGCCAAAATTCTCGGCATCAAAGTCGACTCCGCCGGCGGCGAAGAAATCGCCCGCCGCAGCCGCGGCACTCCGCGCGTCGCCAATCGTCTCCTCCGCCGCGTCCGCGACTTCGCCGAAGTCCGCGCCCAGGGCACCGTCGATCTCGCCGTCTCCCGCGACGCCCTCGCCATGCTCGGCATCGACGACCACGGCCTCGACGACGTCGACCGCAATCTCCTCCTCGCCATCATCGAAAAATATTCCGGCGGCCCCGTAGGCCTCAACACCCTCGCCGCCAGCCTCAGCGAAGAAGAAGACGCCATCGAAGAAATCTACGAACCCTACCTAATGCAACTAGGCCTCCTGGACCGCACCCCAAGAGGCCGCGTAGCCACCGCCTTAGCCTACAAACACTTCAACCTAACCGAACCCAAACGCCAACCCAACCTCTTTTGAACTCGTCTTAGTTTTTCCGGGTTTTTGGCGTTGCCTTCGTAGCGGCCACCTTCAGGTGGGCTGGTTGCCTTTCCGGGTGGCCCATCCTTCGCGCATTTCGCGAAGGGTGGGAGCTGTTGCCGTCGCCTTCGCCGTTGCAGGTCTCTGTGCCGTTTGTTTACGCTGTCATCCCGCCCGAGCGCCCCCCGCGACCAGGGACCTGCTTCACCGCTTTTGCCCGTGCGCTTGCCGTTGCCTCCGCCGTTTGTTTTAGGTTGTCATCCCGCCCGAGCGCCCTCCGCGACCAGGGACCTGCTTCACCGCCTCAATTCCGCCTACTTCTCGTCGTGATCTGACTTGTAGGGGCGGGTCTAAGACCCGCCCGCCTTTGCCGTCGCCCCTCGCCTCGGTTCACGTTGTCATCCCGACCGAGCGCCTTCCGCGACGAGGGATCTCTCCCCGCCTTTGCCGTTGCCTGCGTAGCGGCCACCTTTAGGTGGGCCAGTTGATGCTGTAGTTGGGCGGTTCTAGGTCTTCGCCGTTTGTTTTACGTTGTCATCCCGCCCGAGCGCCCTCCGCGACCAGGGACCTGCTTCACCGCCTTAACTCCGCCTCACTTCCCGTCGTACTCTGCATCGTAGGGGCGGGTCTCAGACCCGCCCGCCTTTGGCCTTCGCCTTTCCGGGTGGCCCATCCTTCGCTCACTCCGCGAAGGGTGGGAGCCTTTGCAGTTGCCGTTGCCTGCGTAGCGGCCACCTTTAGGTGGGCCAGTTGATGCTGTAGTTGGGTGGTTCTACGCCTTCGCCGTTTGTTTTACGCTGTCATCCCGCCCGAGCGCCTACCGCGACGAGGGATCTCTCCCCGCCTTTGCCGTCGCCTTCGCCGTTTGTTTTACGCTGTCATCCCGCCGAGCGCCCTCCGCGACCAGGGACCTGCTTCACCGCCTTAACTCCGCCTCACTTCCCGTCGTGCTCTGCATCGTAGGGGCGGGTCTCAGACCCGCCCGCCTTGGCCTTTCCGGGTGGCCCATCCTTCGCGCATTTCGCGAAGGGTGGGAGCTTTGCAGTTGCCGTTGCCTGCGTAGCGGCCACCTTTAGGTGGGCCAGTTGAGGCTGTCATTGGGTGGTTCTACGCCTTCGCCGTTTGTTTTACGCTGTCATCCCGCCCGAGCGCTTTTCGCGACCAGGGACCTGCTTCACCGCCTCAATTCCGCCTCACTTCCCGTCCTGATCTGCATCGTAGGGGCGGGTCTAAGACCCGCCCGCCTTTGCCTTTCCGGGTGGCCCATCCTTCGCGCAGTCCGCGAAGGGTGGGAGCCTCTGCCGTTGTCCTAGCTTTTCCCGGTGCCGCATTCTTCGCTTTCCGAAGAGTGCGGATTTTGACCTCGCCTCGGTTCATGTTGTCATCCCGACAGAGCGCCTTCCGCGACGAGGGATCTCTCCCCGCATTTTGCCGTCGCGTCTATCTCTCGCCTTGGTGTTCGTAACCCACGCCCCACTCTCGACTCTCTAGTTGACGCAAGCCTCTTAGGGCCGCAAAGCATCTCCAATTTGTCCTCAGTGTCAACTACCTCGATGGTATCATCCGCTTCGTCTTCGAGTTGGATCGCTAAGTTCTCGCGAACACTAGAAAAATCATCCTCTGTTGGGTAAAAAATCGAATGGATGCTGAGAAGTTCAAAATTGGTCGCGAAAAGCTGACGCGGGTATTTCAGTATCTGCAAGCGCTAAACCAACATCGCAATCCGGCTACGAATCAAATACGCGATCAACTATGGCATCTGTGGCTTCGCGACCTACCGAATCATCCCTCGATTCGGCGAGGGCAACCGCCGCCTACTTCCCAAGGCGATCCAGTTTCCAATTTGGCGGGACCGGCTACAGAGAATCGCGGATCCGACAACTACGTACTAAAGGTTGGGCGACCAAAATTAACAAAACCCCCTGAACCAGGCCCTGTGTTAACGATGTGGCTCAATAACGGCTGGGATGATCCTTTCAAAGAACCAACTAGCATCGCCAGTCGCAACGAACGTGATAAAAACCACGAGAATTCAATTTCGCGATTCGAAGACGACTCGGATCGTGTGGAAGCGTTTCGCCGCTGGAAAAAGGTCCGCGAAGAATGGGCTCTAAACGAGCAACCCGTCCGGGTTGCAATGAAAATCTTCGAGACGTTTTACGGATTGTATGGGCGAGTTGAACGTGAGGCGGAAAAAGTTGAATTAGTGGTTGGCTCCGGACTTCTCAGTTGGCGCCGTTCCGAGGGCGGCGTATTTCATCCGATATTGCTGCAGCGATTGCAACTCACGTTCGATCCTTCCGGTCCCGAATTTACAGTGATCGAGACTGAGAACCCGCCAGAACTCTATACGGCGTTGTTCCAGTCGATGTCGGACGTAGACGGACGTGCTATCGCACGTTGCAAGTCTGAACTCGAACAGGGAGGGTACAGCCCGCTCGGTGAAAGTGATACGGCCGGATATCTGCGACGCGTTGTTGCCCAACTTTCAGCCTCGGCGGAATTCGTGGAGGAAGGACCGATCCAAGGGGAAAAGGAATATCCGAGAATTAGCCATGATCAGGTCTTGTTCCTACGTGCGCGTTCTTTAGGTTTTGCGGCGGCCATCGAAAACGTGCTTCAAGATCTTAGAGTCTGTGAGGAAATTCCGTGGTCTCTTCTGAATATTGTAGGAATCGACAACACGGTAAGCGATTCATCCGAACTCCAGAATTCTACATCCGCGTCTTGGGTGGAACCTGAAGAGGTTCTCCTTAGTAAGCCCGCAAACCCTGAACAAATCCGCATTGCCCAACAAATTGACTCGAGTGGTGGTGTATTAGTCCAAGGACCGCCCGGAACAGGTAAAACGCACACCGTAGCGAATTTGATCGGACATTTGTTGGCCCAGGGAAAGAGTGTCTTGGTAACGAGCCACACGACCAAGGCCCTCCGAATGGTTCGGAAGCACGTCGTTGAGCAGCTTCAACCGTTATGCGTAAGCGTCTTGGAGAACGATCTAGAAGGGCGAAAACAGCTGGAAGGTGCGGTCGGATCGATTGCTGAACGGTTATCGCGCGCAGATGCGCGCGAGATCGACTCAGAAGCGTCTAATTTATCTGGCGTTCGCCATCGTCTAAGCGAAAAGCTCAGCATCTTGGGTCAACGTCTAATTGAAGCTCGCACTGACGAATACCGCGACGTCGTTTTCGGAGGAAGAGCGTGGCCGCCTTCTGAGGCAGCTCGAAAAGTAGCTGACGATAAAGATCAATCAGTTTGGATTCCACACCCTATATCGTTGGGAGCATCGCTGCCACTCTCGCAATCTGAGCTGATCGAACTGTATCGGACAAATTCCACTCTGACCTCGGAAGATGAGCGCGAACTCTCTGGTCTATTGCCGTCGCCATCAGAACTTCTTACACCGCAGCTGTTCCGGGATCTCGTACGTGAGAAGACCTCCATCAGCCAGAAGGATGTAAATATTGGGACAAGACTGTGGGCCGAAGGTGAACCGGCAGGTTCGCCGGAACAGCTTGAAAACTTAAACGAGCGCATGCAAGAAGCCGTAGAGCCTATTTCTGGTAGTGAGGCCTGGAAAGTCGAAGTAATTTCTGCCGGCCAAGTCGGGCTCCCTGACCAAGAGCCTTGGGATCAATTTTTAGGCATGATGGACCGTCTTCACCGAATGTCTGGAGGGTATCGCGCCACACTTTTACAGTATGGCCCGACTCTCTGTAACGACATTCCGCTTGAGGAGCAGTATCGACTCAGCGAAGAAATTGCCACGCACCTGATCGGAGGAGGAAACCTCGGGTTCTTTACATCGCTTCGTCACCGGCAATGGAAGAAGTTTATCTCCGATTCCCGTGTTTCAGGCGCGCCGCCCCGCGGCGTGGAGCACTTTCGGTCCTTAGGAAAACAGGCCCGCCTCAAACTTTCTCGCACGGAACTCGCAGGTCGATGGGACAGGCAAATGGCGGCGTTCGGCGCTCCGCCTTCGACCGCGCTCGGGGGAGAAATAGAAAGAAGCCTTCCCCAGTTTGCGGACTCGATTCGAAAATGTCTCAGCTGGCAGGCTCAAGTCTGGAGTCCCCTCTTACAGGAATTGAAGAGTATGGGATTTCTTTGGGACAAGTTCCTGCTGGATGAGCCCATCGCTCTCGGAACCCACGGGAGCCTCCTCCGTTTGCATCGGGCCGTGACTGTCTCACTGCCTCCGGTCTTAGCTTCTCGCGCAAACAAGCTTCGATTAACCCAGCTCGCTGCGCATTTATTGAGCTTACAAATCCAACTGAAAATAGCGCGCAAGAGTTCTCAAAATGCAGACGTAGTTGAAGCACTCATGGCAGCGGTTGACACCCTCGATGAGGGCGCCTATGTAAGTGCTTTTGGCCGGCTCGTTGAGCTTGAGCACAAGAAAAACGAGTTAAAGGCTCGAGAAGACCTACTGGCAAAACTGGAAGTAGACGCGCCAGCTTGGGCGGCCGCGATTCGGGACCGATTGCCCCCCCATGATAAGAGAAATTTGCCGGGGAACGCTGAAGATGCTTGGCTCGTGCAACAGTTGCGCTTGGAACTCAAAAGGCGCGCGTCGGTATCACTTGAAGATCTTCAGATAGAAATTGAAGAAGTTAAGCGACGCCTCCGTAGTGTTACAGTCGAGCTAATTGACCGTCTTTCGTGGGGTTTTCAAGTCAAACGAACCTCACTGGCTCAGCAGCAAGCTTTGATCGGATGGTTGGATACTTGGCGGGCAATAGGCGCTGGGCACGGCGTTCGAGTTCCGCGACTCAAGGCCGAAGCGGCTCGGAAGATGACGATATGCCGTGGGGCGGTGCCGGTGTGGATTATGCCTTTGTCACGCGTCGTAGACAATTTTGATCCTACCAAGACCAAATTCGACGTAGTAATAATTGATGAAGCTAGCCAAAGCGACATCATGGCGCTTCTCGCTTGCTACATGGGTCGTCGTGTTGTTGTTGTCGGTGATCATGAGCAAGTCAGCCCGTCTGCCGTCGGACAAGACCTCGCCGTAATACAGAACCTCATCGATACGCATCTTCAAGGCATTCCGAACGGTCAACTTTATGACGGAAAAAGATCGATTTACGATCTGGCCCGGCAGTCATTCGGACAAACGATCTGTCTAGTAGAACACTTCCGCTGCGTCCCGGAGATAATTCAATTTAGTAACGACTTGTGTTACCAGGGACGAATCAAGCCTTTGCGGGACGCTAGTAAGGCTAAGTTGCAACCGTTTGTTTACGCTCACCGCGTCGCCTCTTTCGAGAGAGAAGGGAAAGTCAATTTCGAAGAAGCCTCCTCAGTTGCTTCTTTTGTTGTCGCGGCTATCGAGCAACCCGAATATCGCGAGAATGAATTTGGGGCGCCCACCACTTTCGGAATCGTCTCGCTAATGGGCGAGGAGCAGGCGATAGAGATTGAGCAGCAATTGCGCGCTCGACTTTCGCCAGCAGAGTACGATCGTCGTCGGATTTTGTGTGGCACCGCTGCACAATTTCAGGGTGACGAGCGCGATGTCGTGTTTCTGTCAGTCGTCGACGTGCCTGGCCCGGGCCCCTTGCCGCTACGGGAACAAGAAATGTACAAGCAGCGCTTTAATGTTGGTGCAAGCCGCGGACGAGACCAAATGTGGGTTGTTCACTCCCTCAATCACCAAGTCGATTTAAAGTCTGGCGACCTTAGGAAACGCCTTATCGAGCACGCATTGGATCCCGAAATGCTCATGCGCGCCATGAACGAGGGCAGCAAGCGGGTCGAATCCGAATTTGAACGGTTGGTAATGCGGCACCTACTTAACGCGGGCTATCGGGTTACTCCGCAATGGAAGGTCGGTGCCTATCGAATCGACCTGGTCGTTGAAGGGGACAATAAACGCTTAGCTATCGAATGCGATGGTGACCGCTACCATCCTGTCGAAAAGCTTGCCGACGACATGGAAAGGCAGGCGATTCTGGAGCGACTGGGCTGGAGATTCGTACGAATTCGGGGATCAGAATTCTTTCTTGATCCGGAACGCGCAATGAAAAAGGTTTTCGCCAGACTTGAAACGCTCGAGATTCCCCCTGAAGGCTTGGAAGTCAAACCTGTTTCAAGATCGGGGGCGGACCTAGTCGATAGAGTTAAACGCCGGGCGGAAGAATTGACGAGGAGTTGGCAAAAGGAAAAACTGGATGCAGAGACGAACATCGCGGTAGAGCAAACATAGGCTGACCTGGCAATGGCGCTAACCAAGCCCAAGCATGGAGCGGGGTCATGCCGCTCCAACCCATTTCTAATCGACACAACGGCGATTAGAAATCGCACTTAACTCACTCAGAATCTGCAACATAACCAATTTCTAATCGACAATTTGTTGGCCACATTTTGTTACATAAGCCCCAAATCCCCGCGCGCCAGAGCTAGAATGTTCCCACCAAAATGCGCGGCATTTACCTCTCTCTCGGCTCCAACATCGGCGACCGCGCCCAGAACATCGCCCAAGCCCTCGAGCTGCTTCCCGCGCACGGCGTCCGCGTCGTGAAGCAATCAGCCCTATACGAAACCGAACCAGTCGAACTGCGCGAGCAGGATTGGTTCTTGAACGCCGTCGCGGAAGTCGAAACGGATCTACAGCCGCAGCAACTAATGCAAGCGCTCCTCACCATCGAGCAATCCATGGGACGCGAGCGCCTAATCCCCAAAGGTCCGCGCATCATCGACCTCGACATTCTCCTGTTCGGTTCCACCGTAACCAAAGCACCGCAGCTCGAAATCCCTCATCCCCGCTTCACCGAACGCCGCTTCGTCCTCGTCCCCTTCGCCGAAATAGCCCCACAAGCCGTGCATCCGCGGCGAGGCCAGACGATCCAGCAGCTCCTCGACATCACCCCCGATCACAGCGAGGTGCGTCGAGCCTAACCACTCCAGGTTGTCTTTCGTATTAGCGTTGCAGGCTTACAGGTGTGAACGGTCCCAGACTTCCTTCTCGCGCTTCTTCCGAGCTTCCTCTTCGTTCTTCTCCCACTCGACCATCTCGTCTTCGGTCATCTGATAATCGCTGCGGTCCGCGAACATCGAGCTGCGCCGGTTCCGCGCGTCGCGCAACCCCTTCTGCCGCCGTCCGCCGACGGAGAAGTCGCCAATCCCGCGGATCGGTTCCACCAGCGTTCCAGTCTCCACCAGCAGCTCGCTCACCTTTTGCAGGAAGTCGTGCAGGTGGTACGGCTTGACCAGGTAGGGAAGCGACTCCTGCTCCAGGATTGGTTGCGCGTGCCGCACCGCCAGCATCGGCACCAGGAACAACACCCGGATCCGCTTCGGCCGGCTCTCGTCGATCGCCGCGTCGTCCGCCGCGTCCGCCGCCCCCTGCGCCAGATCCTTCAGGATGCTGAACAGTGGCCCTCGCACGTCCGTCATCGCCACGTTCACGATGACCAGGCTCCACTCCCCCGACGCCAGTTCCAGCATCGCCGCCGAGGCGAGCGGAACGATCCGCACGCGCCACCCCTCGGAATCGAGGATGTTCTTCAGCGCCCGCTGACTGACCACGTCATCGTCAACGATCAGAATTCCGACTTCCGCCAAACGCCACTCCGCCAGGACCGGTTCCGCAGCACCGCTCCTCAAGTGTATTGACCTCTGCGACGGAAAGATGCTGTCCGCAAGGCGGGATTTTCGCCGGGGACCTGACAGTCCGTACAGGCGGCCCAATTCACGATGGCGAAACAAAGGCGAAACTTTATGCTTGACATAGCGAACAAAAGGCGAATATAGTGCTCCTCTGTGCGGCGAGGCAATCAATGGCCACTTCTCCAATCGTTCGTGCGACACCCGCAACGCTCACGCGTTTCCGGAAACGTGCGAAGCAGACCAGTCTCACCTTATTCCCCACAGCCGCTCGCCACGGCACCTGTGAGCCTATGTACGAAGCTTCCGCGCCCCCTCCCGTCCCCGACGGGAGAACGAAGCCAAGTACTCAGCTGGTCGGCATTGCACGCCTCGCCGCTTCCTCCCCTCGCGCTGACGCCAAGCGCGGGACCGAATATTTCCTTCTACCCGTTCGATCCATTCTGAACGACTGCAATTCGCCAAACGTCCCGTTTCGGTTCACTGTGAATCCTTACCGTGGCTGCGAATTCGGCTGCCACTACTGCTACGCCCGTTACACCCACGAATTCATGGAAGTCCCGGGCGATGAATTCGAATCGAAGATCTATGTGAAGCAGAACGCCGGTCCCCTGGCGGACCGCGATCTCGCCACCGAACCCGTTTGGGGCGAGCACATCGCCATCGGCACCGCGACTGACCCGTATCAACCCGCCGAACGTGAATTCGGCGCCACGCGAGCCATCCTCGAAAAGATGGCCGAGCGCGAGGGCCTAAGTCTCTCCATCACGACGAAGTCGAATCAGGTCGTGCGCGACATCGATCTTCTGAAACGCGTCAGCGAGCGCAATTCCTTAACCGTCAATCTGAGTATCACGACCGTTCGTGCTCGGCTGGCGCGCACCTTGGAGCCGCGAGCACCGCGTCCCGATTTGCGCTTTGGCGCCGTTCGCGAGCTTCGCGATGCTGGAATCGCTGCCGGCGTGCTGGCCATGCCGATCGTTCCGGGCATCACCGATGCTCCCGAAGATCTGGATGCTTTGGCCAAAGCGGCTCACGACGCCGGAGCCCAATGGTTCGCCGGAAATGTTCTCTACTTGCGCTCGGCGTCGCTGAAACACTTCATGGAATTCATCGGCGGGCAATTTCCGAAACTGCTGAAGCAATACCAAACCTGGTACTTGCGTTACGGAAACGCCCCGGATTCTTATCGCGAAGAAATCGGCGCTCTGGTCCAGAGCCTTCGCGAAAAATACGCACTAGGGTCGCGTCCGGAACGCGCATCGCTATCGAAGTCCTGGAAATCGCCGCAGCTGACGCTTGATCTGACGAACGGAGGACAAGATGTCCCGACCCAGAACCCGAACCCGCCGTACTGGCAAAACGCGAACGACGCAGTCTGCTAGCTGTCCGACGCCCTCGATTGAAACTCCGCCCAAGCGCGGCGTGAAGTTGAAGCATGTCTCGAGCTTCACCATGCTTGTCGCCGTCCTATGTTTGTTTGCATACTTGGCGGGCCGCGTCGATGTTTCGGCCGCGACTTCGGTGCCGGTTTTTGATTCGACCGGCGGACACCGCGCGTCCACGGCAGCTGTAAACGACGATCGAAAGGAGCCGGCAATGTTCTTGGGATTAAGAACCGTGAAATACGAAGTGCAGGATGTGGCCAAAGCGAAGGAGTGGTATAGCAAGGTTTTCGGTGTCCAACCGTATTTCGACCAACCGGAATATTACGTGGGGTACAACATCGGCGGCTACGAGCTGGGCTTGGTTCCGAAGCCGAAATCGGCAACGAAGCGGGATGCGGCGGGCGTTGCTTACTGGGGAGTCGAGGACATTCGCGCTTCGTATAGCCGGCTACTGAGTCTGGGAGCCACTTCCGTCAGCGACGTCCAGGATGTTGGCGGCGGAATTCTCGTGGCCGAAGTACGCGATCCCTTCGGCAATGTGATCGGAGTCATTCATAATCCACACTTCAAGGTGGGCGAAACGAAGTAGCGTCACTAAAGATTCGGCGATCAGCAAAAACTTTACGAGGGCGGGCCGGACGTGAACCGTTCGTCCTGTTCCTCTCGCCGAACCAAGACGCTCAGGCGTGAAGCATCGCGACTTGGCTCGTCTCTTGATGTTCTTCAAGCGCCTTCACGTCGCTCAATACGGACTCCACTACAAACTCATCCCCGAATTTCGAATTGATCATCATGTTGTAGAGCGCCCGGCACGGCCATTCCTTCTTGAAGTAGTGCCGGATGAAATCGGTGCGGTCGCGGTCCACTTCTTCCACCAACTGCATCGCCTCGCGTTCCGATTTACCGATGCTCTTCAGCCGCCGAACTTTTTCCTCGGAGGGCGCATAAATGAAAACGTGAAAGGCGTCCGGGCGATTGCGCAGGATGTACGGTGATCCACGTCCCACGATTACGCAATTTCCGCGCGAAGCCACATCCGCGACGACGGTGTGCAGCATGGCGACCATGCGATCGGTGTCGAAGGATTGCGAATCGGAAAAGGAAAGGGCGCGTTCGTAACTCCCGCGCGCGTAGGCCTTAAACAAACGGTACAACAGGGGATCGACTCGCTCGTCGCAGCGCTGCGTTACTTCGTGGTCCACATTCGCGGCCCGCGCAATCTCCGCGGTGATCTCTTCGTCCCACAGCTTCCAGCCGAGGCGCTGGGCAATCTGTTTCGCGATGTTCGCCCCGCCGCTTCCGTACTCGCGCTCAATCGTGATGACTCGCACCGGCATAGGAGCCCTCCGGTCGGTCAGTGTACCGCGATCGGGCCCCCTTGTTTAGCCCTCTTCATCAAAAACACCAGCGGAATCATGCAGGACACCGCGATGCCCAGGATCCAGAAATTATCGATGTAAGCCAGCATCGTCGCCTGCTGGTTCAGTGTACTGGCCACCAGTCCTTGTGCTTGTCGCGCTGCCTCACTCGCACTAGAGCCGTGTGCTTCCAGCATTCGGGTCGCTCCGGCCAACATGTTCTGGTAGGCGTTGCTGCCGGCGGTCACATTGTGGGATAAGTCGGCCTGGTGAACCTGTGTCCTCCGGGCCAGCATGGTGACCACGAACGAAATTCCCACGCTCCCGCCGACATTCCTGGCCAGGTTGATCAAACCCGAAGCCGCATTATTCTTACCCGGCGGCAAAAATGCGTAAGAGTTGGCGTTGATCGGGACAAACAGAAACGCCAGTCCCATAGCTTGGAAAACACGCGCCGTCGCCACCGTTCGAAAGTCGACCGCCGTATCGAAGCTGGTCATGTGAAATAGAGCCAGCGACAGAACCACGAATCCAAAGAATAAGAGTCTGCGCGCGTCGGTGTGCCCCAGCAAATAGCCTACCAGCGGCATGCACAGAATGATCGCGATGCCTCCCGGCATAAGCGCTAGTCCAGCTCGCTGCGCCGTGTATCCCAGTAATTCCTGCACGAATTGCGGAATCAGCACGGTACTGGAGAGCAGCGCGAAACCGACCATGAACATCATCATGTTTCCCACCGCGAACGACCGTTCCTTGAACAAATGCAAATCGATGATGGGATTTTCGTGCCGCCATTCCCAGATCGCTACCGCGATCAAAGACACCACGCAGATCGTGGTCATGATCACGATGAAGTGCGATCCAAACCAATCGTCGCGCTGCCCTTTATCCAAAACGACCTGCAGCGAACCAAGGCCCAGGGCCAGCAAGCCCAGACCCACGAAATCCACCCGGAACGTTTTACTCTTTTTTTGTTTCATGTACGGCGGGTCAGTGATCAGCAGGTTGGTGAGCAGCAACGAAACGATTCCGACGGGAATATTAATGAAGAAAATCCAGCGCCAGTTGAAATTGTCGGTAATCCATCCGCCCAAAGTCGGGCCGATCGCGGGCGCGAGCACCACCGCCATGCCGTAAACCGCAAAAGCCATGCCGCGCTTTCTCGGCTCAAACGTATCGGCCAGGATGGCTTGTTCGCTCGGTTGCAACCCGCCGCCGCCCGCGCCTTGCAGGATTCGGCAGATGATTAGCGTGGTCAGATTCGGGGCAAGTCCGCACAGGAACGAACTGATGGTAAAGAGCAATACGCACGACATGTAAAAACGCTTGCGCCCGATCAGCTCGGAAAACCACCCGCTCATGGGCAGAACGATCGCGTTGGAAACCAGGTAGGAAGTCAGCACCCAGGTGCTTTCGTCTTGCCCAGCGGAAAGGCCGCCCGCGATGTGCGGTAAGGCAACATTCGCGACGCTCGTATCGAGCACTTCCATGAACGTTGCCAGCGTCACCACCAGCGCGATGATCCACGGATTTACGGCCGGCCGCCACGTAGCGTCTGCCGGAATCGCTGCTGCCGCGCTCATCTACTTAACGATGACTTTCGGCTCGACCGACATACCCAAGCGCAAGTAGTGGTCGGAATTCTGGTTCGGATCGAGGACGATCTTAACCGGAACGCGCTGGACGACCTTTACGTAGTTGCCGGTCGCGTTTTCCGGCGGCAGCAAACTGGTGCGCGCGCCGCTCGATCCGGCGATGCTGTCCACTTTGCCGTCATACGTCCGGCCGTTTGCGTCCACCTTGATCTTTACTGTCTGGCCCGGCTTCATGTGTTTCAATTGCGTTTCTTTGAAGTCCGCTGTCACCCACACGTCGTTCAACGGGAAGATCGTGAACAATTGCTGGCCGGGCGTAACGTTCATTCCGACCTCGGCGTTCTTGCTCACGATACCGTCGACCGGAGCCGTGATCTTCGTGTACTGCAAATTCAATTCGGCCTGCTCCACTGCGGCTTCCTTCTGCTGCACGGTGGCGTCGGATGAAATGGCGCGCGCTTTGGTGGAGGCCACCTGTCGTGGGCCGGTCTGCGAATTTCGCAAGTTCGCTTCGGATTGGGCGAGCTTGCTGCGGGCTTGGGTGACTTGTTGGGCCGCCGCCGTCGCGGTTGCGCGCGCGGATGCGACGGTCGCGCTACTTGCTTTCGCTGCCGCTACCGACTGATCGTACATCTGCTGCGAAATTTCCTGCTTGTCCACCAGTTGCTTGTAACGGACCAGATCGTTCTGTGCTTTTACGTCGTTCGCTTGGGCCTGCGCCAATTGCGCTTTAGCCGCTTCCAGCTGATCCTCGGCCACCGCAATTCCCGCGCGCGAATTTTCCACGTCCGCTTCGGAGACCGAGATTTGGCTCGAGGAGTTCACCGCAGCAATCGGCACGTTAATGTTCAAAGCCTGAGCGCTGGCCTGGGCGTCGGCCAATTCCGCTTTAGCCTGGTCGAGCGCGACTTGATAGTCCTTTGGGTCGATTTGCGCGAGGACGGTTCCAGCCTTCACTTCCTGGTTGTCCGTCACGTTGACATTAATCACGTAGCCGGAAATACGAGCGCTGAGCGGCATCAAGTGCCCGTCGACCTGTGCGTCATCGGTTGATTCATAAGTCTGAAAGTATTCGTACGCGAAAAATCCCCCGACCAGCAAAACGACGATGGCCACAATCAGGATGATCCGCGCCCGGGGGTTATTCGCCAGCGCGTTTCCGGAACGAGCCGGAGGAGGCTGCGAGGCAGAATGAGTTTCGGCGGGCGCCGGTTTGGCCGGTGCGCTGCTGACAGGAGTTTCGAGATCGGTCGATTGAGCCATATTATTTTCCTTTGAAGTATTCGCGCACGCTTTTCTCGCCCAGACCCAATGCGCGGGCCAGCGAGATTTTTGCGTAGTTAAAGCTGTATAAGGCCGAAATATAACTATCGTTGGCGTTGGCCACCTGTTCCTGGGCCTGAACCACTTCCACCGTATCGGCAACTCCCGCAACGAACCGGTCGCGGGATTGATCCAGCGTCTGCTGCGCCAAGTCGATATTGCTTTTCGCCACTTCGACTTGTTCCGCCGAAGATTCCAGGTTGAAAAACGCGGTGCGCACGTCCGCGTCGATTTGCGCGCGAAGATTTTCGAGTTTTTGCCGGCTCTGTTCGAGCTGGGCGTTGGATTCGATCACGTCGCCGTGAACTTTGCCGCCCTGAAAAATCGGGATGGTCAAGGTTCCGCGCGCGTCGAAAACTCCGTGGGTGCCCAAAGTGTCGTAGGTGCCGGCCAGGCCGTAATCTCCGCTGAACGAAATCGTAGGGAGGTAGCCGGCCTTAGCTGCTTTCGCGGAATATTCGTAGGAACGCACCGTCGCGCTCGCGGCCTGAAAATCGGAACGTGAGTCGTAGGCGAGTTGAAGCGCGTCTTCGAGTTTCATCGCCGTGAACGGGTCGTAAGGCGACTTGTCGGTCAGTTCAAATTCTTGCCCGGGAGCCAGGCCGATGACGCGCGCCAGCGCCAACTTCTGAATCGCCAGATTATTTTTGGCCTGGATCAATTCCTGCTGGCGCGTCTTCAATTCTACCTGCGCACGCAGCCCATCAATCGCGGGCGAAGTTCCGGCCTGCACCTGATCCGCGGCTTGGTTGTAAAGCGCTTGCGCCGTATTCACCTGCGCCGAGACGCTTTCGATGCGCGAAATATCGGCAATCGCCAGCAAGTAGTTGTAACCGACCGCCAGGACGACCAGATCACGCGCGTCCTTCGCGGTGAACTGCGCGGCTTTCAAATCCTGCGAAGCGGCGCGCGATTTATTCAACGCATTCAGATCCAGGATGGACTGGGTCACGTAGGCGCGAGAATCGAAATAACCGAACGGACCGACCACGGTTGGAATGGTGACGCCGGGAAACTTGAACGCAAAACCGAATTCGGCGAGATCGACTTGCGATCCATCTACGTAACTGGTGGTGGTGACGTTGGGCAGCAGCGCGCTCAATTTTTTCCAACGTTCGCCGCGCGCCGACTGCACGTCCTGACTGGAAAGCAGCAGGCCCAGGTTCGTTTTCAAACCGCGATTGATTGCGTCTTGCAAAGAAATCGGCAAAACCCCGGGCTCGAGCTTGCCTGGAACGCTACCTTGATAAGGGCTGGTGCTTTGCGATGGCGCTGAAGGGGTGCTGCTGGTCGATTGCGAACTGCTCGACGACGGCGTTTGCGTCACCGGCCCGGAAGCCAACTGAGCCGAAGCGGAAAACACTGTTCCGGCCACGAACACGATTAAGGCGCACACTTTATGTAGAGAAAAACGGCGCATTACCAAGGCTCCTTCGGTCGTATCTAATGGATGAAACGCTCTCATAAAAGACTCAGTAAAGTTTCGAATTTGGCGCATGCGGCTTGGGAGTCGCGCTGGACTTTTTCCTGGTACCGGCCGTTCTCGTTGCTTTCGAGTCCACTCGCTTAAGACTCGGGCACATCAGTTGCCACATGTCGTTGGAATTCTTACGTAGCGTCGATTCGGGATTGATTGCCCAGCTCATCGTCAGGCCCATGCAGGTCATCTGCGTGATTCTGGCCAAGTCGGTCGCCGCCATATCCTCGCGAATCTCGCCGCGCTGCTGTCCGATACGAAACATCTCGGCAAGCATTCGACGCGCCACCTGCGCTCGCTTTTGTAGCTCGGCCCGGACCGGCGCGCAGGACGCGTGCGCGGCGAAAATCGCGCGGAGCAACGGGGCGTTGAGATTCGATTGTCCCGCGGAGTCCACCGCCAGTTCGCCGATGACGTCCAACACCGGGCCTTTGGTTGATTTCACTTTTTCCAACGTGCGTTCGACCGCGGCGGTGCGTTCCCCGCCAAATTCCGCGAGGATGTGTTCCTTGGTGGGGAAATAGTTGAAAAAAGTACCCTTTCCTACATCGGCCGATTCGGTGATGTCCTCTACCGTGGTCTCCAGGAAACCGCGCTCGGCGAAAAGTTCGAGCGCCGCACGATAAAGGCGATCGCGAGTCTGGGCGCGATGGCGTTCGCGGCGGTTGCCGGTGGCTCTTGCCGAGTCGGGTCCGATTTGGATGGCGTGGGCCATGGGGATTCGGCGGTAAAGTCTACAATGACTTTAGGGCAATATCGACCGAAAGTCAACTTTGAATTTGACGCAGCTGTGACCGGCTTAGACGAGGGGAATTTCTGCAAATGGTCCGACGGAAATAAAAACGCCGGAGACCATTTGGGTCTCCGGCGTTTTTGTTTAGAAAATTCTTACTTGGAGAGATTCTTGGGGCTGTGCTTGTTCAAAACGTAAAGCAGCTGCTTGGCATCGGCCGTCGGCGCAACCGCTCCGCGCAACACGATGTCCTTCGCCGGAATTTTCTTGCCGTAGATGCGTTCGTTGGCATCGTTATCCGGCCGCACGGTCGAGCCCGACAACGAAATGCCTGCAAACGCGCCGCGCGAACGCGAGTAGCTCAAAATTTCCGCGCGCATCGCTACGTCCGTCTCCGCCGAAGCGGTTCGCCCAACCGGGCCAGCGGATACCGAAGCGTCGCCGCCCAGCTTGACCTTGCTGCTCAGGATTGAACTCGCGCCGCTGCCGTTCATCACCAGCAAGACGAAGTCGGTGGCCTGGCCGCCGATTTGGAATCCAACGCTCGCGCCTTCCAGCGCCATCATGCTTGGAGCGCCCCAACGGCCGCGGAAGTCCGGGCCTTTGCGGCAGGTCATCACGCCGCGCCCGTAGCTGGCGCCGACGATGAACGCCGCCTTCAGCACGGAGGGGTACACGATCACGCAATCGGCCTTATCGATGACGTCTTGCGGAATGTCGTCGGGGATGTCCATGATTTCTTTCAGTACGACGCCGGCGTTCTTGATCCGGTCCTGGTCGGTGGTGGTGTCGTCCGCGAGGACGCGCGCCGGAACAAGCAAGGTGGGAAGTCCAACGAGAGCGGCCACGAGCAGCGCCGCCAAAAACTTTTTCATGAGCGTATACCCTCCTATTAGGGTGGCCGTATCATATGGGCTTAGCGGCCTTAGCGCAAACTTATCTCATCGGGCACCGCGGCTTCGCCGATTCTGGCGATGTCATATACTTGGGCGTTCCTCCAAATCAGAAATTCGGGCAAAAAGTAAGAATGATTAGCGGCTCTCTGGTTCAGTTGCGCACTTATGCGGGGCGCGCGTTCGTAATTAGTTTTCTTTTCGTCGGCTTCGCGTCCGCGGTTACCGCGCAATCCGCAGTTTCGAATCCCCATCCCAAAAGCGTGTCGCCTTCCAGAGCCGCGCCCGCAGGAAATCGCAAGGACGTCGCGCGCTTCGCGTCTCGTGTTCGGTCCGCACTCAATGAAGCCTCCGCAGCGAAAGCGTCCTGGGGAATCCTGGTGGTCGATCGCGATACCGGAGAGACGTTATATGAGTTGAACGCCGACCGTTTTTTCACCCCGGCTTCCAACGCCAAGGTATTTACTACATCTCTCGCCTTAGCCACCCTTGGTCCAGACTTTAAATTTCGCACCACGCTCGAGTCTAGCGCGAAACTATCAAGCGATGGTCATCTCGGCGGCGACCTTCGGCTGGTCGGCCGCGGCGACCCGGATCTCTCCAATCGTCAATTTCCATTCAGCGGCAAAGTGGAACGCGACGGTCCCGTCGACAAAATTCTCGCGGAGATGGCGGACGAAGCGGTGGCCAAGGGTCTGAAAGAAGTCGACGGCGATATCGTGGCTGACGACAGCTATTACCCGTACGATCCGTACCCTCCCGGATGGGCGATTGGCGATGTTTTCTTCACTTTCGGATCGCCTATCGGCGCAATCGCCTTCAACGACAATTGTATTTTCGTCACGATTTTGCCCGGAGCGAAGGTTGGCGATCCGGCGAACGTGGTCGTTGAACCCGCAGCCGCCACCGACACGTTCTCGCGCCGGATCTTCACCGTCGACGCGGATGCCAAGCCTGAAGTTGGCGTGGTGCGTCAGCCCGGCCCCGAATTTTTACTCCTGCAAGGCGCGATGCCGCTGGGACACGCGCCCCTGAAACTCGACCTGGCGATGCCCGACCCGGCCGAAACGGCCGCACTCGCGATGAAGCAGATTTTCGAATCGCGCGGGGTGCGCGTCACCGGAACGGTTCGTGTCAATCACGCCGCCCCCCCGGAAATTTACCCGGACGCGCCGGTCGTCCTCGGTCCGCTCCCGGTTCCCGCGGCCCCCAACACAAATGTCCTGGCCGAGCATCTCTCGTTGCCTTTAATCGAATCGGTTCGGCTGACCAACAAAGTGAGCCAGAACCTTCACGCCGAATTGCTGCTGCGCGCGGTAGCTCACGAGAAAAAAGGCTTTGGCGTCACCGACGCCGGGCTGTGGGCGGAGCAGGATTTTCTGAAATCCATCGGCGTCGCCGATGGCGATGTGGTTCTCTCCGATGGCTCCGGCCTCGCGCGCGACGATCTGGTAACTCCGCGCGCGACCGTGCAGCTACTTCGTTTTGACGACAAGCAGCCCTGGGGTCCCGCCTACATTTCGACTCTGCCGATTTCTGGCGTCGACGGCACACTCGAAAACCGCATGCAGGGAACTTCGGCCGCGGGGCGAATTGAAGCCAAAACCGGAAGCCTCGACCATGTTCACTCACTCTCCGGGTTTGCGACGACGCTGGGCGGGGAGCGCCTGGTCTTTTCCATTTTCGAAAATAACAATCCGCAGCACGCGCGCGAAGCCGCCGCAGGGTTCGATTCGATTGCCGTCGCGATGATCGAGACTCTCGGCGTCAAAGCACCGCCACCTCAAGCGCACCAAAAGCACAAATAATCCACGCCGAACTTCTCCACAGCCTGCATCGCCGCCGATCACTCCCGCACTGCCTTCCAAACTCAAAACGGCTACAATAGATTGATTCTCGTTCGTTGAGGCCCATGTGTCCCGCAGCGCACAGCAAGTCCTGGAATTCGACCGCCTGAAAGAAATCGTCGCTGGTTATTCGACCTGCGCGCCCGGGCATTTTGCTGTTCAGGCCCTCGAACCGCTCCAGGATGTCGCCTTTCTCGAAGGTGAATTCAAGCTGATCCGCGAGGCGGTGGCCTATCTTCGCCCCGGCGCTGAGTTGGGCTTTGGCTCACTCACCGATCCGCAGTCCTGGCTCGCCCATTTAGCCATTCCCGCTTCTGTGCTCGATATCCCGGAGTTTCTCGCCGCCGTGTCGTTGATGGACGCCGTCCACTCCGTCCGTGAAACCTTCCGGCAAGATTCCACGAATCATCCCGAACTGACCGCGCGCTCGGCCGCGCTCGCCGATTTTCGCCATCTCTCGACCGCGATTCGCCGCGCCATTCTACCCAACGGCGAAATCAGCGACGACGCTTCGCCGCAGCTCCGCCGCATTCGCGCCAGCATCGGCCAGGGCCGCGACAAAATTCGCCGTTCGCTCGAAAGCATCCTGGCGCGCAGCGGGTCCACCGCCGAAGACTACGTGACTCTTCGCGGCGACCGATTTGTAATTCCGGTGCGCGCCTCCGATCGCCGCGCGGTTCCAGGTGTCGTGCACGGTGCCAGCGCCACGGGACAAACTGTCTTCGTCGAGCCGCTTGAAGCCATCGATTTGAATAATCGCCTGGTGCAGCTCTCCGAAGAAGAGCTGGTCGAAATTTCGCGCATTCTCACGGAGCTGACCGGCCGCTTACGCGCGGACCGCGGCGCGCTCTCGGCTGCCGCCCTGGAAATCGCGCACTTCGACTCGATTTTCGCCCGCGGCCGTTTCGCGCGCGCCATCGACTGCGTGATTCCGTCTTTCACCGCCGGCAACTCGTTGCGCTTGGATTCGGCACGAAATCCGGTTTTGGAAGCGAAGCTGCGCCCGCTGGGTCGAAACGCAATTCCGCTTTCGCTCGCTCTCGGTGGCGACGAAACCATCATGGTAATCAGCGGGCCCAACACTGGCGGAAAAACAGTTGCTCTCAAATCCGTGGGCCTGGCCGCGCTTTCCGCGCAATCCGGAATTCCGGTGGCCGCGGATCGCGCCGAACTCCCCGTTTTCGATCGCGTTCTCGCCGATATCGGCGACGAGCAATCCATCGCCGCCGACCTCTCCACATTTTCGGCGCACATCGTGAATCTCAAGTCGATGCTCGATACCGCGACCGACCACTCGCTCATCCTGGTCGACGAAATGGGCACCGGCACGGCCCCGGAAGAGGGCGCGGCGCTGTCCGTCGCGTTGCTCGAAGAATTCCGCAAGATTCACGCCTTGACCATCGCGACCACGCATCACGACCGGCTGAAATCCTACGCTTCCACCACCCCCGGCATCGTCAATGCCGCCATGGAATTCGATCAAGAACATCTGCGGCCCACCTATCGCCTGCTGGTCGGCGTGCCCGGCACTTCCAGCGGAATCGAAATTGCCCGCCGTCTCGGGCTGCCCGAACGCGTTGTTGAACATGCTCAATCCGCGCTCTCACCCGAATCGCGCGAAGCCCGTGATTTGATTGCCTATCTCCATCGCAGCCGGGACGAAATGGAAGAAATTAAACGTCAGTCTCGCGACGAGCTGGCGCAGCTCGAAACCGAGCGCCGCTCACTTCAAGGCGAATGGGCCGACCGTCAGAAAAAGCGCATCGCCGATCTGGAGCGAAATTTTCAGGAAACTATTAAGCGTCTGGAAGGCGAGGTCGCCCGCGCCGTCGCGGATATTCACGATCGCGCGCTCCAAGCCCAGCTCGAAAAGCAGTCGGGCAAGCGCCTCACCAAATTCGCCGCCGAAGCGCGTGCCGACACTAACGCGGCAGTGGTCGAAACGCTGGCCTCATCGCAAGCGGATCTTGGCGTATCTCCCGCGGGCGCCGCGAAACCCATCGACCCCGGCCAACTGACGCCCGGGATCCGCGTCAACGTAAAGAACTTCAAGCAGCCGATCGTGTTTCGCCGCCATGACGGACGCATGGCGGAGGTCGAAGCGGGCCCGCTGCGCATGCGCGTCCCACTGAGCGATGTCATCAGCATTGCCGAAGGCAGCCCGAAACCGTCGCGGCCCGAAGCAGGCGCCGCGACCCGTTCGGCGGGCGTTACCGTGAACTCGCGGGCCAGCGACGAACCTGCCGGTACGGAAATCAACGTGATCGGCAACACGGTCGAAGAAGCCAGCGAGCGCGTCGATAAATTTCTCGATGTCGCGGCGCTTTCAGGCCAACCGTCGGTCCGAATCATTCACGGCCACGGTATGGGGGCGCTGCGCCGCGGTCTGGCGAAGTTTTTATCTACGCATCCCTTGGTGCAAAGCATCCATCACGAACCCGCGGATCGCGGAGGAGAGGCCATAACTGTGGCGGAGCTGAGGTGATAAAGTTGACTTTTGGGTCCTTCTACTAGATACTAGTAGGCGTCTAGTAGAATCTACTGGGAGTAGCCATGGCTAAGCCCAAAATGGTGACCGTAGAGCAGCGCGCGGTCGGAACCTTCGCATGGAATGGATCCGATCAGGCGAGGATCGAACGGAATCTCTTCGCGTTTGACGGAGAGGTTAGCGAGAAACTGCGTTTCTGTAAGAATCGAAACGGGCGTCACAATCGGGTTCATTTGGTGATTGAGGAAGAGAATTTTGTCGAATTGTTTCGCAGCGCCGTGGAAAACGGCGTTTTTTCCCAAGCCTCTCTACAACGATTGCGAAACATTCTCAATGAGCCACGCGATCCATTTCTAGAGGTTATCGGAACGACTGGCGACGGGAGGTTGTCCGCGGAGATCGACGCCGGATTATATGGGGAAGATCCAGCTTGAAGCTTTTTGTGGACACTTGGGGATGGCTAGCGCTGGCCGATCCTCACGACTCGTTCCATTCGCAAGCGGCGCGCCATTACCAGGAATTTAGCAAGGGTGGCGGTGGTGTCCTCACCTCCAATTTTGTTCTGGACGAGACGTTCACCCTACTGTTCAGCCGGCGCCCGTACGGCGAGGCTTTGGGATTTTCGCAAGGCTTGTTGCAATCCTCATTCATCCGAATTGAGGCGGTTACGGAATCACGATTCCTGAAAGCCTTCGAACTTCGCAAGCGATTTCGCGACAAACCGCGAATTTCATTTACGGATTTGAGCAGCATGGCCATCATGATCGAGCTCAAGGTGCCTGACGTTTTGACTGGAGACGCGCATTTCACTCAGGTCGGCCTTGGTTTCCGAATATTGCCGACCCGGTAGGACCCGACGAAGTGGCTGAAGCTGGATCATTCGCGGATCGCGTTAAGCAGCAGGCGGACATCGTCCGCGTCATCGGCGAATATGTGCGCCTGAAAAAAAGCGGCCAGAACTTCAGCGGCCTCTGCCCCTTCCATCAGGAAAAAACTCCGTCGTTCAGCGTCAGCCCGGTGAAACAAATGTACTACTGCTTCGGCTGCGGCAAGGGCGGCGACGTTTTTCGGTTTGTGATGGAACTTGAAAAGTCGCCCTTTCCGGAAGCCGTGCGTACTGTCGCCGAGAAGTGCGGCATTGCCGTTCCTAAACCGCGCGAGCGCTCGCCGGAGGAACGCCGTGAAAATCAGCAGCGCGGTTCGTTGGTTGAAATGCATCGCGAAGCCGCGGCGTTTTTTGCCAAGACACTACTGCTGACCAGCGAAGGTAAAGTCGCGCTGGCTTACCTGGAAGACCGCGGATTGGACCGCGAATCCATAACCCATTTCGGAATCGGCTTTGCGCCCTCCGGTGGCGACGCTCTGTTTCGTGTCTTGAAGCAAAAATTCGCCGAGAAGGATCTCGAAGTTTCTGGCCTGGTCGGTCGAGATCAAAGCGGCCGCTTCTACGACCGTTTCCGCCGCCGCATCATGTTTCCCATTTCTAACGAAGCGGGCAAGGTTATCGCTTTCGGCGGCCGCGCCATGGGCGATGACATGCCCAAGTACATGAATTCGCCGGAGACGCCGATCTATTCGAAGAGCACGGTCCTTTATCATCTCGACCGCGCTAAAGAAGCGCTGCGCCACAGCGATTTCGCCGTTTTGGTGGAAGGCTACATGGACGCCATCGCCGTCGCGCGCGCCGGAATCGGCAACGTAGTCGCCAGTTGCGGCACCAGCCTGGCGGAATCGCAGATCAAACTGCTCAGCCGTTTCACCCAACGCATCGTCGTGAATTACGACCCGGACGCCGCCGGCCAAGCCGCCACCGAACGCTCGCTGACGTTGCTTCTCGAAAAAGAATTCGACGTGCGCGTCCTCGCACTTCCCGGCGGCGCCGACCCGGACAAATTCATAAAAGAAAAGGGAGTCGACGCCTATGCCAAGCTCCTCACCCAATCGCCGCCCTATCTTGACTATTTGATCGGCCGGGCCCGCCAGATGGACCGCACCACCGCAGCGGGAAAAGTCGCTGCGCTCAATTTTCTGATGCCGTTCGTGCAGCGCCTGCCGAACCGTCTGCTGCGCTCCGAATGGGCCACGCGCATCTCGTCCGAACTCCGCGTCGACGAGCCGGTGTTGCGCGAAGCCCTACGCATCGCCGCGAACGAGCGCCGCAGCGAAGTGAAACCCAAGGCCGTCCTTCTGACTCCGGCGATCAAGCGCGCCGAGCGCCAGCTGATCAAGATGCTCTTCGAAGCCGAGGAATTTCGCCAGCACCTCGCTCAACAGATTGCGCAAGACAACCTGCACCACGGCCTCGAAACCCGCCAAATTTTCGAAGCGCTCCTCACCACGTTAGCCGCGGGCGAAACTCCTGACGCCTCTACGGTCGGCGCGAACCTGGACGACAAGGACCGCCGCCTGATTTTCGAAATCCTCTTCGAAGCCTTGCCCGAAGGCGCCTGGGAAGACGCGGAAAGCTGCCTGAATTTCCTGCGCAACATGCCGGTTACGGAGGAATTGGCGGCTCTGCAACGCCAGATTGAAGCGGCCCCGCCACCCGATGAAATGAAGCGTCTGATCGTCCGCCGGATGGAATTGCTGCGCTTGCTCTCCAGCCAGCGGGAGCTGGACAAAAACCTGCCAATCCAGTAAGTTACGGCGATTCGTTTGACGCCGAGCCGCCCGTATTGTATATTTGCAAGGTTTTGGATGAAACGGGTGGCACCCGTCGAGCATCATATAGAAGGATTTAGATTTTTAAGCCGGGAGTGCGGCCGGGGTAGCCGGGCGCGGAATCGGCAGCGGGTTCGGAAATCGTCCTAAATTTCCAAGTTTTAAATGCTGTTTGACAGAAGCCGGGCCGGGGTGTCTAAACGCCGGCCAATTTTCATTTGTAATTTAGTTTTTTTGCAGCAGCGATGTGGCGCATTGCCTGACCTCTCGGCAAGGGGGAAAGTGTGACGGTAGCTCTCGAAGAAAAGTACGACCAGGTACGACAACTCATTGCGATGGGCAAGGAGCGCGGATATCTCCTGTACGACGAAGTGAACGATATCCTGCCGCCGGAAGTCCATTCCTCGGAAGAAATCGACGACCTGCTTTCTACGTTTGAGCGGTACGGAATCGACGTGTACGAAGATCTTTCGAGCGCTAAGGCCGCGCTCGCTGCCGCCGATCCTTCGGACTCCTCGGAACCTGCCAAAGAAGTTGAACACGCGAGTTCTGCTTCCGAAGATGGCGAACTGGATCTAACGCCGGGCTCGCTGGAAAAAACGAATGACCCGGTGCGCATGTACCTGCGCGAAATGGGCACCGTTCCACTGCTGACCCGCGAAGGCGAAGTGGCGATTGCGAAGCGCATCGAACGCGGCCAATTGCTCGTTTTGAAGACGATCACTCGCGCTCCGCTGATTTTGAAGGAACTGCTCCAGGTTGGCGAAGATCTGCGCAACGGTTCGCGTTCCATCAAGGAAATCGTTCAGTTCGACGACGAGGAACTCACCGAAGAAAAGATCGAAGCGAAGACCAAGGCAACCCTCAAGCAGATTGATGGCGTGGCCAAGCTTTATCTGCTGGCTTTGAAGCAGGCTTCGAAGCTCGAAAAAATGGCGAAGTCGAAGAAGCGTCCGTATCTTCGGGCTCGCCACCTGTTGGCTCGCACGCGCGTGGAAATGTCGATTCGCATGCGCGAGCTTGAATTCAACCTGCTCGAAAAGAAGCGGCTGATCGAGAAGATTCGGCACACCGTCGAGCGCGTGCATTTTCTTGAACGCGAAATCGTCAAGCTCGAGCGCCGCGTCGAAGCTTCCAAGGCGGACGTACAGGCCGAAGCCCGCAAAGACCTGAAATCGCGCAAGCAGGAACTCGCCGAAATCGAGCTGGCCAGCGAAGTTAGCCCCACCGAACTCAAGCGCGGGCTACAGGTGATTGTTCGTGGCGAAGCCGAAGCCGAGCAGGCCAAAAAAGAACTGATCGAAGCCAACCTGCGCTTGGTGGTTTCGATTGCCAAGAAGTACACGAACCGCGGCTTGCAGTTTCTCGACCTGATTCAGGAAGGCAACATCGGTTTGATGAAGGCCGTCGACAAGTTCGAATGGCGCCGCGGCTACAAGTTTTCGACCTACGCGACCTGGTGGATTCGCCAGGCCATCACTCGCGCCATAGCCGATCAGGCTCGCACCATCCGCATCCCGGTGCACATGATCGAAACCATCAACAAGTTGGTGCGCACGCAGCGCCAATTGGTCCAGGAACTGGGCCGCGAAGCGACTTCGGAAGAAATCGCCAAGCGCATGGACATTCCGGTGGCGAAAGTCCGCAAGATTTTGAAAATCGCGCAGGAGCCCATTTCGCTGGAAACGCCGATCGGCGAGGAAGAGGATTCGCATCTCGGCGATTTCATCGAAGACAAGGCCGTCGTGTCGCCTTCCGATGCGGTCATCAATTTGAGCCTGAAGGAACAAACTTCTTCGGTGCTTAAGACCTTGACGCCGCGCGAAGAAAAGGTCATCAAGATGCGTTTCGGTTTGGACGACGGCAGCGAGCACACTTTGGAAGAAGTCGGCCAGTCGTTTGCCGTCACTCGCGAGCGCATTCGGCAGATCGAAGCCAAGGCGCTGCGCAAGCTGCGCCATCCGTCCCGTTCGCGCAAACTCCGCGCCTTCCTGGAAGGCTCGTCGAACGATTACTAGTCGCGAGCTTCTCGCGATAAATAACGCGATAAATAAAAAGACCGCGCTGCAATCGGCGCGGCCTTTTTATTTTGAGCAGACTTTTTTAGCGGCTTTTTGGTTTGGGCAGAAGGGGGTCGGTGGCCGGGTCGCGTTCCAGCGCCTTGCGATCCCACTTGGCAAGATTCGCGGCGGCCTCGTACGTGCTCTGCAGGAATTCGAGGACCGCATCGTCGGGCGCAGCCGTGGTCCTCACATCTTCATACTTCAGGAGAAATTCTCCCAGTTTCGGGTCGAAATATCCCGCCTTCGGCCCGATTGATGCCTTGTCCAGACCCGCGGGCGACGGCGCCGCATAACAATAAAACGCGGGCTCGCCGAATCCTCCATTGCCGGGCCAAAAGCCCGCACTGATCACCTCGTGCGAATACGCCTCACGCGTAATCAAATCCGCTCCAGTGCGCGGCGGCGCCGGACGCCCGGAAAAGCGCGTTACCGCCAGATCAAAGCTGCCCCAGAAAAAATGCACCGGGCTGACCTTTCCCAGAAATGGCGTCAGGAAAAGTTTGAAAAGTCGATCGGTGCTGGAAAGAATGCGCCAGAACCGGTGAGCGTAGTCCGCATCGTATGACGCGTGCGTGCGGTCCTCAGCGAAGGGAATCGGATTCGCAATTTCCACCGGCACCGGATGAATCTCCACCACGACGCCCAGCGCCGCGAGGCAACTTTCAAATTCGCGGTAAAAATCGGCCACGGTCTGGGGCCGCAAGGGAACGGAAAGACTTGCGCCGGAACTGATCCGGAAGTGCAAGTCATGGCTGACGAAGTCGACTTCGATGTCGAGCAGTTCGCCTTTGTAGAACATCGCGGAAGTCGTAAGGCCGCGCGCGGTCAGGTAGAGCGGCACATTCCACCAATGATTCTGCAAAGGCGTGAGCGCCAGACGCGTCTTGCCCACGATCTGCGTCCACATGTGCAGCGTCGCCGCGGTCGCTTCCCATTCCTTCCACGGTAAGGCCGGCCAATTTCCTGCAGCACCCTGTTCGTTGGTCATGCCCGCCAGCCTCGGTCTCCCAATTTAAAATTTCTTAGCTCAATTCTTTGGCGCCAGCTCGGCTTCCAAACGGTTGAGCGCCTCAAACCAATACGATTTCATTTTCGCGCTTTGCGCCGAGCTTTCAAGTTTCATGTGATCCACCGCCGCCTGGCACTTGGCCGCGCCCTTCGGATAAAAGTTTACGCTCAACCGGCTCTTGCCCTCGTCCCATTTCGCGCGCAGCGATTTGTTGCGCGTCGCCGTAGTGATTTCCATCTTCGCGTCCGGAAGCCACTGCTTGCGCATCCTTTCGTTGGTCCATGCCTCATAAAGCTTGCCGACCGGCACCGCCAGCGTCCGGCTTCCGGACGCCGCGAATTCGCCGTCGCACTTCTGAAATTTCTGGCGAATGCCGCGCGCGTGCTCGTAGGGCACCGCGATCATCTGCGTCCACCATGGACCAACTTTATGCTTTTTCGCCAGATGAGCCGATATTTCCTGGTGGGACCACTTCGCCGCCCCGGCTTGATCCAAAATTTCGAACCATTCCGCCCAGACCTTCCCCGTTCGGGCTTTCACCGCCTCATCGCTCATCTTCTTCTGCGTTCGTGGCGTTTTCGTCGGCATGGCTCTCACCTGCATCGATCGAATTCTCGAAGCCCTCTTATATCAGGGAATCGTCGATTCGGAGTAACATGGCGCGGGCACCGCGGAACGGGAGAGCTCAAATGGTTGATCTAAAAACGAACGAGAACTCTTCTGACGCGCGCAATCAACGAATACGTGCCGCACTGAACCAGCATTGGGCGGCGTCCGATGCCAACGATTTTGAAACCGAACACCTTATCTATACTGACGACGCGATACTCGACTATCCCCAGTCCGGCGAACGGACCCGGGGCCGCAGCAACATCCAGAAGCAGCGTTCGATTCAGCCGAGCAAAAAGCGGTTTACCGTGCGCCGAATGATCGGCAGCGGCGACCTGTGGGTCACCGAATTCATTCTGACCTATGATGGCAAGCCGTCCTACACCGTGAGCATCATGGAGTTCACGGGCGACCAAGTCGCGCGCGAAACGCAATACTTTGCCGATCCGTTCCCGGCGCCCGCATTTCGCGCTTACTTAGTCGAGCCGATCGACTCTTAAATTTCTTCGCCGTTTTGCATCGCGATCGCGGCAATAACGTGAAAGCTGGAATGTCATGGTAACGAAGAAATCGCCCAAGCCCCGCGCCCCAGAACGCGACTACTCACATCGGTTGCTGGTCGACAAGCTCGGCATAAAAGCGGGCCAGCGAATTGCCGTGCTGGGCGTCGAGGACGCCAATTTTCTGGCCGAGCTCGCCAGCCGTGTGCCGGATTATTCGCCCGGCCAACTGCTCAAAAACTCAGACCTGATTTTCTTCTCGGCCGAAAGCATCAAAGACCTTTTCCGTCTGAAATCCCTCATGAAATCCATGCAGTCGAACGGCGCCATCTGGGTCGTCTACCCCAAAGGCCAAAAACACATCCGCGAAATAGACGTCATCGCCGCCGCGAAATTCGTCGGCCTCGTCGACAATAAGGTTTGCAGTTTTTCCGCCACCCATACGGGCCTGCGTCTTTGCATTCCCGTCGCGAATCGCTAACGTTCCGCCTCACCGCTACGCACAGCACCAGCCATCCAAAAATCTCACCGGACTCGCAGCTGCCCGACCTATCATGTCCCTGATGAGCAAGATTCTCGACGTCCGCGGCCTTACCGTTGAATTGCCGACGACTTCCGGTTGGATTCGGCCCGTGAATGACGTCTCTTTTACCCTCGAATCCGGCGAGACCCTCGGCATCGTCGGCGAATCCGGTTGTGGGAAGACCATTCTTTCGCTCTCGCTGATGGGCCTCGAACCTCACGGCGCGCACCACACCGGCGAAGCCTGGCTTGGCTCTCAAAACCCGCGCGACATTCTGAAAGTGTCGCCGGAAGAACTTCGAGCGATTCGCGGCCGCGAAATCGCGATGATTTTTCAGGAGCCGATGACGGCGCTGAATCCGGTCGTGCGCGTCGGCGACCAAATCGCCGAAGCCATTCGCGCCCACGAGCCGCAAATCAACGAAAAAGAAATTCAACGCCGCGTACTCGCTGCGCTCGAACGCGCCGCGCTGCCCGATCCTGCTCGCCGGGCGCGCCAATTTCCTCACCAACTTTCCGGCGGCTTGCGTCAACGCGTGATGATCGCCATGGCGCTCGCGGCTAATCCACGCATCCTGATCGCCGATGAGCCCACCACCGCGCTCGACGTCACCGTGCAAAAGCAAATTCTCGAATTGCTCGCCACGCTGCGCCGCGAACTACAACTCTCGATGCTTTTCATCACCCACGATCTCGGAGTCGTTGCTCAGGTTGCCGACCGCATCGCCGTAATGTATGCGGGGCGCATCGTCGAGTACGGTCCGGTTCTGGAAGTCTTGCGCGCGCCTCGCCATCCATACACGGCCGGCTTGTTGCGCGCCGCCCCGCGCCTGGTGCGCGAAAAATTGGTTCCCATACCCGGCTCCGTGCCCTCGCTTTCGTCTTTGCCGCCGGGCTGCTCCTTTGCGCCGCGCTGCGCCCTGCATGTTCCGGATTGCGACGCCGCGATGCCGCCGTTGCACCCCGTAAATAAAAATCACGACGCCAGGTGTATTCTGGTCCCATGAGCGCATCGTCCGATTCCGCGCCGAAGCAGTCTGACCAAGAACTCAAGGCCCACGTCCGCGAGCGCTTCACGAAAACCGCGGAAGTTTTTGGCCAATACGCGGTCACCAGCCGCGTCACCGAGGCCGAGACCCTCGCGCGCATGGTGGGCGCGAATGAAAACGATCGCGCCGTCGATCTCGCCAGCGGACCGGGAACCCTGGCGCTGCGTTTCGCGCGGCACGTCCGCTGGGTTTGCGCCTTGGATTTCACTCCCGCGATTCTCGAACGCGCTCGCCAAACCGCGGCTCACGACGGTTTGATCGCAAAAATGACGTTCACGATCGGCGATGCCCAGGCTCTCCCTTTTGCCGACGGTTCGCTCGACCTGGCCGTCACCAGCTACAGCCTTCACCACATTTCCGATCCCGCGCGCGTAATTTCGGAAATGTCCCGCGTGGTAAAAAAGGGCGGCCGGGTTGGGCTGATCGATATTGAAGTCCCGGAAGATCCCGAAATACGCGCGCTGAATCACCGCATTGAATTCATTCGCGACCATTCTCATTCGCGTTCGATGACCCAGGATGAATTCGAATCCATGTTTGCCGCGGCCGGCCTGCGCATCACTGAGCTGGAGCACAAGGGCCATCCGCGCACCTTCGAACACTGGATGCATGTGGCCGGATGGAAGCCAAGCGACCCGGAATATCAGGAAGCGCACGCGCTGATGGCCGGCTCGATCGAAACCAATTCCGCGAATTTTTCGCCGCGCTTTGAACCGGCGGACGTGTGCCAGCCGGGGAAGGCTCCCGACCTCTATATGTTCAATCCCGGCATTTACATCGCCGCCGAAAAAATCTGATGGCCGCGGAAATCCTGCTAGACGCGCGCGATTTGCGAAAATCGTATCCGCTGGCGGGCGGGATCCTGCAGAATTCCGGCCAGCGCGCGAATGCCGTCGATGGCGTCTCGTTTAGTCTGGAGCGTGGCGACACACTGGGAATCGTCGGCGAATCTGGCTGCGGCAAAACAACTCTGGCTCGCATCTTGTTGCGGCTGATTGAACCCGACTCCGGGGAACTTTTTTTTCGCGGTGAAAATTGGCTGCGCGCGCGCGGCCCAGAACTGCGCAAACTGCGACGCCGTATTCAGATGGTTTTTCAGGATCCGGTCGCTTCGCTCAACCCGCGCATGAAAATTGGCGCAATCGTCAGCGAGCCGTTGTTAATCCATGAACCGCGCACGTCGTCCTCCGAGCGCCGCCAGCGCTGCATTGAAATTCTGGAAGCCGTGGGCCTCGAAGCCGCTACTATCGAGCGCTACCCGCACGAATTTTCGGGCGGTCAACGCCAGCGTATCGGAATCGCTCGCGCACTGATCCTCCGGCCCGAATTGGTGATTGCCGATGAGCCGGTCTCCGCCCTCGATGTTTCCGTAGGCGCGCAGATTCTCGATCTTCTCGTCCGCTTGCAAAGTGAATTCTCGCTGACGCTGATACTCATCTCCCACAGCTTGCCGGTCGTGGCCCAGCTCGCTACGCGCGTGGCCGTGATGCAATCCGGCAAAATTGTGGAGATCGGCCCGGCGTCTCAGGTCTTGCAGAACCCGCAAAACTCCTACACCCAATCTCTGCTCGCCGCTGTCCCGGAAATTCCCGCCTAAGTTGGTCGACCTGTGTAGGCCGGTCCTGTATTGCGTTCTGGTCCAAAAAAAGAGTATGACTGGCCTGAAATTCTGCCCGTTCACGGACGTACTGACAGAGAGCGATTATTCCCTCAAGGAGATTTTCAATGACCAGCGTTCCCACCCCTTTGCCGGAGCCCGCCGGTTCGGACAATTCCTTCGCGCGTATATTCGGCGCGCTCTTCAGCCCCAAGCCGACCTTCGCCTCGATCGTGCAGCGGCCCACCTGGATTGTTCCGGTAATTCTGGGATGCATCCTCTTCATCGCGGTCGTTTTTGCCTTCACCCAGCGTGGGGGCTGGACCAGCTTCATGGAAAAGCAGGTGGCCGGGAACTCGCGCGTGCAGCAGATGACCGCCGAGCAGCGTGACAATCTAATCGAGAAGCAGGCCAAATTTGCGCCGATCTTCGGCTACGTGGAAGGTGTGATCATTCCGCCTCTAGCCGCGGTTATCGTCGCTGGGGTGCTGCTGGGAATCTTCAACCTGAGCGGAGCAACCCAAACCACTTTTAAAGTCGCGCTCGCCATCGTGGCATTCGCGTGGACTCCATGGCTGATCCACGGACTCTTGAGCATATTGATCGTCTGTCTGAAGGATCCGTCGACGATCGACTTGCAAAACGTCGTGGCTTCGAACCCGGGCGCATTTCTCCCCGACGATTCGGCAAAATGGCTGACCGCCTTGCTGGGCTCCATCGATATTTTCGCGCTTTGGACGCTCTTCCTTCTAGCCATTGGCTTCAGCGCCACCAACCCTAAGAAACTTTCGGTCGGTAAAGCCTTCGCCCTGGCCGCGGCCGGTTGGATTATTTTCGTGCTGCTCAAGGTCGGGCTGACCGCTGCGTTCGCCTGATACACTCGGAAGGATGTTTTCCGCTTCTGAAAATTCAGCAACGCGCGGCTTTAGATTCGAAGTGCTCGCCACCGATCCTACCGGTGCGCGCCTGGGACGCCTCACCACCCCGCACGGCGTGATCGATACGCCAGCCTTCATGCCGGTGGGCACCGCGGCCACCGTCAAAGGCCAGACCCAGCAGGACCTCGAAAATCTCGGCGTGCAGATTCTGCTATCCAATACCTACCATCTCTACCTGCGTCCCGGCCACGAACTGATCCGCAAACTCGGCGGCCTGCATAAATTCATGTCCTGGCCCGGCGCGATTCTCACCGACTCCGGCGGCTTTCAGGTTTTCAGCCTCAGCGAATTGCGTAAAGTCACCGACGAAGGCGTTACTTTTCGCTCGCACCTCGACGGCTCCGAACATTTCCTCTCGCCCGAAAAGGCGCTCGAAGTTGAAATCGCGTTAGGCTCCGACATTGTCATGGTGCTCGACGAATGCATCGAGGCTCCGTCGCCTGAATCGCGCACGCGCGAAGCCGCCGCCAGAACTTTGAGCTGGGCGCGCAGGTCGAAGGAATATTTCTCGCACCATTGCGACCCCGAAAAACAAATGATCTTCGGTATCGTGCAGGGCGGCACCTACGCCGCGCTTCGTCGCGAGAATGCCGACGCGCTGGTCGACCTCGATTTTCCCGGCTACGCAATCGGCGGCCTCGCCGTAGGCGAATCGCACGCCATCACCTGCGAGATGGCGGCCATCGCGGCCTCACGCCTGCCGCAGGACCGTCCGCGCTACCTGATGGGCGTTGGCAAGCCCGAACAAATTCCCGACTACGTCGCCCTCGGCATCGACATGATGGATTGCGTATTGCCCACGCGTAGCGCGCGCCACGGTTGCCTGTTCACTTCACAGGGCCGTCTGCTCATCAAGAACGCGCAGTACATCGCTGACGAGCGTCCCATCGATGAATCCTGCGGCTGCGCGGTCTGCCGCCGCTATTCGCGCGCCTATTTGCGGCACCTATATGCGTCAGGAGAATTCCTCGCGACAATTTTGAACACCCACCACAACATTTACTTTTACCTTGACAACATGCGCAAGATTCGCGAGGCTATTCGTTTTGGGAACCTCGAAAAGTTCCGCTCTGACCTTCAGGCTCGTCTGAAATAGGCAAACCGAAAAAGGTGTTGGGCGCGGTTCCATGCGAGCGGAATTTTGGGGCTCGAGTTTCTGGCTTGCCTTCCCCGGGCAGGTTTCGGCTCGTCCTGGCGGGTACTAGCACCAGCGCTGCGGAAAGCGCAGGTGAAGGAAAGGCGCAACGATCGTGCAATCTGAAAATTTGCTTTCGGGACTTTTGTCCCTGATGGTGCAGGCTCCGGGTCAGCCCGGCGGAATCGCGTTATTTTTGCCGCTGATTCTGATTATGGTGATTTTTTATTTCCTGATGATTCTGCCGGCCCAGCGCAAGCAGAAGAAAGTCACCGAAATGCTCACCTCCCTGAAGAACGGCGATAAAGTGATTACCAACGGCGGAATCTATGGCACTATTGTCGGCCTTGAACCGGACGCAGTTCAGTTACGCGTCGCCGACCAAGTGAAGATGAAGATCGCCCGTAGCGCGATCGCCGGACTCCAAGCCGAACCACCGAAGGAGAATTAGGCAGCCGCATGAATCCCCAGCTCAGATGGAAGTTCATTCTTATCGCGATTGTCATTCTGGTTTGTATTTTCGGCCTGATCGGCTTTCCCAAGTCCCTGGCCGGCGTGAAGGAAAACCTCGCCGACCGCATTAAACTCGGCCTCGATTTGAAGGGCGGCAGCCACCTGGTCTTGCAGGTGCAGGTGGATGAAGCCATCGGCCAGCGCTGCGATCAGGCCGTCGATCAGCTCACCAAGCAGCTCCGCGATAAAAACGTCACGGTCGGAGATATTCGCCGCCTGGATGACACGCACATTCAGGTCGATAACGTCGAGCCTTCCACCTCGAGCAATTTTCGCGACATCGTCACCAACCAATTTTCGGATTGGAATCTGACTTCAGCTGCCGGCGCGGTAAATGGGTATTTGCTGACGCTGAAGCCCTCGGTGATTGCCGATTTGCGCCATGACACCATGGACCAGGCCCTCGAAACCATCACGCGCCGCATCAACGCACTGGGCTTGACCGAACCGACCATCGCCTTTACCGGCCGCGGCGATAACGAAATTCTCGTACAGCTTCCGGGCGAAGGCGACCCCACCCGCGCCAAGGCCGTGATTCAGGCCGGCGGACAGCTTTCACTGAACAGTGTTGCCGACGATCAGACTTATCCCTCAGAAGCCGCGGCGCTCGGCGCGAAGGGGGGCGTGTTGCCTCCGGGCACGCAGATTTTGCCCGGCAAATCCGATTCAGCCACTGGATCCACAACGCCGGTGTATTACATTTTGGATCGCGCTCCAGTCGTAACCGGCGCGGATCTCCGCGGCGCCACTCCGGCGCCCGATACCAACAACCCCTCCAATTATCAGGTGCACTTCGAACTCTCCACCGCGGCTGCGGCGCGCTTCGGCCCTTATACCGAATCGCACATTGGCCATCGCATGGCCATTGTTCTCGATCATCAGGTCTATTCCGCGCCCACGATTCAGGGCCGCATCGACGATAACGGCGAAATCACCGGAAATTTTAATCAGGATACGTCGCACGATTTAGCTTTGGTGCTGCGCGCTGGGGCGCTCCCCGCTTCGATTAAATATCTGGAAGAACGCACTGTGGGTCCTTCGCTCGGCGCCGATTCCATCCGCCAGGGCGTCCGCGCTTCCATCGGTAGCATTCTGGTCGTTATGATTTTCTTGGTGTTCTATTACCGGCTCAGCGGTGTCAATGCAGTTGTGGCGCTGCTGCTCAATTTGCTCATCTTGATCGCGTTCATGGCCATGTTCGGCGCGGTGCTCACGCTACCCGGCATCGCCGGAGTCATTTTGACCATCGGCATGGGCGTCGATTCGAACGTCCTGGTCTTCGAGCGTATTCGCGAAGAACTGCGCAATGGCAAGACCCCGGCCGCGGCGGTTGAGCAGGGTTTCGATAAAGCCTTTTTGACCATCATCGACACTCACGTCACCACCATCGTTTCGGCGATTTTCCTGTTCTTGTTTGGTACTGGGCCGGTCAAGGGATTCGCCATCACTCTCGTGATTGGTTTGTTGGCGAACGTTTTCACCTCGATCTACGTTTCGCGCGCCATCTTCGATTGGAATTTGGCTCGAAAAGGCCGCCAGGAAGCGCTGAGCATTTAGATGTTTGGCCGCTAAGTGGTTATTTTGCAGCTCTGTACAAGCTGAGATATTGACCGGGCGAATTGCTTGAATAGAAGTCACTTTGGGGAACATTCCCAATTGACCCGGTGTCAAATAAAGGCGGATAGGTATCGGAATGGAATTTTTTAGAGACGTCAACGTCGACTGGATGGGCAAGGCGAAGTACTTCGTCGCCTTGTCGGTCATCTTGCTCGTCCTTGGCTGGGCTTCGATTCTCAAGAATGGCGGTATCAAATATGGCATCGACTTCCGCGGCGGCACGCTGGTGTACGTGCGCTTCGCCGGTCCGGCTCCGGTCGACCAGATCCGTAAAGGTCTCGCCGCAGCTGGCATCGCGGACAGCACCATCCAAACCATCAGCGATACGGTGTTGAGCGCCGGATCGCAGAATGACGTCGTCATTGGTCTGGAGCAAAAGGGCCAGGGCGATGAGTCGCTCGACGCCGGCAAGCAGGCGATTCTCGACGCTCTGCACAAAACCTTCGGCACTGCGGCCGATGGCAAACTCGACTTCAATTCGGTGTCTAAGGATTCGTTGGCCGAATATCTGACGCAGAAAGATCCGGCGTTGCTGGGCTCGACCGCAGCGGATCGTTACGCCGCGTTGGCCCAGCGTTTGCTTGCCGCGCGCGACACCGAGCACAGCGGCATCGTCACCAATTTCGATCAGCTCAGCAATGTCGAAGGTGCGACCCCCGCGGTGCGCAGTTCCTTGAACAGCGGTTTCGTTCTCGGCAATTTTGCGATTCGCAACGTGGAAGTCGTTGGCCCCAAAGTCGGCGCCCAATTGCGCCGCCAGGCTTTCTTTGCGACTTTGTACGCCCTGGGCGGCATGCTGGTGTATATTGCCTTCAGGTTTGAGTGGGTTTACGGCATTGCGGCGGTCATTGCCGTGTTCCACGATGTGCTGATTACCCTGGGGTTTTTCTCGCTTTTTCATTACGAAATTTCGTTGACGGTCATCGCGGCCTTGTTGACCCTGGTCGGCTATTCGATGAACGACACCATTGTCATTTTCGACCGGGTTCGCGAAGACCAGCGGTTGATGCGTAAGGATAATTTCCCGGACATCGTCAACAAAGCCATCAACCAAACCTTGTCACGGACAATATTAACCAGCGGTCTGACCTTCCTCACCGTCCTGGTACTTTTTCTGCTGGGCGGCGAGGTTCTTCGCGCTTTCTCTTTTGCCATGGTGGTAGGAGTTGTGGTAGGAACGTACTCCAGTTTTGGCATCGCCGCACCCATCGTGGTCTGGTGGAACAAGTTTAGAGGTCAGGGAACTGCCGTTAGCGCCGGATCCGCAGCCGACAAACGCGTAATGGCAGCAGCTAGGAGGTAGGTGCCATGTTTAATGATCTGGTTATCTCGGGCGCGAATTCAACCAAGACCAACAAGTCCTGGACGGTTCTGGTCTCCACCATCATCCAAACCGCCATCCTGGGCATCTTGATTTTGATTCCGCTCATCTACACGGAAGCGCTGCCCAAGGGCATGCTGACGACTTTCATCGTCCCGCCCCCGCCGCCTCCTCCCCCGCCTCCTCCGGCCGCAGCCATCCAGCGCATCGTGAAGCCGGTGGTGCACTTGATCAAGAATGGCCAGATGATGGCTCCCACCGTCATCCCCAAGAAGATTGAAATGATTAAGGAAGAGGCTGCTCCCCCCGATGTCGGCGTTTCGGGCGGGGTAGTCGGCGGCGTCGCCGGCGGTTCCGCGGGCGGCGTGCTCGGTGGCATCATTGGCGGCGTCGGCGGCGCACCTCCTCCGCCTCCGCCTCCGAAGGCCCATGGTCCGGTGCGCATCGGTGGTCAGGTGGTGGCCGCGAACCTTCTCCGTCAGGTTCAGCCAATCTATCCTCCGATCGCCAAGACCGCGCACATCTCCGGCACGGTCGTCCTGCACGCCATCATTTCGAAAGATGGCGCCATCGAGCAACTCGAATACGTTTCCGGTCCTCCATTGCTAATGAAGAATGCGATGGATGCCGTTCGCCAGTGGCGCTACAAACCGACCCTACTGAACGGTGAGCCGGTGGAAGTCGACACTACAATTTCTGTCGTATTTACTTTGGCTGGTTAGTCGCAAATAGTTTGGCAGGGCTCGGGTCTGCTGCCCCTTGGGGTGGATTCGAATTTAAAATCCGAACGGCAGACTATTGCTGCCGCAATCGTTTTCCAGAAATGGAGGAGCAAAACATATGTTTTCGACTTTGACGTTGTCGGCTTTCGTGATGTTGCAGCAGCAGTCCGGTGAGGTGGGCTGGGACTTGCTCACCATGTGGCACAATATGGGTATTCCCGCCAAGCTCGTCGTTGCCGTTCTTTTCGTCATGTCGGCCTGGTCGGTCGGCATCATGATTGACCGCGCCCTGATGTACAGCGCGGCCCGCAAGCAGTCCCGCATTTTCGTGCAGCAGGTGGCCGGCGCGCTGAAAGACAACAAGCTCGACGAAGCGATCTCCATTGCCGAGCGCAACAAGAAGAGCCACATCGCCAAGGTAGTCGCCACCGGCCTCTCGGAATTCCAGGCGGCCTCGGCGCAAGTCGGCGATGAGGAAGTCATCGAAGCCGCCAAGCGCGGTCTCGAACGCTCCGTCGCCATCGTGCACGCCGAAATGAAGCGCGGCCTTTCCGGTCTCGCCACCATCGGTTCCACCGCGCCGTTCGTCGGCTTGTTCGGCACCGTCATGGGCATCATCAACGCGTTTAAGGGCATTTCGGCTTCGAAAGCAACCGGTCTGTCGGCCGTCGCCGGCGGTATCGCTGAGGCGCTCGTGACCACCGCGCTCGGTTTGCTGGTCGCCGTGCCGGCCGTGTGGACCTACAACTACTTCACCAATAAAGTCGAAGCCTTCGACGTCGAGATGGACAACTCCTCCATGGAGCTGATCAACTACTTCATCACCCGTCGCGGCGGGAAGAAGTAAGCCATGGCTTACAAGCCCAAAGCACCGCCGATTATGGCCGCCCCGAACGTCATCCCGATGGCGGACATCATGCTGGTGTTGCTCATCATCTTCATGGTGGTCACCCCCATGTTGCAGAAGGGCGTCTCTGTAGACATGGCCAAGGCTAATAACGCCCAGGATATGCAGGATGCCGACAAGGATGACGCGATCATCATCGCCGTCACCCGCGATGGCAATACCTACCTGGGCAGCAGCAAGGTTCAGCTCGACGAAATCACCGGCAAAGTAAAGGACCTGATCGCCAACCGCCTCGATAAGACCGTATTTGTGCGCTCCGATTCGCGCGCCAAATACGGCGATGTCGTTAAGGCCGTCGACGAAGTCCGCTCCGCCGGCGTCGATCACCTGGGCTTGCTCACTGAAAAAATCCGTGAGAAGGGCGCTGCCGCCCCTCCACCACCTCCGCCCGCCGATTAGCCAGTTGTACGGCGGGCGCTGTACCGGCCGCTTCACCTCTTCCTGAGCCGGCGAATGAATCGTAAAGGAGTTTTTCCATGGGAATGTCCGTTGGAACCGGTAAGGGCGCGTTGTCGGAACCGAACATCGTTCCGCTGATTGACGTGCTCCTCGTACTCATCATTATTTTCATGGTCATCACGCCGACCACGCCGCAAGGGTTGGACGCTCTGGTTCCGCAGCCCACGCCGCCCAACCAGAAGCCGGACAACGATTTGCTTTCGAAGACGATCGTTGTGCAGGTCACCACCAACGGTAAAGTCCTGATCAATCAGGAGCAGGTCAGCTGGGACGACCTCGGCTCCCGCCTCGAGGATATTTTCAAAGAGCGCGCCGAAAAAGTGGCCTTCGTCAAGGGCGACGATTCCGTTGAGTTCGCCCAAGTCGCCCGTGCCATCGACATCATGCGCGGTTCCGGCATCGACAGCGTCGGCCTGATCACTGCCAAAATCGAAGCGGGCCAGTAGTTAAGAGCCGCTGATTGCATCGTCGTGGCAATCAGCGCGGACTCTTAAGAGTTTCGGTGGAATGCGGGTGATCGAGGTGCTTTATGGGAATGGCGGTCGGCGGCAGTAAGGTCTCGATTTCAGAACCGAACATCGTGCCGCTGATCGACGTGCTGCTGGTGCTGATCATTATTTTCATGGTCATCACCCCAATCATGCCGCAGGGATTGGAAGCTCGACTCCCACAACCTTCGCCAACTTCCGACAAACCGGACAGCGATCCGTCGCAGGCCATCGTGGTGCAAGTAGTTGCCGGCGGCAAAGTTCTGATCAATCAGCAAAGTGTTTCGTGGGACGATTTGGGTCTGCGCCTTGAAGATATCTTCAAACGACGAGCGGAGAAAGTCGCTTTCGTGAAGGGTGACGACGCCGTAGAGTTTGTGCAAGTGGCTCGAGCGGTTGACATCATGCGTGGCGCTGGGATAGACAATGTCGGTCTGATCACGGCCAATCTTCCAGCAAGCGATAAGTAGGGTCTATCCAAGGAGAGCAAGGAATGCAGCGACAGCGCCAAACAGTTTTCCTTTTCGCTATCGTAATGGTTTCGCTCGTCGCTGTATCCGGCTGCGATAAACTTCGCGCGCGTGACAAGCTCAACAAGGGCGTGCAGGCCTACAAGGGCGGCCAGACCGACCTCGCCATCGAAGATTTTAAGCAAGCCACGCAGTTTGATCCGGACCTCCTGAATGCCCGCTTGTATCTGGCCACCGCGTATTCCGCGCAGTACATTCCCGGCGCGCCGTCTCCTGAAAACATTCGCAATGGGGAACAAGCCAAGGCGGAATTCCTGACGATTCTGCAGTCGCATCCGGATAATCTTTCGGCAATCGATGGTATCGGTTCGATTCTTTACAACATGGGCGGCACGCCTTTCGATCCGGCCAAGATGGAAGAATCGAAGACCTACCACCAAAAGCACATCGCGTTGAAGCCGGAAGATCCCGAACCGTATTATTGGATTGGCGTCATCGACTGGACCTTGGCCTTCCGCGGCAATCACCAGATGCGCGAGGAATATAACAAGACCGCCAAGAAGACCATTAAAGAGACCGATCCGATGCCCCCGGCTCTCGCCACGGCGTTTCAACAGAAATATGGGGCAACTGTGGACGAAGGCGTTACCAACCTGAAGACCGCCATGGAACGCCGTCCGGATTACGACGACGCCATGGCTTATCTGAACCTGCTCTATCGTCAAAAGGCGGACATGGAGACCACGACCGAGGCTCGCGACGCGGACATCAAGTCGGCCGACGATTTGGTGGATCAAGTCAAGGCCATCAAGCAGCGCAAGATGTCAGCGCCCGCTGCACCCACGTCGTAGCCTTCAATTGCATTTGGTTTTGTCATGGCGGGCCTTCGGGCCCGCCATTTTTGTTTGGGATGCATTTCATTTCTTCATGCTTCGCGTTCTCAGGAGGCCGCTGGTGAAAGACTTCACCCGTCGATCGGCTCTGGCCTGGTTTGCAGCTGCGATCCCTTCCGCATTATTTTCCGCGGTGCGTCCGGGTGTTCTGGCGTTCCCATCAGCCTCCGATGATTCCGCCTCCAGCGATCCCTGGTCGGCCTCGCAAACCGTCTCCCCCGAAGCGCTCGCTGCGGAGCTTTCCGCGAAAGAACCGGCTAAGAAACCGATCGTGGTTTGCGTGGGTTTCCGGCTTCTCTATGAGGGGGCGCACATCGCTGGCGCGTCGTTCCACGGCGCCGGCTCCACGTCCAAGGGCATCGCCGATCTGGAGGACTGGGCGCGAGCTGTACCGCGCGATGCGCGCGTGGTGCTGTACTGCGGTTGCTGTCCGCTGGAGCGCTGCCCGAATCTGAAGCCGGCCTTCCTGGCCCTGCGCGAAATGGGCTTCAGCAATCTTCGCGTGCTGCTGCTGCCCAATGATTTCAATACGGACTGGATCGAAAAGGGCTACGCCGTCGAAAAGGGGAAATAGTTTTTTGGCTCGGGCGACGCCAATTTTGTGCGCGCCGCCAGATTGAGATAGAATTGCCTATGGAGCCTGCCACTAGGTCCACAATTACCGACGCCGCCCGCCGTGCTGTTGATCTCCGCTTCGTCGAACTCGTAGACAAAGTCCGCCGCACCCGCCCTGGCGACGATCTCGAACTCCTCCGGCGCGCCTACGATTTCGCCGCCGAGCAGCACAAGACCCAGACCCGTCTCTCCGGCGAGCCGTTCCTTTCGCACCCGGTAGAAGTCGCCCATATCCTCGCGGACATGAAGCTCGACGTGACCTCCATCTGCGCCGCACTCTTGCACGACGTCGTCGAAGACACCAAGATTCCCCTCGAAACCATCACCGAACATTTTGGCGCCGACGTCGCTCGTTTGGTCGAGGGCGCCACCAAAATTTCCCGCCTCGATCTACTAGCTCCCGAAGCCCGCCAGGCCGAAAACGTTCGCAAAATGTTGCTGGCCATGGTCAACGATGTTCGCGTCGTGGTCGTGAAACTGGCCGATCGCCTGCACAACATGCGCACCTTGAATTATCTCGATCCCGGCCGGCAGCAGCGCATCGCCCGCGAAACGCTCGACATCTATGCGCCGGTCGCGAATCGTCTGGGAATGGGCTTAATTCGCGGCGAGCTTGAAGATCTTTCCTTCCGTTACCTCGAGCCCGAAGCTTTTTTCGACGTCCAGAAAAAACTCGCCACCAAACAGAAATTCTTCGACAAATTTTTGCTCGAAGTGCAGGATGCGATTCGCGACAAGATGGTCGAGACCGGCATTCCCGCCGAGGTTCAGGCCCGCGTCAAACGCGCCTATTCGCTGCACCTGAAAATTCAAAAGCAGCAGCGCGTCATCGAGCAGGTGAACGACCTGCTGGCGATTCGCGTGATCACCGACAGCATCAAAAATTGTTACGCCACCCTCGGCGTCATCCACCAGATTTGGCCCCCGGTGCCCGGCCGCTTCAAAGATTACATCGCCATGCCGCGGCCCAACCTCTACCAGTCGCTGCACACGACGGTCATTCATGGCGGCCAGACTTTCGAAGTTCAGATTCGCACCCAGGAAATGCATCGCATCGCCGAACAGGGCGTCGCCGCTCACTGGAAATATAAAGACGGCCGCGAAGCCGCCAGCGCCGACGATCAACGCATCGTCTGGATGCGCCAGTTGATCGAGTGGGTGCAGGAGATGCAGGAACCCAGCGAGTTCATGTCCACCCTGCGCGTGGACCTCTACCCGGAAGAGGTCTACACCTTCACGCCCAAGGGCCGCGTCGTTGTGTTACCGCGAGATGCTACTGCGATCGATTTTGCATACGCTGTGCACACCGAAGTCGGCCATCAATGTACCGGCGTAAAAGTGAATGGCTCAATCGTTCCGCTGCGCCACACGCTGGCGAACGGCGATGTGGTCGAAATCCTCACCCAGAAAGGCCACGAGCCTTCGCGTGATTGGCTTTCCTTCGTTCACACTTCCCGCGCGCGCAGCAAAATTCGCCAGTGGATCAATCTTCATGAACGCGAGCAGGCCAAGGATGTTGGCAAGCGCCTGCTCGAGAAAGAAGCGCGCCACGCCGGAATCTCGCTGAAGAAAATCACAGCGGAGGATTGGCAGCGCGTCGCCTCCGAATACGGCTGCGGACGGATCGACGATCTCCACGCCGATCTCGGCTACGGAAAATGGTCCGCGCGTCAGGTCTTGGCTAAAGCCTCGGGACAGGTTCTTCCGGACACCACCGAAGACAACAAACCCAAAATTGTAGACACGGTCAAACGGATGCTGGGCATGAACGACGGTGCCATCCTCGTCCGCGGCCACGACGATTTAATGGTCTATCGCTCGAAATGTTGTAATCCCATTCCCGGTGACGACGTCGTGGGGTACGTTACCCGTGGCCGGGGCATCGCCGTGCACAGCAAGACCTGCCCCAACGTGCAGAACCTGATGTACGACACCGAACGCCGCATCGCGGTCGAATGGGCCAGCGAAACCCAAGCCACTTTCCCGGTCCGCCTGCGCATCCTCACTGAAGACCGCCCCGGCATGCTGGCCGCCATCACCAACGCCATCAGCGAAACCGGCGCGAATATCCGCACCTTCGAAAGCGGCGGCCAGGATATGCGCGCCCGCATCGAAGTCGCTCTCGACGTTAACGACCGCAAGCAGCTCGAACGCATCCTCGGCGGCGTCAAACGCATCCCCGGCGTATTCGACATCGAACGCGTCTACAACGTCTGAACCGCCCGTAATTCATCCGCGTCACGCCCGCCCACACCGCTTTTTGCCCCGTACAATGGTTGGATGGGGGGCGTCCGTCTCGTTCTGATGCTGTTCACATGCGTGGCCCTTGGGGCCTGCGACGACCTGCGTCTGCTCGATACTCATCCGCTCGACCGCGCGGGTATGAGTTATGACGCGATCAAGGAATTGAAATCCCTGCACATTTCTCCCGCGGAAATCCCGCAAATCGCCAAGGTTCGCAGTGCCGGCCTGTCCGATGAGGAGTGCGTCACACTGCTGCGTACCACGCACTTGCAGGGTCAGCCTTTTACTTCCGGCGACGCTGTCGCCGGCCTCTATCAATCCGGTGTAAGCGAACCAACCGTTATGGCCCTCGTCAATCTCGATCAAGTCGGCCTAGGTTCAGGTGAACTGCAGGCCATGCATCTCGCCGGCCTGCCCGACGCACTGATCCTCGGCATTGCCCGCGATCGCGCCAACGGAAAATCCACGTTGTCCGGCGCGGCCTTGGGCACCATGAGAAATCTTCGCATCGATAACGCCACGCTCCTGCAACTGGTCCAGCGCGGCACTCCCGAATCCGATGGTCGGTTGATCATCGAGGCCCGCCGCAAGGGTGCCAAAGATTCCGACATCCTTAGGCGCTTTCCGACTGTCCTGAATTAGAAATCACCAAGCGAGGGCGTCTGGTCCTCAGTTGATTTCCGCTTTCTCGCTGCTCTTAGCACTTTCCACCCACATTTCCGGTAGAATCTCTGAATCTTGAAGCGCTCGTCATCCTCCCGCCTCGTCTTCGCCGCCTTCGTGGTCGCCATCGTTCTTTTCCTGGCGCCGTCCTGCACCGTGCCGCTCGCGCCCGGCTACCAGATTCTGAAGCAGACCTTCGACGTCAATTTCGTTTCCAACCCATCGCCCGAAATCCGGGTGCACAACGTCTACACCCTACGAAATTCCGGCACCGCGCCTCTCGACTTCATCGATGTCGTCTTTCCCGATGAAAAACTTTACGGCCGCACCAGCCTGCACGTTGCACTCGACGGCCGCGCGGTCGAACCTGCGAGCCTTCCCGCCGAATACCAACCCGGCTCACCCGGCGCAGTTCGTCTGTCGTCAGGTTCGTCCTGGCCGCAAAAAGACAGCAGGGAACTGGTCGTCGACTACACTCTCGCTGCTCTGGGAAGCTCCGGAGTCAATTTCGCGCTTACCGCGGAGAATTTCTTTCTGGGCACCCAGGGCTGGCTTCCCGTTTTTCTTCCTCCCAATCACATTCTAGCCTCTGCGCCCGTCCGTCCCGACAAGATGGAATACACCGTGTGCCTACCGAACGATTTTATGGTTCTTGCGCGCGGCTCATCCGCCGGACGTAAGCAAAATGGCGCTGACACGACTTATCGCTTCGCCCTCAACAAGGACGACCTCGCGCCTTACGTCGTCGCCGGCCGCTACTCGGCATCCTCCGGCTCTGCAAAATCGGAAGCCGCGATTTTCTGGACCTCACAACTTCTACCCGCGAGCGCCGCGGCCGCGGCGCAACGCTTCGCCGCAGCTTGGACCACCCTCCAGAAGAATTTCGGCCAGCTCGACAAGCGCGCCACGGTGCCGTACATCGTCGAGGCCCCCGCGCTTACATCACCCACCAGCGGCACCTCGACTTCCGCCTTCGCCGGGTTTCCCGGCGGCGTCCTCGTCAATTCAGCCGCCTTGGCTCTGGGTACGGACAACCGCGAATTCGTAGAATCCGTGGAGCGTTCTCTAGCCATTACTTGGTTCGGAGACGCGATGCGTCCCGCGCCTGCTGCTTCCATCGCACTCGGCGAAGGTTTGCCGGCCTACGCGGCGGTTGTGATCGATGAAGCTTCTGGGGGCAGCGACGCGCGGACGAAAGACATTGCCGGCTTGCTCCACGACTATGATCAGGGCCGCCAACCAAAGAATGTCCCAGAGAAGTCGGTTCTCGCTACCCTCGCAACCGATCCACTCGAACAGCGCCGCGCCGCCCGCGCCAAAGCGGCCCTACTTTTCGTTGCACTGGAAGACGCCTACGGTCCAACTCCCGTTCGCGCCGGGCTGGCGCAAGCCGTCCAACTTCTCCGCGGCAAAGACGTCACCGTGAACGACGTTCGCGCCGCCATCGAATTCACCACCAAAGCAAATCTAGCCGAACCCTTTCGCGCGTGGCTTTATAATCCCGGCATTCCCGCCGCGTTTCGCGCCCGTTACGGACCACCGGCAGAAAACCAAAAGTAAGATTCCACTCAGTGAGAGGGAGGCATCGTGCGAGAAATCATCCACACCGATAAAGGTCCTAAAGCCATCGGCCCGTATTCCCAGGCCATCAAGGCCAACGGCTTCATCTTCGTTTCCGGCCAAACCGCTTTCGATCCCGCTACCGGAAAGCCGCTCGAAGGCGGCGCCGCCGAACAAACCGAACGCATCATGCAAAATCTGAAAGCCATCGTCGAAGCCGCCGGCTCTTCGCTCGACCGCGCCGTGCGCCTTGGCGTTTTTCTGAAAGATATGAACGATTTCACCGCCATGAACGAAGTCTACGCCCGCTACTTTCCCAGCAATCCTCCGGCGCGCACCACCGTCGAAGTCGCACGCTTGCCCCGCGATTTCAAAGTCGAAATCGATTTGATCGCGCTCGCCTAGCACATAGAATAGGCCCCACCAGCCCACCAGGGAGAAAGCCATGAACCGCCTCTTAGCTCTTGTCGCTGTTCTTTTTCTTACGTTTGCCGGAGTCGCGCGCGCCCAGGAACCCCCGCAATCTTCCGTAACCGATCCTGAAATTCGCAAATCGATCGATGCCGGCAACGCCAAATATATCGACGCCTTCGCGCGTTCCGATGCCGGCGCTCTGGCCGGGCTCTACGACGAATCCGGCTCGCGCTTCAGCCCCAAGGGAATTGTGGTCCGCGGCCGTCCCGCCATCGCCGAAAGCGTCGCCGGCTTCATGAAATCCGTTACCGGCCCGATCAAAGTCAGCATCGAAACGCAGGATCTTTGGGCCGTCGATGATTTGGTCTATGAAACTGGGAAGTACACCTATACCTTCACGCCGCCAGGTAAGACCGAAACGCAAACCGGCGGCCACTACGTCACGATTTGGAAGCGCCAGTCCGACGGCAACTGGCGAATCCTGGTGGACATGGGTGTGCAGTAGCCGAGCTGGCCCGCTGGGAACCGCAGCCCACCTAAAAGTTTTTAACGCGACATGGTGAATGGAGGCGACTTGAACAAAATATCGTACGGCCTGGTCCTCGGTGGAATTCTCGGAATCTTCGACGGTCTCACCGCCTGGTTTACGCCCGAAGTTCGTCCCATGCTGATGCAGATCGTTATCGGCTCGACCATCAAGGGCATCATCGTCGGCGTGATCATTGGCATCTTCGCCCACAAAATTCACTCGCTCGCGTCGGGGATGATTTTCGGCCTCGCCGTCGGCCTGTTCTTTGCTTTCATCGTCGCGTTTCTCCAGCACGCGCATTACGTCGCCATCATGATTCCCGGCGGCCTGGTCGGTCTCATCGTCGGCTACGCCACCCAAAAATACGGGAGCTCATCGGCGCCAGCTTCTTCGCACTGAACGAAATCGAATAAGTCCTACGATTTTCGCCGATTTGCCATTCCCGCTTTCCGGAACGATAATCTGGGCGTCGCAACAGCTTCTCGTTTCGCCTGAGGTCCCAGCCCAGCGGCCCCGGAATCGTTTCATTCTGGTGCCGGCTCCGCGCAGCATTTGAATTCGCAGGAGGCGCTCCTTGATTTCATTCACCGTAAATGGCAAGCCGGTCACTGTCGAGGATCCCCCTTCGACTCCGCTCCTCTGGGTTCTGCGCGACTCGCTCCAGCTGACCGGCACGAAATTCGGCTGTGGCATGGCCCTCTGCGGCGCCTGCACCGTGCACCTTGATGGCGAAGCGGTCCGTTCCTGCGTAGCTCCGGTTTCCCGCGCCGAAGGCAAAAAAATCACCACCATCGAAGGCCTTTCCCCCGATCTCACGCACCCGCTCCAGGAGGCCTGGATCGAAATTGAAGTTCCGCAGTGCGGCTACTGCCAGTCCGGCCAGCTCATGAGCGCCGCCGTCCTGCTCCGCGAAAATCCCAAGCCCACCGATGAAGACATCGACGAGGCCATGTCCGGCAACATCTGCCGCTGCGGCACCTACCCCCGCATCCGAAAAGCCATCCACCGCGCCGCCGAAATTCAGGCGCAGCGGAGCGCGAAATGACCGTAGCTTCCGATGCGCGGCGCGATCTAAAGCGCCGCGATTTTCTGAAAACCACGCTGACTCTCGGCGGCGGCCTCATCATCAGCGCCTACATTCCTGAATGGAGCAAAACCAGCGCAACGACGCCCGCTGACGCGACCCATCCTTTCGCGCCGAACGCCTTCGTGCGCATCGGCACCGACGATTCCATCACCATCATCGCGAATCACTCCGAGATGGGTCAGGGAGTTTACACTTCGCTGCCGATGATGCTGGCCGAAGAGCTCGAATGTGATTGGTCGAAAATTCGCGTGGAACCCGCGCTGGTGGATCCCGCGTACAACCACAGCGTGTACGGCTTGCAGATGACCGGCGGCAGCACCACCACTACTTCCGAGTACGACCGCTTCCGCAAAATGGGCGCGATGGCTCGCCTGATGTTGATTGCCGCCGCGGCGAAGACTTGGAACGTCGATCCTGCAACCTGCCACGCCGAAAAAGGCTACGTAGTCCAGGCCGCCAGCGGACGCCGCGCATCCTACGGCAGCCTGGCCGACGCGGCATCGAAGTTGACTCCGCCTGCTGACATTCCGCTGAAGGATCCGAAAAATTTCACCATCATTGGCAAGCCGATCCATCGGCTGGATACGCCGTCGAAAGTCAACGGCACCGCGCAGTTCGGTCTGGACGTTTATATTCCCGGCATGCTCACCGCGGTCGTCGCGCGTGCGCCGGTCTTCGGCGGCAAGGTCGTCAGTTTCAATGCCGACAAAGCCAAAGCGATTCCCGGCGTCGTTGATGTGCTGCAGGTTCCTTCCGGCGTTGCGGTGATCGCCAAGGGTTTCTGGCCGGCCAAACTCGGCCGGGACAAACTTGATATCACCTGGGACGATGGCCCGGGTGCGAATATTTCCTCCGTCGCTCTGCGTAAGGAGTACGCCGAAACCTCTCGCACTCCCGGAATCGTCGCCAAAAAAGTCGGCGATCCCGCCGCAGCTCTGGCGGGGGCCGCGAAAAAAATCTCAGCCGAGTTTGAAGTTCCTTATCTCTCGCACTCGATGATGGAACCGCTCAATACCGTCGTCGATCTGCGCGCGGATAGCTGCGAAGTCTGGACCGGCACGCAGTTCGAAACCATGGATCGCTTGGCTGCAGCGAAAGTTGCCGGCCTGAAACCCGAGCAGGTGAAACTCAACACCACTCTTCTTGGTGGCGGCTTCGGGCGTCGTGCTAATCCCGCCTGCGATTTCGTCACTGAGGCGGTCGAAGTCGCCAAAGTCGCGAAGGCTCCGGTGAAAGTGGTCTGGACTCGCGAGGACGATATTAAAGGCGGCTGGTATCGCCCGATGTGGTACGACCATTTCGAAGCCGGCCTGGACGCCCAGGGCAATCCAGTCGCGTGGACCCACACCATCGTCGGCCAATCGATCATGGCCGGCACGCTCTTCGAGCAGTTCGGCATTAAGAATGGTATCGACTCCGCCTCCGTCGAAGGCGCGTCCGATATTTTGTACGGGATTCCCAATGTTCTGGTCGATCTGCACAGTCCTAAAAGCGTCATCCCGGTTCAATGGTGGCGCTCCGTCGGCCACTCACACACTGGCTTTTCCGTCGAAGCGTTTCTCGATCAGGTCGCGCACGCCGGCGGCAAAGATCCCTATCAGCTCCGCCGTACTCTCCTGAAAAATCAACCGCGCATGCTGGCCGTCCTCGACCTCGTCGCCCAAAAAGCAAAATGGGGCACCCCGCTTCCCGCCGGGCGCGCCCGCGGGATCGCCGGACATTTTTCCTTCGATAGCTATGTCGCCCAGGTCGCCGAAATCTCCATCGATAAGGACGGCACGCTCCACGTCCACAAAATGTTCGCCGCCGTCGATTGCGGCCGGGTCATCAACCCCGACACCGTGAGAGCGCAAATCGAAGGCGGCATCATCTTCGGCCTCACCGCCGCGCTCAAAACCGAAATTACTCTCGAGAATGGCCGCGTCCAGCAAAGCAATTTCCATAACTACCCGATGGTGCGTATGTTCGACTCTCCGGAAATCGAAGTGCACATAATTGAAAGCACCGAGAAACCCACCGGTGTCGGTGAACCGGGAGTTCCGCCCGTAGCTCCGGCCATCGCCAATGCGATTCTGGCGCTCACCGGCAAGCCGGTCCGGCGTTTGCCGATCAAGATGGAAGATCTGCGTTCCGCGTAAGACTGGAAGTCACGGCAGCAAACTGTTGCGAGGGCGAAAATGGCAGAAAATATCAGCCGCAAACGTTCCGCTTTTCTCATTGGCGCGCTCTTCGCCGCGGCCCTGGCCGTGACTTCGCTGGCCTGGTCGCAACAGTCGTCGCGAACTCCGGCCGCGCTGCCCGCCGCAAATCTCGAAGCCTCGAAAACCGCCGCGTCCCAAGCCGCCTTCCTCCGCGCCTGGACTGTTTTCGATTCTCCCCGCTGCAAAAATTGCCATCCCTCCGGCAGCGCACCACTGCAGGGCGACGACAGCCACGTTCATATCCAAAATGTAAAACGCGGTGTCGATGGCCAAGGCGTCTACGGCATGAAATGCCACACCTGCCACCAGGACGCCAATCTTTCCGGCGCCAACATGCCTCCAGGAAATCCGAAATGGTCGCTGCCGCCCGCCAATATGAAAATGGTCATCCAAGGCGAAACCGCCGGCCAGTTCTGCCGCCAGCTCAAAGACCCCGCCCAGAACGGACACCGTTCGTTGCCCCAAATCATGGAACATGTTTCGCAGGATAATCTCGTCGGCTGGGGCTGGAATCCCGGCGATGGCCGCACCCTGCCGCCGCTGAATCGCCCCGATTTCGTCGCCGCCATGCAGCAATGGGTCGATAACGGCGCCGCCTGCCCCCAGTAGGCCCCGTCGTATCCAAATCCGTCAGACTCGCGGTATGATACCCGCCGCAGTCCTCGCAGCCCCGTCGCGAAAGGGTCTCGCATGAATCACCGGTTCACCATCGGCGTCGAAGAAGAATTTCAAATCGTGGATCCCGCCTCGTGCGAGCTGCGTTCGCACGTCTCCGAACTGATGGCCGCCTCCGCCGAACTCGGCGAGCAGGTCAAGCCCGAGATGCATCAGTCCATCATCGAAATCGGCACAAAAATCTGCCAGAACGTGGACGAACTCGATGCTGACATGCGCCGCAGCCGCGGCGAATTGGTTCGCGCCGCCGAAAGCCGCGGCCTGCAGGTTGCCGCCGCCGGCACCCACCCGTTTTCGAGCTGGATCGATCAGGTTATTTCCCCCGGCGAACGTTATCAGAACATCGTCGAAGAAATGGGCCAGTTGGCGCGTTCGCTGCTGATTTTCGGCATGCACGTTCACGTTGCGGTGCCGGATCGCACTACCATGATCGATCTGATGAACATGGCGCGCTATTTTCTGCCGCATTTGCTGGCGCTTTCGACCAGCTCGCCTTTCTGGATGGGCCGCGACACCGGGCTGAAATCGTTTCGCACCACGGTGTTTCGCCGCTTTCCCCGCACCGGCATTCCGGATCATTTGGCCTCGTGGAGCCAGTATGAGGATTACGTCGACCTGCTGATTCGCCTGCATTCCATCGATAACGCCAAAAAAATCTGGTGGGACGTGCGCCCGCATCCGACGTTTGGCACGCTCGAGTTTCGAATTTTTGACGTGGTTACCCGCGTCGAAGAAGCCGTGGCCCTGGCCGCGCTCACTCAGGCCATCGTCGTCAAGTTGCATCGCCTCTACACTTCCAACCTGGGTTTTCGCATGTACCATCGCGCGCTGATCGAAGAAAATAAATGGCGCGCTGCCCGCTGGGGCATCCAGGGCAAACTCATCGATTTCGGCAAACAGATCGAAGTACCCATGGGCATTCTCGCTGAGGAACTTCTCGAATTTGTGGATGACGTTCTGGACGATCTCGGCAGCCGTGCCGCGCTCGAACCGATTCACCAGATTTTTCGCGATGGCACCAGCGCCGAGCGCCAACTGAATGTGTATAAACAAACTGGCGACCTGAAAGATGTGGTCCGTCACATCGTGGCCGAAACGCGCGCCGGCGTCTCAATTCAAGCGTCAACGGCGGCGACCCCGCACAATTCGTAACGAAGAACGTGCTACTAGGAAAAGGGAATTGATCATGAAAATTGGACTGATGTGCGGTCGCGAATATAGCTTCCCGCCCGCCTTTATTGAAAAAGTAAACGAGCTGGGCAAAAAAGACGGCATCACCGCCGAATTCGTAAAACTTGGCGGCACCAAAATGGGCGAACTCGCCCAGTACAGCGTGATCATCGACCGCATCTCCCATGAAGTCGATTATTACCGCGCCTTCCTCAAGCACGCCGTCCTGCAGGGAACTTACGTCATCAACAATCCTTTCTGGTGGACCGCCGACGACAAATTTTTCAACTATTCCGTCGCCGCCAAACTCGGCCTCGCCATTCCCAAAACTGTTTTACTCCCGCAAAAATCCTATCCGGCGGACGTCGACATCAATTCCGAATCGCTACGCAATTTGGATTACCCGATCGATTGGGACGCGCTTCTCGATTATGTCGGCCGCCCCGCGTTTCTGAAGCCCTATTCCGGCGGCGGCTGGAAGCACGTTTACAAAGTCCACAACCGCGAAGAACTCCTCAAGGCCTACGATGGCACCGGCCCCACCTGCATGACCCTGCAGCAAAATGTCGATTTTCAGCAGTACGTCCGCTGTTTCACCTTCGGCAAAACCGATATTCTTCCCGTCGTTTACGATCCCGGCCAGCGCCGCTACCTCATCGACCACAAATATCTCTCCGATGAACTCGGCGCCCGCGTGGTTCGCGACGCCCAGACCATCAATCAGCTGCTCGGCTACGAAATGAACACCATCGAATTTGCCATTCAGGATGGTGTCCCGTATGCCATCGACTTTCTGAATCCGGCGCCCGATTTCGAACGCGACCGCATCACCGATTTTTATTTCACGCACGTCGTCGACCGCATGGCCAAACTCGCCATTGATCGCGCCCTGAACGGCGTCCCGTCCAATCCCTGGCCGCGCTGGGAAGAAATGCTCAAGATCGGCGCGCCCGCTGGTTTCGTCGGCCAGCCCGCTGCCATTGCAAAAGCAGCTCCGACCGCTTCCGTCGCCGCCGGTTTTGCCCCAGGTCCGGCAAAACCGCGCACCGGACCCAAGACCTCATGAGCGGTTCCGCGCGCGCGCCACACTCTGGAAACCCACTGCCGCCCGCCGAAGCCTGGAACCAGCTCCTCCGGCACGATGTGGAACTTGCACCCGCTTTTAGCAATGAGCTCAACGCTCGCATGCGCGCCGAACGCCTCACCTTCGGCGATCGCGTCCACTGCCCGTTCATCCGCCCGTTTTTTCTCACCGCTGCCGACGAGCAGCGCGTCCGCGCGGTCGCCGAAACCATCGCCGTCCTCGGCGAGCGCGTCGTCAAGCAGTCGCTAGCCGATCCGCGCCTCCTCGCTCAATCCGCGCTCAGCCCCGAAGAGGAACGCCTCGCCCGCATCAATCCTGGTTACGCCACTTCCAGCACCTCCTCGCGCCTCGACGCTTTTCTGCTTCCCGATTCTCTTCAATTCGCCGAATACAACGCCGAATCGCCCGCCGGCGCGGGCTACGCCGAAACGCTCGCCGAAGTTTTCCGCACGCTGCCCATCATGGAGCGCTTCTCCCACGAATATTCCGTGCGCAAATATCCGCTGATCAAGCTGCTGCTCGCCGCGCTGCTCGATAGCTACAAAGAATGGGGCGGCAAAGCCACCCCGCCGGTCATCGCCATCGTCGATTGGCGCGAAGTCCCCACCTGGAATGAATTTGAAATCCTGCAGAAACGTTTCCTGAAGGAAGGCGTCCCCACGGTTCTGTCCGACCCGCGCGATCTCGTTTTCGAAAACGGTAAACTGATCGCCCACGGCCAGCGCGTCGATCTCCTCTACCGCCGCGTGCTCATCAACGACATCATCGCCCGCCCCGCCGAATGTTCCGCGCTGATGAAAGCCTACGAATCGGGCGCCGTCTGCATGACCAATTCGCTCACCTGCAAAATTCCGCACAAGAAAGCGTTCTTCGCCGTCCTCACCGACGAGCAAAATTCCGCGCTCTTCAGCGCCAGCGAAACGGAGCTGATCAAGCAGCACATCCCCTGGACCCGCCTCCTCGCCGATACCAAAACCACGCGCGACGGCGAATCTTTCGGCCTGCTCGAATACGTCCGCCGCCGCCGCGACGATTTCGTCCTCAAGCCCAACGACGAATACGGCGGCACCGGCGTCCACCTCGGCTGGGAAAATTCCGAAAGCGAATGGGACACGGCGCTAAACAAAGCCCTCGCCGCCACCGAGAGCGCCTGGGTCGTCCAGGAACGCATCAAAATCCGCCGCGAAGTTTTCCCCATGCAAACCTCGAACGGCATCGAAATGCGCGACATGCTCGTCGACTTCGCCCCCTACCTCTTCCGCGGCAAAATGGCCGGCTGCCTCACCCGCCTCAGCTCCACCGGCCTCGCCAACGTCACCAGCGGTGGCGGCCAAGTCCCCAGCTTCGTCGTCGAACCTCGCACCTAGCGCAATCCCATGGCAAAAAGTTTTAACCCTATTTACAATATCTCGATGAATTTTGGCCCTGTAGACCCCGACCTTCGCGCCGGCGCGAAAAACGCCATCGAAACTTGCCTCGCAGTCCAATCCGGCGAAGATGTCGCGCTGATTTTCGACCGCGCCAGCGAAGCCGTCGCCGCCAGCCTGGCTGAAGCGCTAAAAAATCGCGGCGCCATCACCGAAGCTTTTTGCCTGGAAGATTTGGCGCAGCGCCCGCTCACCAAAGCGCCGCAGCCACTGATCGACGCGCTGAATCGCGCCGACGCCGGCATTCTCTGCATGCAGCCCCAGGAAGGCGAACTCGGCGCGCGCAAGGACATCGTTGGAGTTGTCGAGCGCCGCCACATCCGCTACGCGCACATGATCGGCGTCACGCCGGAAATCATGAAGCAAGGCATGCGCGCGGATTACACCATGGTCGATCGCCTCAGCGAAAAATTGCTGCAGCGCATGCACGACGCCAAATCGCTCACGGTGAAGACCGACGCCGGCACCTCGCTGGTCTGCACTTTCGATTCGAAACTCGATTGGGTGAAAACCAGCGGCCTGATCAACAAGCGCTACTGGTCAAACCTTCCCGCCGGAGAAGTTTTCACCACGCCCGCGAAAGTCGATGGCACGTTCGTTTGTGACGGCACCGCCGGGGATCATTTCTGCGGAAAATATGGCGACCTGGAAAAGACGCCACTAAAGCTCGAAATCAAAGCGGGCCGCCTGACCAAAGTGAGTTGCGATCGCAAAGATCTGGAAGCGGAATTTTGGAATTATTGCCACACGGACGAAAACAGCGATCGCGTCGGAGAACTGGCTTTCGGCACCAACATCAGCCTTTCCGAATTTATCGGCATCCTGCTACAGGACGAAAAATTCCCCGGCGTTCATCTCGCCTTTGGCGATCCCTACGGCAGCCAAACCCACGCCGCCTGGAGTTCGCGTACTCACGTCGACGTCCTGGCTCGCCGCTGCAACGTCTGGATCGACCAGGACCAGGTCATCGCCAACGGCCGCTACATGCTCGATCGCCTCGGCCTCGCCTAGCAGTAGCCTCCTCGGTTTCCGTTGTCATCCCGACAGAGGTGCGGCGCCTTTTGCCGCGCCGCCCGGGACTTACGCCGTTAGAAAAGCTTCGACACGTACTCCCACATCTGGTGATGCCAGTACGGCCAATCATGCCCGCCCTCCGGACCCCAATCATCCAACGAATGTCGAATCCCGCGGCTCCGCAAAACTTCCGACAAACGATAAGACGGTCCGCTGTGCTCCCAAGGCCCCGACCCCGTCGCGATGTGAATATCGCAGGTCGACAATTCCCACAATTTATGTGGGTCCGAAAGCCCCGCCAGGTAATCCACCGGATTATTGAAATACGTATTGTCGTCGTACATCCCGCTCATGAACCCGCGAATATCGTAAACGCCGGATAGCGCAAAGCACCGCTTGATCACGTCCGGATGTTTGAACAAAGTATTCGCCGCGTGATACGCCCCGAAAGACGCGCCCATCGTTGAAATCCCAATGCCCGGCGATTGGCAGCTTTCCCAAATGAACGGCACCACTTCCTCGCGCAGGTACGCGTCCAGCTGCGCCTGCATGTAGCTGCGGTGGAAAGGATGCGCGCCCTTGTTGTACAGGCCGGCCCAGTTCACCGAATCCACGCTGAAGAATTTCACGCGCCCCGCGTCGATCAACGGCGCCAGCGCGCTGATCATCCCCTGGCGGTCGAGTTCCCACTCGTCGCCGGCGCTTGTCGGGAATCCCATCAGCGGCGGACCCCAGTGCCCGTAAACCACGATGCCCATATCCAGCCCGAGCCGGTGCGAATACCAGCGGTGATATTCCGTTTTCATATTGCTCCTGATCAGTGGCCGCCGCCGCGCTCGCGGCCCGCGCGCCCCTTGGGTCGTCTGTCTTCGGCCTGTCTGGGTGCGCGCTTTCGTGCTTCGTTTACGTGTGGCTGGAATCGAAAGACCCTCGGTTCAAAATTTAACTCTGGTATTCTAGACGCATACCGCAAAACTGCAAACAGGATGCCGCTGCAAAACGAATCAGGTGTTTGGTCGTATCATTTTTCTTCGCCAGGAGGCGTAGCGTTTGTCTTTTAGTCCGGAATTAGTTGCCGAGCTGGCCGCTGCCGGCCCCGGCCAGCTTCAAAAACACGAAAAATTTGCTTCCCGCTTCGTCAGCAAGAAACGGGACCTCGTCGTTTACGTTCCCGGCATTTACGAAAAGCGTCCCGACCTGAAGTTTCCCGTGCTCTACCTCGAGGACGGCCAGAATCTCTTCGACCCCGCAACCTCTTTCATCCCCGGCATGTTTTGGCGCGTCGGCGAAACGGCCGACGCCCTCATCTCCCAAGGCGCCATCCAGCCGCTTATCATCGTCGGAATTTACAATACCGAGAAGCGCCTCAACGAATACACGCCTTCCCGCGACAAAAAACTTGGCGGCGGCCGCGCCGACCGTTACGGCCGCATGATCGTCGAAGAACTAAGGCCTTTCATCGAACGCCAGTATCGCGCCATGTCCACCCCCGCCAGCACCGGACTCGGGGGCTCGTCGCTCGGCGGCCTGCTCACGATCTACCTCGGCCTGAAATATCCAACTATTTTCGGCAAGCTCGCGGTCCTTTCTCCTTCCGTCTGGTGGAACCAGCGCGCCATTCTCGGCTGGGTCGCGAAGACTCCGCTTCCCGCCCGCCCGCGCATCTGGCTCGATGCCGGCACGAAAGAAGGCGCCAGCACGGTGCATAACGTCAGCGCCCTGCGTGATTCGCTGGTCGGACGCGGCTGGCAGGCCGATCAGGATCTGCATTTCGAATTGGTCGAGGACGCCCAGCACAATGAAGACGCCTGGGCTCGTCGCGTCGGCCCTTTTCTGCAGTTCCTCTTTCCCGCTGGCGACCCGATAACCTAGCCCGCAGCCTTTACCTTGCATCCACGCCGTTTTCGTGACAAAACATTCTCTCGGAGGCGTCTTGTCCTCAGCGCGGCCCACCACCATTCTTTGTATTTCTTCTTACGAAAAGGGCCAGGAATTCCTGCGCACCTGCAAAAAAATGGGTTGCCGCGTCCTCCTGCTCACCGTCGATAAACTGCGCGATGGCGACTGGCCCCGCGAAGCCGTCGACGAATTTTTCTTCATGCCCGAAGAGCTGCCGGTGCAGGCCATCATCAATACCGTCAGTTACCTCGCGCGCTGGCAGCCCATCGATCGCATCGTCGCCCTCGATGAATTCGATCTCGAAAACGCCGCGTCTCTTCGTGAGCACCTGCGCATTCCCGGCATGGGTCTAACCACCATTCGCTACTTTCGCGACAAACTCGCCATGCGTGGCAAGGCCCAGGAATCCGGCGTACCCGTTCCCGAATTCATCCACGTCCTGAATCATCAGGCCCTCAACGATTTCATGGCCCGCGTTAAACCGCCGTGGCTGCTGAAGCCTCGTTCCCAAGCTTCGGGCATCGGCATGAAAAAAATCAACGAGCCCGCTGAGCTCTGGCCGTATCTCGATCAACTTGGCGATGCCCAATCGAATTACCTGCTTGAACAATTTGTTCCCGGCGATGTTTTTCACATCGATAGCATCGTCTCCGAACGCCAGATCGTCTTCGCCGAAGCTCACGCGTACGGTACGCCGCCGCTCAACACCTCTCACGACGGCGGCGTTTTCACCACCCGCACGCTCCCGCGCGATTCCGCCGAGGCTAAATCTCTCTACCGACTCAATCGCGACGTAATCGAATCGCTCGGCCTGGTCCGCGGCGTCACCCACACCGAATTCCTCCGCGCCCGCGAAGACGGCAAATTTTATTTCCTCGAGATTGCCGCGCGCGTCGGCGGCGCTTACATCTCCGACGTCATCGAAGCCGCCACCGGCATTAACCTCTGGCGCGAATGGGCTCGCCTCGAAGTTACCGTCGGCAAGCATTCCTATACGCTGCCGCCCGTTCGTGAAGACTACGCCGGAGTCGTCCTTTCGCTCGCTCGCCAGGAATGTCCCGACACCAGTGCCTATAACGATCCCGAAATCGTCTATCGCGTCACCAAAAAGCATCACGCCGGGTTCGTCCTGCGCTCGCCAAGAAGTGAACGCGTCGTCGAACTTCTCGACTCCTACGCCGCCCGCATCAGTCACGATTTCCTCGCCACCGCTCCGGTCCCCGATCGTCCGACGGCCTGACTTCCGCTCCTGTGGACACAAATCCATTAACAAGCGAGTAACGGCGCTGGAATTTGCGCCCCACACTCTCAAGCTGATATCGTTTTACGCGTGACTGAGGTGCAAAATTCGATTCCACCCGCGTCGCCCTCTGCGCGTTCGAGCGGCCTCCGTCACAATTATCTTTCCTTCATCGAAGACACCGCCCAGACCCTCGGCGTCATGGCTCCCACCGGAACCATCGGCATCATTCTTCCGCTGCTCATCGCCCGCGCCGGAAATACCACCTGGATTACGTTTTCCATCACTCTCGTCGCGTTTTCTCTGATTCTTTTTTGCATCTACCGCTTTTCGCAGAATCTGGCGTCGGCCGGCGCGCTTGCGTCTTTCGCCGATGCCGGTCTCGGTCGTTGGGGGGGAATCATTGCCGGCTGGGCCTATATCGGCGCCATGGGTTTCGGAGTCGCCAGCGCCGCGCCTTCTTCCGCCTACTACGCCGACTTGTTCGTCACCCAGATTACCGGCGCGCCCGTTTCGCTCCTGCGCGGAGCCCTCATCACCTCCGCCGTGATTCTCGTGGCCGCGCTGGTTGCTTACCGCGACATCAAGCTCTCCACCAAACTCATGCTCGCCATCGAATTCGGCTCGCTGGCCGTCATCATCGCCATCGTGGCTTTCGCCATGTTCCGCACTTCCGCCTGGATCGATCGTCCCCAATTGCATCTCGAAGGCGCGCGGCTCCCCGGCTTTCAATACGCTTTAGTGTTCGGCTTCATGACCCTCGCCGGATTCGAAAGCGTCACCGCGCTGGGCTCGGAATCCACCCACGCCAAACGCACCATACCCAAAGTGATTCTCAGCTGCCTGGTCCCCATCGGCCTTCTCTATTTGGTGGTGATCTACTGCCTGGTCGCGCTCGCGCGAAAAAACGGAATGGTTTTCGATACGTTGAACGCGCCCTTCGACACCATCGCCCGCGGAATGCATCTTGCCTCGCTCGGCTACTTAAGCTCGGTCGGAATCGCCCTCAGTTATTTCGCCTGCACCCTGGGCTCGATGAACGCTGGCGCCCGCGTCTTGTATTCGATGGCGCGGCGTCACCAATTCCTGCCGCGCTTCGGCGTCGCGCATCCGCGCAACGCCACGCCGTCTCGGTCCATCCTCTTGCTCACCGTGGTCGGCGCCGCCCTTCCGGTCACCCTGCTCGCCTTTCGCGTCCCACTCGCGGATTGCGTGAACTACCTCACCCAGCTCACCTCCTACGGATTCATCTCTTCCTACTTTCTGGTTTGTCTCGCGTTGCCTTTCTACCTCAAACGAAAAAATATTCTACGCACGTTCGACGCCGTCATCGCCGTCGCCGCGCTCCTCATCCTCACCGTGGTCCTGGCGCTCAGCGTGTTTCCGCTGCCCGACGAGCCCTGGCGTTATTTACCCTATGTATTTTTTGCAGTGGTCTTGCTGGGAACTGCCATCTCGTGGAAATGTCTGCGTGGAAGTAACTCGAAAGAAGATCCTGAACTTCCTTCAACCAGCCGGCCGGAGGAAGTTTCGAGCCTCGTGTAATTCAAAATCATCGGCCCGGCGCAACAACCTGCCGCCTCAAGCCGTGCCGTATTTCAATCCAATTTGTTTCAGCCACTGCCGGTAAGCAATCGCGGTGCGATCCGAACGCAGATGCAACTCCGCCTGCAGATCGAGCGGCAGCATTTCCGGCCGCTGCGATTCCACCACCGGAATATCCTGCCCGCTCACCACGTCCTGAAATTCGCGCAGCTCCTTCTCCGGCACGTCGTGCGCGTAATTCAGCGCCATGATCGCCCACGCCAGGCTTACTCCATACTCGACTGGCGTAACGATATCGAGCATCGAAAATCTCTGTTCGCCTTGCGCCTTCACAAAATACGCCGTCAGCGGACGCAACACGCGATACGTGTACAACACTTGCGCCGCTCGCCCGGTCCCATCTGGATCCGGCTGCCACACCGCGATGTCCTTCGCCGTAATTCCTTCCGCCGTCGTCTGCACTTCGTAATCGCCGATTTCCGGATGTCCCACGTCGCCCAAAAATCCCGCATGTACGAAAGGGAAGTGCCCCACATCCAGAAAATTCTCGATCACTCGCGGCCCATGCGCCTTAAAAAGATAGGGCCCCGAGAACACTTTGCGATACGCGCTGTCGTTCCACTCCGGAAAATCAGGAATCTCCTGCGCCGGCCTGCCCAAACACACCCACACCAGATCGTATTTCTCCCGCACCAGATAACTCGCGGTCCGCGCCTTCGCCGGAGGCGGCTGCCCCGGATGCGCCGGAATCCGCACGCATTGCCCGGTCGTGTCGTACTCCCACCCGTGATACGGGCAGGCCAGGCAATCGTTCGCCACCCGCCCGCCAGAAAGCTTGGCCCCGCGATGCAAACATAGATCCTGCCACGCGTGCACGCCCGCCGTGCTACGCCACAAAACCACATCGCGCCCCAATAACCGTACGCTCCGCACCTCGCCAGTTTTCAATTCCGAAAACCGCGCCACCGCGTGCCAATCATTTAGAAGTATTGGGTCATCGATCAAAGGTCACCAGAAACAGTCGCCACAGCGAGCCGCAAAATATAGCACAACGCCTCGCCGGCCATCCCCATCAGGGATTCCCAAAAGCCGCAACAGCGACCGCCAAATTTGTAGGGGTTGAAACGCCAGGGAGGGAATTAAATGGTGGGCCTGGGTGGACTTGAACCACCGACCTCACCCTTATCAGGGGTGCGCTCTAGCCACCTGAGCTACAGGCCCACGGAGCGAACTGCAACTCTGCGGAGCATCAATGATAGGCGGCACGCGCACCGTGGGTCAAGCCAAACGATACGCGTTTTGCTTCGAATTTCGCGCGGAAAGCACCAGCGTCCAGCGCGGCAAAAACCGCGGCCACGAAAAAAAAACCGGGAGGCATTCCGCCTCCCGGCCCGTTTACTCTCGCATCGAGATGAACCCAACGACCCCGCCTACTTGGCGTGCTGCGTCTTGTCGTTGTGCTTCTCGTTGTGAATCTGCTTGCTGTTCTTATTCTGTTCCTTGTTGACCTGCTTTTTCTCGGAGCCAGTCAGTTTCCCGCCGTTCGCTTGCCGGTCGGCGTGAATCTGCTGATTGGTCTTCTGCTCGTTCTTCTCGGCCTTGGCTGCTTCGCCAGCCGTCATCTGTCCGCTCTGCACGCCGTTCGCGATCCGCTGCTGCTGATTGTTCTGGCGCTGCCCCACTTCGCTCTTGGTCCCAGGCTGCGTCGCCGCGTTGTGCTTGTCGTCGTAAATGGAGTGGCTCACGTTGTTCTGTTGCTGGTTCACGTGCGCCTTCTCTTCCGGAGTCAACGTGCCGCCATTTGCCGCGCGGTCCGTCTTCACTTCATGGTTGATGTTCGCTTCGCGGGACTCCACGTTCTTCGTTTCACCCGCGGTCATCTGCCCGGACTTCACGCCGTTCGCGATGCGATCCTGCTGATTTTCCGCGCGCACGCCCACTTTGCTGTAGGCGGGCGTCGCCGGCTTGCCATGATTCACCGACGCGAAGTTCGACTTGTCCGCGGCCGCCGAGTGCGCGTGCGTCATCTGTTCAGAGGTCGGCTGCACATGCGTCTCGTTCGCCGCCGCTCGTTCCTGCGCTGTCGCTGTTGCCGTCGTGCCGCCCGGACCGCCGTTAAAGCTGGTGCGGTTCACCGTCGTATTGTTGACCACCGTGTTGTTGACGTAGGTGTTGTGCACCACCGTCGAATTCACGTTAGTCACCGACGTGTTGTACGCGAAATGCCCGCCGCGCCATTCGCCGCCGCCGAATCCCACTCCGCCGTATCCGAATCCGTAGTTCACGCCGCCGTAAAATCCTACGTGTGGTCCCCAGTATCCGCCGTGAAAACCGTACACGCCTCCCGCGAATCCCCAGTATCCTGGAGTCCACAGCAAGCCCACCCGCGGTGGCGCAACCCATACGCCCGGAACCCAGTAGTAGCCGCCTTCCTGGTTATATCCCCAAAAACCCGGCGTCCAGATAAAGCCTTCCGTCGGGCAGACCGGCTGCGCGTAAACCGGCAGCGCCGGTGGTCCCACATGTACCGCAAATCCTATCGAAATCTGCGCCGCTGCCGGCGACGATCCCACCAGCGCCGCTGCCGCGAGCAAAAGCGCCGGGAAAATTGCTCGAATAAAGTTGATCTTACGCATTGCAAACTCCTCCCTTGGTCCACCGATCGAACTTGAATTTTAAGATCATTGAAGCGTCCTTGGGCTTTGGACGCGCCAGGCTCTTAACAGGTCTAACACCAGGATTCGAATAAGGTTTCGCCCTTTTTCGAGCCCCAGCACCAGACCAAACCCGTTAAGCC
>DASWVE010000095.1:0-5063 GCA_036401315.1 Candidatus Acidiferrales bacterium
AAAAGAAGGGAAATCCAAACGTTTTTGGTCGCGCCAAAGTTTGAGAGCGCGTATTTCCTTTTTCCGTCTTGATGCTGCGACGTGAGCGACGTGCGTAACAACGTTTGTTTTCGTCCAGGTATCGGCGCGTCGCCTGTAGAGGCTGTGATCAGCTCCGAAGTTGTTTTGCTTCTTGGCCGGGACGAGATCCACGGAATACCCGTTCACGCGGATATTGATGGAAACATTCTGCCGGCTCGGCGAATAGCCATTGGCTTGCAGAAAGTTAAAGAGCTTGTCGTAAATCTCTTTCAAAGTTTCGGTCGTTTGGTCTGACAGAGATATGAAGAGGTCGATGTCGGTTCCGGACAAATTTGCAGTACCTTTGATGAAGGAACCGCTCGGATGAAGGCTAACAAGGCGGACGCCAGCCCAACGTTGGATGAGCGGGTGGACGATGGCCTGGACTCCACGCACCGGCGACAGTGGTCCGCTGTTTACCGCCTCACGCGACAGTATCCCGGCCAGATATTGATCGGGTGTCATGGCGAGCGATGGTGCTGCGAATGCCGTCATTCCGGCTCCTTTTGCGACGGACTGCTGATCTCACAATATCCCAAGCCCGCCAAATCGGCGGGGCCGTAGTTGCCGTTGGTTTGGGCATAGCGCACATTCAAATCCGTAAGCGGGACCTTGATATCGGTGTAAGCCGGCCCGCCGTGGAAAATCCGCAGGGTCTCGGCGAGAACGACAGTGGCTGCAGTCACGCCGACGAAGGGAACGGCGACTGACTTTCCGGCCAGCTCCGCTCGCCCACACAGATCCTTGCCGAGCGGCGCGTATCCGGGATTGTTTTGCGCGATCCGGTCAAAATTTTCCTTTTGCCTCTGCTGCTCGTCCGCGCTGAGTTCGGGCCACAACTCGTGGGCGGGTCGAGGATTGGGAAGAGAGTGAAAGCTGATGGTTTCAAAGTTGTCCTTGGTGCCGCCGAGTCCGCTTTCCATCACTCTTGCGAAACTCGCGGTGGCAAGATCGCGCCTGGCGGGGTTTGAATCGAAACCGCAGAGCGCCAGAAGCGGTTCTGCATGGGGCGGAGTCGCGCGACACCGGAAATTGGAATCGAAAGGCCGTTCGATCAGCCTCGTTCTGAAACCGCGATTTTCCATCCATTTGCTGCATATTCGCGTCTTGAGTTGGCCCTCATCCTTGGCCGTGAGGATCATTCCGGTTTCCACGTTGTCCCGCTCGACGCTGTCAAAATCGTTGAGATAGATTTCAGTTGTGTTCGGTTGCGCATACGGGAGCGCAGCGAGCGCCCATAAATAGGCGTTGCCGAGATGACCTAAGCCCAGTACCCAGAGGTTGTGCGGCAGGAACTCAACTGGTACGCCAAGCGCCGCAGGATCGACGATAGGAAGGTCCGGGCGCCAGAGCGAGAGGCCAACAACGCGGCGTCGAGCCTCGATGTTGAGCTCGGCAAACGAGAGGAATAGCTCGGAAACCGCGAGCGCACCGGCAAGTACGCCCGAAAGAGCGCAATATTCCCTTTGGGGGAGGGGTTCGGTGCTAGCGGACGGACCGACCTTCGCAATCCAGCCGTCAAAAGTGACGCGAAGAGTATCTCGGACCGGGGCAGCGTTCCCGAATAGCAGACTAGGGCCGCCGATTTCAGGACCAGCTGCAGCCTGCACTTGATTCGATCCGACGAGGTCCGATAGGGCTGAACTGAATGTGCCGCCGATCGAAGGCCACGCAAGTTGAGGCGCAGCGAATAGACTGCCCTCCAGCACGACTCGCACCGCGCCGGGAAAGCAGCGGGCCGCGATATTGGCCGCCGTGAGCACAGCCAGCTGTAGTGTTCGGGATTGTTCGACGTCCGCACCGCAAGCTGATCGCGAAACTCTCTCGTCGCGCGAGCGCCTCCTGGGTCGACAATCCGCTAGCGTCGACGAGCAATTTCGATATTCGCGAGATCGTGGATTCCGATGCGTTCATATGCTGCTTTACCAGAGCGTCAAACTTAAGCGCCGATTTTGCCGAGACAGGGAGTGGCTGCGCCATTCAAAATTTCCGAGATATTCGTATATGCCGGCACCGTCGAGCGACCACCACGGGGTATGCGCAAAATTAGGCACGATAACAGCGGTATGCCCCTGCACCGGAATCATGGGATTTTTCTTGTCGATCCAACTCTGTCCGACATTTGGCCCCGGATGCGTGTGAACGTCGGCAAGAACGCGCAGCTTTTTATTTCTGCAGTGCTCCCACAACGCCGCATGGCCGGCCGCGTGAAAAGCGATGGCGCCTCCCTGATAGGCATCAGGATCAAGATCGTCGTAGCAGATGAATGCTGTGACGCGATTGAAATTGTTGTCCTGCGGCCCGAGAAGGAATGCGCCGCTCTCGCTTTCTCCGTTGCCGCGCAGCCGTAATTGCGCGATGACACGGCGCCAGAGCCATATCGGTATGCGAATTGAGGTCTGAGCGGCGTCAGAGGCCAAGATAGTCTCCACAGTTAAGCAATGAATGAAATTCTTCGAGACAGTCGACGATCGTGTGGTTACTATCCCAGATAAGACTTGGCTGCTCCCCGGGCCAGTTCGTGTGGCCTTGCGCCGCGACGCGATCGTAAGGGTGATAGAACGCCCTGCCACCTTCCCAGTCCGTGCGGAATACCATAGCGAAACGGCTATTCGATCTGCCTTTGGGGCGCTTCGCAAGATCCAGTGTGTCCTTGGTACTCGGGTCCCAGAAGGTTCCCGTCGGAGCCACCGTCCGATAATTGGAAAGATCGAGCCGGACGTAGTAGCGATCGGGAGCGTTCGGACGCGATGCCGCCGCGATCCACAGAACGCGCATCGGCCAAGCCGGCTGCTCCGGCAAAATACCCGCGCCGGCCAGGCCCCAATATCCCTTCAGGGCGCCCGCGCGGAATTCGGCCGAGGCGACATCGGCGTCGAACAAACGCTGGTCAGGTGTATCCATTCCTTATCCCTGCGGCGTGATCTCTTTGACGAGATCGAAACAAACAGCACACGCGGGCGCTGAAACCAACTCTCCGAGATGTTCGCTCGGTCGGGGCTGCTTGTCCGTCTTGCAGATGCGCAAGACGTATTCCGCCCCGGCGGCGCCGTCCAATCTGAATTTCTTTCTCGCCCAACGGGTCACGACAGCAATCGTCGTCGCCGGAGAGAAGCGGTGGTGTTTGGTCTGGCCGTTGAAATTGATCTCGACGCGGACGCGCCTGCATTTATGAACATGAACATGGCGATGACGGCGAAGTTCGAGAACTTCAACCGTTACCAGCACATCGACTGGATCATGCCTGTCTTCACCATCCTCGATTTCGTCGGCCTCGGTGAGGGCTTCGTCCCATTCACCGACGAAAATCAGTACGTCATCTTGGCCCTGCCTGATAATTTCCTCCCGCACGAGAACGTCTCTAAGTACCTCATGCGGACGCGCCACAGCGATTTTGGGTTTTGCACCCTGGCTGTGGATATACAGCTCGAGTTCTTCATCGGCCATTTGGTCTCCTCTGGGCGCTGCTCTCTCTGGAACTTGCATCTCCGGGCAGGCAGTGCCATAGTTGGTGTCCGCATGGGCAACAGCACTGACAGATGCCTGCATCGAAGCTGTCGCGGTAAGACTGCGTCGAATTTACAGTGTTGTCCCACCAGACAACAGCATACCATGATCCAGCTTCGTGTCAAGGAGGTGTAATGGCCCAACATGCTTTCGGGTTCCTATTGCAGCAGTTGCGTGAGGAAAGACGGCTGTCGTTGCGCGAACTGGCGCAACTTGCCGGCATCGATCACGCATATATCTACCGCTTGGAAACCGGCGACAAGGAATCCCCGTCGGAAGAAATTCAGAAAAAATTAATCCGGGCCCTGAAGGCCGGCAAGCGCGAGGCCGAAATGCTCCGGTATCTGGCGGAGCATCCGCAAATCGATTCAGAATTGGTCGCGCACGCCCTGACTGATGCCACCGTGACCATGGAGGAGTTCTCTTCCGTGGCAGGCGTCGCTTTTCGTGGAACGGGCAGGCCGGATTACCCTCAACTGATCGAACGTGTGCGAAGAATCGTGCGAGAAGAAAATGGCAATGGATGAATTCCGAGCCGTCCTCAAGGCGCGGCAATTTGTCCGGAAGGTGAATCCCGCCGCCATCCCCGTTCCTGTTGAACTATATGCGCGGGAAGTCGGCGCGGTTATCCGGCCGCAGACTGATCTCGGGCCCGATGAGGCGGGATATTGTTTCCAGAACAACGGCAAGCGTTTCATCTGTACCAATGCCAATGACCGGGTCGAACGTCAGCGGTTCACCGTCTGTCACGAGATCGCGCATGTCGAGCTTGGACATCCCTCGCAGCACGGCGCATCTCCGTGGTGGAGCTACGCGAAGAGACCTCTCGCCGAGATACTGTGCGACATTTTTGCCGCGGAACTGCTCCTCCCGTATGACCTGTTCCAGCCGGAAGCCGAGAATGCGAGCATTGATCTCGCAGGCATCGACGATCTGGCGGAGCGCTTTCAGGCTTCTGTCACTGCCACGGGTTCCAGGTATGCCGCGGTCGTCACCGAACCGCTCGCTTTCGTGCTTTCTGAAGAGGGTAAGGTTCGGTATGCGTCGAGGTCGGCTCCTCTCAAAGATGCATACGCGTGGATTGCGCCACGACTGAATTTGCCTGACGGGTGTTTTTCGAAGAAAGTACGCTCGGGCGCGTCATGCGACGGTCCGGAGGAAGTCGACGCTGACATCTGGTTCAGCGATTGGGAGCGCGGCGGCACACTGATGGAGGAGGCGCGGCACCTCAGTCCATGGGATCAGACCATCACCCTGCTCTGGTTTAAGGATGGAAAAATTCCACCCCAGAAGAGGCGAGATGAGCAAGGTGAGATCCGGCAGGAAGAGGAAGACGAAAATGAAGGGCTCCTTAAAGAACTGGATGGCAATCTCCGTTGGCCAGGCAAGCGCCGCCGGAAATAGTTCGGGTTCGGTGTCCGCCTCGGGATTTCGGTAGATATCGAGATAGAACGCGTTGAGCTAATAGCAGCGGGCCGGAAAAATCGGAGGTCGCG
>DASWVE010000096.1:0-15655 GCA_036401315.1 Candidatus Acidiferrales bacterium
AGAGCATAAATCAAATTTGCCGTGGCGTCGAAGTTTTCATTTCCCGTCCGGAACGCGGTCAACACTTCGTACTTCGGGTGTTCCTCCTTAATCGATTCAATCGCCCGCCGGGCCCGCTGAAACGCCTCCCCGCCCATTCGATTCACCGGCCGCTGGATCTTCTCTGTCAATCGGCCCACTCCAATCCCAATCCTCAGCCGCAGCGGCCAGAACTTCACCCGCAAATCGAATATCATCTCCGGAATGCTCGCCCCTTTCCCCAAAATCGCCTGAAACTCATCTCCCGCCGTAATCGCATACGGCAGCTCGATCCAGCGCTTGGCGCGATGCTCCCGCGCCGCCAGCTCCACTCTCTTCCCCAGTGTGGCTCGCAAATTCCTTTTCTTACTCGACTCCACTATATCCGCAAGTAGCACCGCATGTCTCTTCTTCATCATGTACACCCTCGTACAAATATCCATACATGTACGTTTTCATACAATTCTATCGACTTGTACTCCACAGTACAAGGCTAATTCCTACCTTTTCCCCTAAAATTCAACTGTTCGCCGGCTTCCGCCAACCGGTCCGATTGCCTCTTCCGGAACAATTTTCCAAACCTCCGCAACAAAAGCTTTCTTCCTGTGTTTTACTTCCTCATAGAGTTCGCATCATCTTTCCCCGGACTCGGCATTTCAATTCAACCTGAGGTGATACTTCGAATGAAGACTCTTTCCAGAATTGCAGTAATCGTGGCGGCGATCGCCTTCCTCGTTCCGCTGACGTCACGCAACGCCCACGCCCAAAACCGGCATCCCGCATATCTTCACGCCCTATCCGACCTGCGGGACGCGCGCGCCCATCTCCAACATCGTCCCGACGGCAGCCCGATTCACGTCGAAGAGCATCAGGCCATCGAAGAAATCAACAAAGCCATCGACGAAATCAAGAAGGCCTCCATCGACGACGGTAAAAACATCGATGAACACGAACCCGTCGACGCTCACCTCCCCTGGAGCGGCCACCTGCACCAGGCCCGCGACCTGCTGAGCAAGGCCCATCAAGATGTCTCTCACGAAGAAGATAATCCCGAAACCCGCGGCTTGCAGGCCCGCGTCCTTGACCACATCGACCGCGCGCATCACCACGTCGACGAAGCTCTCGCCGTCGCCGAAGCGCACTAAACCAATCGCAAAAACAGAAATCCCTGGGCCGGCTTCGCGCCACCCAGGGATTTTCTTTTAAGCTCGCGCTTCCCGGTGCAAGCTCGTCTTCTAAACTCACTTTATATATTGTGCGCTGGGTTTGAAATCCACCAGCCCGTCCCGGTAGTCGATCTTGATCCGCGTCAAATACAGCACCTGCAGCCCCAGCAATCCCGAGATTTCTGTTCCAAAGGAATCGCTGATGCGGCTCATATCAATCGTGATCAGATTCTGTCCTTCCTGCCGGATATTGGCGAATTGCAGCGTGGCATTCTCCGCCTCATACACCTTGTCGACCTCGCCGGACACGCCGGTCACTGTGTAATCGTGGGTGCGGCCTACGTGGGTCACTTCCTTGGCCGCCGACAGCGCCAGCTGATTGGCGGTCGCACCCGTATCGATCATGAACAGCCGGGGTGCCGTGGAATTCACCGAAGTGGGAATCAATAGCGCATGACCAATCTGATAAATCCGCGTGTAATCCTTCATCTCCGGCGCGATGTACCGGTCGTTCCAGCGCACTTCTACGTTCGATACCGAATCGAGCGACGTTTGCGCTTCCGCCTCGTCGGGTAGCCGGGGTAGCTCGCTCAGTCTCAATTTCGTCTGTTCCATGTAAATATCGACCAGATAATTCCGGAAAACATTCGCGCCGATCAATCCGTCGACTCCTGCCACGGATCGCTGGCTCTGCACCTCCACGATACAATCGTCAAATTCCAGCCCGCCGATCTGAATTTTATCGGCGTGCCCGATGTAGCCCTTCCCTTTTTTCTCTTCCTGGTCCCCAATGCCTCCGATCGTAGCTTCAAACATCGACTTCACCCCCGCTTTATTCGCCAGGTTCTGATTGATCAGAATTCCGCCGGCTCCCGTATCCAGCAGCAACCTCGCCGGAACATTGTTGATTTTCATGCTCAAACCAAAACCCGAAATGCGCTGCCCACTCTCGAACAATCGTTCCAGCGGCGCCTCGGTCGATTTCACCGGTGTTGCCAGGCGGCAGGCGCTCTTGCCTGCGGCCTTTCGCTCCTCCAGCCCGTCCAGTTGTTTCTTCTTCTCGTCCTTCGTCGCATCATCACTGGCACTGGCCAGTTCGTTCTGCAGCGCTTGAATGCGTTCCTCAAGAGTCTCCATTCGAAAGTGATCTATTTGAATCTCCGGATCGTTCGGATCCAGCTTGAATGCCTGATCGATGTCCATCTTCGCGTGCTTCATGTTTCGCGACGCTGCATGCACCCGATACAGCCCCAAAAACGCCCGCGCATCCAGGTCACACGCCTGAATCGGTTTTACAAATGCTGCTTCCGCTTCTTCAAATTTCCCCTGCCGGTAATAAACCTCTCCCAGCGCCACAATCGCCGGCGCGCGGCCCGGCGTTAACGCCATCGCCTGGTTGGCTGCGCTAAGAGCTTCCTCAACCTTATTCTGTCGCAGGTAGACGCGCGCCAGCCCCGCATACCCCGCGGCAGCGTCCTCCCCACCATTCGGCAGAATGTCTTTGTACGCGGCCATAGCCTCGTCCAGCTTTCCGGTTCGATATAGCTTGCGGGCCTTGATCAATGGTCCGGTCAGGCTCGAATTCACTTCGCACTGCTTCGACGTGCTCTTCGGCGCTTGCTGGGTTGCTGCCGTCGCGCCCCCGTACTGCCCCGCCGTCAATCCCGCCGGAAAAGCCATCGCCCACGCACAGATAATCGCCACGCCCTTCACCCGCCGGATCCCCACGTTTCCTCCGAACTGTTTGCCCACGTCGCGCGACATTCTGGCCAAGGGTAACTCTCCTGTCAATTACTCGTTGCTGCCCCGATTCGCACTGACTTTCCTTACATCCCGCCTTCAGAAAAATCGCGCGACGCCACGATTCAGCCTGGCAATTTCTCCGCACATTCTCCTTCGCCGTTATCCGTCTTCCAGCTTTCACTCTCCGCTCCTCCCAGTCTATAATCCTGCCACCCATGACCCTCGCTTCCGGCAAAAAACTCGGCCCTTACGAAGTCCTCGGCCCCCTCGGCGCCGGCGGCATGGGCGAAGTCTACCGCGCTAAAGACACGCGCCTCGACCGCACCGTAGCCATAAAAGTTTTGCCCACTCATCTTTCCGCCGATCCCGAAGCCCGCCAGCGCTTCGATCGCGAAGCCCGCTCCATCTCTTCCCTCTCGCATCCCAATATTTGCCATCTCTACGACGTCGGCCACCAGGACGGCGCCGACTTCCTCGTCATGGAATTTCTCGAAGGCGAAACGCTCGCCTCGCGCATCCTGAAAGGCCCCATACCCACCGAGCAGGTCCTCAAAATCGGCGGCGAAATTTGCGACGGCCTGCAAAAAGCCCACAAAACCGGCGTCGTTCATCGCGATCTGAAGCCCGCCAACATCATGCTCACCAAGTCCGGCGCAAAACTGATGGACTTTGGCCTCGCGAAAACCACCCAGCCCGTCGCGCCGATTTCCGATCTCACCAGTCCCCTGACCTCACCCATTCCCAGCGGCCCGCTCACCCAGGCCGGCGCCATCGTCGGCACTTTTCAATACATGTCCCCCGAGCAGGTCGAAGGCAAAGAAGCCGACGCCCGCAGCGACATTTTTTCTCTCGGCGCCGTCCTCTACGAAATGGCTAGCGGCAAACGCGCCTTCGAAGGCAAATCCACCGCCAGCATCATCGCCGCCATCATCGAACGCGATCCGCCGCCCATCTCTTCCATCCAGCCTTCTTCGCCGCTCATGCTCGACCGTCTGGTGAAAACCTGCATGGCCAAGGATCCCGACGATCGCTGCCAGACCGCGCACGACGTAAAACTCCAACTCCAAAGCATCGGCGAAGTCGGCACCCAAATGTCCGGCCATCTCAGCGGCCAAGTCGGTCCGGGCAGCGCCGCCTCCGCCCAAATTTCCGAAGTCGTCGCTGCAGCCGCCGCCAAAGCGCAATCCCGCCGCAATCGCGACCGCGCCCTGCTCATCCTCGGCACCGCGCTCCTCACCGCCATCGTCGCCGGAGCCCTCGGCTATCTCGCCCATCGGTCCACTCCCGAAACCAGTCTCAACGCAACCATCACGCTGCCGCCCAACCTCCGCATCGAACCCTTTAACGTCTCCTTCGCTTTTTCTCCCGATGCCCAGAAGATCGCTTTTTCCGGCGTGGGTGAAGGCGGCACTAGCAGCCTCTACATCCGCCGGCTCGACGCCGAAATTCCTCAACTCCTCGCTGGAACGGAAGGCGCGGCGTCTCCTTTTTGGTCCGCGGACGGCCGCTCCATCGGTTTTTTCGCCGACAAAAAACTCAAACGTGTTGACGTTGCCAGCGGTGCGATCGCGGTGCTCTGTGACGCTCCCGCCGGTCGCGGCGGCACCTGGAACTCTGCCGGCGTCATCCTGTTCGCGCCTTCCAACCAGACCGGGCTATTCACGATTTCCGCTTCCGGAGGCGCGCCCGCGCAAGTAACCACCATCGATGCCGACAAAGCCGGTACCGACCGCGTTCCATTTTTTCTCCCCGATGGCAAGCACGCGCTCTTTATCCGCAGCGGCCTGCAATTCACCACTCCGGGTACCATCTACGTTCTCGACCTCGCCTCGAAAAAGATTGAAAAACTTCTGGACTCCGATAGCGAAGCGCAGTACGCCGAGCCCGGCTACCTGCTCTTCTCGCGCGACGGAAATTTAATGGCGCAGCCTTTCAGCGCATCGAGCCTTAAACTCAGCGGCGAACCCGTTGTCGTCGCGCAGCAGGTCGCCTTCAATGCCTACCGCCGTGCTGCGCAATTCTCCATCTCAAATTCCGGAATGCTTCTATATGCGCCGGACTCCGGCGTATCCCAAAAACAAATGACTTGGTACGGTCTCGAAGACGGATCGGAATTGTCCAAGCTCGGCGATCCCGCCCGCGTTACCGAACTCGCCTTGTCGCCGGACGACCGCCACGCCGCGGCCGTCGTCTCTGCCGGAAAAAGTTCCTCCATCACCGCCGACACCGCTCTCTGGCTCTACGACCTCGAACACGCCGGCTCCACCCGTTTGACCTTTGCTTCCGGCGCTTTTGCCATTCCGGTCTGGTCGCCCGACGGCCAATTCATTTTTTTCCTCAACAATCGCGCGCCATTGACCATTTTCAAAAAATCAGCCCACGGCGATTCCGAAGCCGAGGCCATATTCTCCGATGGGCTTCTTCACGACCCGGATTCCGTTTCTCCGGACGGGCAATCTCTCGCCACCGAAATTCAGAAGCCTCGCGATTTCCGCATCGAACTGCTGCCCGTGCAGCCCAACAGCGCTCCCGTCTCGCTGATCGCTCAAGATTCCAATGTCCGCGGCGGCGTGTGGTCCCCCGACGGAAAATGGTTCTCATATCTGTCCGATGAAACCGGACGCTACGAGCTGTATGTCACCTCGTATCCGGATCACAAAGGCAAATGGCAAATATCGAAAGAGGGTATAACCACCGGCGGCTGGCTCAAGGCGCCCAACACCTTGGCCTATCAGGGCAGCGACTCTAAGCTTTACCTGGTCGAGATATCTTCCAAGGACGGACAGCTCGACATCGTAAAAACGCGAGCCGTGTTCGGTGGCCGGCCGCTCCCTCCGCTCCCCGGGCTTTTCTCCATTCCTAGAGTGATCACCAAAGACCTGAAGCGCATCGTGCTCCCCAAACCCATTCAAGACACTTCGCGTAGCTACCTCAATCTCGTAACCAACTGGACCGCAGACCTGAAGAAACCATGATCGCCGCTTCGCGAAATTCATGCCCCTAACCGTCGGCACCCAACTCGGCCCCTACGAAATCCTCGGCCCCCTCGGCGTCGGCGGCATGGGCGAAGTCTACCGCGCCCGCGATTCCAAACTCGGCCGCGAAGTCGCCCTCAAAGTTCTCCCCGCCGCATTCGCCTCCGACGTCGAACGCATGGCCCGCTTCAAACGCGAAGCGCAAGTCCTCGCCAGCCTGAATCATCCCAACATCGCCGCGGTCTACGGCATGGAAGACGGCACGCTCGTCGCGGGCCAGCCCATCGCCGTCCATCTCGATCCCAACAGCAGCGCCCGCACCCCAGTCATCGCCGGCACTCCGCCCGCGCTCGTGATGGAACTCGTCGAAGGTCCCACGCTCGCCGAACGCATCCGCCTCCGCCGTCTCGAACTCGAAGACTCTCTTCCCGTCGCGCGCCAGATCGCCGAAGCTCTCGAAGCCGCTCACGATCGCGGCATCATTCATCGCGACCTCAAACCCGCGAACATCAAAATCCGCCCCGACGGCGTCGTAAAAATTCTCGACTTCGGCCTGGCCAAGGCCATCCAGGGCGATCCCGCTTCGAGCGACCTCCAAAATTCTCCGACCATCACCTACATGAGCACCATGGCCGGCACCATTCTCGGTACCGCCGCCTACATGTCGCCCGAGCAGGCCAAAGGCAAACCGCTCGACCGCCGCACCGACGTCTGGTCCTTCGGCTGCGTTCTTTTCGAAATGCTTTCCGGCAAGCAGGCCTTCACCGGCGAAACTTCTTCCGACGTTCTCGCCGACGTCATCCGCGGCGAACCGCGCTGGCAGGAGCTTCCCGAATCCACGCCGCCGCGCCTCAATGAACTTATCCGCCGCTGTCTCGAAAAAGATCCGCGCCAGCGTCTGCAAGCCATCGGCGAAGGCCGCATCGCCGTCGAGCAGACCCTCGCCGAAATCACGGTGGCGAATGCCTCGCCCTCCGGCGCGATGCCCACCGCGCGCGCGTCCGCAGTTTTTTCACCGGCAACGAGTGGCGTCAGCACGCCGCCCCAAGCAGCTTCCGCGTACGGAATATCTCCAGCCGCGGCCGCGATCGCGCAACCGTCCCCACCCGCACCACGCAGCGCGCTCCCCACGGTTCTCGCGTTGTTCTTCGCCGCGCTCGCCGCCTGGTTCGCCTACAACTATTTCACGCACTTGCCGAAACCGGCCGCCGCGATCGTCACTCAGCTTCTTCCGCCGGATGGCGAAACTTTCGCCCTCACCGGAAATTATGCCGGCCCCCCGCAACTCTCACCCGACGGCCGCTACCTCGCTTTCGTCGGCGCCACCAAAGACGGCCTCCGCCGCCTCTGGATTCGCCCGCTCAACGATCCCAAGCTCCAACTGATCGCTGGCTCCGACGACGCCACCGAACCGTTCTGGTCTCCGGACTCCCGCTCCGTCGCCTTTTTCGCTTCCGGCAAAATGTTTCGCGTCGATATCGCCGGCGGCTCGCCGCGCATGGTTACCGATGCCTCCAATGGTCGCGGCGGCGCTTGGAGCCCCAGCCACACCATTCTCTACGGGCCCAATCCCTCGATCGGGCTTTGGACCGTTGCGGACGCGGGCGGCACCGGCCAATCTTTCAGCAAACCCGACCCGGACCTGCATACTCCCAATCGCCGCTGGCCACAATTCCTTCCCGACGGCCGCCACTTTCTCTGCTTCGCCCGTTCCGATGTCGCCGCGGAATCGGGCGTTTTCTCCGGCTCGCTCGACGGTGGTCCGCTGAAATTAGTCATTCACAACGATTCCAGCGCCATCTATGCCCCGCCCGGCTACCTCCTTTTCATCCAGGGCGGCGTGCTGGTCGCCCAGAAATTCGATCTGCGCACTTTGTCCGTTTCCGGCGAGCCACTTCCGCTCGCCCAACACGCCGAGGTCAACGCCATCATTTATCGCGGCATCGTCAGCGCCTCCGATAATGGCCTGCTCGTCTACGGCACCGGCAGCGGCGCGATGGGCTCCTACTCCATTCACTGGACCGACCGTCAGGGCAATGTTCTCGGCACCATCGGCGATCCCGCCGAATATACCGACCCGCGGCTTTCCCACGACGGCCAAAAACTGGCCGTCAGCATCGACACCGGCGAAGGTGGCAATAATATTTGGGTTTTCGATTTGGCCCACGGCACCCGCAATCGCGTTACTTTCGGCAATGGCATCAACGGCGGTTCCACCTGGTCGCCCGACGACAAATCCTTGATTTTTTCCTCCGGTCGCGGTGGTACCTACCAGCTCTACCAGCAGCCCGCCGATGGCAGCGGCGAAGCCAAACGCCTCACCACTGGCGTCGCCGCCGAAATTGCCGGTTTCTGGTCTCGCGACGGAAAAATTCTGGCCTATACCGTTCCTAATGCCGGCAGCGGCTTCAGTCAGATCTGGCTGCTGCCGATGACCGGTGACGCCAAGCCCTATCCATTCATCCAGGGCAATTACGACGTATTGAATCCCGCCATTTCTTCCGATTCGAAATGGCTCGCCTTCACTTCTGACGAAACTGGTCACAACGAAATCTACGTCGTGCCCCTCTCCGGCGGCCCCGGCAAATGGCAAGTCTCCCCCGGCGGCGGCGTCGAACCGCGCTGGTCGGCCACCGGCAACGAAATCTCCTACGTCTCGCCCGATGGCGACCTCATGCTCGCCGCTCTCACCCCTACTCCCAACTCCGTCAACGTCGGCAACGTCACCAAGCTCTTCCGCATCGGCGAAACTTCCGCCTTCACCGTCTTCCGCTACGACTTCCCCCCCGACGCCAAACGTTTCCTGGTCCTGACCACCGGCGCCCAAACCCACACCGACCCCCTAACCGTAGTCACCAACTGGCCCGCACTCCTCCCCAAGTAACCGCCAAGCAGCGTCGAGCTCCGGCGCAAACTCGCTTTTCCGGGTGCCGCACTCTTTGCGTTTTTCTTTTGAGCAAAGGGTGCGGGTTTAGATTCAAATTTTGCAAACATCGCACGATCCACTAAACGCCAACCGTCCGAGAAACTCTTGGAGTGCAGCACCGCAAACTTTTCCCCCATCAATCCATCCGAAAGGCTTAAAATCCACCAAGCTCGCACCCATGATCCAAACCACCTCCACCGAACGCATCGCCGACCGCCCCATCCCCCGCATCCTCGTCGTCGACGACGATCTCGAACTCTGCGAGCTCCTCGCCGAATACCTGCAGCCCGAAGGTTTCGACGTCGATGCCGTTTACGACGGCGTCCAAGGAGTCGACCGCGCCCTCCAGGGCAACTATTCCCTGCTGATCCTCGACGTCATGCTTCCCGGCATTCGCGGGTTCGAAGTCCTCCGCCAGATCCGCGCCAAATCCGCCATGCCCATCATCATGCTCACCGCCCGCGACGAAGACATCGACCGCATCCTGGGCCTCGAAATCGGCGCCGACGATTACCTGGCCAAACCGTTCAACCCGCGCGAACTCGCCGCCCGCATCCAGGCCGTCCTCCGCCGCAGCTCGGCGCCCGCTCGCGAAGCCGAACCCGAAGGCCCGCGGCAGATTACGCTCAGTGATATAGAACTCGACGAAAGCGCCCGCACCGTCCGTCGCGGCCACCGCGAAATCGATCTCACTTCCGTCGAATTCGATCTCCTCGCTTTCTTCATGAAGAATCCGGTGAAAGTCCTCGAGCGCGAGGAAATCGTCAAGCAGATCCTCGGCCGCGATTCCGCTCCCGAAGATCGCAGCATCGACGTGCACGTCAGCAACCTGCGCAAAAAACTGGGCAAGGCCGCCGACGGCAGCGATCGCATCCGCGCCGTCCGTGGTATCGGTTATATTTTTGTGGTTCCGGTGAAAACGAAAAGCCGGTAGGTTGAAATGCAGAGCCTGTACCTGAAAATTTTCCTGTGGTTCTGGCTGGCCATGATTCTGGTCAGCGGCACCCTGATTTTTTCGGTGATGACCACCCGCGACCAGTTCAATTCCAACCGCAACGAGCAGTTCGATAAAACTCTAACGTCTCTGGTCGCCGCCCGCGCCGCCGATCTTTTGCAAGACCACGGCATGGGAGCCCTCGCCGATTACCTCGGCTCATTGCAGCAGACCCTGCACTGGCAGGCCTACCTCTTCGACGACGAAGGAAAAGAAATTCTCTCCCAACCCGCCCCGGTCGAAGCCGAAGGCCTGGCCCAAAGCGCCTTGCAGACCAACGATCCGAAATATCTGGTCTCTCACGGCAACCAGTTCGTCGCCAAACGCACCACTGATTCCGTCGGCAATCGCTACGTCTTCGTCTCCGAAACTAAAATTCCTTCCGTCGCCAGCGTGCTGCAGGCTCCCCTCGGAGTTCAAATCATCCGCGGGCTCGCCGTGGTGCTCATCGGCGGCTTCGGCTGTTTCTGGCTGGCGCGCTCCATCACCAAGCCGGTCCGCGAGCTCAGCATCGCCACGCACCGACTTGCCGATGGCGGGCTCGACGCCCGCGTCGGCGATTCGGTCACCGGCAAGCAGGACGAAGTCGCCCAGCTCGGCCGCGATTTCAATCACATGGCCGAGCAGATCGAATCGCTGATGGCCTCTCAGCGCCGCCTGATCACCGATATTTCGCACGAGCTGCGTTCGCCGCTCGCGCGCCTCAGCGTCGCGCTGGGCATCGCCCGCCGCTCCGCCGACCGCACGCCCAACGCCGCGCTCGACCGCATCGAACTCGAATGCGAGCGCCTCAACGAACTCATCGGCAGCCTGCTGCACCTCAGCCGCCTGGAAGCCGGCACCGAGATGATGGACCCCGAGCCTTTCGCGCTCGATCTGCTGGTCCGCGAAGTCGCGCTCGACGCCGACTTCGAAGCCCGCAGCCGTAACCGCAGCGTCGACGTCACCTCCGCCGACCCCTGCACCGCCACCGGCAAGCGCGAACTTCTTCGCAGCGCCATTGAAAACGTGATCCGCAACGCCCTGCGCTACACGCCCGACGGCACCAACGTCGAAGTCAGCCTGACCCACGAACACAATTCATTCGCCGGCGAAGCCGTCATCCGCGTTCGCGATCACGGCATCGGCGTGCCCCCGCAATTCCTCGCCGACATTTTCACGCCGTTCTACCGCGTCGGAGATTCCCGCGAACGCTCCTCCGGCGGCGCCGGCCTGGGCCTCTCCATCGCCGACCGCGCCATCCGCCTCCACGGCGGCCAAGTCAAAGCCGAAAACGACCCCCAAGGCGGCCTGGTCGTGATCGCCCGCCTCCCGCTAACCCCGCAAGCCATCGCCACGCCGTCGCAGTCCACTAAATCCACAACCGAGTCTCAACCCGTAACCTAAACTCCGCGAGCCGCGACCAAGCGGCACTTGGGTAAAAAGGTTACCAAATAATTGTCGATTAGAAATCAGTTAAGCTACTGTTTCTAAGTGGTTTAGGTGCTATTTCTAATCGCCGCTGTGTCGATTAGAAATAGTCGTCGCCTCCTTTTCCGTTATCAAAAATGCATCCGGCTCTGCCTCCCAACACAACCCGGCACCCACCCGCCCTTGGCCGTCATCCAGAGGAGCGCCTTTCGCGACGAAGGACCTCTCTTCGATCTCATCTTCTTGTCCGGCCCTCGCCGTCCGTCGCCGTCGCCGTCGCCGTTGCCGTTGCCGTTGCCGTTGCCTCATCTTTTCGCTGTCATCCCGAAGCGCAGCGAGGGACCTGCTTCAATCGCCCTGGCCTTCGCCGTTGTCGCCCGCTCCCTACCGTTGCCGCAGTGTGGACTAGACACAGCGGCGATGCATGATAACATCCCGGCAGCTTACCGAGCAGTACACACCATCCCCGGAAATCCGCGGCAGGGCCCAAGCAATTCGCGCAGCACATCACCGGAGGTCAACATGCAACTGACCGACATTCAAAAACAAATGATGATGACGTTCCTGAGTTTGCGCGTGGGCATTGGCGTCATCGGCATCGTGTTTCCGTTCCTGCTGTGGTGGGGCGGGTGCATTTTCTACCATCTTCCGCAGGCCGATTCGATGAGCGCCTACTATCACGCGACCCCCACCTGCATGGACGCGCACCTGAACATTTGCGGGCAATGCGGAGTAGATTCCCAACATCCGCCGCTTCCGCTGCCGGCCCTGCCCACCGGCGAAGGGCCGATGCGCAACTGGTTCGTCGGCTTCCTTTCTGCCATCGGCGTGGGCCTGTATTTGGTCAAAGGGTTCAGCAAACAGGAAAACGTGCTGCTGACCATCGCTGGAATTTTGGCGGTGGTGGTGGCGACCAATCCCATGCCCTGGGTGCACGGACCACCCACCTGGAAACATGTGCATTACATCGCGGCCGTCACCTTTTTTATTCTCATCGGCCTGGTCATTTGGATCTGTTCCGGCAAGACCCTGAAATTCATGCCGGAAATTCCGAACCGCGACAAAGTGATCGCACGTTTCAAACACACCTATCGCGTGCTGGCCATCGTCATGGCCGCGTCCCCGTTCGGAGCGATTCTGCTCTTCAAAGTTGCGGGCCTGCCCCAAGGCATTTTCTGGGCGGAAGCCGCCGGCGTGGTCTCGTTCGGTATCTTCTGGCTGGTCAAAACCTGGGAACTAAGCAAGAGCGAAGTAGAACACCGCGCCCTGCGCGGCGAAATCAATATGGATACCTCGAAGCTGTAGTAAGAGCCATCCAGCAAAGTTGGGGCTCCGCTGCTACGATATAGTTGTGCGCGGACCGATTATCATTTTTGATAAGTCAGCGCTTCAATCCCTCAGCGCCGACGAAGCCGTTTGGCTTGATAACTTCTTTCAGAGCAATCTCACTCCGCTGTTTTTTATCGAAACGCTGGCGGACTTAGAGAAGCAGGTCAGGAAAGGGAAAAAGTCCGAGGACGTTGTCGGCGACATCGCCCTCAAGACACCGGACCGAGAAGCGTACCCGAACGCTCACCATCATCGCCTTGGGCTAGCAGAACTCTTCGGCTGGGATACGGTAGCGATGGATGGGCGAGGCGTCTTGGCGGGCGGCAAGCCAGTTACCTTGAATGGGCAGAAGGGGGTCATGTTTTCGCAGTCTCCAGAAGATGAGGCTTTGCACCGCTGGCAAAGACGCGACTTCCTCGGAGCAGAAAGAAACGTCGCAACGAGGTGGAGAGGTGCCCTCGCTATCTCGGACTATGAACAGCCATACCGGTTCTTCAGAAACCACTTCCTCGGTGGTAAAAGTCTCAAAGACTTTGAAGCAGTCAAAGCGAGAGCCGACGAAATCATCGAGGCGAAGGATCGAGAAAGCAGTTTGCGGCTCGGAATGAACCTCTTTGGCGTCCTGCCTGAGGCGCAAGGCAAGATCCTTGAGCGGTTTCGAGCCAACGGGACGCCACAAATCAGCGAGTTCGCGCCCTATTTCAGATTCCTGTACTCTGTCGAACTATTCTTCTATTTTGGACTGGCTTCCGACCTCATCTCGCGAGACCGCCCCAGTAACAAAGTCGACATGGCGTACCTATATTACCTGCCGTTTTGCAAAATATTTACGTCGAAAGACTGGCTGCACGAGCAAGCGGTGCCCTTGTTTATGCGTTCGAATCAGACGTTCGTGCGATCCGATGAATTGAAAGCTGATCTCGCGAAGCTGGACGCCTTTTATTCTGCCCTTCCCGAAAAAATAAAGCGAAGCGGTCTCCATCGCTTCGCAGCCCATCCGCCGGAAGACACTAGCTTTCTTGTCACACGATTGTGGGACACGTACATGACAGGGTGGCGAGAATGGAAGGAGAAACAGAAAGAGGTTAGCCCGGAGCTGCAAGAGGCGCTTCGCAAGTTATCCGAGAAGGTGAAAAGAGAGTCGCAGCCTGGGAATCCGCGTGAGAGCTTCACCATTGGAGAGGCGAATTACTTGCACATGGAAGGCAAGGCGCGCAGAAGAAAGGGAAAGTGGGACATATTCGGACCGGACGCGGGGAAAAAAGCCTAGCGTTTAAGACAAGTTTTGAGAATCGCCAGTACCTAGCCGATGCTCGCCCATCCGGTCAGCACTAAATCTCACGGTAAATTACCAAGATGGTAGAATCACCGGCGATGAATTGGCTTCGGGAGAATTACAAGTGGCTGTTCGACGGTTTCGGAGCGGTCGCATTCTTTGCGCTTCTTCCAAGAATCGCTTACGCCCTTAAGCACTCAATCGCGTTAGTTCAGGGCTTCTTACATCGGGGACCGAACAGGCTTGGGCAGGAAGTAGTAGCTTTCGACTATCTCCCTGGGGGTCCGCTAACTAACGGCTGGAGGCTTGTATCGGCCGATAAGCCGGGCGTGGAAGCTACACGGTTGCAGGACCGTCCTGGCTGTTTCAGGTTAGAGCTGCAAGACGCACTTGATTACGACGTTTCCGAGTCAAGAAGACAGTGGAACCGTGTCGAGTTCAGCGTAAAGCTATCGCCGGACTCCTATGTTTACGCGAAGGTCAGTTTGGAACCTAATGAGGGAAAGAACAGTAAAACTTTCGGATGGATTGCGGTGGACATCGGCGATAGCCCGCCCCGTAGGGCGTTCAAAAACGAATGGGTCATATACCGCCGGGCGACGACCGGCGGGTGGGCTAAAGTTGACTTGTATCTGCCGGATGAAGTAGCGCGGACCTTCGGAAAGGACCAAGGCATTAGGTTTGCAGGGTTGCTTGGATTCCGAATCCGCGGCTCCCTTTCGATCTCGCCAATTAGATACTCTTATGATGAGCGTGCCCTTCGTTTCACGAAGGGTCCAGCTACATCGCTCGAGAAGCCGCCGCTCAATTTGACCGAGAAAGTAGCGATCTTAACCTTCATAGTAGCGCTCCTGGGGATCGTGGCGACTTGGACCGTCCCAGAAGGGCGGAGACTTCTCGGGCTAGAAAAGCCGACGGATGCTGAACATCGGCAGACAGACTCTTCGTCACCGAGCGCGAAGCCATCCAGCGCCCCACTTTCTGCGGACAAGAGTGACAATACACTTCGGATTACTCAGTCCGCGCGAGACATCTCGGAATTGCGGCGTCAGAATCATGTCGAGCCGATCCTAGACGCAGAATCGGCCAAGACCTTTCTAGAAATTCCTGTTAACTCGTACGGTTTTGCTGAGGGGCCCGCATTGAGTGTGTATCCGATCGTCAAAGTGGAAATAGAAAGATATGGTCACTTGTACGATTTCGAAATTCAGAAACTGAGCGACGGAAGCGGCTTAATTGTGGGTTTTGTGGGTCCGGACATGTTCGAGACCCTTCGCACGGGCCTCTCGAAGGGGAGCGAGTTGGTTCTCTATTCAGATGTGTGGCAGGACGCTCCAAAACTCGTTGCCTTGCCAGCTGAACGACTGGTGTGCTCAAGGAATCGGCCGATCGGTGTAAACGGTATTTCCCACAAGGACAAAAGAAAAGTGATCAGTGCGCTCGATTGCGCGGTGCGCTAACGGCACAAAATGCATGAGCTGAAACAGATTTTCGCTGATCCCGATACGCTCTTGGATCTTGAACCTGAGGAACTCGGAGCCAAGATTCTCTTCTTACTGCAGAAACGGAGTTTCCATCGGTCGATGTTCAATCCCAGAACATTGAACGCCGAGCTTTGGCCCATTTCACTGAACCCAGGACAGCCTCCCTATGCCCAAGGCCGAAAAGATCAGGTCGAGGTCGCATTAGTCGAGGCTTGGGCGTGGCTTGAGGCGCAAGGCCTCATCGTTCCGGCCACCGACTCGAATGCCGACAACGGCTGGAAGATTCTGAGTCGCCGCGCCAAACGATTTCAGAACGAAAGAGAGTTCGCCCAGT
>DASWVE010000097.1:0-5841 GCA_036401315.1 Candidatus Acidiferrales bacterium
CGACCTGATCCTGATGGACATTCAGATGCCGGTCATGGACGGGCTGCAGGCCACGGCCTACATCCGCGCCCGCGAAATCGCTCTCAATTCCGAACTCAATTCCAAACCGAATGCCGAAAACCTTCCGGCCCTGCACATTCCGATCGTGGCCATGACGGCGCACGCGATGAAGGGCGATCGCGAACGCTATCTTGCCGGCGGCATGGACGACTACATTTCCAAGCCCATCCATCCGCCCGACCTCGAAAAAATTATTCAAGCGGTGGTCGCTCGTCTGCGCGGCAGCACGCCGCCTTCCTCGGCCGATGAATCCGAATCCATCAATTCTCAGGAGACTCCCGTGACTCGACTCGAAGAATCCGAAATCCTGGCCCGCTTCGATGGCGACGCTGAACTGGTTCGCGAACTAGCCGAAATTTTCCTGAAGGAGTGCCCCAAGTTCGTGGACGAGATCCGCGTCGCGATCCAAAACGCCGACGGGCTGGCGCTGCAGCGCGCCGCGCACTCGCTGAAGGGCTCCGTAGGGAATTTCACGCCCAAGGACGCGCACACCTCCGCGCATCAGCTCGAAATGCTGGGAAAATTAGGAACTACCGACGGGGCCGCGCCGATTCTCGCGGTCTTGGAAATGCAACTGAAGCACTTCAACCAAATCCTGGCGGGCCTGGCCAAAGAGCCCGCGCCGCACTCCCGCTGATTCAGCTCAGCAGGTTTTTCGCCATCATCAATTCCGCATTCAAAATCGCCGCGCCGGCCGCCCCGCGAATGGTGTTGTGCCCCAGGATTACAAATTTATGTCCCAGCACCGCGCACGGACGCAGACGCCCGACATGCACCACCATTCCGCCGTCGCGCTCCACGTCCAGCCGCGGCTGCGGGCGGTTCACGCCTTCGAGATAAATAATCGGTTTCGGCGGCGCGCTCGGAAGCCGCAGTTCTTGCGGCTCGCCCGAAAAATTCTTGAACGCTTCCAGGATTTCTTCGCGCGTGACTGTGTTCTCAAATTCCACCGAAATCGCCTCGGTATGCCCATTCACTACCGGCACCCGCGTGGTCGTCGCGCTCAGCGTCATCGGGTGCGGCGTCACTCCGTTGCCATGCATCTCGCCCAGAATTTTCCGCGTCTCCGACTCGATTTTTTCTTCTTCGCCGTCGATGAAGGGAATTACGTTCGCGGTCGCATCCAAAGAAGCGACTCCGGGATATCCGGCGCCCGATAGCGCCTGCAAAGTCGTCACCAGCACCCGCTTCGGCCCAAATTTCCGCAACGCCGCGAGTGCGATCGACAAAAACATGGTCGAACAGTTCGGGTTGGTCACAATCGCGCCGCGCCGGTTTTCTTTTTTTCGCTGCGCGTCGAGCAACGCCAGATGTCCCGGATTTATTTCCGGAATCAGCAGCGGCACCAGCGGATCCATGCGGTGATTACGCGAATTGCTCAACACGATATGTCCCGCCGCCGCAAAATCCGATTCGGCCTGTCCGGCGATCGAAGAATCCAGCGCCGAAAAGACGAGCTTCGGCCCTACTCCGGGTTGCAACTCCTCTACGCACAGCTTCGCCGCTTCGCCAGGGACCTCCGTGGCTAAGCGCCACGCCAAATCTCCATAGCGTTTTCCAGCCGACCGCTCGCTCGCCGCGAGCCAGGTGGTGCGGAACCACGGATGTCCCGCGAGCAGCGCAATAAATTGCTGCCCGACGGTTCCGGTCGCGCCCAGAATTCCTACTTCGATTTTTGCTTTGGAATGCACGTACGTTCCCGGGCTCGTTAGCGCTGCCACTTCCTCAATTTTACTGGGCACTGGCCGCCACCGCCTTCCCGGATTTCCGCTCCTGTTCCAGTTGGGCAAGGCCTTCGAGCAAATCCTCCACCAGGTCCTTCGAATTCTCGCAGCCGGGTGACAGGCGAATCAGCGTGTCCGCCAAACCCAGCTGCGCTCGCGCCTCCGCCGGAATCGACGCATGGGTCATCGTCGCCGGATGGCACAGCAGTGATTTCACTCCGCCCAAACTTTCCGCCAGCGTGAAATATCGCCGCGATTTCACGAACGAGACCACGTCGTCGACCGTGCCGTCGATCTCGAACGAAACCATTCCGCCGAATCCCGTCATTTGCTTTTTTGCAATTGTGTGCCCCGGATGTTCCGGCAGGCCAGGGAAGTAAACTTGCCGCACCAGCGGATGCCCGTGCAGCGCATTCGCGATCGCCGTCGCATTTTCCGCGTGGCGCTCCATGCGCAGTTCCAGTGTTTTCAGGCCGCGCAGCGTCAGCCAACAATCAAACGGCGAAGGCACCGCGCCGGTCGCGTTCTGCAAGAATTTGATCGGCTCGAAAATCTTCAAATCCTTGGCCATGGCCGCGCCTTGGATCGTGTCCGAGTGTCCGCCGAGATACTTCGTCACGCTGTGCACCACGATGTCCGCGCCCAGCTCGAACGGCTGCTGGAAATACGGAGTCGCGAAAGTATTGTCGACCACCACCAGCGCGCCCTTCGCATGCGCCAGCCGCACCGTCTCCACGATGTCGTAAATTAGCAAACGCGGATTCGTCGGCGTCTCGATCCACACCAGTTTCGTTTTCGGCGTGATCGCCTTTTCCAGCGCGTCCAGATCCGAAACGTCCAGCTGTTTCACCGTGACGCCAATCGGCTGGTAGACCTTGTTCAAAATGCGGTAGGTGCCGCCGTAGACGTCGGTCGGAATCACGATTTCGTCGCCGGGGCGCAGATACGCCTGCAGGACTGCGTTTTCCGCCGCGAGGCCGGACGCAAAAACCGCGGCATACTGCACACCTTCCAACTCGGCGAGGATCGTCTCGAGCCGCTGCCGCGTCGGATTATTTGTCCGCGAATAATTAAATCCGCGGTCTTCGCCCGGCCCGTCCTGCTCGTAGGTCGAGGTCTGAAAGATCGGAGCGATCAGCGCGCCGGTCTCCGGCTCGGAAGGCTGTCCGGCGTGTATCGTTTTCGTCGCAAATTTCATGTTAGTGCTCCTCAGTAAAAATAGTCTCAATTCCAAAATCAAAACAATCTCGTCGCCCGTCATCACGCGTGAAAAGTCGCGTTAGCGATTTGCGCCCACCGCGTTTGCTTCGCCGTCAAACCGTTCCGCCTCGACCAGCGCCTGCGCAATCCGGCTCACCGTCGAATTCTTCCGCACGCTGCGAATCACCAGCGGCAGGCCGCATCGCGCCGCCGCTTCGATCGCCTGGCGCTGCACCAGATTGCAGCCTTCGGCCGCCATCGAAATCGCTTGTTCGAAACTCAGGAAGGGAATGTGTCGCGCGGCGGAGTCTTTATGCGGGTCGGAAGTAAAATATCCCGGAACATCTTTGATCAATTCACAGCGACAGGCCCGCAAACCTTCCGCCAGCAGCACCGCTGTTAAATCCGAGCCGCCGCGGCCCAGCGAGACGATCTGGCTCGCCGCATTGGTCGCGAAAAATCCGGGCACGACCGCCACTCGAAAATCCGCGAGAACGCCCGACAGTCTTCCGCCGTGGAGATGAATCCGTCCCGCCTGGCGGTCGGTCTCCGGCAGCAGCAAGCCCGCTTCATGAATATTCAGCGGAGCCGCCGCAACGCCCAGCGCCTCCAAGTGGAGCGCCAGCAGCGCGACCGAACGAATCTCGCCCGTCGACCACAACAAATCCTGCGCAGCCGTATTCGGCTTCGCTTGAATTTTCTTCGCCGCGCGTTCCAGCGAATCCGTCGCGCCTTCCTGCGCCGAAACCACCACCACAAAACGCTCGGTCGGATGCGCCTTCAGCAGACTCCGCACGAAAACCGCCGCGCGCCGGTAAGCCGCGCCCGTGGTCAAGATCGATCCGCCGATCTTGACTACTGCGATCTCGCGCGAGTCGCCGCTTGCAGCTTTACGGTGCGCTGAATGATGTCCCGCGACTTCCGCCATGAACGAAACTCCTCCCAAGATAAGCTTCCGCCTTCACCTGTGCGTCATCACCGCCGAAAAAGCTCCGCAAATGCGGAACTCCCGCCGCCGAATAAACGCTTCCCATTGGCCTCCAAAAAGCCAATGGATGTGCTTCTTCTTATAAGCTCGCATTCCGCATATGCGGATGCAGCTTCGCTCGACTTAAGTTGGGAGTTGAATCTTCAATAACCGGGAACCCGGTTGATCGAGGATCTTATCTCTCCCCATCGGGCAGGAATTAGCACCTTGGCGACCGCGCCAGGTTGCTGTGGCTTCGTAGGGCCTGTCCCCTCTGCCACTCTGGATAAGCGCTGCTGTGAAGCAGCAACGGAAGAATAGCAAAACGGGTTCGGGAGTCAAGGGACATTCACTTCGTTCACCGAAGCGCGCACTGCATGGGCGGCTCTGGCGCGGAGGCGGGCGGGTCTGAGACCCGGCGTTAGGCAGCGATTTGGGCGGCGCTTTGCGCTGGGGCATTTGGTGGCGAGGGGGGCTTGGTCAAAGGCGGCGGCAAGCCGCCGCACTCCAAGGTGATTTGGGCGCGGATGCGGTTGGCGAGGCTTCGCGATGTTTTTTGCGTGTGGGCCTCGCGCTTCGCGTCTTTGGGCGAGATCTTCCGAAGATTTTACAAATGATGATCGCGTGGATCTAAACCCGCACTCTTCGCGAAGGCGGCAAAGAGTGCGGCACCCGGAAAGGCGGGTGCTTCGCGGTTCGCGGCCTGTCCGGAAGGCCCCGGCCGCACAAAAATCACGAAATTCTCACTGCCCAATTCCTGTCCGGGCGAACAGGTATCTCCCTCGCAGCACGTTCGATTAACCCAATAGACACAACCTTTACCTCTGCTTCACCATTGCTACAGCAGTCCTATCTGCACTCCTTCGTCCTGGGGGGAACTAGGCGATGAAACAACTTTCTATCCTTTTCGGCACACTTCTGCTCGCAGCGCTCTCTACCTCTGCGCAGAACAATTTTTCACAAGTCTCTTTTGCCGCGCCGGCGTTCGGCGTAACTCCAGCCGCCGCCATCAGTTCGCCGTCGTTCGCGCTCCCAGCCGCGACGCCCGTGCGGCCCGGACCATTTGCTTCGCTCGCGCCCGTCGCTCCGTTGCCCACGCCGGAACCCGAACCCGCGCCGCAGGCCGTTCAGGGCGTCTTCGAAAAATATAGCTACGACGTTGCCGCCGGCTACACCTTCTTCCGCTTTTACGAAGTTCCCGGCATTACTTCCAACATGAACGGCTTCAACGGCTCCTTCGTCTACTGGTATCGCGACCGCATCGGTCCTGACGCCGAAATTTTCGCGACCTACGGCAGCCAGCCCGGCATCAATTCCTGGCTCACGTTTGGCGGCGTCGGCCCGCGGGTTCGCTGGATCAAACCCGGTGGTATCGATCTCTGGGCCCACGCGCTGTTCGGCGGCGCCTACATCACGCCTAAAATTCCTTATGGCGGACAAGGCACGGTCGCCGGAGCCCTCGGCGGCGGCGTCGACCTCAACGGCCACCATCGCCACATGGCAATTCGACTCTCGGTCGATGGTGTCGCCACACATTTCTTCGGCACGTTCCAGTTCAGCCCGATGGCCTCGGCTGGGATCGTCTACAAGTTCTAGTCCGCATTCTCGCCGCGTCGCGCGAATCGGGAAGGGTGTAGGGAATTTTCATCTCGCAATCATCGGGATGGAATTTCGCGTGCTTTATTATTCGAGCGCGTGCTCCCCAATACATCCGTTTTGCATCTAAACGCGTAGAGCACGTAGAGTTTTGAAACAACCGGCCGATTGCATCCGTATCAACTAATAGGAACCGAAGAACCAAAGCGAGGAAGGGCATTGCGGATGTAAGGCCCTAGGACAAGTAGCATCACGGAATCAGCTCAAAATGATTGCCTCACTACAGCAGGCCAA
>DASWVE010000098.1:0-9015 GCA_036401315.1 Candidatus Acidiferrales bacterium
CACCAAACTAGCCCCGTAGGGGCGACATAAGTTAGCCCGGCCCGTAAGGGCCGGGGAAAAAAAACGCCTTCGACGCATTTCCTTTTGCGCCGCCTTCTGGCGCAAGCCTTCGTAAAGTCCAAGCACCATGTCAACGACGACCTCGCCCCGCCTTCCACTCCGAACGCCCAACATTGAACTCCCGCCACCCATTCGTGTAACTTCACCTCTGCCATGGTCGCGCCAATTTCTGCCCAACAAACCGCGCCAGCCTCCGCCCCCGATCACCGCACCATCACCCGTCCCTGCCCACTCTGCGACGCCCTCCCACGCCATCGCCTCTACCAACGCGACGGCTGGACCATCGTTCGCTGCGACCAATGCCAAATGGTCTTCCTCGACGGCCAAATGAACTACGAAACCCAACGCGACGATCACGACTGGATCGACGACTACGAAAAAGAAACTGCCCGCCGCACCCAAAAACATCCGCTCGTCCTCGCGCTTTCCAACCTCGTCAAAAAATCCCGCCCCGAAACCAACCAGCGCCTCCTCAACCAAACGACCCGCTGGAAAGATTCCGGCAAACTGATCGACTTCGGCTGCGGCGACGGCAGCTTCCTCGCCCGCGCCGCGCAACAGTTCGATGTCTCCGGCATCGAGCTCAGTCCTCGCCTCGCCGAACGCGCCCGCCAGAAAATCGACTCCGCCAAAATAAAAGAAGGCCCCCTCACCGAAGTCGCCAACGAAAAATTTCCCGCCGCCCAATTCGACGTCGTCACCCAATTCGGCTACATCGAACACGAATGGCAACCGCTCGCCGGCCTCCAGGCCGCGCATCGCCTACTCAAACCCGGCGGCGTCACCGTCCTCAAAACTCCCAACTTCGCCAGTTGGAATCGCACGGTCATGGGCCTCGATTGGTGCGGCTTCCACATCCCCGCCCACTGCAATTATTTCACTCCCGATTCCCTGGCGAAAATGCTCCGCCGCGCTGGCCTCGAACCGCTCCCGCGCCCCCTCGCCGATACCCTCCCCACCAGCGATTCACTCTGGATAGCCGCCCGCAAACCCGCCTAGCCACCGAAGCATTCTCGCCCAGCCCGAATCGATCCTGATGCGCCCCCGAACTTGCCTGCTTTGCCAGCGCAATCGCGTCGCGTCGACCCGTCGCGCGAATGCGCAGCCCGCACCAGCCTACCTTGGAGTGCGGCGGCTTGCCGCCGCCTTTAGAGACTTAGCGCGACGCTAGCCTCGGTCAGGGGTTCAAGCGCCGCCCTAACATAGAAGAGGTTGCCCGTACGACGTGCATCCCGAGCACCGGAGGTGCGACACACCCATCGCGCCAGCTCCGCACGCTAACAGTCTTAACCGGAAAATTTAAACGCGGATCCAACCAGGAAGGAAAAACCAAAGAAGAAAAAACTACTGACCACCGTTTTCCTCAGCAACTTCCGCCCTCGCCACCACAATAAATCTCTTCGGCGCCGGACCAACATAGTGAAACGGATAGCACGTCACTAAACTCAAAGTCGGCCCCGAAGAATCCGGTAACGCATCCGTCGCCGAAGCATCCACAATGTTCGTCGACTCCACTCGATACCGAAACCGCTCCGTGGCCGACCGAAACACAATCTCATCGCCCACCACTACATCGCCAAGTTCTCGAAAATAAGTATCCCGATGCGCCGCCAACGCCGAATTTCCATTCTGTCCCGGCATCGCCGTCCCCGGAATATGTCCCACCGCCTCCCACAACGTCGACGAATCCACGCCCTCTTCCACCACCGAAGAAATATTCAGCCGCGGAATCTCCACCACGCCCAAAACACCATAATCCTCAGGGCTCTTCGATGGAACCGCCGTCACCAATGTCGCCCCAGAATCAGAGGAGGGAACTGCGGAACTGCTCGACTCTAAAGCCGCCTTCTCGCGATGCTGATGCATCGCCGCGCCCGCGTACGCCACCGAGCAATATCCGATCGTCGCAATCGCTACGACCCACAGAAACATCTCAACGCTTCGCAGGGCCGCTCGATTTTGACGCACGAACCCAGCGGCGTCGGCTGGCCCGGCCAGCCAACCACGCACCTGCATCGCAATTCCTGCAACTCGTTTTTTCATCTCCGAAACTCTGCTTGCGCAGAAATGCGGAATTCTGGCACCAGAAACCGTAGCGCCAGAATTCCGCCCAAATCGGCGCACCAAACTTACGAAACCGAAAGCGCCTTCCGCAGAATTACAATCCCCACAATCGAGAACAATCCAATCAACCCAATCAAAGGCAGCGGGCTAGCCGTAGCCGGCAATTTCTGCGCCCGATTCGCCGCCATCGTCGAACCATCCGCAGCTGGCTGGTTCATAGTCGATGTATCCGCCGCATAATTATTCGTCGTCACCGGCGCCGACCACGACGTCGCCGCTTCCGGCAACGCGCTCGGATACGCATCATCCGTTCCCGTCGTCGGAATCCGCGTGTGATTCGCCGCTCCAATCTGATCCGCCGCGGTCCGCGGATACGCAAACTGCTCCACCGTCGAATCGCCGGTGAATATGATTCCTTCCATCGCCGGAATCGTCCCCGACCCGTTCGCCGGATACGTCACGAAATTCTGCCCGTTCGAAGCCACCTTCGGATTCGGATACGCCAGAATCGTCGTCATCAACGCCGAACCGTCGTTGCTGTACACCTGAATAATCGCCCAGCCCGACTGCGCCCCGGTCTGCTTGAAAATATAAGTTCCGGCCGCCAGCACCGACCCCGGCACCTGTTCCGCCGAAGAAAGCGTCACGTTCGTTTGCTTCGTCGCCGTATCGTCCGCTCGCGTCGCCGGACTCATCAAGCTTGCTGCGGCCAATCCCACAATCGCCAGCAACATCCCGCCCTTCATCGTTTTCATGTCATCCTCCGTGCCCGCATTCTTCTCTTTTTCTTGCCCTGAAGCTCTCCGGTAATCCGTGTACGTCCCCGGTAAATTCTCATTACCAAAATTTTGCACACTGTCCCGCGAAATCCCGCACATTCCCTAAAAAAAATCTACGAATGGCTGGGCCGCAATTCAATCACAATGTCTTCTTCAATCGCAATCGCCTTCCCATCAATATCCGTAGGCTTATAGCGCCATTGCCGCACGGCATTCACCGCCGCCGGTATCAAAGACGTCGGCCCGCTGATCGCCTGCACATCCGCCACGCTGCCGTCCGCGTTGATCGTCGACCGCAAATGAATTGAACTACCCTTAAATCTTTCTAAACTCTGCGGCGGATACGCCGGCTCCGCCTTCGCGATTCGGTCGCCCAGATGCACCCGCTGCAATTCATGCGTCGCTTCCGGCCCTGGCAGCGCCGGAACAAAAAGAAATTGGTGCGAGCGAATTAAAATATCGTGCGTCTCGGCCACCGTTTCTTCCGGCAGTTGCATCAACTTCGCCGGACTTCCCGCCGCCGGCGCCGTCACCGGAAAAAATGAAACCGGCACGGGCGCGACGATCGTCACGGAAGAACTCCCGCCATCGGGCGCAGCTGTCGCTCCGTTCGGCGTCGCATTGGGAACCACCGATACAGAAGGCGCCGGCGGTTGCGCCAGCTGACTACGGACCGCCGCATCGTTATTCGTCGTTGATGTCGTCGGGTTTGCCTCCGCGGCGGCCCGCGCCGGCGATGTAACCGTCGGCGCTGAATGCTCATCGTTTGGAGTCACCCGCTTCGCCACCAGCGGCGCAGCTTCGCCGTCATGTGCCGCCGGCGCGGGCGATGCTGCCACACCATTTGTTTCGGTTGGAGTCGACGCCGTATTTCCAAGATCCGTCTGAGTTTGTGTCTCTACCGGAGCCGCCACCACCGGCGCCGGCGTGCTCGTCACTTCCGCTGAACTCGCATCCCGCTTCAACGACGAAAACCGAAACGATCCCGGCTGGATCGCGTACCCCAAAATAAAGCACATCAAAACCAGCATCGTGCACAGCGCCGCAATGCTCAGTAAATTCTTTTCGGTCTGCGGAGAATTCTCAATCTTCCGCGGAGCCGTCGTGCCTGCCGCAGTAGCGGAAGCCTCCGCCATCGCGGCGCCGGCGCTCCGCTCCGTCGCCTTCGGCGCTTGGTACCAACCCAAAACACTGTCGCCGCCGCGCACCTCAGCCTTCCGCGCGGGCGCTTCAGCCGGCATTTCCGCCACAGTCTCAACCGAATCCTGCGCTGCCGTCGCCACCACCGGAATTTCGGGCAAGGGAACTACAACTTCCGGCAAAGGCGCCGAAAACTGCCGCGGCAATTCCAAAATCGCTTCACTCGATCGCACTCGCTCCAGATTTTCTCGCTCGAGATGAAACCGCTCCCACTCCTCGCGCCAATCTCGATGCCCCGCCGCCGCATCGTACGCCGCGCTTGTCGCCGGCGGTTCCTCCGGAATTTCAATCTCCCCAGTCTCGTCCTCTTCCGTCGTCGGTGGATCGCCGAACGACGCTTCCAATTCCTGCGACGCCAAAAACGCCTCCGCCGCGAGCTCCACGTCCGCGTGGTCGCCCATGATCGGCGTATCGTTCCGCGGCGCACTCGCCGTCGCCGCCAAATTCGTCAATTCTGCCTCGGAAGGGAACATGCGATCGAATTCCGCCGCCCGCGCTTGGTCCCGCTCCGCTTCCGATTCCTGATCCCGCGCCGCTTTCCGCGCCGCCCGCGAAGGCATCACCAACAACACCGACTTCGCCGCCGGCGTGTTCTCGCTTGGTTCGGTCCCATGGTCGATAGGCGTCTTCAGCTCCGCCTCCACAATTTCCGCCCGAATCCAATTGCGAATCTGCATCCGGTCGCGTTCTTCCAAATTTACGAACCGCACGCCCGCGCTCCGTTTCGACGCACTGCGCCAAACTACTTCGCCGCCGGCCTGAAACGTCCGGTCCAATTGCGGCAACCGGAAACTCAGCAGAGGAATCTCATCGTCGGTCAGCGCCTGCGCCACCGCGATCGCCAGCCCGGTTTCACTCACGTTCAACACAATCCCGCCGTTGCCTTCGCCCGCATCCAGATAAGCGATCGCCGATGGATTTCGGCGCACCCGTCCGCGTCGGTCGCTCGATTCCGGGAGCCCCGTCAGTTGTTCCGGCAAGAAGTGCATGTGTGGTTTCCCCTTCAGATCAAAGCCGGCCGGGAGGCTGCTTTCACTTCAGGCGATGCATTCAATAAAACGAATTCATCCGGGCCAGGCTGGGAAGCGGGCCCTGACTCTTAGTTCTGTCTAGATTTCCCAAGGCGCTAGTCGCAGGCAGCGAAAAGACCCCAAGTCTGCCCAACATCCCCATACGCTGTTCCAACCCTACTGGATTGCGAAAGTTTCGGAATACCCAATTCACCTGAGACTAGCGCGAGGGAGAGGTCAGAAACGTAAAGGAGGGGTTACAGCCCTGTTACTGCGGGTAGGAGTCGCGGAGTCCGTACCTCGATATCCGAGCCTTCGGCGATGAACGCCGAATCGGGCTTCCCGCTCAGAACCTGTCCGAATCCTTGCCCATACAAGCGATCCCCATTTCCTTGGAATCTCACTTCCGCAGCCGTCCACACCCGCCACGGAACATGCGAAACCTTGTATTCCAAGGTTCCTCCCCCGCGTTTCATCGAATAGCCCCAATAATGCTCGGTTATGAATTGCTCCAGGCTCCCCTCGACCGGCAACTTCGGCGCGCTTTTCGCCGCAGCTTCCACGGAGCACCATTCACCTTCGTGCTTCCACTCGTATTTTGCTGTGGCCGTATGCGCATCCGATGCGACGGCATGTCGCATCGGACAGCTGAAGTATCTCTCGCCGTACGAAAGTCTCGCGATATACGCAATCGCTCGCCGCGGAACAATCTCCTTCACGAACACCACGCCTCGGCGAATTTCGGCGCCCTCTTCCCGCCGCACATAGAAACGCAGATTCACTTCGTCGAAATTCACATGGAAGGGAACCGGGACCGCCCCAAAGATCTTTGTGCGCAAAAACTGAAAAGCCACCACGCTGACGTAGGTATGGCCTGAGAAGGAATCAACAGTTGTGCCGCGCGGAACGTACGGCGCCAAGATCGCCGGCTCCACGCGGTAATTCAACATCACCAAATTCCGCCACTCGGCCGATAAAAAAACGCGGCCGCTATCCATCAATACCCAACAGTAAATCTCTGCTCCACAAACTTCGGATTCTCGATCTCATCCACAATCGCCACCGCAAAATCCTCAGCCGAAATCTTGCTGTTACCCTGCGCGTCCACAATCAACTGATCCGTCGCCGTGCGGTATTTCCCCGTCCGCACCCCCGGCTCGATAATTGCCGAAGGACACACCAACGTCCAATTGAACTCCGCGAACCCCGCCTCCCGAAAAATCTTAAGCGCCTCGCGATGCGCCAGCGCCACCGGCTTCCACATCGGCGGGAAATCCGGCGTATCCACCAGCTGCAAGCCCGGTTTCACTTCCAGGCTGCCCGCCCCGCTCACCGCGATCAATCGGATCGGTTCCACCCGCGTCAGCCCTTCGATCAACGAGTGCGCCGCCTTCACTACCAGATTCGCATCACCCTTACCCGGCCCATACGCGCTCACCACCACGTCATGTCCCACCGCCGCGGCCGCAATCTTCTCCGGATCGAAAATGTCCGCCGTCCGGTAATCCAGATTCGCGCGGTGCTCCCCCGTCCGCGAAGTTTCCCGCACCACCGCCGTAACATGATGCCCGCGCGAAAGCGCTTCCGCCTGAATCCGTTGACCGATCATCCCCGTCGACCCGAACAGCACGATGGTTTTCATAAGCGTTCCTTCGCGGAGCAAATATGTCTGCGTTGTAAAAACGAGGGCAGCCGAACGTCCCCGGACGCCATCAATGGCACAAGGATACCCCTAAATCCGAACCCGTTTGCGCGTCTTTTATTTCTAAACAGCCGAAATTCTTTAATTTCCGGAGAGGGAATTCGTAACGAAATAAATGCAGGAAAGTGTCTTAAGCCAGCGCCGCTTCCGCTTCCGGCACCGTCGCATACACATCAAAAAGCGGCCCAATCCCCGTCAAATGCAGCACGTTCTGTACCCGGTGTCCTAAACCAACCAGCGCCAACTTCCGCCCCGATTTGTGGCACGCCACAAACGCCCGCACCAGCGAACCCACCGCCATCGAATCCACGAACGGCACTTCAGTCATATCCAAAATCAGCCGCTGCGAAGCCACCGCCGCAATCGCCTCCACAAACGCCGCCGCCGATGACGATGTCATCGCGCCCTTGATCGTCAATACCGTTTGCTGCTCATTCGAACTCGGCTCTTGCACCACGCGAAAAGGTTCGTGCGTCACGCCGTGCATAATAGATGAATCTCCCACCAACAATCAACGACCTCGCCTCCCGCTTTTCCTCCTCTCGCCACTCCACGCCCTCCCGCGACTTCTCTTTACATTCGTGTTACAATTAGGCTTCCGTTCGCAAGACCCATTGCCCCGCTCGCGCCTGTTGCGTGCTCGGCTTTGTTTGGCCATTGGGGTTCGCGGTGGCTGCAGGGAGACAGCATGAAAAACCTCTTTGTCGGCAACATGAGCTTCCAGACCACCTCCGCCGACCTGAAAGCCCTGTTTGAACCGTTTGGCCAACTGGCTCGTGTTCACGTCGCTATGGATCGTGAAACCGGACGCGCCCGCGGTTTCGGTTTCGTGGAAATGGTCAATGACGCCGAAGCAGCCGCCGCCATCGCCGCTCTCGATGGCAAAGATATGGGCGGCCGCAATATCAAAGTCAACGAAGCTCGCCCCAAAGAAGCCGGCAGCGCCCCGCGTGGTCCGCGTCCTGGCGGAAACGCTGGCGGAAATAGCGGCGGCTACGGCGGCGATAAGGGCGGAAACAGTGGCGGCCCGCGCGGCAAAGGCGGCAACAACAAGGGCGGCGGCAAAGGCCGTTTTTCGAATGAGGATTATAGCGACGTCGCGCGCCAGCCACGCGAACCTCGCTGGTAACAAATTTTAACGCGTTCCTTTTTTCGCAAGCAGCGAACGCGGCGTAGATGCAGTAGACGCAGTTTGATTTTCTACCTCTACCCAGGAGAGAAACCTGATGACCACCACCTTTAAGAAACGGCAGAAGGAAATGAAGCGCCAGGACAAAGCCCGCTCGAAGGCCGAGAAGCGCCTTCAGAAAAAAGGCGAACCCGGCATCGACGCCATCGGCAACGACGGCATCGCCTGGGAAGACGGCGTCAGCTCCCCGCAGGATCTAGCCGAACGCGCCAGACTCGATCTCGAAGCCTTCGACGCCGCCATGAAGGAAGAATCTCAGCCGTCGTAAAAATTCGAAACGCACCCAAACCGAAACATCAGCCCTAATCAGACGCCGCCCGCGGAATCCCCACCACCGCCCGGCGTCTTTTTTTGCCCGCAAGCCGAACCGAATGCGCCGAGATTCGCCTTTCCGGGTGCCGCACTCTTTGCGCTTCTCAGCAAAGGGTGCGGGTTTAGATTCCCCACAGCCAATCCCTGCGCGACAAAGCTCAAACCAGCGCCGTAGGCGCGACACCCTCGTCCGACGCCGCTCTTGCGGTGCTGCCGCACCGACCAAGCATCCGGCTCCGCCGCCGAATCCCAAATCACCGCCCAAACCGTTTTTGGCCGTCATCCAGAGGAGCGCAGCGACGAAGGACCTCTCTTCGATGTGAACTTCTTGCCCAGCCCCAAACACCGCCAGCCTCAAACCCCTGTGCCCATCCCCGCATTACCCCTAGCGCAACCCGCAACCACCCCCATCAGACCGTCTTCCCCACAGTGCTATACTACTTTCGCGGCGTTAACGCTTCCCGCCGCCCAACAGCTCAGCGCCGGCACCGCCTTGGGATAATAGGAAAGGAGCACCATGGGTATCGAATTTCAGGAATTATATTTCTGGATGCGCCGCCGCAAAATTTTCGCCACTCTCCTCGTCGCCGTCACACTAGCCATCGGCATCCTGATCGGCACCATGGTCTCCGGCCACGCCCAGGCCACCCACGACCAAAGCGCTTCCGGCGCCGCGCTTCTCTCGCTCCCCGATCCCGT
>DASWVE010000099.1:0-58909 GCA_036401315.1 Candidatus Acidiferrales bacterium
AAATCACGTCGGGCCTTTATTTTGAAAGAGTTGCGGCGATTTCTAATCGCCGCATTGTCGATTAGAAATCTTGGGGTTGTATCAACTGGGATCGGGAGGCCATGGGGCAAGGTAGTGAGCATTGGCGGCACCCTCCTGGCCGCTTCGGCGGCATGTTTTTAGAGAACAGCGATGCATGATAACACGGGAGTATAGGGTAGAGACAAGTACACACACTAAAGACGTGCCCCGCCTCCGGCGCTCGGAGGCTTTTTTGATTTGTTTCCCAACCCTTACGGACCGGGCTAACCTATGCCGCCCCTGCGGGCTGGGATTGTGGCGACGCGATGATTTGCGTCGCGCGGTGGTAGCGCTTGGCGCCGGGCGTCGTGGGCGCTGCGCGGCTGACGGCAGGGCAAAGAGGGGATCCTCCGTCGCGGAAGGAACTCCTGAGGATGACGGCCAAGTGCGGTTCGGGCGTGAGGACGAGTTGGCTAGGAGAAGCGGATCGGTTGGATTTGGGGACGCGGGGCGCTCAGGCGCGTACTACAATCGCTCGATGGCTCGGCGCTTCGCCGGGACCTTAAAATACTCGTGGCAGTGTTTGTGGGGCGGAACCGAATGAAAAGCACGGAGAAAATTGTACTGACGTCGCTGCTGGTGCTGCTGATCGTGGCGCTGGGCGCGATTCTGGCGACGCACGATTGGGCGGATTCGCCGCGGCGGTTGCACGTGGACATGGTGCACGCGGTGCGGAAGGACCGGCTGGTGGATACGCGCGCGCTGGAGACGGCGCAGCAACTGGCGCCGCTGGCGGTGACGCACTGGGAGCAGGAGTACGCGCAGGAAGCGCTGCGGCTAGCGGACCGGTCGGTTGATTTGGCGTTCGCTTCGGCATTGGCCGATGCCAAGGACAATCCGCCGGCCGAAACCCCGGCGACGCGCGAAATGAAGGACCGGTTGCAAGCTTTAGAGACTCGGGTGGCGGCGGAAACGGCGCAGGTGGCGCAACTGACGGCGAAGCTGGCCAAGGCTCCGGAGAACCAGAAAGAGGCGGTGAAGGGAAATCTGGATTTGATCAGCGCGCAACTGGCGCTGGATCAGGACGAAGTGGAAGACACGCATCAGGATCTGACCCGCGCGGGCGGCGACACCCAGGCTTTAATTCAGCAGGAACTCGACCAACACAACGCATCGGAAAGCCATACGGGCAAGGCGGGGCAAGCGGATGCATCGAGCTGGGCGGAGGCGTCCACCTCAAAAGCGCTGGTGACGCGGGTGAAGGCGATCTGGTCGCTGCACACCAAGATCAGCCTGCTGGACCAAGCGCGGCAAAACGCTTTGGACCGGGCCGGCACCGATTCGAGGGCGCATGAAGCGCTGGAGAAGGATTTAAACCAAGAAAAGGCGCAAAAGAAAATTGTACGCGCACGGACGAAAACACATGCGAAAGCTGACGAGGCGGGTGGTGGAGCGGCCGCCGCTGCTGCTGCGGCACAAGCGGCTTCGGAGGGCGGCCCGGTAAATGCCCAGGGCGCGGCGATTTCGCAGCTCGATTTCCTGCAGCACCTGGGGGTGGACCAGCGGGATCTGGCTTCCTATGACCGGCGGATTCAGGACGAGCAGTCGCTGGCGGCGGTGTATGGGAACTGGGCGACACTGGCCCGGGCGCGGCGGAACGCAGGCCTCCACGCGGTCTTCGTTTCACTGATGTGGATCATCGTGATCGGGCTGTGCATATTTGTGGCGAATTTTTGGGTGCAAAAGTTTGTGGCCGACCTAACGATCGACCGGCGGCAATTGCAGGCGATTCGGGCGGTGATTTTATTTGCAGTGCAGGTGATCGGGATCGTGCTGATCCTGCTGGTGATTTTTGGCGTACCGGATAATTTTGCGACGGTCGCGGCGCTGGCCGGCGCGGGCATTACGGTAGCGATGAAAGACTTTATTGTGGGATTTTTTGGCTGGTTCATATTGATGGGGCCGGATGGCGTGAAGCCCGGCGACTGGGTGGAAATCAACGGGGTTGGCGGAGAAGTGCTTTCGGTCGGACTGCTGCGCACGGTGATTCTGGAGACGGGGAGCTGGCTGGATGCGGGGCATCCCACGGGGCGCAAGGTGACGTTCGTGAACAGCTTTGCGATCGACGGGCACTATTTCAATTTTTCGACCTCGGGCCAGTGGATGTGGGACGAAATTCAGGTGCAGGTTCCGGCGGATAAGGATCCGTACCGGGTGGCGGAAGACATTCAAAAAGTGGCGGCGGACGAAACGGTCGAGAACGGGAAGCTCGCGGAAGAGGAATGGCAGAAGGTGACCACCGGAGATTCCAAGAAATCTTTTTCGGCTACGCCATCGATGAGCGTGCGGCCCACCGGCTCCGGAGTAGATGTGCGCGTGCGGTACCTGACGCGCGCCAACGAACGGCACGAGGTTAGAGCGAAGTTATATCGCGCAGTGCTGGATTTGCTGAATTCGGCCAAAGGCCGCGAAGGTGCGGCGCCGAATCCCGCCACTTAGCGGCTTCGTGGTCGAGATGGAGGCGGCACGTATGGCGTGTCGCACCTCCGGCGCTCGGGGCGCTTTTTCGAAAGTCTCCCGGCCCTAACGGACCGGGCTGGCTTATAACGCCCCTCCGGGGCTGAATCAGGCCTGGATGGGTATTTTCCGTCCGCCCGTTCGCGTGGAGGAGAACCAAAAGTTTGAAAAAAAACCAGTCCAACGCGCGATGACGTTGCGTTTGGATGGCGTGGTGCCGCGAGCCGGGCGATTCCACATTTTCTGGGGGAACCTGGGGCGTTCGTGGCGCATGGGCTAGAGGGCCACGAAAAAGTGGAAGCTGCAGTAGCCCAGCAATATTCCGATCGCGGAGCCGGCCAGCACGTCGCTGAGGAAGTGCATCCCCAGGATCATGCGCGACGAAGCGATCAGCGTCGCCACCACCAGCAGCACAATCTGCAGGTCGGGATAAAACATGCCCACCGAGAGCGCGATGGCGAAAGAAGTGATCGAATGGCCGGAAGGAAAAGAATAGCGGTCGGGCGGAAGAATGGTGGACCAACAGTGGGCTTCGATCTCACAGGGCCGCTTGCGCCGGCTGGCATGCTTCAGCGTGCGAAACAGAAAGATGCCGATGGCCGAAGCCAAGGTCGCCGAGCCGATGGCCAGGAATTTCTGGGGTCCGCCAAAGACCAGCAGGATCGCGCCGATCGAATACCACAGCCACCCATCGCCCATGCGGGTCAGCATGATCATCAGAATGCGGAACCAGCGCGGCGCGCGCCAGCGGTGAATCTTGCGCATCAGCCGGTGGTCGTTGGATTGAATGCGGCCCCACACGGCCTGGGTCATGGTCATAGGAACTCCTCGGCCATCAGTTGCGGCTCGGTGAACCACCGCAGCGGCTTCTTCGCTTCCTGTTGATCCAAAACTTGCGGAGCCCATTTCTGGCTGAACATCCGCTCGCTGCAATAATTCCAGTAGGTGAATCCGGGAATCAGAATCGCGAGGGGCGAGAGCAGGCGCGTCCACATCTTTTCGCGCATCATTTCGTACGCGATCACGTAGACATCTCGCGTCAGCTTGGCGAAGCAGCCGGACTCCCCAGCCACCCGACCGGCGCCATTGCGAAGCCCTTCGAAGAATTCGTCCTTATCTCGCGCGCCCGGTACTTCCGTGTACGCGGTGCCCACCGAAGGCAGCGCGTGCGCGTCGCTGCCACCGATTCCGATTTTGCCCCACTGTTCGGCGAGCTTCTCGGCGTCGGCATTCGCCCGCTCGAGCATGTGGCTGTTGCGAATTTCGAAGGCTGGGAAGTAATCCTTAAACCAGATGAAATCCTCCAGCTCGCGCCGGCCGGTTACGCTGGAAAAGACGTGATTGATGCTGAAGAAAATGCGTTTCTCGGTGAGGTACATCAGCAGCGCCACGATGTCGCCGCGCCGCTGAAGGAGCTGGACGTGCTGGCGCTCGGTAAGGTCGTAGGCGCCCACATGGATTTCGGTCCCGCTGGGAAGGTGGCAGGTCAGCTCTTCACTGATGAAAAAATTGGGGTGGTGGCGCAGCCGTTCCGAGCCTTCGATGGAATCGTGGTCGGTGAGGGTGACGAGGTTCATGCCGCGCTTTTCGAGTTGGGCATAAACCTTGTCGGGATCGCTGTAACTTTCGCGGCAAAAGCTCCGGACAATAGGGGTTGTGCAGGGTCCGGAGAAGTAGGAGTGAACATGCAGGTCGCATTTCACGAGAGCTAATATGAGGGTCGACTATTACCGCACCATGACAATGGCGCTAAAGTTCTGAAAAGACTGCTACTTAACTCATTGGATATCGTTCACGCTTTTTTAACCAAACATTCGCATTGATTGGAACCCGCAATGCCAGACTCGCGCCAATGCAAAAAATCGAGTTCTGTTTTTTTGACGCAGGCGGTGGCCACCGGGCCGCTGCAACGGCTCTAGATACCTCCATTAAGGCTCAAAAACTCCCCTGGAACGTGCAGCTCACCAACCTCCAGGAATTGATGGACGAACTCGATATCCTCAAGAAATACGCGGGGATACGCATCGAGGACTATTACAACTGGATGCTGCGCAGCGGCTGGACGCTGGGCAGCATTCAGCTGATGAAGGTTTTGCAGTTCGCGATTCGCATGCGGCATGACGCGACGGTTCGCCTGCTGGCGAAACGATGGAAAGAATCGCGGCCCGATCTTCTTGTGTCTTTCGTGCCGCACTTTAACCGCGCTTTGTGCGAGAGTTTTGTGAATGCGCTTCCAGGACGCCCATTCCTCACGGTACTCACCGATATCGCCGATTATCCGCCGCATTTCTGGATCGAGCGGCAGCAGCAATATTTCGTTTGTGGTTCGGAAAAAGCCGTGGCACAGGCGCACGCGCATGGGCACACCGACGAATTCGTGTTTCGCGCTTCGGGGATGATTTTGAATCCGAGATTTTACGAGCCGCAACTGGAAGATCGCGTTAGCGGCCGCGCGCGCCTGGGACTGCGTCCCGATTTGCCCACGGCTCTGGTTTTGTTCGGAGGTTACGGCTCGAAGGCGATGCTCGAAATCGCGAACACGCTCGACCAATCGAATTTGCAGCTGCAGTTCATTTTCATTTGCGGGCGAAATGAGAAACTCGCCGAGGCGCTGCGCGCGCGGAAAACGCGGCTGCCACAGTTCGTCGAAGGTTTTACCTCCAACGTGAACAGCTATATGCATCTCGCGGATTTCTTTATTGGCAAGCCCGGACCTGGCAGCGTCAGCGAAGCGATTCACATGAAGCTGCCGGTCATCGTCGAGTGCAATGCCTGGACTCTGCCGCAGGAGCGGTACAACACCACCTGGGTTCTGGAAAAGGAAGTGGGGATCGTGCTGCACAGCTTCCGCGAAATCGAAAGAGCCGTAGCCCAAATGATTGCGCCCGGCACCCTCGCTCGGTACCGCGCCAACGCGGCCGCGCTGAACAATCAGGCGGTCTTCGAAATTCCCGGGATGATGAATCAGATTCTGGAAAAAACGCTGGCAGCTGCCGCCGCTGATTAGTTTGGCCCGTGGGCTTATTTCTTTTCGGTGTTTTGGGGAATTTTAATCTCGCCGAGTTTTGTTCTGCGCAGCGTCTGATTCAACTCTTCGATGTCTTTGGTTTTGAAGGATTGCCATTGGGACGCCGCGCGGCTGAGCTGTCCATCGGCAAACGAAAATACTTGTTCAACCTGGGCCGTCGGGGCGCTGTCGGCAGTTCCGACCGCAGTGGCCAGCGCGGAAAACGTCTGGGTAATCATACCCAGTCCAGTCGAGGGCAGAGGGTAGGGATTGTCCCCGCCTTGGATTGCCGCGGCAGCCCGATCGGTGTCATTCAGCTTGGAGACGGTTTCTCGATCCGCGGTATTTCTTGCTGCTTCCGCCGTGACTGCTTTGATCTGGACGCGAACCTCAGCGATCTGCTCGTCCAGCGCGCTGGCCTTCGAGATTCCCGCATCAATCTGCAACGCTAGATTGAGCTGCGATTTCAAATCCTCGGCTGCGACGTTGACGCGAGGATCCATCGTGATCTGAATGGATTGCGTAAGAGTTTGGTCGCCCGCGATGAGCCGCACCTCATATATGCCCGGCAACGCCAGCGGCCCCTGCGGGTCGGTCACGGTTCCTTTTCCGATGATCGCCGCCATGGAGTACTCGGGATGACCGGTGGGCGGTGGCGTGTAACGCAAATCCCAAACGAATCGGTGAGCGCCAGGGGCTGTGGAAAGCGCCGCGAAATGCGGCAGCCAAAACGCGGGGAACTCCGCCGTCGTATCAACCGGCGGCGCTGCGTCACGGCTCGAATAACGCCGCACCAGGTTTCCCTCCGGGTCGCGAATCTCCAGCGCAACGTCTTGTTGAAATTGCGCGGGAAGGAGGTAATCGATCACGGCGCCAGCCGGCGGATTGGAGCCGGCGGGTGTTTCGGGTGGCAAAGGCGTGTCGCGGTTTTCGCTTCGTCGGATTCGTACTGCCGTTGCCGGCTGGTAGAGGTGTAGGTCATCTGCACCCGCAGCACCGGCGGCCATTTCCCGCAACGGTTCGATGTCATCCAGGATCCAGAATGCTCGGCCGTGGGTGGCGACGATCAAGTCGTCGCCGTGAATCGCCAAATCGCGAATGGACGTTGCCGGCAAATTCTGCTGCAGCGGCTGCCAGTGGTCGCCGTCGTCCATGGAAAAATACACGCCCAGCTCAGTCCCGGCGAACAGCAGGGCCTTCCGTTTCGGATCCTCGCGCACCGCGTTGACGTAGGTTCCCGGCGGCAGCCCGTTCACGATGTTCTGCCAGGTCTTCCCGAAGTCATGCGTTCGATAGATGTAAGGCCGGTAGTCGTCGCTCTCATGACGATTGATTGCCGCGTAGGCGGTCCCGGCATCCGAATGAGAAGCTTCGATGAGGTTAACCTTGCTCCATTCGGAAACGCCGGGCGGAGTGACATCCACCCAATGCTGGCCTTCGTCGGTCGTCAATTGAATCACGCCGTTGTCGGTTCCTGCCCAGATTTGGTGCGCTTGCACCGGTGAAGGCGCGATCGTATAAATCACTCCGCGTTCTTCGCGTTTTGAATCCGCGCCAGGATTTTTCTCTGCCGTATTGCGTCGCGTCAGGTCGGGGCTCAAGGATTGCCAACTCATGCCGCGATTCGTTGAAACCAGTAGAAATTGCGTTCCGAAATAAAGCCGGTGAGGATCCTGGGGCGAAAAGACCAGCGGCGAAGTCCACGTCCCACGATTGGCCTCGCCATTTTCGGCTCGCGGGCCGGGAGCAATATTCAGGGATTGCCCGGTAGTCCAGTCGAATCGGGTGAGGGATCCGTAAGGGCCCCCGCCGTAAACGGTGTTCGGCTCCCCCGGGCTGATCGCGATGTAACCGCTTTCCTCGCCTCCGACGGGAGACCAATCCCGAAAAGTGATTTGCCCGTAGTCGCTGCGGGTGACGACGCCCACTGTGCCGCTATCTTGCTGCGAGCCGTACACCCAGTACGGAAATCGATCGTCGGTCGTGACGTGATAGAACTGCGCGGTCGGCTGATTGAACCACGAACTCCAGCTCGCGCCACCGTCGACGCTGATTACCGTGCCCTGGTCGCTGGCCAGGATCATGCGCTTCGGATCACCCGGCGCAATCCAGAGTGAGTGGTAGTCATCGCCGCCGGGCGCCCCTTTGAACGCCGCAAAATGTTCGCCGCCGTCGGTGGAGCGGTAGGTCGAGGTGTCCATCACATACACCACGTTCGAATCTCGCGGGTCGACGGTCACGCCGCCGAAATACCATCCGCGCTGCCAGATGCGCGGATCAGCGGAAACGCGCTGCCAGTTTTCTCCGGAATCGTCGGAGCGGTACAGCCCGCCGTCGCGAGCGTCCACGATCGCGTAAATTCGCCGGCCGCCAGCACTGGGTGCCACCGCGATTCCGATCCGTCCCAGCTTTTCGGCTGGAAAACCGTGGCCGAGAATCTGCGTCCAACGCGCTCCGCCGTCGGTAGATTTGTAAAGTCCGCTACCCGGCCCGCTGACCGGCCCGTAGGCCGAACCGGGGAAACGCCGGGCCTGCCACAGCGACGCATAAATGATTCGGGGATCGGAGGGATCGGCGGCCAGATCAATTGCGCCGGTGTCGTCGTTTTTCGAGAGAACTTTGTTCCAGGTCGCGGCGCCATCGGTCGAGCGATACACGCCGCGCTCAGGATTCGGCCCGTAGGCGTGGCCTAAGGCCGCGACCAGCACTACATTGGCATTGTGGGGATCGATCAGAATTTTTCCAATCTGCTGGGTTTCGCGCAAACCCACATTGCGCCAAGTCGCGCCGCCGTCCGTCGATTTGTAAACTCCGTCTCCGTACGAAATATCGGAGCGCATATCCGCTTCGCCGCTGCCGACGTAAATCGTCTGCGGATCGGAAGGCGCGACCGCAATCGCGCCAATCGAAGCGATGGGCTGCCGATCAAAAATCGGCTGCCAGGTATTTCCGCCATTGGTGGTCCGCCACACGCCGCCAGCCACGCTGCCGAAGAGATATTCGTTCGGGCTCCCGGGCACTCCCACTGCTGCCACGGCGCGCCCGCCGCGGAATGGCCCGATCAGGCGCCATTGCAACTCGGAAAAGTCTGGGGATGATCCCTGCTGCGAACGAGCCGTAGGCGTTGCCAAAAAGAGCGACACAACAGCCCATGAAGCGAAAATCAAACTGGACAATCGAGTGAGTATCGTCATGAGTGCGGATCGCCGAACTACGGCGCGGAGTATACACCACCGAGCGGCGCCGTCATGGCTAAGCGCGAGCGAGCAGCCATTTTTTTTGGGCGGAGAACTACACCAGCAATATTTTGAGAAGAGAGAGATTCGCTTTTATTTTATTGAACTGCAGCAGAACGAGTCTAACGCGGGCGCGACGGGCTTTCGGTAACTTCGCGGAAAATGAAGTAGCTGCCGACTCCCGCGACGGCGAGAACGACGAGGTCGAACGCGAGATGCCGGTGTCTGGGGGCCACGATGTCGTGATCCTTACCACCGACGCCGGCGGCTTCCTGTGACGCCGGAGTCGCCGCAGGTTCCAAATCCATGGTGACGCGGTAGGTCTTGCCGGCCGGGATGGTATGCAACTCGCCGTCGTTATCCAGAACCAGCTCACCGCGGTAGGCTGAAATTATTACTTCGCGCGGACCGGTGATGGTTACCTGGCCGTAGGCCGGCTGGCCGTTCGCCGCGCTGACAATGCCTTCGGGAATTTCCAGTCCGACCTGATCCGTTCCGTTTGAGGAAAAGCCAACGGTTCCGCTCTTTACCAGCGCATGCACCATATCTGCTTTCTGGGAAAGGGTCGCCGCGCTCGAGGCCAACAAATAAACCTGGCTGCCGCCGACTTTCAGGCGCAGCGTACCGCTGACTTGGGTTTCAACTGTGTCGCCGGGGTACACCGTGGTGCCGATCGCCACGACTGCTGTGCCAATCTGCGCGTCCTGAGCCTGGACCACCATGCCCAATGGCTTTTCGTTCGCTGCGAAGGCAGAGATATTCAGCAATGAGCCCGCTAAAGTGATGGAAAGAAAAGTCCTGGAGATGGAGCGCACTGAAACCTCCTAAGATTGCAAGACCAATTTAGGCGCTAAAAACGCATGTGTCAATAGCCCTAAACACATGATAAATCGACCGATCTGTTCGTTTCCTGAGGCGCTTCTGAATTGCTCGGCGACAGTCTGGTCTGAGCAGCTACCGGGCCAAAGGGCGCCGTCTCTCCTGCGTCGAATGCGCTAGAATGGCTACCGTTTCGGAGGATGCATGATTCACCGCTTCGTCTTTCATAACGATAAGGTCTTGCCGGTCGAATCCGCCCGGCTCTCTCCGGGCCAGGCCGGCTTGCTGAATGGCTGGGGACTTTTCACTACCATGCGCGTGCACGAAGGAATTCCTTTCGCCTTCGAACGCCATTGGAGCCGCCTGGAACGTGACGCGGAACGCACCCGCTGCCCGTTTCCGTTCGCGCTCGAAACCGTCCGCGAACAGATGGCGAGTCTTCTCGAAGCGAACAAAGTGGCGGAAGGCGCTGCCCGCATTTATACCGTTTACAATCAGGTGGGATTTTGGCGCAGCGCCGAGGATTTTCCCCGGGTGGACCTGCTGCTGTGTTCGGCCGATCTTCCTTCGTACAACGAACCCTCGCGGCTTGGCCTGCGTGAATTCGGGCGGTATGCCGCGTCTCCTTTGGCCGGCGTCAAAGTTCTTTCGTGGCTCGATAACGTTTGGAATTATTACGAAGCGCAGCGGGCGGGATTTGACGAAGTGGTGTTGCTGAACGAGCGCGGGGAAGTGGCGGAATGTACGGCCGCGAATATTTTTTGCGTGCGTCAGGGCCGCGTTAGCACACCACCGCTGAATTCAGGCTGCCTTTCCGGCATTACGCGCAGCGTGCTGCTGGAAATCGGGGCGTCGGTTGGAGTGGAAGTTAGAGAAGCGCTTTTGCGGCCCGAGGATTTGTACGCGGCCGACGAAGTTTTTATCTCCTCGACCAATCGCAGCATGCTGGGCGTCAGCGAAATCAACGGCCATAAAATCGCTTCGGCACCGGGTCCGATCACACTGAAAATGGAAAAGGCGTTCGGGGATTACGTCCGCAGTTACATCGCGGAACGTTCCGGCGTCCGCAACCGCGCTAGCGCTGGAACGAAGTAACACCCGCGAACGGCGGGCTAGTGCACCATCCAGCCCATGATTGCCGTCACGAGACCAACGGCCGCTAGGCACATCCCGAAGTACCAGAAGACTTTTTTGCGCGTCAGCAGGGTGATGGAACAGATTACCAGCGCGGCCTCCAGCAGGACTTCACCTAGATCGTAGCGGTCCGCGCGCCGCTCTTCTATTTTCACTTCGTCTTCGGCTTTCTTCGCTTCGGCCTGAATTTCCTTGGTTTCTTCGATGTAGCGCTCGATTTCTTTCGAATATTTTTCTTTCATGGCCGGAGCCTGCTTGGAATCCTGCAGGGCCACGATCGAAAGTTCATCGACGAACAATTCGTAGGCTCGGCGGCGTGCTTCTTTGGCTTGGTAAAACGCCCACTGATCCGCGGCGCGGGATTGCAGCAACACTTCTTCGGTGTGCGCGCGATGGCCCAGGAGCGTGACGCTGGCGACCAGCACGGCCAGAATCGCCATGGTCATCGTGACCGCGGCCAGACTGTGCTCTTCGGATCCGTGCTCCGCGTGTTCTTTCAGTTCCATAATGTCTTCCGCCATGAACCAAGCCTCCGATAGAAAAATTCTTCAGCCGCGCTTTCGCCGAAGACCCGCCGTGAACGTGGGGAAGCATAGCAGAGACTCGCGCCAGGTCGCCACGCCGTTCGTGCTGGCACCCGGGCAGGCTCGGACGTAAACTCGAACCAGCTGAAATGGCGTGGAGACCATATCCGATGAGCGAGCTTTCCAGTAAGACCTGCGTGCCGTGCAAAGGCGGTGTGCCGCCTCTGGCGGGCAAAGAATTAACGGCGCTGGCCGAGCAGGTGCCGCAGTGGACGGTCGTCGACGGCCACCACCTGACGCGCGCTTTCAAATTTCCGGACTTCGCCCAGGCGCTGGCCTTCGTAAATAAAGTGGGAGCGATCGCCGAAGAACAAGGCCATCACCCGGATATTTTTCTGGCCTGGGGCACGGCGGAAGTCACCATGTGGACGCACAAGATCAACGGGCTGACCGAAAGCGATTTCATCCTCGCCGCGAAAATCGACAAAATCTAGGATTTGCTCGAACCCGCCGGCGCAGTTTCCACGCGCTTGGTCCTTTCTACGGTTCGTCGTCGCCGTCGGATTCGTCAGGCATTTCCGTTTTCATCGAAAGGTTGATCGCCGGTAATTTTGCGGCTTTCAGTTGTTCGTTCAACGCCGGAATGTCCCGCGTTTTCAGGTCGCTCCAACGCACGGTCACATCCGCCAGCGATTTATCCAACTCGCCCAGCGTATCCTGCGCGACCTGGGTGGGTGCGGCGTCCGCGTCGTCTACCACTTTCAACACCTGGCCGTACTGCCCGTTGAGTTGCGCGAAACTTGGCGGCTTCGCGTTAGCTCCGAACGACGGCGCACCGCCTTCGAGCGGAGCTGCTTTCTGTTCCAAGGCCGCGATCGCATCGGCCAACGCGCTGCCAGCTGCCGCTTTCGCGGTGCCGGTTTTTAGTTGCGCCCGCAGGGCGCGAACTTCTTCCAGCCCCGAGTAACTCGCATTCATCGCCTCGCAGATGCGCACGCCGAGCTGATACTGCAGCAGCAGATCCGCCGCGCTCGTGGTCACGCGCGGATCCATCTTCACTTCAAAAGTCTGGGTCAACGTCTGCCCCGCCGCTGAGAGCTTCACCGTATAAATTCCCGGCAGTACCGGCGCTCCGCCGGGTTCCCGCGGCGTATCGTGTACGATCGCGGAGATCGGGTACTCATGCCGAATCGATTGCGGTGGCGGGGTTCGCAGATCCCAGACGAATCGATGCATCCCGGCCTTGGTCGATACTTCCTGCGGTGGGCGAATCCAGTACAGCGGGACGTTCAACTCCTTCCCCAGTTCTTCGAGCGTCGCGCCGGGTTTATCCTGGCTCGAAAATTCGCGGATCATTTTTCCGCTCGGGTCAAAAACCTGCAACACCACCGGCCCCACTGCATCCGAGCCCAGGTAGTAATCCAAAATCGCGCCGGTCGGCGGGTTCTGCCCCGCGGGTTCCTCCGGAGGCAGCGGCGTATCGGTGTTCACGTTGCGCCGGATGCGATACGCCGTCGCGGGCTTGAACAAGAATCGATTCGCGCTCGGGATCTGGGCGGTCATTTGCCGCAGCGGCGCGATGTCGTCGAGGATCCAGAACGATCGTCCGTGTGTGCCCACGACGAGATCGTCGCCGTGCACCACCAGATCCCGCACCGAGGTCGCCGGTAGATTCATCTGCAGCGACTGCCATGAATCGCCATCGTCGAACGAAACGTAGACGGCATGTTCCGTTCCGGCGAAGAGCAGGCCCTGTCTCAGCGGATCTTCACGGACAACATTTACCGGCGCATCGTCGGGCAATCCGTTCGTGATTTTTTTCCAGGTTCGGCCGCCGTCATGCGTGCGATAGATGTAAGCGTGCAGGTCGTCGAGCCGCAACCGGTTCACGGCCGCGTAAACCGTATCCGCATCGAAATGCGAGCCGTCCAGTTGCGCGACTTTGCTCCAGGGCGTCAGTCCGGGCGGCGTAACCTGCTGCCAGTTGTGACCCGCGTCGCGCGTCAGCCAGATTAAGCCATCGTCGGTTCCGGCCCAGATCACATTCGCGTCGATCGGCGAAGGCGCCAGCGAGTACACCACGCCGCGATGTTTGCCTTTGGCCGGATCGCTGGCGACCAGGCTGCCCAGATTTCCCGGAACGCCCGGATCTTCGCGCGTCAAATCCGGACTGATGATTTGCCAGGTGTGCGCGCCATCCGTGGTCTTGAAAACTACGTTGGAGCCCAGATACAAGGTGTGCGGATCGGCCTGCGAAAAAATGAGCGGCGCGGTGCGGTTGAAGCGGAATTTACCGGTGCGCAGAATTACCGGCGAAACATCCTGCGTCTGGCTGGTCACCGAATCGAAGCGCTCGACCTTCCCGCCATAGATCAGATTCGGATGCACCGGGTCCGGCGCGACGTATCCATATTCTTCGGTGCCCACCGGATGCCATTCGCGGAAGGTAATCGCGCCCCAATCGCTGCGGCTGGCCGTACCGACCGAACCACTTTCCTGTTGCCCGCCATAAACCCAGTACGGAAATTGATTGTCGGTAATCACGTGATAGAACTGCGCGGTCGGCTGGTTGTACCAGGAACTCCAGGTCGAGCCGCCGTTGACGCTGATGGTGGCGCCTTGATCGCTGGCCAGTAAAATAATTTGCGGATTTTCCGGATTGAGCCTCACCGAATGATAATCGTCGCCGCCGGGCGCGCCTTTGATTGCCGTAAAATTTGCGCCGGCATCGGTGGAGCGGTAGGTCGACGTGTTGCAGATATAAATCGTGTCCTTGTTTTGTGGCGCTACGCGCACCCAGGCGAAATCGAATCCGCGGCCCCAGATGCGGTCTTCATTATTTATTCGTCGCCACGATTCTCCGGCGTCGTCGGATCGATATAGGCCGCCCACTTCCGGATTTGCATCCACCAGCGCGTACATTCGATTCGGATCGCTCGGCGCGATACCGAACCCGATTCGTCCCAGGCCCTGCTCGTTGGTTGGCAGGCCGCTGGTCAAAGGCTTCCAAGTATCCCCGCCGTCGACCGACTTAAATAATCCGCCGGCATGGCCTTCGAGTGGCGCGCCGGTGGTCCATGGTGGCCGCCGCGCGGACCACAGGTCCGCATAAAGGATCTGCGAATTTTTGGGATCGAAGGCCAGGTCGGTCGCGCCGGTGTCCGCATCCTTATATAGAACTTTCTTCCACGTCTCGCCGCCGTCCAGCGAACGAAATATGCCGCGGTCCACATTCGGGCCGTAAGGATGTCCGAGCACCGCGACGAAGACACGATTCGCGTCGCGCGCATCGACGATGATGTTGGTGATTTGCTGGCCGTCGCGGAGGCCGAGATGCTTCCAGGTTTTCCCTCCGTCGAGCGATTTGTAAATTCCATCGCCGGTGGAAAGGTCGGGCCGCAGCAAGCCCTCGCCGCTGCCTACATAAAGGATGTTGGGATTAGAGGGCGCTACCGCCAGCGCTCCAATCGATCCAGTGTTTTGTCCGTCGAAAATCGGATTCCAGGTGCGGCCGTAATCCGAGCTTTTCCAAACTCCGCCATTATTCACGCCAATATAGAACTCGTTCGGCTTACCCGGAACGCCACTCGCCGCGACCGTCCGGCCGCCGCGGAAAGGTCCGATGCAGCGCCAGCGCAATTCCTGGTAGAGCCGTTCATCGAATTGTACGGGGCGAGCCGCCGAAGCGGAGCTGGCGGGGGTGCCTTGAGCTCGCGCCGCGGCAGGCCAACCGGCGAAACGCAAAACCAACGCAAAAAGACCAACCGCGATCCGGGTACGGCGCTCGTAGCTCATCGAACTCCTCCGCAAAAATGCGTCGCTATCTTAACCGATTGCGCCAGTCTCTGGCCGCCGGCGGATTTCGCTCGAAAACCGCGGGCCGAATCAAGTGGCTGGCCAAACCGTACAAAAAAGGCTGCCCATTTCCACCACAGCGATAGCGCTTTGGAAACAACTCGTCGGCCCGTTCATTGACCAAATATCGCGCACCGCCTACGTTCGATCTATACCTTGGGAGGCAGTTTTGCGTCCGATTTTCCGCTCTGCGATTGCCATTATTGCTGTTCTCAGCCTGCTGGATATGTCGGCGTTTGCCGCCGCTTCAAAGCCGCTGGGCATGGTCGTTCAAGCCCGCGAAGCTTCGATCGATAACGCTAGTCTCGCGGTCGGCACCACCGTCTATCCCGGCGACACCATTCAGACCGAAGATGGTGGCAGTCTGCGTTTGAAATTCGGCGCCACCCAACTTTATTTGCTCAGCGCCAGCGCGGCCACTTTTTCACAGAAGGGCGAAATCATTCGGGCCACCGTTGGGCACGGTACGGTCGGCTTTTCTTCGAACGATTCGGGCAACGTCGAACTGGAAATTCCGCAGGGCATCTTGCGTGCGGAAAAAGGCCAGTCCGCCTACGGTCAGGTCTCCATCATCAGCCCGCTCGAAGTCGTGGTCTCCAGCTATCGTGGCACGCTGGTTCTCGATAACGATGGCGAACTCTTTTCCATCCCGGCCGGCAAAACCTACCGCGTGGATATGGATCTCGAGCCTGCTGGGCAACCCGCAGCTGCAGCCGTTCGCGATCAGGATCAATCGAAAGACGCCGACACGATCCCGACCAGGCGGCGGCGGCGGCGGTTAAAATACGCGCTGATTTTCACCGGGCTCGTGGCCCTCGGCAGTTGGGCGATATTCGACGAGATCTCCGAGAGCCCTTCGAAACCGAAGTAGTTGTCCGTGGTAGCAATTCCTGAATAATCCTGGCCCCGGAACTTATCGATTCTCCCTCGAATTTTCGTTCACCCCACGACAGGCGTTATAAACTAATTCGCATCGGATTAAGCCGGCCTCGTGCGTTGTTCCGCCGTAAAAAGCCCGCAGTTCCAGGCCACAGGTCGCCCGCGCATCGCCATGTTGAAACGACTCTTCACTCAATACATCGCCGCCGAAGCCCGGCCCATGTTGCGTCTGGCCATCCCGCTGGTGCTGGCGGAGCTGGGCTGGATGACCATGGCGATCGTAGACACCATGATGGTCGGCCGGCAGGCGCACAGCGCCGAAGCCATCGGCGCCGTCAGCCTGGGCAGCATCTTGTTCAATTCGGCGGCGATTTTCGGCACCGGGCTGATGCTGGGCCTCGACACGCTCGTTTCCCACTCGTACGGCTCGGGAGATATCGAGGACTGCCATCGGTCGATGGTCAACGGCTTGTACCTGAGCCTCGGCATTACTCCGTTCCTGATGGGCGTGATTTATCTTTTTGAGCCGCTGCTGCGCCACCTGCATATTCCTGAGCCCGTCCTGGTTCAAGCCGTTCCGTATTTGCGCACGTTGAATTGGGGCACACTCCCGCTTCTGTTCTTTTTTGTTTTTCGCCGTTACCTGCAGGGAATGAATCTGGCCAAGCCGGTGATGTTCGCGCTGATCTCCGCGAATCTGGTCAACTTGTTGGGGAATTGGGCGCTGATCTACGGGCACCTCGGGCTTCCGGCTATGGGCACGGTTGGCTCCGGCTGGTCGACCTGCTTCGCGCGCACGTACATGATGCTGGTGCTGCTGGCCTACGCGCTGTATTACGACCATCGCAATAAAACGGGGTTGCGCAACGCGTCGCGGTTGCCCAGCTCATTACGATTTCGAAAGCTAGTCAGGCTCGGTTTGCCTGCCGCCACGCAATTTGGACTCGAGGTTGGAGTGTTCGCCGTCGCCACCGCACTCATCGCGCGTCTCGGGGCTATTCCGCTGGCCAGCCATCAGGTCGCGCTGAACACCGTGAGCTGCACTTACATGGTTCCGCTGGGCATCAGCGCCGCAGCCGCGGTGCGCGTGGGGCAAGGCCTCGGCCGTCACGATGGCGAAGCCGCCAGCCGCGCCGGCTGGACCGCCATGTTTTTGGGTACGGGCTTCATGGCTTGCATGGCCATTTCGTTCTTTATCTTTCCCAGTGCGATCGTGCGCGTGTATACGGCCGATCGCGAACTGATTCCGCCCGCCAGCACGCTGCTGTTTGTTGCTGCGTTTTTCCAGCTTTTCGATGGCATGCAGACGGTCGCCACGGGTGCGCTTCGTGGTGCGGGAGACACTCGGACTCCCATGCTGTGCCACCTCGTCTTCTACTGGCTGGTTGGGCTGCCCTTGGGCGCGTATCTTTGCTTCAATCTCGGTTGGGGCGCGCCCGGGCTCTGGACCGGGCTTAGCCTTTCGCTCATCCTTATCGGCAGCGCTCTGCTGTATTTCTGGCGCAAGAAAGAAAAATCGTTCGCCACCATGTCGTTCCCGGTGCGTGAGGGTATGGCCCCAGCTCTGGACCCAACTTCCCGGGCCTGATCACTCGCTGCGCACACTGCTCCCGGCGCCGTCCTGGGCCGGCCTGGCTCTGCGATACAATTTAGTCTGCCTCTGCGCCGCGATCGTTTCGCGACGCCTCTGCACACTCATGTCCAACAAATTCATGGAGCGCGCGATCGAACTGGCCATCGAGAACGTACGGCTCGGCGGCGGTCCGTTCGCCGCGATCGTGGTCAAAGATGGGAAGATCATCGCTGAGGGCGTTAACTCCGTTACCGCCAAAAACGATCCCACCGCCCACGCTGAGGTCGTCGCTATTCGCGCCGCCTGCAGCGCTCTCGGGAGCTTCGAACTCACCGGTTGCGAAATTTTCACCAGTTGCGAGCCGTGTCCCATGTGCTTAGGCGCCATTTACTGGGCCAGACCCGTCCGAGTTTTCTTTGGCGGCGCCGCCGACGATGCGGCCGCCGCCGGTTTTGACGACGCTTTTATCTACGCCGAAATTCAGCGCCCGCATGCCGATCGCAAGATTCCTATGACTCAGCTGATGCACCACCAAGCGCTCGCTGCTTTTCTTGCCTGGACCGCCAAGAACGGGAAGATACAATATTGAATGGAAAACCGCCGCCACAGGGAGGTTGTCCAAAATAGCCATACACGGTACATTTGAAGAGGCCTTGAATCGAAGAATTGATTCGAAAATGCATTCAACCCAGGACCGCAATTGGCTTGCCTGCCGAGGCGACGAGGCCCTTCCAGCCGCGTATCACGCCGAATCCTTAACCTTGCGGATTACCCACGGAGCAGCCGCGCGCATTCATGCGTGAAAAAATCCTGATTGTGGACGACGAAATGGGCGCGCGCGCCGCGCTGGAATTCCTGCTTCGTCGCGAGGGTTTTGAGGTCCGCGACGCCCCCGACGGCAGGTCCGCTATCGCCGAGTGCGCCGTTTTCCGGCCCGACCTGATTCTGCTCGACATCATGATGCCGGGCATGGACGGCTTCGAAGTTTGCCGCCGGATCAAAGCTGCGCCGGAAACGCGCCTGACGCCCGTGGTGCTGATCACCGGCCTTACCGCTACCGAAGACCGGATCAAAGGCATTAATGCTGGCGCCGACGATTTTCTCTGCAAGCCGATCGACCTAAATGAACTCCTGGCGCGCACCCGCTCGTTGTTGCGCCTGAAACAAATTACGGACGAACTGGAAAACGCCGAAGCAGTGCTGTTCAGCCTCGCGTACAGCATTGAAGCTCGGGATCCTTACACCCGGGGCCATTGCGAACGCCTGGCCGAAATGTCCGCGCGCATGGGCGAACGTCTCGGCGTACCCGAAGATCAGATCCGCGCACTACGCCGCGCCGGAGTGGTGCACGACATCGGCAAAGTTGCGGTTCCTGATTCTATTTTGCTGAAGCCCGGGCCGCTGACCACTGAAGAAGTTTCGATCATTCAGAAGCATCCGGTGGTCGGCGAAAAAATCTGCGCGCCGCTGAAAACTTTCCGGCTGGTGCTGCCGATCATCCGACACCACCACGAGAAATATGATGGCTCAGGTTATCCCGATGGTCTGGTTGGCGATGCTATTCCTTTGACTGCGCGGATTCTGCAGCTGGCCGATGTCTATGACGCGCTGACTACCGACCGTCCCTACAAAGTCGCCTTCGCTCCGGAAGTTGCGCTGGATCTGATGGATGAGGAATGTGAACGTGGATGGTGGGACCGCAATCTGATTTCGGTCTTCCGTCAAATGATTCTGGATGGCCAGGCCGAACTGGCCCCGACCGTTTACCGCAAAGCCGTAAATTAAGTCTAGCTGGCTCCGGCGATACGTTCTTCTCCGGAATAAATCACGAATCGCCTTCCGCGCAAAAATCCTACCAGCGTCAGGCGCAGCTCGCGCGCCAGTTGCACCGCCAGACTGGAAGGCGCCGAAACCGACGCCAACACCGGCACTCCCGCTACGAGCGCTTTCTGGACGATTTCAAATCCGCCGCGCCCGCTGACCAGCAGCACGGCGTTGCCCAGCGGCACGCGATGATCGAGCAAAGCCCAGCCGATCACTTTATCGACAGCGTTGTGCCGGCCGATGTCTTCGCGCACCACCAGCAAGCCTCCCGAGGCATCGAACAGCGCGGCGGCGTGCAGGCCGCCGGTACGCTGGAAAACATCCTGCGAAGACCGCAGGGCGTCGGGCAGACCTACCAGCAATTCCGCTTCAACCCGAAAATCCGGATTCGGAGCACTCAGCAAACGCGAACGAATGGCGTCGATCGAAGCTTTCCCGCAGATTCCACAGCTCGACGAAGCGAAAAAGTGTCGCCGCATTTTTTCGAAATCCGGCGTTGCGTCCGCCGCGAGCCGCGCTTCAATCACATTCCCGCGTTTTATTCCGTCTTCGGTCGAAGGTTCGACGTTCTCGAGTGAAAGAATCTGCTCGCGATTCTGCACGAATCCTTCAGTGAAAAGAAAGCCAGCCGCCAGTTCGAGATCGTGTCCCGGCGTGCGCATGGTTACGCTGAGCGGATGCTCGCCGACCCGGATCTCCAGCGGCTCTTCGGCCGCCAGATAATCGTCCTTGCGGCCGACGTTCCCGTCTTCCCATTCCGAAACGCGGGTCAGGCTCACGCTGCGTATTTTTTCAGTCACCGAAGGTCCGCCTCCGCCGAATCATTATGCGCGTGCGTGGGAGTTTCCGAAACAGCGCCGCCTTGCCATAAAAAAAGCTCGCCCCGGAAACTTTCCCGGGGCGAGCTGCACTACGGTTGCGTTTTATTGGCTACTGGCCGTCGTTCGGTCCCGCGAACAGTGACGAAATAACCTGGGTGCTGGAATCGCAAGCATGATTCAAGCAGGGCAGACCGAATCCCGCTTCAATCGTCTTCAGAAGCGAGAAGTGGTTGTAATACTGATCGGTGGTCAGCCCGTGGAAGCCGTAGTTGGTGTCCACGATGAAAACCACCCGGTTCGTGGTCGGCGCCACGCTGTAGTCATCTTCATCCCACATCAAAACGATGGCACTGCGGCCGTGGCCCCAGACTGGAGACTTCTTGATCGCCTGAACGATACGCTCGGCCGAAAGGTCGCCGATGTTGATCAACGCCGGGTTCAAACCGTCCTGCATGCCGTCGTCGTTCGGATCGTACTGGCAGAAGGGCAGGACGTTACCGCGGCCGTGCTGGTCATTGCACTGGTTCGGAGCGATGAAGGAATACGACGGAACATCGCCCGACTGCAGGTCGGCGTACAGGCCGAACTTGCCTTCGAAGGACGCGACGTTGGCGAGGCTGTTCGCCGGGTTGGTGCCTTCCTGCACGTCTTTGAAATACACGAACGGGTTGTGCTTCACGGCGTAGAGGAAAACCAGGTCGGCGGAAGTGAGCGGAGGATTCAGCACCGGAGTGATCTTGGTGAAGTCGGTGTTGTTGGTGTAGAAGCCGTCGCTGGTATTCACCAGATCGGGGCCGGAGAGCGGCAAGCTTTCCTGATAGCTCTTCCAGGTCAAGCCGGCGGTCACCAATTGATCGGCGATGGTCTTTCCGCTGATGTGGGTATCCGCGGCATAGGATTTCGTTCCATCGATGTTCAGTTCGCCGTCCACGCTGCCCGGCGCACACTGCGCTTCATTCGTGCAGTCGATCGCCGGGGTCGCCGCGTCGGTGCCGGTTCCGGAGATCGGGCAAATCACTCCGGTCGGAGGATTGTCGGTCGCTACCGTTCCCAGCGCGAGGTTGGTGGTGCAGCTCGCGTTGTGCCAGTCCGGAGCGTTGTCCGCGTGTACGCCGAAATTCGAGCCGCCCACCGTTTCCAGGTAGTTGGTCAGGCTGGGATGCGCGATTGCGTAGTATTGCGTCGCCAGATTGGCCTGTTTTGCGTAGCGGTTCACAAAGGGAGCGTTCGGATTGCCGAGAATCTGACGGTATGCGTGGTTTTCCATCATGATGATAAAAACGTGATCCAGTTTCGGTACGCCTTTCGGTACCGCGCCTTCATCAGCGAACATTGGGGCGCTCAGTAGTGCCAGGGAGAGACCCAGGGCTGCAGCCTTTCGAATCATTCGTCACCTTTTCTTTCGGAATTTTTCTAACAGATTATCGAGCGGCGTACGGGGGCCGTCTCAACGTGCAACCACGCTAAGACCGTGCCGTTAATAATGTGTTACAAGCGGGTGAAAACTGGTGGTTGGACACACTTCCGTCTTGAATTTATCGTTTGGCTGAAACTACTGGTACTGAACTCCTGGCGGCTGCGGTGGTGAGATTCGCCTGCGCATGTTCCGGAGGATCCACGCGAATTAATCCCATCATGCCGTTGTCTTCGTGCTCCAGCAGGTGGCAGTGAAATACGAAAGTCCCGATCGTATTGGGATCGCGAAAATCCATGCGCACTTTAATGGAAGGATATTGCAGCGCTTTGCCGTCGTAGAACGGCACGTTCACCGTATCCCGTAGGTAAGGCTCGTTCACCTGGATGTCGTTCCACTCGGTCAACAGAAAATGAATCTGGTGGATGTGAAACGCGTGCAGCTCGGACGAGCGGTTTTCGATGATCCAGTCTTCCACGTCGCCTTGATGCGCCACGATGGCTGGAATGTCGGAATGGGGATCGAAGACTTCGGGTTTCGCGCCGTCGACCGTGATGAAAAACGTGGTGGGACTATTGGGATCGTTGGGGTCTTGCAGGGTCTCGGAAAAATAAAGTTTGCGGGTGCGCACTGGAGCCACGCCACCCAGCCAGGGCAGCGTCGAAGCTGCCAGCGGAGGCTCGCCGCTCGGCATGGTCGACTGCGGTTCGGGCGCGTTTTCTGTCGCCACAATTGTCGCTAGCGCCCGGTTGGGGTCGTTCTCTCCGCCCGGTCCGGTATTCACCGTGCGGCAGACTAGCAATGCGGACTGCACGCTGGCGTCGGGCGGCTTGACGATAAATTCGGCGCGCCCTCCCGGTGGAATGCCCATGTGATTGCGCGCTACGGTCAGCGCGGGCCCCACGCCGTCCGCGTTTACCGCCACGCCGTCGAGCGCCACAATGTCCATCATTTGCGGCTTGCGGTCGAACAGCACCTGCAGATTCAGGTAAGTAATCGCCGAGGCGTTCACCACCCGCCATAGCTGCGGCTGGCCCGATTTCATCTTGATGATTGCCGTCGGATAGTCCGGGTAGGGAACTGAAACAAAATTGATGGAAAGGTCTTTGGCCGGCGTCCCCGATCCGGTTCCGGTGTTCGCCGTGTCGCCATCGTGATCGATCAACATTCGCGGAATCACCGGCTCGCTTTTCGACGGCGGCGCCTTCGGATTCAGGAGATCTTCGTCGCGGATCACGAAGACACGTTCCGGCAATCCCGCCGCGGCCGTGTTGACGCGCTCGAGGCCCTCCACGATCAATGCGCCCGAAGCGCCGCCTAAGACCTGCACTTTGCTGAAGCCGTGCAGGTGCGGGTGATACCAATACAGACCCGGCTGCTCGTCGGCGGGGATTTTGAATTTGTACTCGAACGGCGCGCTGCCCGCCTGGATCGAGGTCTTTAACACTTCGTCCTGGTGGCACACCGGCGGAATGGTTAGCCCGTGAAAATGTAGATTGGTCGAGGTCGACGACATGACGCCGCTGACGCAGGGATCACCAGAGGCTGCGGCTTTGCCCGGTTTATGCTCGGGCATGGGCATTGTCGCGCTGCTCGCCGAGGTTCCGGCCAGCTCGGTCATTTCGTTTTTCAAATCCAGGATCAACAGATCGCCGGGTTTCAACCGCAGATTCGGCGAAAGATCTCCATTTCCAAAGACATAGCAAAACCGAAGCCGCCCCGCTGCGTCTTTGTAATTCCGGTAAGTCAGCTCGACCTTCAGGACGCCGTTAGTGCTCCGTAAATCCAGCGGCTCCGGAACTTCGCTCCCCACGGCGGGCCGGGTACAGGCTTCGTTCGGTGCGGCCTGGGCTTGCATCGAATTGGCGTTTGCGACGATTGCAACCAGCAGTACGAGCAAACCAAAAATGGCCCGGCGCATTAACACTCCTAGTTCTAAAAGGACGGCTGGACTCGACTCCGAGAAGCGCGATAAGGGCGGCCACGCGGAACGGCGAAGAACCAATGTAGCGACCACCGAAAGCTTTGAATATGAAAGCCATGTGAACATTTGTTTACAACGAGTGTGCAGCCGAGGGTAGGGCGTTTCGTGCGTCGCTTGCCCCGCGAGGAGTCCCAAACTAGGAATCCCGACTGCCCAGGTGTATTCTAGGCGTTCCCTTTGGCCCCTGGAAACACGGCATTGAAACATGGCACATAAGGCGTCCCTTCCCGCTGCCCCCGAAACCCGGCGTATTGGCCTGCAAGATTGGATGGCCCAGGTCGCCGACCTCACCGGAAAGGTCCAACACGGCTGGCGCGCGGCTGATGTTCACGACCTGCGCACCGCTATCCGTCGCTGCCGCACCATGGCCGAAGCCCTCAGCGAGGTCAATCCCGATCCCGGCTGGCGCAAGCTCAAGAAGGCTACCCGCAAGCTGTTCCGCTCCCTGGGCGAGCTGCGCGACACGCAGGTAAAGCTCGAGTGGGTCAAGAAGCTCGCGGTCGCCGCTGATCCGCTCCGAAAAGACCTGAAAGAGTCGCTCGAACGGAAGATGGCGACGCAGCGCGAAGCCTGCCGGAAAACGCTGGGGAAATTTGATTCCAAGGAATGGCGGAAGCTTTCCAAGAAGCTCGCGGATAAGGCGCGGTTTTTTCCGCTGGAAAGCGTGGTCTTTCAACGTCTGGCGTTGGCCCGGCTGAACGAAGCCGAAACTCTCTATAGTTTGGCGCGCAAAGGCCGCAGCCGCATCGGCTGGCACCGCCTGCGCCTCGGACTCAAGCATTTCCGTTACACCCTCGAGAATTTCTTGCCGCAGCGCGGTGGTGCTTGGCTGGAGGATTTAAAACACCTGCAGGATTTACTCGGGGAAGTGCACGATCTCGATATGCTGCGACGGCAAATCTGGCGGCACAAAACGCGGGTTGACGTCGCTCACCTGGAACGCTGGCTCGGGTTGATCGAGACCAGGCGCAAACGCCGCTTGGCAGAATTCATGTCGAAGGTCTCGGGCAGTCCGTCTGCCTGGCAATCGTGGCGCGATGGTTTTCGTTCGGTGCCGACGCTGCAACTTGTTCCGGCCACGGCTGTGGCGACGGCCGCGGCTCAGTCCGCCAGCTGACGCAGCATCTTCGGCGTCAGAATCCACAACAAATCCCACTTTCCGCGCGACGCGCTGTGTTCCAGGCAGGCGATGCCGGCCTTCTTCAGCGAAGTGAACACGCTGGGCGCGCCGGCGAGATGCGCGATCATCAGATCCAGCTGCGGAGCATGGCCGAAACACATGATTTCTTTAGCGCGCAGCCGCACGATCTCCTTGGTCATTTCCGCGGCGCTCCCGGCGGGCTTCAGCGCGTCGTGCGTGCGGATTTTTTGCTGCGCGAATCCCAGCGCCTCCGCGAAAATTTCGGCCGTCTGCGCCGCGCGCACGTACGGGCTGGTAATCAGCACGTCCGGCTTCACTTTCAATTCATGCAAGCCTAGCGCCGCCGCGCGCGTCTTTTGCACGCCCTTCGCGGTCAAAGGGCGTTGCGGTTCGGGCGGCGATTTCGGGTCGTTCGGATCCACGGCAATGCCGTGGCGCACCAGATAAAGAATCATTTCACGCTACCTTTTCTTTCCCCTGGGCCCGTCTGAATTCCACGGCCAGGCGAAACTCTTTTTCGAACATACCAGATTTTCGCTGCAGCCCGGCCAAGTCCAGGCGCGTGCCTTCCGTCGTGCGAATGACAAAAATCGCTTTGCGTCCGGAAATTTGCACGTCCACGCCCGCGATGCGCTCGGCGTGTTCCGATTCCAGCTTTTCCGCGATGCGCAGCAGGCTGGTCAAGACCCGCGTCTGCCTGCGCCTTTCATTATCCAGAGCCGTGTACGAAGCATGATCCAGCTGCGGTTCGGATTTCGAATTGTGATAGCGCACCAGCGCCGCCACCATGTCCCGGCGCCAGCCCTGCAATCCCGGAATTTCACCGTTGCGAATCAAATATTCGCCATGCCGGTGATGCGCCTTCTTGTGGACGAAGTGCCCGACGTCGTGCAGCATCGCCGCGATTTCCAGCACCAGGCGGAGGTCGGCGCCCATCTCGTGAATCGGCCGCAGCTGGTCAAACAAACCCAGCGCCAGCTTGGCCACCTGCTCCGCATGTTGCGGGTTGTAATCGAGCCGCCGCGCGAACCAGCGCGTGCTGGCCAGCAGTTCGTTGGCGCGGCCGCGCTCTTCTTCCGTCGCGATCCGCACCGAATACTGCTCGGCTACCAGATCCAGCAGAATTCCTTCGCGCACGCCTACGCCCGGTACCAGCATCGAACGCAGGTCGAGCCATTTTGCCAGGGTCGTGAAGATAATCGCGGCGATGCCCATTACTTCCGCGCGGTCTTTGCGCACGCGGTAGGCCCGCATGCGTCCGGGCACATCCAGCGCCAACATTTTCCAGGTCTGATCGCGCAGCAGGCTGCTGTTGATCGACGGGACGCCTTCGGCCAGCGGCCCCGCCGCCAGCCGTACCAGCGCTTCCGCGTTTCCGCCGCAGGCCACCGAAAACGCTCGATTCAATTTGGGGGGCGCCGGCATCGCACTACGCAGCAGCGCGAGGATGTGATGGCGCAAACGTTCGGCTTTGTCTTCGTCGATCGCGCCTTCCAAGGAAAAAGTTTCCATCAGCCGGATGGTGCCCAGCGGCAAACCGATCCGGCGCTCCAGCACGCCGCGCTGGTAAAAATTCAGCTCCAGGCTGCCGCCGCCTAGATCGAAAATCACGCGCGGCTGAATGCGATCGCCCAGCGCCCACTGAACCGCCTGGCATACCAGCCGGGCTTCTTCCTCGCCGCTGATGACTTCCAGCTCGATTCCGGATTTGCGCCGCACGCGGTCCATCAGCCGGCGGTGATTGCGCGCTTCGCGGGCCGCCGCCGTCGCTACGGCGCGGTAGGCGCCGACGTTGTAATGATCCATACGATCGCGAAATTGGCGGAAGGCGCGGGTCGCGCGACCAATCGTATCGCTGCCGATGATGTGCCGGGTAAATGCGTTGTGGCCCAGGCGCACCGACGCCCGTTCGTTGTCCAAGATTTCGATGTGCTTGGGAGAGGTGGCGCGCGCGATGACCAGCCGGATGGCGTTCGAGCCGGCGTCAATCGCTGCCAGTTGAACGGGCGCGGCCATGGATTACCGCCAGAGGTGCGACAGGGCGTGTGACGGCGTGTAATGCGTGCTGCGAATCCCCAGATGCGCGGCGATCCGCTTGCGCAGTACCTGGTTGACGTCCGCGACGCTGGTTTCGCCGTCCATTTCGATGAAATTGTGCCGCTTGGAGAGATATTCGAATTCGCGTTTGATCATCGATTGATAGCGAATGAACGACTGGAACAAATCGTTCGAGAGCGACATATCCCGGCCCGATTCCCAATAGCTGATGGTCTGCGATTTTTTGAATTCGCGATCGAACGCCACTTCCGGCCGCACATTCAGCCAAAACGTCAGGTCCGGGCGCAGTGAAGTTTCATAAATCCCATGGAGGTAATCGCGTCCGATGCCGCGCACAGCCGCCCGCGCGATCAAAGTAAAAATGTAACGGTCGGCGAGCACGATCAATCCCGAACGCAGCGCCGGCAGAATGCGCCGTTCGAGTTGATCGAAGAAATCCGTGCTGTACATCAGCGCGAGAGTCATGCGGGTGACGGTATTTTCGGCGAGAAGACCGTCGATGTCTTCGCCTACCAGGTATGAACGGCGCAATCCCATCGTTTGTACAGCGAAGCCCTCGGATTCCAGCCACTCGGTTAAAAGCGAAATTTGCGTCGAGCGCCCCGAGCCGTCGGTGCCTTCGATCACCACGAGCGTTCCGCTCAATTCTTCCGGCTTTACTCCCGGTAAAGGCGAGCCGTAGAAGCGTGACGGAGGTTCGGCCGACGCAATTTTCGCAGCTTTACTCTTCGCTGCCGCAGCCTTCGCTGGTTTCGTCTTGGTCGCCGATTTTCCGTTTCGCGTCATCGTTGTTTCTTCGGAGCAAATTGTTCGAGCGAAATCCGCTCTCCCACAATTTCGCGCATCAGTTTCTGCAGCTTATTCACTCGCACCGTGCCGTCCATCAGCACGAAATTGTCGCTGTCGACCATCGCGTCGTAATTGTTCAGGATGCGTTCCTGGAAAATCCGGAAACTTTCCGCGCGGTCGAGCGAAATGCCCAAGTCCATGCCGGCTTCGTAATATTTCAGTTTCGGGCGCCCGGCTACGATGCGATTCACCGCCACATCCAGCGGCGCGCGGAAGTAAAAAGTGATGTCCGGCGTGGGAGCGAAGCTGTAAAGATTGCGCAGCCAGTGCGGCGAACATCCGCGCGCGGCATCGCGGGCGAACGCGGTGTAAATGTAACGATCGGCGAGCACCAGGTAACCGCCATGCAACAGCGGCATGATTTGCCGTTCGCAGCGATCCGCGAAGTCGGCGGCGTGCAGCAGGGAAAATGTCGTGGGGGTCAGCAGGCGGCGTTGTTTGCCACGCCGGGTCGCCGATTTCACCAGCGGCGAGGAATTCCATTCGGTGAAGTGGATGCGGTACCCGCCGATTTCGAGCCAGCGTTTCAGCAGGTAGAGCTGGGTGCTCTTGCCCGAGCCGTCGATGCCTTCGACCACCACCAGCGCGCCGGGATATTCGCGTTTCTTCGGCGTGGTTGCAGACGCGGGCGCGGCTGCGGCGGCCGGTTCGCTAGTGGGCGTATCGTGCGTGATGGTTGCCATGCGCTCCCGTGATGATTGCAAACGGGTAATGATATCCCGGAACCGCGAGTCGAATATGAAAAATGTGTTACACGGAACTTCTCTTTTCGCCCGGCCGATTCTGCTAGAATCTCTCGACTTTCGCGGGTTCGTCTGGAGAATCGCGCGAGTCGGCAGCACGACGTGCGGTCATCCGGCGGCCCATGAGCGACGACGCAGTTTTCCCTAGAAATTTCCTGAAATCCTATCCCCAAGCCGTGCGCGGCGAGGGCTGTTTTCTCTACACCGCTGAAGGCCAGCGCTACCTCGACGCTGCCGGTGGTGCCGCCGTGGTCACCATCGGCCACGGCGTTGCCGAGGTCGCGAACGCCATGGCCGCCCAAGCTGGCCGCCTGGCCTACGTTCATTCCTCGCAATTCCAGACCGCGGTCGCCGAAAAACTTGCCGAGCGCATTCTCGCTCTGGCTCCTGACCCGATGCGCGCCGGCGGCCGCGTGTATTTCACTTCGGGCGGCTCCGAAGCCACCGAAACCGCCATAAAACTCGCCCGCCAATACTGGCTCGAGCGCGGTAAGCCGAAACGCTTCCGCATCATCTCCCGCAAGCAGAGTTATCACGGCAGCACGCTTGGCGCGCTTTCCGCCTCCGGAAACGTCCGGCGCCGCGAGCCTTTCGCGCCGCTGCTTTCCGAATGGGGCCACGTCGCGCCCTGTTATTGCTACCGCTGCCCGTTCGGTTTGAAGTATCCGGAATGTAACGTCGATTGCGCGGACGACCTCGATCGCTTTCTGGCCCGCGAAGGCTCGCAGGATGTCGCCGCTTTTATTTTTGAACCGGTCGTGGGAGCTACGCTCGGCGCGGTTGCGCCGCCGGAAGGTTACGTCGAGCGCGTCGCGGAAATTTGTCATCGCCACGGAATTTTGCTCATCGCCGATGAAATCATGACCGGCATGGGCCGCACCGGCAAACCCTTCGCCGTAGAACACTGGGGTGTTTCGCCGGATATGATCCTGGTCGGGAAGGGAATTGCCAGCGGCTATGCGCCGCTCGGCGCGGTGATCGTTGCCGGCAATATCGTCGAGGCCTTCTCTCACGGCACTGGAGCTTTCTTGCACGGCTTTACTTATAGCGGACACCCAGTCGCTGCCGCGGCCGGGAACGCGGTGCTCGATTTCATCGAGCGCGAAAAACTATTCCAGCGGGTCGAGCCCGCCGGCGCGGAGCTTTGCGCCGCCCTTGAGCCACTGAAGAAATTTTCCGTGGTTGGCGATGTGCGCGGTAAAGGTCTGCTGTACGGAATCGAACTGGTCCGCGACGCCAAAACCCGTGAGCCATTTCCGGCGGACGCCCGCATCGGCGCGCGCATTCAGGCCGACGCACTCGAAGCCGGGGTGATGACTTATCCCACGCAGGGCTGCGCCGATGGCGAACGCGGAGACCACATCTTGATCGCGCCGCCTTTCACCATCACCACCCAAATGATCGGCATGATTGCGAAGGCTCTCGAAACCGCCATCGGCGACCTGGAAAAATCTCACCTCGCGGGACTGGGAGGCGTTTCTGGCCGCAACTAGCTGGTCACGCTGGCTCCTGATTGGTTCGGCAAGCGCGATCGCTGCAGCGCTGCTGCCGACGCCTGCGTTTGTTTCAGCCTCCGACGTCGCCAGAATGACCGGCTTTTCTGCGGCCTCGAGCGCCCAGGAATCCGTGGTCGAAAAACAATTTCGCGCCCTGCCATCTCCCGATCAGATTTCGAAATTCCACCGCTACCTGACCGCCGAGCCACATCCGGCCGGCTCTCCACGCAACAACGAACTCGCGCAATGGGTCGCGGATCAATGGCGGCAACAAGGCCTGGAAGACGTCACCATTCACGAATACGACGTGCTGCACTCCGCGCCGCGTCAGGTTTCCCTTGAAATGGTCAAACCGAAACGTTACGTGGCCGAGCTCCGCGAAAATCCCTATGACGTCGATCCGGATACAAAAAATCCAAAGGCTGATGGCGCCTATTTGGGATATTCCGCGTCCGGAGAAGTCACGGCGCCGGTCGTCTACGCCCACAGCGGAAATCCTGAGGACTACGATTACCTGCGCCAGCACGGCATAGACATTCGCGGCAAAATCGCTCTGGTCCGCTATTCGAATCCTTACAGCTATCGCGGCTTTAAAGCGCTCACCGCCGAACGCCTCGGCGCTGCCGCCATTTTGATTTATTCCGATCCCGCCGAAGACGGCTACACCAAAGGCGCTGTGTATCCCAACGGCCCCTGGGGCCCGGAATCCCACATTCAGCGCGGCGCGATCACCTATGATTTTATTCAGCCCGGCGATCCGCTCACTCCCGGCTGGGCTTCCGTCCCCGGAGCAAAACGTATCCGCCCCGAAGACGCCGTCTCGCTCCCGAAAATTATGGGCGTCCCGCTTTCCTGGCACGACGCCAAACCGCTGCTCGAAAAAATGGATGGCCCGCTCGCTCCCGATTCCTGGCAGGGCGGCCTGCCATTGAAATACAAGCTGGGAGGGAAGCGCGTCGTCGTGCATCTGAAAGTCGACATGGACACCAGCACGCGCCCGTACTACGTCACCGAAGCGCGGATTCGCGGCAGCGAATCCCCCGAACAGTGGGTCATTCTCGGCAATCATCGCGATGCCTGGGTTTTTGGTGCAGTCGATCCTTCCAGCGGCACCGCGTCGATGTTGGAACTGACTCGTAGCCTGGGCCAGCTGCTGAAGGAGGGAATCCGCCCGAAGCGGACGCTCGTTTTTTGCAGTTGGGATGGCGAGGAATACGCTTTAACCGGCTCTACTGAATGGGGCGAGCAATATGCCGAGGAGATAAAAAAGAAAGCGGTCGCGTATCTCAACGTCGACGAAGCGACTTCCGGTTCAAGTTTTCAAGGCGACGCAGTCGGTTCGCTCGCTCCTCTGCTGGTCGACGTTAGCCGCACGCTTCCCGCGCCTTCGGGCAAAACTTTGTACGACGAATGGAAAGTTTCGCGGCAGAGCGATTTGGGTGAGCAGCAGCCTGTTCCCGACGCGCGCCTCGCCAATACCCGCATCGGCAGCGGCTCCGACCATACGGTATTTCTCAATTTTCTAGGCGTGCCGACCATGGGCCTCACCTTCGTCGGCCCTTACGGCGTTTATCATTCGCTCTACGACGATTATTTCTGGATGAATCACTTTGGCGATCCTGGCTACCGCTATCACACGCTGATGACTCAGCTGTGGGGCGTACTGGCCTTGCGTCTAGCGAACGCTGACTTGCTGCCTTTTGATTTCGAATCGTACGGCGAAAATATCCGCCAGTTCGTGGTTGATCTGAATTTAGCGAATCGCGTCGGCGGCCACATCGATTTGCCCGGCTTGCAGAGGCAAATCGCGGATTTTGAATCCGCCGGCCGCGAACTGAATCAATCCCTCGCGCGCGCCGCCGATTCGGGCAAGCTTGGTCCCGCCGCAACCCGCCGCGTTAACGATCAACTCATCCAGGTGGAACGCAACTGGTGCAACCCGGACGGGATTCCAGGCCGACCTTGGTTTAAACACTCTTTGTACGCTGCCCGCTACACCTACGCGCATCTCGAATTGCCCGGCCTGACCGAAGCTGCGGAGGCCGGCGACTGGAAACGCGCTGACGAACAGGAAAAGATTCTCGAAGCTGAACTCAGCACGAACATCGCGTTGCTGAAACAAATTAACCAGGAGCTCAATTCCGCTCCATAGGTCGGCCATGACCAAACGAATTTCCTTCGCGCTTGTTCTTTTCTTTCTTGGAGCGTTGCCGGTGTTTTCGCAGACCGCTCCGCGCGCCCGCGATCTCGGCGTCCCTTTTGAAGGCACCCCCGGCCCGCTGAATTCCATCACCGACGTGAAGGGTGTCGAAGTCGGCTACCGCACGATTATTTCGGGTGATGGGAAATTGGAAATCGGCAAGGGTCCCGTTCGCACAGGGGTCACCGCCATTTTTCCGCGCGGAAAAGCGTCGGTAGATCCCGTTTTCGCGGGCTGGTTCACCGAAAACGGCAATGGAGAAATGACCGGCACGACCTGGGTCGATGAATCGGGCTTTCTGTACGGTCCCGTGATGATCACGAACACGCACAGCGTCGGGGTCGTGCGCGACGAAGTAATTGCCTGGCAGTTGAAGCACGGCACCTCACTCCCACTTTCCGATTGGTGGTCCTTGCCCGTGGTGGCCGAAACCTGGGACGGATATCTGAACGACATCAACGGTTTTCACGTGACGCCCGCGGATGCTGACGCCGCTATGGCCGGTGCGCACGGCGGCGCCATCGAAGAAGGCAACGTCGGCGGCGGCACCGGAATGATCTGCTTCGAATGGAAGGGCGGCACTGGAACCGCTTCTCGCCAGCTCCCCGAAAAAGCCGGCGGCTACACTGTCGGCGTCTTGGTCCAATGCAATTTCGGCACACACCACCTGCTGCGCATCGCGGGAGTTCCAGTCGGCTATGCGCTCCCCGGCGCAAAAGTTTGGGACGACGACACCGGCTCGATCATCGTGGTGGTCGCCACCGACGCGCCGCTGCTTCCAGGTCAAATGAAACGAATCGCCAAGCGCGTTACCCTGGGCCTGGGACGCCTGGGCAGCGTCTCCGGCGACGGCTCCGGAGATATTTTTATCGCGTTCTCCACTGCCAATCCCGGCGTGGGAATGGAACAAGACAAGCCGTTTTCCGTCCAGAGGCTGCCCAATCCGAAAATGGACGCGCTCTTCGAGGCCACGGTACAGGCCACGGAAGAAGCGGTGGTCAACGCACTGATCGCCGCGAAAACCATGACTGGCGCGAACGGACACAGGGTCGAAGCCCTGCCTCACGATCAACTCCGTGAAGTCTTAAAAAAATACAATCGCCTTGTCGACGTGAAGTAACATCCAGATGTTACCTATATAGACGCGTCTTTCGCCTTCCTAAGAGGTCACTGGATATGAAAGGGTTTCTGTTCGGAATCATCATTACGCTTCTCGTACTTTTTGGAATCGTCATGTTCGTAGCTAAAACGGGTCGAGTGAATTTCAGCGCAGACCAGCAGCCCAGCGACACCGAAAAACATCTGGCCATGTCCGCGGTCGACGCTTCCACCGACCGGCACGCGCCGGACGTCAAGAATCCGCTGCAACCTAACGAAACCACCCTCGTGGCTGGCGCCGATCTCTACATGAACCACTGTGCCGGCTGCCACGGCTTGCCATCGAATCCGGAGAGCGCCTTCGCCAAATCGTTCAATCCTCCGGTCCCGATGTTTTTCAAGGAAGCCCCGGACATGGCGGAGAACCAGAATTTCTACATCATTCAGCACGGCATTCGTTGGAGCGGCATGCCAGCCTGGAACAGTTCGCTCAACGACACCCAGATGTGGCAGCTCGTGACCTTCCTCAGCAACGTCGAAAAACTACCTCCCGCGGCGCAAAAAAAGCTCGAAGTGCTGCCCGCGCCTACAATCCCATGAGCGTCAGCGTGCTGCGTGGCGTCACCAAATTCGTCGAGCGCCCTGGTTCCTAACCCTGCTAGAATTTGAAGTTCCGCGCGGCCTGTTATAGGCTTCTTGTATCGTGAACTGCGTTGGTTTGGGGATTTAGCTCGCCTGCTGCCCCGGCGAGGCCAGCGAAGCATGAGAAAGAAAGCAACAATAAGGACGGAGGATATTCTCGATGCCTGACGAAGTCGCAGAGACGGTGATTTCTACGCTCGCGTCTGTGAAGCGGATTCCTGCCGACTCGATCAAGCTGGACACCAGCCTGCAGGATCTCGGCATCGATTCGCTCGACGTTTTCACTTTGCTGTTCGAGCTCGAGAACGCCTTCAAGATTTCCATCCCCGACGATGACGTGCGCTCGCTCCGGACCGTCAACGACGTCGTCGACGGCATGAAGAAGATCATTGCCGCCACGCCGCGGACTCCTCCGCTCGATTCCGCGACACCGGCGAACTAACGAATGGCCCCACGCCGCGTCGCTATCACCGGTCTTGGCATCATTTCTCCTCTCGGTCTTGACGTAGCCTCTTCCTGGGTTTCGCTCAGCGAAGGGCGCCCGGCCATCGGACCGATTCAAACCGCGGATACCTCTACACTTCGCTTCAAGAACGGCGCCGAAGTTCGCGGGTACGATCCTTTAAAATATTTCGCCGGCGGCAAGGACGCGCACCTCGATCGTTTCGCCCAATTTTCACTGATCGCCGCCCGCGAAGCCCTCCAGAATTCCGGGGTCGAGCTGAATCCCGAGCTGCGCGAGCGCTCGGCGATCGTCTGCGGCTCGTCGGTCGGCGGCCAGTCCACCATCGAAGCCGGCTTCGAAGACCTGTGGGTTCAGGGCCGCGGGCGCGTGCACCCGCTGACAATTCCCAAGACCATGGCCAACGCCGGTGCTAGCCACATCGCCATGGAACTCGGCCTCAGCGGTCCGACTTATACCGTCTCCACCGCCTGCTCCTCCGCCAATCACGCCATCGGCCAAGCCTTCCGCCTGGTGCGCGATGGCGACGCCGATTTGGCCATGACTGGCGGCGCCGAAGCGGTATTTACCATCGGTATGATGAAAGCCTGGGAAGCGATGCGGGTGGTCGCGCCAGACACGTGCCGCCCATTCAGCAAGGATCGCCGCGGCCTGATTTTGGGCGAGGGCGGCGCGATGATGGTCCTCGAGCCGATGGACGTCGCGAAAGCGCGCGGCGCCAAAATTTACGCGGAGCTATGCGGATTTGGCATGACCGCGGACGCTTTCCATTTGACTCAACCGACCGTGCAGGGGCCGGCCCGCGCCATGCGCGGAGCCCTTAAAGAAGCCGGAATCGCGCCGGAGGAAATTGGCTACATCAACGCGCACGGCACCGGAACCTCCGGCAACGATCCGGTCGAAACCAGCGCGATTCGCGAAGTCTTTGGCGCGCACGCCGACAAGCTGGGCGTCAGTTCCACCAAATCCATGCACGGCCATGCGCTCGGTGCCGCCGGCGCGCTCGAAGCGATCGCCACCGTGCTGGCCTTGCACCACGGTATTCTGCCGCCGACGGCGAACTACAGCGAGCCCGACCCCGAATGTGACCTCGATTACATTCCCAATAAGCCCCGCGCCCAGCGCGTCGGCGCCGCCCTCTCCAACTCGTTCGCTTTTGGCGGCCTTAACGCCGTCATTGCTTTCCGCGCCTACCCGCAATAATTCGCCAGGCTCGCTCCGTTCATAGTCATTCGTAATCTGGCGCAAAATCATTCGCGCCTCATCCTCAATGCGCTAAACTCCGGCCGTGGCTCGCTTGCAGCTGAGCAGGAGGGGTTTCCGTGGAAGAAGTTCTGAACGAATCATCCGGCGAAGATCGCCGCTCACCCGAAATTTCCAATCTCGAAGACCGCGCCGAAATCGACGTCTCCGAAAAAGTCTTTACCAACGGGCCCAATATGCTGGTGCTGTGCCTTACCGTCATCGGCCTGATCAAGATTTACACGCGCTTCGAAAAAATCACCACGCTGGCCGATAATTTTTTGGCTTTCATCGCCCTCGGATATCTGGCAGCCACGGTGGCCGCCTACCTGGCCATGCGCTCGCGGAACAGCAAAGCGCGCCTGAAGCTTTCGCGCATCGCGGACCTGACATTCTTGATTTCGCTGGGATTGACTGCGGCGGTGGCGCTGTTTATGACTTTCGCGCTGGAAGGCTAGGCCAAAGAACTGAAGAGCCCGGGGAATCCGGAAGGGAAATGACGAAGACTTAGATTAGCGCGGGTTATGCGTCGCTGACGAAGCAGTCGCGTCCCAATTTTGCGCTTTGGGCGACCAACCGCGCGTCAATTCGTCCGCCAGGGTAAACGCAACCAGCAGCGACATAAAGAAAAATCCGGTAAGCACAACCATCTTGGTCAGCTTGGGGCTGTACTTCACATGCATGAAAAACAAGACGACCAGGGTCATTTTCACCACCGCAATCGCCAGCGCTACCGGTGTATTCCAGGCGTGCAGATCGATGAAAGCGACGCCGGTGGTGAGTCCCGTGAGCACCATAAGCGCCAGGAATACCAGCACATAGACTTTTACCGGAACGACGTGCTCGGACATCAATGTCCCCCGATGGAAAGATAACGCCCGCCGACTAAGTAGAGCAGCGGGAACAGAAAAATCCAGACGATATCGACGAAGTGCCAGTACAGGCCGACCATCTCCAGCGGCGCGTAATAGACCTCGTCAAACCGGTTGCGCCAGGCCATGACGGCGATGACCAGAATGATCGGAATGCCGACGATCATGTGCAGCGCGTGCAGGCCGGTCATGAAAAAGTAAAAGCAGAAAAACAGCGGCACGTGGACGCCGGCCGCGCCCCAGGCGTCGCGAATCACAAATCCGAAGCCGGGAATCAGGTGCTCGGTGTAATCGTTATGCCACTCGAAGGTGAACTTCACCGCCAGGAAGATCATGCCGAGCAGGACGGTCAGCAGCAAATACATGACCTGCGTTTTGCCTTTCTTGCCCGCTTGCGCCGAATGAATAGCCATGGCCATGGTCAAGCTGCTGGCAATCAGCACCACGGTATTAGCCGCGCCGAATTTTACGTCCAGCAGGTTGCTTCCGATTTCGAACGAGTCGTGGTAGAGCAGGCGGTAGACGATGTAGGCGCCAAATATTCCGCCGAAGAACATGATTTCCTGCGCCAGAAAAACCCACATGCCGAAGGTGCCGGCATCGCGCTGCTGGTCCATGTCCTCGAACTGGTGCTTGAAGGCGTCGTGCTGCGCGTGGTGCGTGGCCATATCAGCCATGGGTGCGCCTCCCCGTGGTTCCGGCGTAGTCGTAGGCGTCTTCGGTCACGATGGGAATCTCGGTGAAATTCTCGGTCGGCGGCGGCGAAGGCGTGGTCCATTCCAGGCCTTTCGCGCCCCAGGGGTTCGGTCCGGCGATCGGCCCGTATTTAAACGACCAGATGAAATAAATCAGCGGAATCAAATAACCCACGCCCAAGATCGAAGCGCCCGCCGAAGACATCACGTTCAGCACCTGGAATTCGCCAGGATAGACGGCGTAGCGACGCGGCATGCCCAGGTAGCCCAGCACAAATTGCGGGAAGAAGGTCAGATTGAATCCGACGAAAATCACCAGTGCGGCGAATCGCGCCCAAGCATCGGGGTACAAACGCCCGGTAATTTTCGGCCACCAGAAATGCAATCCGCCCAAGTAGGCCATCACCGCGCCGCCCACCATGATGTAGTGGAAGTGGGCCACGATGAAGTAGGTGCCGTTCAGGTGCACGTCGGTCGCGAGTGACGCCAAAAACAAGCCGGTCAGGCCGCCCATCGTAAACAGGCCGATGAAGCCCAGCGCATATAGCATCGGGGCTTCGTACGAAATCGAACCCTTGTAGAGCGTCGCGGTCCAGTTGAAAACTTTAATCGCTGACGGAATCGCCACCAGGAAGCTGAGGACCGAGAAAATCAGCCCAGCGTAGACCGATTGCCCGGTCACGAACATGTGATGTCCCCAGACCAGGAAGCTGATGATCGCGATGGCAAAGCTCGAGAACGCGACGAAGGTGTAGCCGAAGATGCGTTTGCGCGAGAAGGCCGTGATCAGCTCGCTCATCACGCCCATGCCCGGCAGAATCATGATGTATACGGCTGGATGCGAATAGAACCAGAACATGTGCTGGAACAGAATCGGATCGCCGCCGATGGCTGGGTCGAAAATTCCGATATGCAGCAGCCGTTCCAAGCCCAGCAGGAACATGGTGATTGCGATCACCGGCGTGCCCAGAATAAAGATGATGCTGGTCGCATACATCGCCCAAATGAAGAGCGGCAGACGGAACCAGGTCAGCCCCGGCGCACGCATCTTGTGAATCGTAACGATGAAGTTCAAGCCGGTCAGGATCGAAGAGAACCCGGTGATGAAGACGCCCAGCGCGGTGGGTATGACCTGCGAATGCGCGAAGGTGCTGCTGTACGGCGTGTAGAACGTCCAGCCGGTATCCACGCCGCCCGAAATCACGGCATACAAGGTGAACGCCGCGCCGATGATGTAGATGTACCAGCTCAGCAGGTTAATGCGCGGAAACGCCAAATCCCGCGCGCCGATCATCAGCGGCACCAGGAAATTTCCCAGCGTCGCTGGAATCGACGGCACCAGGAAGAAGAACACCATGATCACGCCGTGCATGGTGAACAGCTTGTTGTAGGTTTCCGGCGCCACCAGGCCCTGCGGCTCGATCAGGTTCAGGCGCATCAATACCGCAAAAAAGCCGCCCACGAAAAACATCAGCGTAATCGAAATCAAATACAGGATCGCGATGCGCTTGTGGTCCACCGTCAGCAGCCACGACTTCACGCTGTGGTCCACGTTCAGGTAGTTCACGTGCGACTCGGTCGGCAGCTCGTGTCCCGGCATCTCGGCAATCACTGTGCTCATTTGCTGCTCATCGTCCTTTCTTCCGGACCCAGCGATTTCACGTAGGCAATCAGTTGCAGCACCTGCTCCTCGTTGACCTGGCCCTGGAAGGTGGGCATGATCGGCGGATAATTCGGCAGGGCGATCGAATTGGGGTTGACGATCGCCTGGCGAATCAGCACATCGTCAACGGTCCGGGCGCTGCCATCCCGCATTCTTTCCGAGGTTCCGTAAATCCCCGCGAGCGACGGCCCGCGTCCCGAACTTTCTCCGGTGTGGCAGGACTGGCACCCGAGCTGCGAAAATAGCCGGCCGCCCATTTGCGCCATCGATTCGCTCTTCGAACCGCCCGCGAGCCACGCCGCGTAGTCCGTCGGCGACATCACGTAGACCCAGCCGATCATTTCCGAATGATCGGTGCCGCAATATTGCGCGCAGAAAAGATGATAGGTGCCGACTTCCGTCGCCTGAAACCACAGCGAGGAATACCGCCCCGGCGTCACGTCCTTCTTCACCCGGAACGCCGGAATGTAGAAGTCGTGGATCACGTCTTCGGAAGTCATGGTCAGCTTGATGGGCTGCCCGACCGGCACGTGCATCTCATTGATTTCGCGGATGCCTTCGGGATGCTGGATGTGCCACATCCACTGCTTGCCGACCACGAACATTTCGGTCGAGGACGCCGGCGGCCGCGAATTCTGCACGTAAAGCACGGAAGCCCATACGAAAATCACGAAGGTGATCAGCGTCGGAATAATCGTCCAGGTCAATTCCAGAAACAGATGCGTTTGGGTGTCGGCCGGGATTTCATCGGGCGATTGGCGGTGAAACTTGACCATGAAAAAGAAAATCGTGCCGAAAATTAGGGCCGTGAAAAACAGCGTCAGGACGGTGAGGAAGTAATACAGCAAGTCCACGTTCTCCGCGATGGTCGAAGCCGTCGGCGGATGCAGCGGCAGCATCGCCGCCATCTGTGCGAGGAAACCCAGCCCGAATTGAACCAGACCCGTCATATGCAATTCAAAAATCCTCAGCGCGCGGGCGATTCTTCCGCCGCGTGCGCGTTACGCCCGGTGCTGCGGCAACTCGTACCGTTCGCGCCGGAAAAGAACCAGCATAGTGATTCCGATCGCTAGCACGGTTACGAGGCCACCAGCCTGAATCAGCCGCGAAATCATCAAACCGTATTTGCCGGTTGCGGGATCGTAGTGATAGCAAAACAGCAGCACGGAATCGACCGGCGTACCAATCTTCTCCGCTGAGGCCTCGACCAATCCCAGCCGCAAATCCCGCGGCGCATATTCGATCCCATAAAAATATTTCGAAACTTTGCCCTGGGGCGTCAGCACCATGATCGCGCTGGCATGCGCGAACTGCTTCGAATCCGCGTCGTACGCGTAACGGAATCCCACGGCATCCGCCAGCGCCTTGATCTGCGGCGCATCGCCCGTCAGGAAATGCCAGCCTTGGGCCGCGCCCGGGCGCCCGTACATGCCCACGTACATCTGCTTTTTCACCGACGCCAGCACCGGCCGGTCGCTCGGGTCGATGCTTACCGTCACCACGTTGAACTGGTTGCCCGCGTCCATGGGCAGGCCTTTCATGCTGGCTTCCATGCCGTTCAAAACCTGGGTGCAGAGCATCGGGCAATTGAAATATACGAGCGATAGCAGCACCGGCTTCTGCCCGAAATACTGGCCGAGCTTGACGCTGGTGCCGTTCTCGTCGCGGAAGGTCAGATCCAGCGGCACCTGCTGATTCAATTTCTGGTCGATGCCCACATCTTTCAGCAAATCGGGTCGCACGCCAACGCTCTGCATGGGATCGGAAAGCTGCGCGAGCGCCGGCTGCGCAACCGCCGCACCCAAAACAAGCAGGGCCGCAACGCCCAGCCCCAGACGCGCCATGCCGAATTTTCTAAACCGTGCCACTCGCTTCAGTCCTCGCAAACCCAAACGTCTCAAACGAAAATCGCCGTTACTTTCCGGATTCCTTGCCGCCTTCTTCCGCGGCTTTCCGTTGCGCTTCGTCCCGCGCCGCGGTGTACCCGCATTGGCCCGTTACATCTGCGGCCGGCGGCGTCATCGGCACCTGCGCATTGACGCCAGCCGGCACTGCTCCGGCCGCGCGCGCCGGCAGCGGATGCTCGACCATCAAGTCAATGGCGCGGTCCACCGGAATCTGCACGATTCCGGCCTTTGAATCCTTCCAGCTGTATCCTTCCAGGCTCTGCACTTGCCCGTCGCAGTAATCGCTCAGTTCCATCTGCGGATACACCTGCAGCCGCGGTGCCGGCGGCATTTCCCGCGAACTTTCCAGTGGCGAAGCGGCGTCGCCCATCGGCGTCATCTCGCTCATGGCGTTGAACGTGAAGCGCATGGCCACAAACACCACGATGAGCAGCACGGCTAGCCACATACCGCCCTTCGCTACGCTGCCGACATTTGCATCGGTCTTCTCGTAGTTGTCGCTTCCGCCGTGGTTCGGCGCGCCGTGCCCGGACAGGTTAGTCTCCATGCTCATGATGGAGCACTCCTTCAAATCGCGGGTCGTGCAGCGGCAGCAGCGGCATCCTCTTCAATTGCCAGAAATATACGGCCAGCCAGATCGCGCCGATCAGCACCACAAACACCAGATCGAGCAGCAACGGGGCAAATGAAACCTTGTCCGGATCAAACGCCGGCTGAATCAGCCAGTACACGTCGACGATGCTCAGCACCAGCATCATCCCGGCTACGCGGGACAGGCGCTCCACCCTGCGCTTCACGTTGCGTTGCAGCAGCAGCAGGAAGGGAATCGCGAAATGCAGCACGATCAGGATCAGCGCGACCTTCGACCACGGACCCATCGAGCGCGACATATACCAGGGAATTTCATCCTTGATGTTCCCGGCCCAGATGATCAGGTACTGCGAAAAATTCAGGTAGGCCCACAGCATGGTGAAGGCCAGCATCAAGTTGCCCAAATCGTTGTATTGCTGCGGCGTAATGGTGTCGTGGTACGGCGCCTGGCTAGCCCGGCTGCGCAGCAGCACGATCATGAACGACATCGCGGTCAGGATTCCCACGATCATGAAAATCATGCCGTAGATGGTCGAGAACCATTCCGGCTCGAGCGACATGACCCAGTCGATCATGGCGAAGGTCAGCACCACGGCCCACACGATAATTCCCGGCCCGCTGATCGCTTCAAACCGCTGCTTGATCTTGATTTCGGTCGACAAATCCGTCGCCGCATCCTGCTCGCGCGACCACTTATTCAGGAGGAACGTCAGCCCGAATAAAATGACGAAGTAAACGATCGCCCGCACCGTGAATCCCTGCTGCGTCAAATACTCCATTTTGAAATGGTAGTTGGGATTCGCCAGCATCTCTGCGCGGTGGTCGTCGAATGTCCAGGTATACAGAACCTTCATCCACATCCCGGCCAGGACCGGAACGAAAAGCAGCGCCATCAGCCCGAACATTCGCGAGCCCGCTTCCAGCGGCCGCCGGATCGGGTAGCCCCACGGGCCGCCCACCAGATGATGCAGCATCAGGATCGCGGTGCAGCCCATCGGAATCACGAACCAGTAGATGTAACCCACCAGATAAGCGCGCAGGATGGTTTGGAGCGTTAAGTTCATCGCGTTTGCCCAGCCGTTTCCGCGTTCAATTTTTGGCGCTCGGCTTCCGGTACGTCATCGATCGTCGCGTGTTGGCTCAATTGCAGCACCCGGATGTAGGCCGCGATTCTCCAGCGGTCTTCCGGTTCGATGCGTGCCGCATAGCTGTACATTTGTCCGTAGCCGTCGGTCATCACTTGGTAAAAATGTCCCGCGGGCGCCTGCCGCAGCCGGTCGATATGGAACGACGGCGGAGCAGGGAAGCCGCGCTGCACGATCATCCCGTTGCCGTTGCCGGTATACGCATGGCACGGGGTGCAATAAATGTTGTAGCGCTGGCGCCCGCGCTCGATATCCGCGCGGGTCATCGGAAACGGAAACTTGTCCGCGACCTCGCCGTCTTCTTTTCCGGTGTACAGCAAATCATCCAGGCGCAAATGTCCGCGGGCCACCGTGCCCTCGACCACCGGACGCTCATCCCGGCCATCCGCGAAGAAATTCGTCTCCTGATACGGCAAATACTTCGGCTGGATGTGCATGTCCTGCCGGCAACCGCCGGCAAAAACCGCCAGAGCCGCCACGCAGAAAATCGCGCGCGTGCGAGCCCGTCGCACGGCGTTCGCATTTTTGATCTGCAAACTATTCTTCAACTTCATACACTCCGAACGGTTTCAACGTGTCCAGGAACGCCTTGGTCTTATCCAAATCGAAACTCTGGTCCTTCGCTTTCACTACCAGAAAAAACCGGTCTTCCGAGGCCAGCGCAAAACGCGGCACGTTGAAAACCGGATGGTAGGGCCGCGGCAATCCGTTCAGCGCAAACATTCCAAATACCGCGCACAACGCCGCGCCCAGTACGGTCAACTCAAACGTAATCGGTATGAAGTGCGGCCAGCTGTTGTACGGCTTGCCGCCCACATTCAGCGGATAGCTGATTACGTTCGCGTACCACTGCATGCCGAACCCGGTCAGCCCGCCCAGCAATCCACCGGTAAAAACGATCGCGGGCAAAATCGTTCCGTGAAAGCCCACCGCTTCGTCGAGGCCATGAATCGGCAGCGGCGAATACGCGTCGATCTTCCGGAATCCCGCGTCATGCGTGCGCTGCGCCGCTTCGAGCAGTTGCTGCGGCGTCTCGAATTCCGCGAGTAGTCCGTAAATGGGCTTCAGCTTCATGGCTTAGCCGCGAATCTCCGGATTAGGATTTAGTACCCGCGCCAGATAGGTCGTCCGCGGGCGCGTGTTCAGATCGTCCAGCAAACTGTAATTCCGCGAATTGGCTTTCAACTTCGCTACTTTACTGTTCTTGTCGTTAATGTTTCCGAATTCGATCGCGTTCGCCGGGCACGCACTCTGGCACGCCGTGACGATTTCGCCGTCTTTCACCAGACGGTCCTGCTCTTCGGACTGAATCTTCGCCGCGTTGATGCGCTGCACGCAGTAGGTGCACTTTTCCATCACGCCGCGGCTACGCACGGTGACGTTCGGATTGCGCATCCCGTACAGGCTGGGCGTCGTGTAATCCGAATACAGGAAGAAGTTGAACCGCCGCACCTTATACGGGCAGTTGTTGGAGCAGTACCGCGTGCCCACGCAGCGGTTGTACACCATTTCGTTCAGGCCTTCGGGGCTGTGAACCGTGGCGCCTACCGGGCAGACCACTTCGCACGGCGCGTTTTCGCAGTGCATGCACAAAACCGGTTCGTAGTAGGTCTCCGGCGCGTCCAGGTCTCCGCGGAAGTACGTGTCGACCCGAATCCACTGCATCGCGCGGCCGCGCATCACCTGTTCTTTGCCGACGACCGGAATATTGTTTTCCGACTGGCAGGCGATCACGCAGGCGTTGCAGCCCACGCACTTATTCAAATCGATGGCCATACCCCAGGCGTAACCGTCGTATTTGAATCCCGGGTAGAGCGTCAGACCTTTGGTTTTCTTTTCTTCGGGATCGACTGCAAAATCGGGATCTTTGCGATATTCGTCGAGCGTCGCCACGCGAATCAGATCGCGCCGCACCGCCGCTTCCGCTTCTTCGGAACCCGGATGCCCGTCCTGATCGATCGCGTATTGATGCTGGGTCACCGCGAAATAATATTTCTCGCCGGTCTTCTCGATGCGTAATCCGTTCGCAAAATAAGGCGAGCTGCTGGTGCGAATCAGGTTAGCGTTGAAGCCGGGACCAGTTCCTACCGTGCCGGCCTTGGTCCGGCCGTAGCCTAAGTGCAGCGTCACGGAATTGTTCGCATGGCCCGGAACCAGCATGACTCCGGCTTTTACTTCGCGGCCGCTCAGTTGCAGCTTTACGTAATCGCCGTCGATCAGATTCAGGCGTTGCGCGGTCTGCGGGCTGATCATCGCGGCGTTGTCCCAAGTCAATTTCGTGTTGGGCTTGGATAATTCTTGCAGCCAGCCGTTGTTCGCAAAGCGCCCATCGAAAATTGCCGGGTCTGGTTTGAACACAATTTCAATATCGTCCGCGCCCGCGCTCGCGTTGGACGACTGCGCGGCTTCCGCCCGCACCGTCACTGAAATCGGCGCCAGCGCCGTCCCGGCCAGCAGGCCATCGTGCAGCGAAGTTTCCCAATACGCTTCGTAGGCCTTTTCTTTTTCGGGACGCTGCCCCATCCAGTAATCGCGCACGATGTCGTGCCCGCTCTTGTCGGCATCGCCCGCCAGGCTGGCGATGACTTCATGTGCCGAGCGCCCGTCGTACAGCGGCTGAATCAGCGGCTGAATCACGCTCGCGGTTCCGTCGAAAGCCCGCGCATCGCCCCACGCTTCCAGAAAATGAGCGGCCGGCACATGCCACTGGCAATATTCCGCGGTCTCGTCGAAATACAGGCCCCAATGCACCCGCACCGGAACGCGACCCAGCGCGTCTCCGAATTTCAAATCCACCGGCGCGTCGTAAAGCGGATTGCCGCCCAAGATGAAAAGCAACTTCACCTTGCCGGCGTTCATGTCGGCTACCAGTTCGCGGAGCGACTCCAGCCCGTTCACCGGATTCGCTTCGATCGGCTCGGTGTAATAGACCGTCTTCCCCACGTTCCCCAGCGCCGCGTTCATCGCGTGCGCTAAAGCGTGTACCGCCGGCGGCTGCTCTTCGCCCGCCAGCACCACCGAAGCCCCACGATGCTGAGCCAGATCCTTACCCACCGCCGCAGTCCATTCGGCTGGAATTCCGCTCTTCGATGATCCCGCCGCGCCCGTTCCGGCGGCAGCCGCCAATTCCCGCGCGAACGCTTCCACATCGCAAGAGCGCAACGCCTTGCGATGATCCGCCACCGCGCCGGTGCTGGTCGTCATGCTCTCGACGACATACAGGCGGTTCAGTTTTACTTCCGGATTGTCGACCACGCGCCGCGACGAAAATTCGCGGGCATACCGCACGTGCCCTGGGCCATTGGTTAGGAAATCCGCATCGAGCGAAACGATCACGTCGGCCTGATCGATTTTGTAGACGGTGTTAACGGGCTTCCCAAATGCCAGCCGCGCGCCTTCGCGCACATTGTCCCGTCCGCATTGTTCGTACTGGTGCCATTGCGAGCCGGGATACTGTTTCAAAACGCCTTGAATCTGCGCGGCCAGCGATGGCGAAGTAATCGTTTCGGTCAGAATCCGCACGCCCGCGCCGCCATTCAACAACTGGGTCTTGACGTTTCCGATCGCGCTCTGGAACGCCGGCCAATCCGTGATGCGCCCATCGTGAATCACCGTCTTCGAGCGATCCGGGTCATACAATCCCAAGGTCGCGGCCTGCGCGAATACGTCCGTGCCACCCAGGCTTCCCGGATGCTCGCGGTTGCCTTCAATCTTGGTTGGGCGGCCCATGTGGCTTTCCACCAGCAGCCCGTAAGCGGCTCCGGCCAGCGTCATCGACGTGGCGTAGAACAGCGGCCGCCCCGGAATGATTTCTTCCGGCGGCTTCACGTACGGCACGATCTTTTGGGTGGGCAGTTTGGTGCAGGCGCTCAACCCGGCCAGCGCGGCGGACGCCGCGGCCAGCTTCAGCACTTCGCGCCGGTCGATGCCGTCCTTCTCCGGGTCATGCGGGAACTCGTTCTCCAGAAACTCGCGGTATTCCGTGGTTTCGGAAAGTTGGTCGATGCTTTGCCAGAAACGCTTGCCGTTTTCCTGCGCCAGCTTGGCCCGCACCGCGTCCATATCGGTCGCGTTCGGCAATTTCGGATTGAGGTCAGAACTCATGTTTTGTCGTTTTGCTTCTTTCCCGTCAAATCGTTCTAAATTCTATCGATGGCACGTCGAGCAGGTCTGAATATTTCGCGTGCTCTGAATCTTGTATTACGCCACCAGCTGCTTACCCAGTTCCAACTGGTTCTTGGGATACACGTAGTTCGGGTTGAAAACTTCCGACCGCGGCCGCACATATTTTTCCGGCTGCCGGTGGCAATCCAGACAGAACGACATATACAAAGTCTGGGCGCGGTACATCAGCGGCATCTGCGCCACTTGTCCGTGGCAGGTGGTGCAGCCCACACCTTTATTGACGTGAATGCTGTGATCGAAGTACACGAACTGCGGCAACGCGTTCACCCGGGTCCAGGCAATCGATTTATCCGTGCGGTAGCTGAAGCGCACCGGCTCCAGCATCGAAGAGTTCGTCCAGATCTGCGAGTGGCAGGTCATGCAGGTCTGCGTCGGCGGCACACCCGCAAACGACGACTTTTCCACGGTGGTGTGGCAATAGCGGCAATCGAGCCCTAGCTCGCCCGCGTGATGCTTGTGGCTGAAAGGCACCGGCTGCTCGCGGGTCACATTCACGCTGGTGTAGTAGGGCGACAATCCGATTTCATACAGCACGCCGCCCAGCAAACCGACCGCGATCAACGCGCCAAAGATCGTGACCCGCGCGATGATGTTGGACGTCGGATGAAATAGCTGCGCCATCGAAACTTTTGCCTTCCCTTATGACTGTTAGCGTCTAATGTGCCGACTTCTTGCCTGACGTTTCTTCTACCAGCTGCCGCATTTCCGAGATCGAAATCGCCGGCAGGAAACGGATAAACAGGAACAGCAGCGTCAAAAACAATCCAATCGTGCCGGTGTAGGTCGCCCAATCCCACTTGGTCGGGTAGTACATGCCCCACGAAGACGGCATGAAATCCCGGTGCAAGCTGATCACGACAATGACGAAACGCTCCAGCCACATCCCGGTATTCACGATCAGCGATATCACGAACAAAAGAGGCACGTTAAGACGCACTGACCGGATCCACAAAAGCTGCGGAATCACGATGTTGCACATCAGCAGCGCCAAGTAAACATAATGATAGGGCCCGAACAGCCGGTTCATGATCAGGAAGTGGTCGAATTTGTTCCCGCTGTAGAACCCCATGAAGAACTCGACCGCGTAGCCGTAAGCGACAATGATCCCGGTCGCGAGCATCACCTTGGCCATCACATTCAGGTGCCGCATGGTGATGAAGTCTTCTAGATGGTAGAACTTACGGATGGGTATGGCCAGCGTCAGCACCATCGCGAAACCGGAATAAATGGCGCCAGCGACGAAGTACGGCGGGAAAATCGTGGTGTGCCAGCCGGCTACCTGGCCCACCGAGAAGTCGAAGCTGACCACGGTGTGGACCGAAACCACCAGCGGCGTCGCTAATCCCGCCAGCAGGATGGAAGCGGTTTCGTACCTCGACCAGTGCACTGCGGAGCCTCGCCAGCCCAGCGCCAAAGCCCCGTAAATCGTCTTGGCCACCTTGTTGGTTGCCTTGTCCCGCAGGGTCGCCAAGTCTGGCACAAGTCCAACAAACCAAAAGAGTAAAGAGACAGTCGCGTAGGTGGAAACCGCAAAAACGTCCCAGACCAGCGGGCTACGGAATTGGGGCCACAGCCACATGGCGTTTGGATAGGGCGCCAGCCAGTAAAACAGCCACGGGCGGCCCATATGCAGGAGGGGGAACATACCCGCGCAAGCCACCGCAAAAAGCGTCATGGCTTCGGCGAAGCGGTTGATCGACGTCCGCCATTGCTGGCGCAGCAACAAAAGAATTGCGGAGATCAAGGTGCCGGCGTGGCCGATACCGATCCACCAGACGAAATTGACGATCGCGAAACCCCAGCCGATGGGGATATTAATGCCCCAGATCCCGACGCCCTTGGTCAGCAACAGGCCAATCGTCAGGTTCAGCAGCATCAACAGGGAAAGGGAAATGGCCAAGCCGAAGAGCCAGCCGGGCCGGAAGCCTTTGCCCAGCACAATTCCGCTGATTTTATCGGTGACCGACGAAAAGGAGTGTCCCGGCTCGATGATCGGATGAGCCGAGAGTACGGGGCTAGATTTCTGCGATACTCCAGAATCCACGCGCGGTCCTCAGGTACCGTGAAAAAATCTTAACGTGACCAAGAATCTTCGCTAAAAGAACAAACTCAGAACTTCGATGTTCGACAACAGACCCGGCTTCCCCGTTTCCGCCGGATAAATTCGCAGCATCTTTGCTGGATAGCTCACCGGAGCGCGCATAGCATAAAACCTGAGAGTCACTTACGCAAGTTGAAACCCAAAATTTTTTCGTTCGGAATTTTCGAACTGTATGGATGGTGTGTCGCGCCGTAACGAATCTTGCTTCGATGGTTGTCGCAGTCAAACCGGTGCGGTTTATTTCGCGGCTGAATCAGTTCGTGCTGCACAGTACGGTCAGCTGTGGGTCGATGACCAAGCGCGACGGACGAGTCTTTGTCCCAAAATGGAAATGGGTCTCGTTGCCGGTCGTGATTACCACGCCTAATTTCTCCGGTTTCCCGGGCCCGTGTGAGGCGTAAATCGGAATCGGCGCCGTAAATATCTCGCTTACGCCGGTTTGTTGCAGCACTCCGGTTACCACAAACCCTTCTCCCTTAGGTTTCACGTCGTACTTCACCGTGTAGTGGGGAATTCCCGTTCCGCGCACCCATTCATCGAAGAACCAATTCATCCGGCCCGTTCCTTCCAGGTCCATCCGCGGGTTCATGTGCCGCTCGAGCGCGTGCTTGAAGTCGTCGGTGGAAAACGGCAGGTATTTGTAGTCTTTTAGAATCGATTGCAGCAGCTCCCGAAATTTCGCGTCCGGATCGGCCGTCCCCGGCTCCCGCATCATTTCGTGCAGCATGTGGACTACCCAGGTTCCCTTGCCATACATGATCGTGGCGTAAGCGTCCGGTACTTTCTCCGAAGCGAGCCGCGGCCCCAAGGTCAGTGGTCCGGTCTGCTCGATCGGTTCGTTCGATCCCGGAACTTTTACCAGCAGCTCGCCGCGATAATGATCCAACCAGCTCGCCAGGCGATGCTCGCTCGGCTTCTTGCTGTCTGAATACAAAATCGCCAGATAGTGCGCCAGTCCCTCTTCAATCCAGGTATCCCGGTAGTCGGCCGCGATGGTCTCGTTGCCCCACCATTGATGCACCACTTCGTGAAAGGGCATCAAATTCCGCGAAGCCCGTTGGGTCCATTCCGTGATTCCGGCCTGCTCCTGGGTATCGGCCGGAAGAAACGCCAGCGTCGAGAGATAAATCAGGCCGGGCCAGCCTTGCCCGAACGATCCCGGAATCTGCGAAATATCCAGATGATCCAACGGAAAGGCTCCGTTGATGTTGCGGAAAAATTGGATCGAATCTAAAACCTTCCCGCTCAACTCATTCAGTGAAACATTGGGATTCAGCGTGGGCGACGCGGCCACCATCGAACTGGTCGTCCCGTTCAGCGGATTCACGAACGATGGGGTGGTTTCGAGGCGCGTCGAAGACCTCGCCTGCAAGCGCGAGGTAATTGCCTCTTCCAATTCTTTATTTGCGTAAATTCGCACCTTCGGCGCGTCACCGGTCGTCGCCACTTTGTACTCGCCCAGATTGAACCCCGCCGTCGCGAAGGGAATTTCCGATTTCCATTTTCCGGATTTTGAATCCGCGTCTTCGTGGGTTTCGATTTTGTCGCCGGTGGCTACCAGCGTCAGCCGCTTGGGCCAGTGGAAACTCAAATCGAACATCGCGAAATGCTCGCCGTCCAGATGCGCGAACCACGTACCGCGCTCGCCCACGAATTCCACGCCGTTGCCCGCGTTCGCGATCACGTTGCCGTGATACCGGACCTCCAGCTCGAGTTCATCGCCCGCCCTCGGCGGCGCGGGCAGCACTACAAAAACGAAATCGTTGCCGCGTCGCACCGCTTCCTGGGGCGTTAGATCCTGATTCTGAAAAAAAACGACCGGCTTGCCGTCCGCACCCAGAATTTCTGAAACCGCCAGGTTCCGCGAGAGCTCCAAATGGACGAACCGCTCTCCACCCTGCACCACTTTTAAAGTGACGGTTGTTTTTCCGGTCAGCGCCAAATCGTCGCCGATCACGGAATCCACGCTGTAATGCACCGGTCGGAAATATTCCGTCGGCTTCGCCGGCGCATCTTCCGCTCGGAACGAAGTCCACACATCGTAAAATTCCACGCCGTTGTCGCGCAGCAGTTGCCCGACCATTACTTGCTCGTCGCGCCGCTGATCGACGATCACATCGAAGCTGCCGACCGTGTCATTGCGGAGCAGAGCGTAAAAATAAGGCTTCGGCTCCGCCGCAAGCAGATCTTCCATGATCCGCAGCGAATGCGACGGCGCGAACGACGCCAGCGCCGGCGCCCACCGCGTCGCGAAGTTGGGATCGTTCGCGACATCCGCGTCCCCGGCTTCGATCTGGTGTTGCAGTTCGGCCGCGGTATCGTCGGTGAAACGCAGGTACGCGCTGGTGAATGTCTGATCCAAAATCGGGACGCCCAGCGCGCGCGAAAGCGATCGCCGCTCGCCTGGATCGCGCGGAGCTCCAACTACATGCCCGCGTCCGACGAACACCGCGCCAGTGATCCGCCCGTCGATCGCCTGCAGAAATGCCAGCGAACCTTCGGTTAGCCCGAATCGAAACGCATCTCGGCGGAAGGTCAGGTCTTTCACCGCGTACACGTGCGTTCCATCGAGTTTCAAATCATTCAGCGCGTCATAGAGGGCGTGCGGGTCGGACAAATCCGGAGAAGGCGCGGGCATCGCCGCAGGCGCGGCAGTCCCGGTCTCTTGCGCGCGCAGCGGCCCGCGCGCCAGCAGCAGCGCCCCGGCCAGTGAGCAGAGGAGAATACGCAGCGAAAGTTGCAGAAAATTCCGCACCGAACCCACCCGAACCTCAATTGTTTCGACTGTACAACTTAGGGCATCGGCCAGCAAGCTGCCCGCAGAATGCAGCCGCCGGCCGCGCTACCATAATCAGATGCGCCCCGCGCCTCTCGCAGCCGCCTTGGTTCTTTTCGTCGCGTCTTCCGTGGCGGCCGACACCATTGTGCTGAAGAATGGCCGGCGCATCATCGCCTCCAGCGTAGTTGAAGACGGCGATCACGTTCGCTACGAAACTCCCGCCGGGCAGATGTCGATTCCCAAATCAATCGTCGAGCGCATCGATCGCGACAATCTCGGCTACACCGCGTCCGGCTCGCCCGCCACCTCCGCGCCTCCCGTTTCGGCGCCCGAAATCGATCCGCTGCGAGGCACCGAAGACATCTCGCATCTCGTGGTTCATGACGATTCCATCGACTTCGCCTACATCACCCAGCTCGACGCGAGCGCCCGCGGTGGCGGCGCCGCTGCTCTCGACAAAGCCGCCGCGGCCCATTACGTCGCTGCGCAGTTTTTAGTCAGCAAAGGCGACACGCCCAGCGCCATCGACCACTACCGCCAGGCGCTCAGCTTGGAGCCCGATAGCGTCCCGCTGCTGCTCAATCTCGCGGTTCTCTATCTGCGCCAAAGCCAGTTCACTACGGCGCTCGAGCCGCTCGATCGCGCCAAACGCGTCGCGCCAAATTCTCCCGACGTCGCGAAACTGATGGGCTGGGCCTACTACGGCGCCAATAAAATGGACGCGGCTGTCGCCGAATGGACGCGCTCCGAGAAATTGCGCCCCGACAAGGACGTCGAACACGCCCTCGAGAAAGCGCAGCGCGATAAAGCCGAAGAGGAGAGCTACCGGGAAGGGGAGACCGCGCACTTCGCGCTGAAATATAACGGCAGCGCCACGCCGGACTTGGCCCGCGGAATTCTGCACGTTCTCGAAGACGATTTTCGCGATCTTGAATCGCAGCTCGATTTCACGCCGCCCGAACCCATCGGCGTTATTCTCTATACCGAGCAGTCTTTCGCCGATATCACCCGCGCTCCGAGTTGGGCGGGCGCCATCAATGACGGCCGCATCCGTGTTCCAGTGCAAGGATTGACCAGTGTGACGCCCGAACTCGCCCGGGTCTTGAAACACGAACTGACGCACAGCTTCGTCGGCCAAAAATCGCACAATCGCGCGCCCACGTGGCTGCAGGAGGGGACTGCTCAATACATGGAAGGCCGCCGCTCCACCGAAAATGCCGGAGCACTGCTGAACGCTGCGAGCCAAGGTGGCGTGCCTACTCTGGAGGGTCTGGAAGGTTCCTGGCTGAATCTTTCGGGAGGCTCGGCCAGCATGGCCTACGCCTGGTCGCTCGCCGCGGTCGAATCCATCATTCAGTCGGGTGGCACCGGCGACATCAGCCGCCTGCTCGACGCCATTTCAACCTCGCCCGATACCGCATCGGCCTTGCGCGAATCCTTGCACACCGATTACGCCGACCTGCAGCAACAAACCATCACGCTGCTGCGTCACGAAGACCTGCGCTAGTCCACACGCTCTACAACGTCATCAGCAGCCAGGTCAGCAATGCCGCCCGCTCCGCCAGAGCGTTGATCACCACATGTTCACCGGGAGTGTGCGCACCATCACCTACTGCGCCCAACCCATCGAGCGTCGGAATCCCCAACGCGCCTGTAAGATTCCCGTCCGACCCGCCGCCGGTCGCCGCTTCGTCCAACTTCAGTCTCATCTGCGCCATGATTTCCTGCGCGTGCCGAAATAATTTCTCGACGCCCTTCGTGCGTTCCAGCGGTGGCCGGTTAATTCCCCCGCGCACTTCGACCTTCGCGCCTTTCAGCATCGGCCGCAAAGAATGAATCGCGGTTTCGAGCTTCTTCGCATCGGCGAGCTTCGTGAAACGTATATCAATTTGCACCCGCGCCTCCGCTGGGACCACATTCGAAACCGTCCCACCCGAAATCACCGTGGCCTGCACCGTAATTCCACGCGCCGGATCGTTCAACTTCATCAGCCGCTGAATCTGCATGGCCAGCTCGTGAACTGCGTTCACTCCCTTTTCCGGCTCGATCCCCGCATGCGCGGCGCGTCCCGTTACCACAATCTCCGCGCCGCCAATTCCTTTTCGCGCCGTCTTCAATTTTCCTTGCGGCCCCAGCGCAGGCTCCAGCACCAGCACCGCGTCGCTCTTACGTGCCTCTCGCTCGATTGCCGCTCGCGAACTCTCGCTCCCGATTTCCTCGTCGGACGTCCACAAAAACACCAGGCGCTTTTCCGGCCACGCGCCCATCTCTCGCAGCGCGTCCACCGCAAAAAGTGCCAGCATCAGGCCGCCCTTCATATCAAACGTTCCCGGGCCGTAAGCTTTGCCTTTCGAAATTCGAAAAGGCATTTTCCGCAGCGTGCCCAGCGGATATACGGTGTCGATATGGCCTAGCACTAAAATCTGAGGCGCAGACGCCGGATGCCCGCAGGTCAGTTCCGCCCTGATGTGATTCCCGCGTGTCTTTTGTTGCAGCGAGCGCACCTCCGCTTTCCGCCACTTCCATTCGCGGGCCACGATTTCGCCGCAGCGGTCCACGGACGCTTTGTCGTGGCTGGGCGATTCGCAATTCACCAGATCTTCCAGCAGCCGCAGCATCGCCGGCTTCTGCCGCTTCAAATAACCCAGCGTGCGTGCGAACGGATCCGTCTTCGACTTGCTCATGTTGCGGATGCTACCAGCCGCATCCGTCCTCCATCAATCTCAACTCCGCAACCCTGATTCCCACTCGCCAATGTTTCGTATAGAATTGTAGGATTGCGCAGCGACGAAATTGGCCGCCGTCGCGCGCTGGGCAGTTTCAAATCAAAACCGAGTCACCGCAATCGAGGGCGCACAATGATTCTCGACAGCATTGGCATCCAAAAAATTCTGCCGCACCGCTATCCCTTTCTTCTGGTTGATTCCATTGAAGAAATGGAACCAAAGAAGCGCATTGTCGGAATCAAGAACGTCTCGGTGAACGAATACTTCTTTCAGGGTCATTTTCCCGGCAAACCAGTAATGCCCGGCGTCCTGATTATCGAATCCATTGCCCAGATTGGCGGACTGTTGCTGCTCAGTGAAGTAAAGGATCGCGACAACAAGCTCATGTACATGGCCGCCGTCGATAACGCGCGCTTCCGCCGCCCGGTGGTGCCCGGCGATCAACTGCGCATCGAAGTGAACGTGGTCACTTTTCGCGGCCCGTTCTGCAAAGTTGCCGGCGTCGCGCGCGTGAATGGCGAGGTCGCGGTTGAAGCCACCATCATGTGCGCCATGGTCGACCTGAAACCCGACGGCACGCCCGAGCGCTCGATGAGCCCGGCCCGGTAAAATCGATGAAGCCGAGCCAACTTTCATGAATCAGATCGACCCGCGCGCCGTCGTCTCGCCCTCCGCGAAACTTGGCGCGGACGTTTCGGTGGGCGCCTACGCGGTCGTCGGCGACCAAGTCGAACTTGGCGATGGCTGCCGCCTCGATCACCACGCCGTCGTCCAGGGTCCGGCGCGTCTCGGCAAAAAAAATCACGTCTATGCGTTTGCGGTAGTTGGCGGCGATCCCCAGGACCTGACCTACAAAGGCGACCCGGTCTCCCTGGAAGTCGGCGACGAAAATGAATTTCGCGAATTCTCCTCAGTGAACCGGGGAACGGTAAAGGGCGGCGCGGTCACGCGCGTCGGCAGCCACAACCTGATCATGTCTTACGCGCACATCGCCCACGACTGCCTGGTCGGCGATCACACCATTTTTGTGAATGGCGCCACGCTGGCCGGCCACGTCACCGTTGAAGATCACGCGCAAATCGGCGCCTTCTGCCCGGTTCATCAATTCTGCCGCATCGGAAAATATGCTTACATCGCGGCGCACACGGTCATCACCCAGGACGTGCCGCCCTTCTCCAAAATCGTCGCACCACGCGGCACGCGCTGCTACGGCGTGAATACTGTCGGTCTTGAACGCGGCGGTTTTTCCGCCAAGCGCGTCGAAGCCATCGAGAAAGCCTATCGCCTCCTGCTCCGCTCGAAGCTGAACACCACCCAGGCCCTGGAGAAAATGCGTGGAACCCTCGCGGACTCCGAAGACGTCTTAACTTTAATCCGCTTCGTTGAGTCAGCCGAGCGCGGCCTGACGAAATAGGATGACCGTGCCCGCCACCGACGCGAAAACTCCGGAACTTTCCGGCGCCAATTGGGGTTTGATCGCCGGCAATGGCGATTTTCCGTTTCTGGTTCTGGAGGGCGCGCGCAGCCGCGGCATCGAGATGGCGGTGATCGCCATTCGTGAGGAAGCTTCCACCAACCTCGAGCGCGTCGCCAAGCGTATTCACTGGGTCAGCCTCGGGGAATTGAGCAAGACCATTGAGTTATTGCATACCGAAGGCGTGAAGCAGGCCGTGATGGCCGGCCAGGTGAAGCACAATAAAATTTTCAGTTCGATTCGCCCGGATTGGCGGCTGGCTAAATTGTTATTTTCATTGCCTTCGAAAAATACGGATTCGCTCATCGGCGCCGTCGCCCGCGTCCTGCAGGACGAAGGCATCGAGCTCGTCGACTCTACGAAATTTCTCGGCGATTTGCTGCCCGCGCCCGGCGTGCTGACCCGCCGCGCTCCCGATGCATCAGAGTCAGCAGACATCGCCTATGGTCACAGCGTTGCACGTCAGATTGCGGCCCTGGATCTGGGCCAGATGGTCGTGGTGCGCGACCGCGCCTGCGTGGCCATCGAAGCCATGGAAGGCACCGACGAAACCATCGAACGCGCCGCCCGCATCACCGGCGGCCAGCGCCTGGTGGTCGTCAAAGTCGCCAAGCCGCGCCAGGATATGCGCTTCGACGTCCCGGTGATCGGATTGAAAACCATTGAAGTGCTGCGCCAGTCCAACGTGACCGCGCTGGCCATCGATGCGCGCAAGACTCTGCTCTTCGACCGGGAAGCGTTGATCAAAGCCGCGGACGAAGCGGGAATCGCCATCGAGGCTTTTGCGCCCGAATCCGCTGCCGCAGCGGAAAACGCCGGGGCTGCAAACAAAGTGTCCGCGGCCAAAAGGAAATCGTGAATCAGAACACCATTCGAGTTGCCGTAGTCGGCGTCGGTGAATTCGGCCGCAACCATGCCCGCGTCTGGAGCGAGATGGAAGGCGCCGAGCTCGTCGGCGTCGTCGACGCCAACCCCGAACGCGCGGCGCAAGTCGCCGCCGAATTCAAAACCCGCGCCCTCCATGACGTCTATGCCCTGGCGGCTGAAAAAATCGACGCCGTCAGCCTGGCCGTGCCTACCAGCGAACATGCCCGCGTCGGCTGCCGCCTGCTCGACGCCGGGATTGATGTTCTGGTCGAAAAACCGATGGCCTCGACCGTCGGCGAAGCCAATGGCCTCATCGCGTCCGCGACTCGCGCTAAGCGCATCCTCCAAGTCGGTCATCTCGAACGCTACAATTCCGCCGTCGTCGCCGTCCGCAAAATCGTTTCGCGTCCCATGTTCTTCGAGATTCATCGCTTGGGCGTTTTCACTCCGCGCAGCCTGGACGTCGACGTGGTCTACGACGTCATGATTCACGACCTTGATATTCTTCTCTCGCTGGTCAACGCGCCGGTCATCGATATCAAAGCCGTCGGCGTTCCAGTCATCACCGAAAAAAATGATATCGCCCAGGCGCGCATCGAATTCGAAACTGGCACAGTGGCCAATCTGACCGCCAGCCGCGTTTCCACCGAACGCGTTCGCAAGATGCGCTTCTTCCAGCAGCACGAATATATTTCCATCGACTTCAGCCGCCAGGACGTTCTGCGTGTCAGCGCCGATCCCAAAAATCCGCAGCAGCCCATTAATTTCGTGAAAGTTCCGACCACGCCCGAAGAACCGCTGAAATCTGAATTGCGCGCCTTTCTCCACGCCATTCGCACTCGTCGCGCTCCGCTAGTCGATGGCGCCGCCGGCCTGCGCGCTCTCGAACTTGCCGATCGCGTCAACGCAGGCATCCTCGAACACGCCCAGCGCGTCAAACTGGCTTCCTTGAGCCACCAGGAAGCCCGATGATTCCCAGAATTCTAGTTCCGCGAGACGTGCGCCCGTACACGGACAACGGCGACAAGACCAAGCCCAGCCGGAAGTCTACGTACCTGGACGATCGCACGGTGGTGCCTTCGGGTCTTTCCGACGCGCCGCCGCTCACTGGAAAAACGAACATCCCGCAGCATCTGCCGCTCGGCGTTCTGGTGAATCGCACCCTGGTCGAACGCGGCATGGAAGCCAAGCCCTTCGGCGAATTTGGTCCCATCACGGAACAGCCCCACATCGATATCCTCGATTCGCGTGTCGTCGTTCCCGCGTACGTCGAACCTCCCGAGCAGCGCGAAATCGATAGATTCGATCAGCCGCAGGAGATGACTCCGGAACTCCGCGAGTTGGTTCAACCCGACATCTTCACCACCGGCGAAGCCAATCTTCTGGTCGAGCCCGAAGACCAACGCGACGCCAAGTGGGACGCCATCACCCGCGCCGCTTCCGTCGCCGGCCACATCGCCTTCGTCATTTTCCTGATCTTCCTGCCGAAACTTTTTCCTGCCCACGTTCCCACGCGGGAGGAAATCGAAATGGCCAGCAAATCTCTCGGCGTCGTCTATCTCCCGCCCGACGCTGGCGAACTTTCCAAAGCGCCCGGTCCTCCGCCCGCGCCAAAAGTGAAAATCGACAATAAGACGCTGAACAAAGTCGCGCCGCCCCGGAAGGAAGAGCACGCCGCCCCGCCTGCTCCAAATCCCGAACGTCCGCGGACAGATTTGCCGGCCGCGCCCGCCCCCCAGCCGGACGCTCACCCGCTTTCCGTGCCGCCGACGAACATTCCGCCTCCCCCAAAATCCGTGTTGCTGCCGGCCGAACCTCAGCCCACCACCAGCCATTTGAATCTCGGTCTGCCCACTTCGTCGCCAGGAAAAGCCATGAGCGATCAACTTCAGGACGCCATCGGCAAATCCAGCCACGGCAGCTACAGCACCGACGAGGGCGTTCCCGGCGGAACAGGACAGAACGGCGGCCGCGGTGGCCGCGGAGCGCAAACCGGAAACGCGGTCGACATTCTTTCTCCCACCGAAGGCGTCGACTTCGACCCGTACATCCGGCGTCTCATCGCGAAGGTCAAGCAGAATTGGTATGCAGTGATGCCGGAATCCGTTTACTTGGGCGACAAGGGAGTGGTCTCCATCACCTTCCGCATCAACCGCGATGGCAGCTTTCCCATCGAAAGACTGAACCTCGACCGCACCTCCGGCAAAGATCCGCTGGACGCCGCAGCGATGTCCTCCATTCGCGCCTCGAATCCCTTCGAGCCGCTGCCGCCCCAATTTAAGGGCCCCTATATCGAGCTGCGCTTCACCTATTACTACAACCTGAAACCCGGCTCCGCGCAGTAGCCTCCACGCAAGATTTTTCCGTGCCCTCTTTCTTTTTTTC
>DASWVE010000100.1:0-42332 GCA_036401315.1 Candidatus Acidiferrales bacterium
GCGGGCGAATGGAATTTTCCGGATGCGCCGTTGCGGGGATTGTACGCGCGGCACCGCGTTTATGAAGCGGTGAACAGCATCGGATCTTTCGGGCGGTGGCTGAACCGGGTGCAAAACATCTCGGAGGGCGTGATCGAAGAGATTTACAGCGAGATACCGCCGGAATGGTACGGCTACAAGGCGGATACGATCGAAAAAATGCTGGAGCAATTGCTGCGCAGGCGCCGGCTGGTCCACGATTTGATCGTTTCGGCCTGGAAATCGTCGGCGCAGCCGTTTCCGAATTGGAGGTGAGGGATGCCGGGCGAATTGACGGACTACCGGACGGCAAATGAAGCGGCGAAGCGGACTTTCCAGTACCGGATTTTGCGGTACGTGCCGAATCTGGTGCGGGATGAGTGGATGAACATCGGGGTGCTGCTGGAGGCGGCGGACGAGTCGCTGACGGCGATCCGGATGATTACCGAAGCGGCGGAATTGGCGCGCGTCCGGCGGCTGCACGGCGACGTGGATGAAGACTTGTTGCACAACCTGCGCCTGGAATTCGAGGCGCGCTTGCGCGGGTCGCCGAGTGAAATCTCGGCGTATCTGGCGAAACTGGATCAGACGCTTTCGAACGCGCTGCAATTCAGCCCGCGAAAGGGCTTGCTGGCCGAAGATTTTTACAGCGAACTGGACCGCTTGTACCGCGACCAGGTGGCTCCGCCTTCAGGCCGGAGACGAGGCCAATTGGTGCAGTCCGCACGGGACTGGATGCGGGATAAATTGAAGGACGTATTTTCGCGGCATCGGGTGCTGGGCAAACTCGAGCAGAATGTATCGGTGGAAGGATTTACCTACAAAGGCGACCCCATGAAGATCGACTACGGGTATCAGAATGGCGAACGGGGATTCATCCAGACGGTGTCGTTGAAACGCGACGTGCAGCAGGCCAAGGTACTGGCTTACACCGCGCAGCGGATTCATGGCAAAGACCCGCGGGCCAGAATTTCGGCGATCACCGAGATCGAGCCCGACCCCCGAATCACCAATCATCAATTCGTGCAGGAAATTCTAGCGGAGCAAAAAGTGCGGATCGTTCCGCTGAACCAGGTGGAGAAATTCGCCGAGGAATTGCGGCTGAGCTTGCACTGAAGGCCCCCGCGAATTACGAATCGATTTGGCCCCAGCGCGGAAGTTTCGGGCCTTGCTCCGTCAGAACTTCTGCGGCCCATTTGCCGAGATACGAGGACAACGCTACGCCGTGACCGGCGTAGGCTCCGGAGACGATAGCGTTCTTCGCGCCGGCGCTGCGCGGGTGCCAGTCGAAGACCGGCTTCCAGGAATCGCGAAACAGGATGGGGCCGCCCCAGCGGTGGGTGAATTTAACCTGTTTCAGGGCTGGGTGCAGGTGGCGCACTCGTTCTTGCAGGCGCGCGAGCATCTCGGCGGATTCACCGTTTCGAACATTCACGGCTTCGAGGTCGTTCGCGTCCGGCGAATGCACCAGTCCCGCGCCAAAGATGACCGAGCGGTTCGGGAGTACGCGTCCCCACAGATAAGGAAAGTCGAGAGTGTAAAAGGGGTGGCGGCCGGCGAGGCCGATGTCCTCGAGTACGCGCTCGCTCAGCGGCGCGGTCAAGATCGCGAGGGTCAGGCGCGGGTGCATTTGTTTATGCAGGCCGGTGATCGAGAGCGATAGCGCGTTGGTGGCGAAGAGAATCTGGCCGGCGGTGATGCGGGCGGTGCGGCGGGGGCCTAGCGCTATCTCGACTTCGGGAGTTTTACGCCAGTTGACGCGAACGACTCGGTGATTCTCGAAAATCTGGGCGCCGGAACGGCTGGCGGCGCGGGCGAGGCCGCTGACGAGTTGGCTGGGGTCGATGGTTCCTCCCGGAACACGATTTACCACGCGAAGCGTTCCGGAATCCTGCCAGTCGATTGGAGAACGCAGCCGCGCGGAATTCTCTGGTTTGGTACGAGCGATTTCCCAGGCGCCGCAAAGATCGAGGTCGCAGTCAACTTCGAGAGTTTCGAGAATGTTGCGGAAACCGGCCAACACATCGCCGAGTCCCGCTTGATCTCCCGCGGCAGTTTCGGCCAGCGCCATGCCGCCGGTACGGCCGCTGGCACCCGCGCCGAGGCGATGGGATTCCAGAACCACGACGGATTGGTTCGGGGCCAGGCGGCGCAGCCAAGCGGCGGCCGCGAGGCCGGTGAAACCGGCGCCCACGACGACATAATCGGCTACGCGCGGCAGGTCTGGCCTAGGATTGCTCGAGGTAAATTTTATTTTCCAAGGCGATGCGCCCCAAGAGACCGGCGAATACTTTACGGGCATAAATGAATCACTCGCGGAGTCCAACCGGGTGAAAGAAGCGGTGGTAACGGCGGAGTGCGGGAACGATGTTCAGGAATCGTTCCCGCACCCGGCGAGAAAAAAATCACGGAAACTACATCAAGCTTTCGGTCCAATTCTCGAGGGTGTGCTTGATTTTGGCCATGAACTGGTGGGCCACGGCGCCGTCGACGACGCGGTGGTCGTAAGACAGCGTCAGGTAGACCATCGAACGAATGGCGATGGCGTCGTCGACCACGACCGGGCGCTTTTCAATGGTGCCGAGGCCCAGGATGGCGACGTTGGGTTGGTTGATGACCGGCAAGCCGAAGAGGCCGCCGAACACGCCGGGGTTGGTGATGGCGAAGGTGCCCTCGGCGACTTCTTCCGGTTTCAATTTTTTGGTACGGGCGCGTTCGGCCAAATCGTTCATCGAGCGCGCGATGCCCAGGAAATTTTTCTCTTCGGCATTCTTGATGACTGGGACGATCAAGCCCCAATCGAGGGCCACGGCGATGCCGATGTTGCATTCCTTGTGCAGGATGATGTTGGTGCCGTCCACCGAGGAATTGACGGTGGGAAAGGCGCGCAAGGCTTCGACCGCGGCCCGCACGAAGAAAGGCATGAAGGTCAGCTTGGTGCCGGACGCCTCTTCGAACTTGGTTTTCATCTTGGCGCGCAGGGTGGCGATGCCGGTAACGTTGACTTCGTCCACGGAATAGACGTGCGGCGAAACGTGCTTGGAGAGCACCATGTGCTCGGCGATGCGCTGGCGCATCACCGACATGGGCTGAACTTCGTAGTGGCCGAAGTACATCTTCTCGCGCGGAACGGCGTTCTCGAGAACGGCGGACGCGGAGGCTCCGCCGGTAGCGGGCGGAGGAGCGGATGGCCGGGCCGGAGCGGCGCTCGGAGCCGGCGCATAGCTGGCCGCCGGACGTGAAGGAGCGCCAGAGCCTGAACCCGATTCGACCGCGCCGAGAATATCCTGTTTGCTGACGCGTCCGCCGGCGCCGGTGCCGGGAACCTGGCTGACGTCGATATTGTTTTCGCGGGCGATCTTGCGCACGAGCGGAGAGCTGCGAACTCTTTCACCGGAAGCGCTTGCAGCTGGGGGCGGTGCGGGAGCTTGCGGGGCCGGCGCCGGAGCTTTTGCCGCCGGGGCGGCGCTGGCCGGAGCTGGAGCAGGGGCGGCCTGCTTCGCGGGGGCCGGAGCCGAGGTCGCAGACCCGGCGCCATCGACGTCGATGACGGCGACGATGGTCTGGATGGGCACGGTCTGGCCTTCGGTGACCTTAATTTCCTTCAAGACTCCGGCGGATGGAGACGGAATTTCGGCGTCGACTTTGTCGGTGGAAATTTCGAACAGCGGCTCATCGCGTTCGATCTTGTCGCCGGCCTTCTTCAGCCATTTGGTGATGGTGCCTTCGAAAATGCTTTCGCCCATCTGGGGCATGATGACGTCGACAGCCATGGTCCTCTCCTCGAATTACGAATTCATTTTGCGCGCCAGGTCCACAACGACCGATACGCTGCCAGCGGGCGCGGTAAAGTTTAGGCTTGGTGCAGGCACTCTTCGTGCCAGACGCCGGGAATTCCTTCCAGCGTGTAAATCTCATCGCCGCCGGTGAAAAATTCGACATTCTTCACTTGAGCGGTGCGGCCCGCGAATTCGACCTGCTCGGGCTCGAGGTCGTGGTGGTACTGGCCGGCCTCGAGAAATTCCTCGAGGAAGGCGCGGTCCGCGATGCGCACTTCGCTGCCTACTGCAAATTCTGCCTGGTTGATGCCTTTGGTCTTTCCCATCGTTGACCCTGCCTTGGTGGTATCAGTATTTTGCGAGGTTGCGCGCGGCCGCAACCACTTTTGCAGTGTTCGGTAAAAAATGTTCCTCGAGCGGCGGCGAGTACGGCACCGGAGTATCGAGCGCGGTGACGCGTTCGATCGGACCGTCGAGATCTTCAAATGCTTCTTCGCAAACGATCGCCGCAATTTCACCGGCGATGCCGCCGGTGCGAGTGTCTTCATGCACGATCAAAAGCTTGTTGGTCTTTTTCACCGAAGCCACGATCGTTTCCTTATCGAGCGGCAAAAGCGTGCGGAGATCGATCACTTCCGCTTCGATGCCCTCTTTGGCCAGTTCTTCGGCCGCTTCCATGGCGGTGTGGGCCATGGCGGCGTAGCTGATGATGGTCAAATCGCGACCCGGGCGGCGGATGGCCGCTTTGCCGATGGGGATGGTGTAATCGCCCTCGGGCATTTCTTCTTTCAGGCGGCGATACAGATACTTGTGCTCGAAGAACAGCACCGGATTGTTGTCGCGAATGGCCGACTTGAGCAAGCCCTTGGCATCGGAGGGCGTGGAAGGATAAATCACTTTCAGGCCGGGCGTGTGCACGAAATACATTTCGGGATTCGCGGAATGAAAGGGGCCGCCGTGGACGCCGCCGCCGGAGGGGCCGCGGATGACGATGGGCACCGGCGCGTCCCAGAGATAGTGGGACTTGGCGACGAAGTTGGTGACCTGATTGAAGCAGCAGGCGATGAAATCGATGAACTGCATTTCGCAAATCGGGCGCAGGCCGAGAAAACTCATACCGCAGGCGGCGCCGATGATAGCCGTTTCGGCGATGGGCGTTTCGATCACGCGTTCGCGGCCGAATTTGGCGAGCATGCCGTCGGTGACTTTGAAGGCTCCGCCGTAGACGCCGATGTCTTCGCCGATGGCCACGACCGAAGCGTCGCGTTCCATTTCTTCAAACATGGCCTGGCGAATGGCCTCGACCATGGTGATGGCGCCGGGTTTTTGAACTGCAGTGGTGGCCATGATCAGCGCCTCCCCGACTTGTCTTGCGGGCCTTTGGTGAAGTTCTTGCCCGGAGCGTTCTTGCTGAAATTTTTATTCTGGCCGCCCTTATTGTTGAACGTTTTGCCCGGCGCGGCTTTCTGAAACGATTTCCCCTGGTTGCCGGCGCGCCCGTAGGTTTTGTTCTGCGGGTTGTCGGGACTTTCGCGGAATGCTTTATCTTTGGGGCCGCGGCCGAAAGGAATTCGCGGCTCGGCCGGGTCGGTGGTTTCCGCGCCGGCGGAGAGCGAGGAAGGCTGCGGTTCGTCCGCGGCCACGTTCACAAAACTTTGCGGCGGCAAGCCCGCGTTGCGCGGAGCAGCGCTTGGGGATTTGGAGCCATTTCCGCCTGCGGCCTGGGGTTCGCCGAGTTTGCCCAGATCCTGCATTTTCCAGGCTGGATTGATGCTCGATTTCGGCGGCATGACGTCGGCTTTCGAGCGCTGCCATTGGGCTTCGATCTGGTGGCAGGCGGCGTCGCAGTAGACGCCGACTTCGGCGAATTCCGGCGGAGGAAGCGGGGAGTCTTCAGCGAATTTCTGCTCGACGTCCAGCTCGCGCTCGATGCGGGCGTCGATTTCGGATTTGACCTTTTCGTCCCAGATTTTATTTTCAGTCAGATACTTTTCGTAAAGAACGATGGGATCGCGGGCTTTCCAATACTCGAACATTTCCTTGGGCACGTATTCGGCGGGATCGTGTTGGGCGTGGCCACGCATGCGCATGGTTTTGACTTCGATCAGGTGCGGCCCGCGGCCGGCGCGGCATTCGGCCACGGCATTCTTGGTGGCCTGGTGCACGGCGAGAACGTCATTGCCATCGACGATGGTGCTGGCGATGCCGTAGCCGACGGCGCGGTCGGCGAGATTTTTCACCGGAACCTGGCGGGAGACCGGAGTCGAATAGGCCCATTGATTGTTTTCAACGATCAACACGAACGGGGCTTTTTGCGCGGCCGCGAGACCCAGGCCTTCGTGGAAAGCGCCGGTGGAGCTGCCGCCATCACCGATCCAGGTGAGGGCCACGATGTTCTGGCCGAGATAGCGGCCGGCCATGGCTACGCCGGTCATGACCGGGATCAAATCGCCCAGCATGGAAATCGGCGAAACAATGTGGCGGACTTTCAGATCGCCGAAATGGCTGGTGCCGTCTTTGCCCTTCGTCGGCGAGGTGTATTTCGCCATGTGCTGGGTGAAAATGTCGCGGGGCGGAACGCCTTTCACCAGCAGCGCACCGATATTGCGGATCATGGGCGCGATCCAGTCGCGCTGCTCGAGGGCGAAGCAGGTGCCGACCGAAACCGCTTCCTGGCCGAGGCTGGAATACAGACCGCCGACGATTTTATTCTGGCGGAACAGGCGAACCATGCGCTCTTCGAGCTGGCGGTTGAGCTGCATGAAGTAATACAGATCGAGGTATTGTTCGCGCTTTAGCGGCTCAATCATTCCTCGCTCCCTTGCGGTGGTGACTCCGGCGCTAGTGGCCACTTGGAACTCCTGCATTGGTGAATTCGATTTGCCCGGTAATTTCGGGGGCGACGCTGGCCGGCGGGCCAGAAGAGCTGGAAGAAAGACGCGCCAACTGGGATTCCAGTTCCCTGCTAGACATGGAAATCATTTCGCGGTCGAAGACGCGACCGAAGGATTGCGTCAGATTTGCTTTCACGGCTGCGGACTGTGCGACTCGGCCCAAAATTCTTTCGAGACAAGTGGCGCGTTTGCCGGATATCCCGCAGGGCACGATCAGGTCGAAATAGCGCAGGTCCGTGGATACATTGTACGCGAAGCCGTGAGAAGTCACCCAGCGGCTTAAATGCACGCCGATGGCTGCCAACTTTTCGTCGGCATCGTCGGTGGTGCGGACCCAGATGCCATGCTGGCCTTCGATGCGCGCGGCTTCGACGCCATATTCAGCTGACGTCTGAATCATCACTTCTTCGAGCTGCTGCACGTACCAGCGCACGTCGCGACGATGGGCGGTCAAATCGATGATGGGATAACCGACGATCTGGCCGGGACCATGGTAAGTGATATCGCCGCCGCGATCGGTTTCGTGGAATTCGACGTTCATCTGGTCCAGCAGATGGGCGCTGGCGCGCAGATGTTCAGGCTTGCCGTTGCGGCCCTGGGTGATCACGTGCGGATGCTCGCAGAAAAGCAAGACGTCCCCGATTTCCCGCGCTTTGCGCGCGGCCACCACGCGCTGCTGCAATTCATACGCAGACGAGTGAGAAATTAAGCCGAGGTCGACAACCGCGCAGGTCTGGTTCAACGAGTTCGTCTCTTTTCCAAGTTGCATGAGTTTCGTGCTGCGAGCTGCGTGAATCTAATAGTTGATGGCCAAGCCGCGCACGGCGTTGTAAGCATCGCCCATCGCTTCGGAGACGGTGGGATGCGCGTGAATGGTATTGGCCATATCGTCGAGCGTCGCTTCCAGGCCCATGGCCGCGACCGGGCCGGAAATAATTTCGGTGGCCAGCGGGCCGATGGCGTGAACGCCTAAAATCTCGCCGTACTTTTCATCGGTGACCACTTTGATGAAACCTTCGTGCTGGCCCAGGATGGTGGCCTTGCTGTTGCCGAGGAACGGAAATTTTCCGACTTTGACCTGGTGGCCGGCTTCGCGGGCCTGCTTTTCGGTGAGGCCGATCGAACCGATTTGCGGCTCGCAGTAGGTGCAGTTGGGGCAGCGCTTGCGGTCGAAAGGCTGGACGTCTTTTCCGGCCATTTTGCCGACGGCGATGATGCCTTCCATGGAAGCGGCGTGGGCGAGTTGCGGCTGGCCGGCGACGATATCGCCGATGGCGTAAACGTTGGGCTCAGCGGTTTCGAGGAAGGCGTTGGTGTGAATGAAGCCGCGCTCGACCTTGATCTTGGTTTTTTCCAGGCCGAGATTTTCGGTGAGCGGACGGCGGCCGACCGCGATTAAAACTTTTTCGGCGGAAATTGTTTTGGTGGCGCCGGTTTTATCTTTATAGGAAACCGTCGCGCCATTGGGGTCTTTCTTGACCGATTCGACTTTGGCTTCGAGTTCGATCTTCATGCCCTTCTTGATCAGGGCCTTCTGCAATTCGGCGGAGATTTCTTCGTCTTCGAGCGGAACGACGCGGCTCAAAGTTTCAAGCAGAGTCACTTCGGTGCCGAAGGTGCGGAAGATCGAAGCGAACTCGACGCCGACGGCGCCGCAGCCGACGACGATCATCGACTTGGGAATTTCTTTGAGGCCGAGGATCTCGCGGTTGGTGAGAATCACGTTGTTATCGATTTCGACGCCGGGAAGAGAGCGGGCTTCGGAACCGGTGGCCAGCAGAATATTTTTCGTTTCGAATTCGGTCGTCTTCCCGTCCTTTTCGACGCTGACCTTTCCGGGGCCGGCAATTTTTCCCCAGCCGGTGATCGAGTCGACCTTATTTTTCTTGAAGAGGGCGCCGATGCCGCCGGCATGTTTCTTTACGATTTTGTCTTTGCGGTTGAGGATCGAAGGCCAATTGATTTTGACGTCTTTGACTTCGAAGCCGAATTCCTCGGCGCGCTTGAAGTGATCGTAGATATCCGCGTGATGCAGGAAGACTTTGGTAGGGATACAGCCGACATGCAGGCAAGTGCCGCCCAGGAACGAATCCTTTTCAACGACGGCGACTTTCAATCCCCACTGCGCGGCGCGAATGGCGGCTACGTAACCGCCGGGTCCGCTGCCAATCACTACGAGGTCGTATTTAGCCAAGCCAATCCTCCACTACGGGTTTCTTGGTGCTTGCGGGCCATTCGATGCGCGGGACGATGATTGGGATTGCGGCGCCACCAGGAGCAAGCAAACGCTTGATTTTAACAGCCATAGTTCCCTGCCGCAACTGGGGTTTGGCCCGGTCTTGGCGAGTCGAACGGCTTCCTTGAATTCGAGGGCTGGCGGCGCGGCCAGCGCCATTTTTGAAACTATTTCGGGGAATACCCCGTATCATCTGCCAGGAGAACCCCCACATGTCAGCCAGCCTTGATCCGAGCGGATCGCCTTCGGCCTATGCGGCATCAATCGAGCCGGCCCCGGCGCCGTCTGAAGCCACCGGCATTTTCAAGGGACCAAACGGCCTGCGCGCCGGTTGGCGATTGTTGATCTTTTTCGCGATTCTTTTCATTCTGTCTCTGGGCCTCAACTTCACCATCCGGCATATCCCGTCGCTGGCGGCAGCGATGAAACCGCAGTCCAGCAATGAAATGACGCCGGCGACGGTGATTTTTGGGGAAGGCAGCGCGGTGTTTCTGCTGCTGGTGGCACTCTCGATCATGGCGCTGATTGAGAAGCGGTCGTTCGCGGACTATTACCTTCCGCTCAGCGAAGCTTTCGCCAAGCGCTTCTGGCAGGGCATACCGTATGGATTTGCGATGCTCTCGCTGCTGCTGGCGACGATTGCGGCGCTGCATGGATTTTCGTTACAAGGGTTCGCGCTCGGCGGAGCGGTGGCCTTGGAATACGGCGCGCTCTACGGGATCGGTTTTATATTGGTCGCAATGTTTGAAGAATTTGCGTTCCGCGGGTACATGCAATCGACGCTGGGGTCGGGCATCGGATTTTGGCCGGCGGCTGCCATCCTTTCACTACTGTTCGGCGCCATCCATCTGCAGAATCCGAGTGAGGCTTGGTTCGGGGCGGTAATGGCGGGTTCGTTCGGACTGCTCGCGGCGTTTGCTTTGTCGCGAACTGGGAATATTTGGTTTCCGATTGGAATGCACGCGGCGTGGGATTGGGGCGAAACTTATTTTTACGGTGTTGCGGACAGCGGTTTCGTGGCGCAAGGACATCTGTTGAATAGCTCGCTACAGGGAAATAAATGGCTAACGGGCGGGATTGTAGGTCCGGAGGGCAGCGTGTTTGCGCTGGTCGTGCTGGTTTTGGGCGGCATCGGGATTCATTTCCTTTTTCCGGCGAAACGCGTCGTCAGCTGATCGTTTTTTCGTCCGTGCCTGGGCCCCGGAATCCTTTTCGGGGTTAACGGCATCTACTGTTGGTCTCCGTATTCACGAGCGATGGCTCGCCGCGCATCGCGCCACAGGAATCTAACCAAGTTTTCGGCCCGCCGCGCGTCTCGCTCGTTTGACAGGGAGAATATGTATCGGTAAACTTGCCGACTTTGAGTGGGGCGTTGCGCCTCACCTAGGAACCTACCAATGGATAAGAAACGACTGGATTATTACAAGAAAAAATTAATGACGCGTCGCGAGGAATTGGTTCGCGCCATCACCCGCACGGAGCAGGAAGGCCGTGAAGCGGATGAAGATACGACCGTAGACATGGCCGACAAGGCTGCGAATTCGTACACCAAAGAGTTCCTGTTCGGGCAGACGCATAACGATCGGTCGCTGCTGAACCTAGTCGATCAGGCGCTGAATCGCATCAAGGACGGCACTTACGGCGATTGCAATTCGTGCCACGAGGAATTGCAGCAGAAGCGGCTGGAAGCGGTGCCGTGGACGCGGTATTGCATCAGCTGCCAGGAAAAGACTGAGCAGGGGCAGCTGTAAAACAATCTATTCCGTTGCGTTTTTTGAGCCTGCGGGTTCGCCTGATTTCGGCGGGGCCGCAGGCTCAGTAGTTTTACGATCTATCCCGGCACCAACTGTTCGCGTAGTGTAAGCCGCGCTGCCTGACCTTTTTAACGAGTGATCTTCCGCACCGCTATCGATTCGCTTGCCGCAGTGTTTTTTCCTGCGCCGTGCCGGATCTGCGCCGAAACGCTGCTAACCGCCAGCCGCATTCCCATCTGCGAAAAATGCTTCGCGTCGTTTGAGCCGATCGCGGCACCGTTTTGCCAGTGTTGCGGGCGGGCGTTCGCTGCGCCGAGCGCTGACGCTGGCGCCGCGAATAGCTTCGATTTTGAGAACGCGGGGCGAACGCTGTGCCGGCTTTGCCGGGACAATTTTTATGCATTCGATCTGGCGCGAAGTTATGGGGCTTACAACGAGGCATTGAAGAAGGCGATTTTGCTGCTGAAATTCGAAGAGGTGACTTGCCTGGGCAAGTGGTTCGCTTCGCGGTTGGCGGAGGTGGTGGAGCGGGAGGCGGAAGCGTTCAAGGCGGATGTGGTGGTGCCGGTGCCACTCCATCCCGATCGCAGGAGGGAGCGGGGCTATAACCAAGCCGAGCTGATTGCGCGGCCTTTGGCCCGGAAACTGCATCTAAAGCAAGGTGCCTACCTGCTGATGCGCACGAGGCCGCGGCCGGCGCGATTGGTGCTTTCGCGCAAGGAGCATTGGGATTCGGTGCGAGGGGCGTATGCAACGCGGGAAGGGCTGCGAGTGGACAAGCTTCGGGTGCTGCTGGTAGACGATGTAATGACGACGGGCGCGACGCTGGATTCCTGCGCGCGAGCGTTGAAGAAAGCGGGAGCTGCGGCGGTGCTGGGGCTGACCGTGGCGCGGGTAGTGCCAAAGCTGCACTTTTCCGGTTCGGGAACAGTCACGAAACTTTAACTGTGCGACAATAAGGCGATGGGGTGCCAGCCAGCATCCTGAGCAAGAGCGAGGGATACCTTCAGCGACGCAAAGGCGGCGCAAATGGATCAACGGCACAAAAATGGCTTGCGGCCTCGGCCGAAAATCCGGCTCGGCGGAGTCGTCCCGGATTCTGCGGCCGCGAAAAACCCGGCATCCCCAGCCGGCGCCCGACCTTCCCTGATGCAAGCGCCGGTCCTGGTGCTGAATGCGACCTTCGAACCTATCAATGTGACTGCGGTGCGCCGGGCGCTGGTGTTGCTGCTGAAAGGCGTGGCGCAGGCGGAAGAGACGAATCACACTGAAGTTCATTCCACCAAGAAAGCGATTCAGGTTCCGTCCGTTATCAGGCTGTTGAGCTACCGCCATATTCCGCAGCAGAGCCGGGCGCTATCGCGCAAAAATATTCTGCTGCGCGACCGGAACACCTGCCAATTTTGCACGCGGGCTTTTCCGGCGTCGGAGTTGACGCTGGACCATGTGATGCCGCGTTCGCGGGGCGGGCGCTCGAGCTGGGAAAATCTGGTGGCGTGCTGCTATGCCTGCAACAACCGTAAAGGCGACCGCACACCGGAAGAGGCGGGATTCAAATTGCAGCGGCGTCCGCGTCCTTTCACGCTGCATACTTCGCGGCAGCTGATGCGATTGATTGGAAACCGCGACGAGAAATGGCGTAAGTATTTGTTCTACTGAGAATTGCGGACGCCGTTTTCGCCGATTGTTTCGTGCAACCTTTCCCGCGCGTTTACGTCTAATGTTTTAATTACTTCTAGGACACACCCCGGGAAGTGGTACTGGTTCATCCCAGGCCGCTTCCCCTCCTTTTTTTAGGCCGCGTTTTTTCTGCCTGGTTTACTGCCGCAACATTACTTTTATTCCGCGCCGCCAATTTTCCTGCAGGCCGATGCGCGTTGCATGAATTTCCGGCGATAGATATTTCAGGATAATTTCGGTGGCGGAATGGAAATGAAGAACCGGTGCGACCAGCCACAGTAAAGGCGGACGCGGATCAATTTCGACTCCCGCAAAATATCCCTGGCGGTGGAAATCGTCGGCGCGCTGGTGGCGGCGAACGCGCAGCCAGTAATCGACGGCCTGCATGGGGAGTTGGATATCTTCGGAGGCTTTTAGTTCGATCACGACGAGGCGGCCTTGACGTGTGATTCCGAGCAGATCGGGAACCGCGCGATCTCCAGCAGCGAGCGCGGGAACCTGCGAATAGAAATGCCTGGGATCCAAAATCGCGTCGAGTTTTGCGGGCTCTTCGAGAACAATGGATTCGAGCCAGCGTTCAGGCCAGCCGCGATAGAGTTTATGTTTGGTGTCGCTGGCGAGTGGATTGCGGTAGAGGCACAGGTCGCGGAGCAGTTTGCGCAGGCGCGGCTCGCTTGCATCGTTGAGTTTTTCGACTGATTTTCCCAGGCCGAAGAAAATACCTTCACGAGTTCTGCGGGCGAATTCAACTCCGCGGAAGCAAAAGGAGACGACTCCGGCGGCGGCTTGCACCCGCGTGGTGAATTTTTCGTTTTCATTGAGTAACAGCGCGCGAAGTCTTTGCGCCGCGTCATTTGCTACTGCGGTGGTGGATTCAATTTCGTGGCGAGAGACGAGGTAGCTCTCGAGATTTCCGCCGTCGGCGGGATCGACGCGTTGCATGAGCACATCCGGCTCGCGCATTTCGAAAATTTCCATCTTTACGGAGTTGGAGAGGCCCAGGGCGCGCTCGCGGAGAGAACGGCTCGATCCTTCCGGAACAAAAAGTCTCAGCCCTTCGACGGCACGCTTCGCTGAGTGATTTCGGCACCAATCCAGCCAAAGAATTCCGAAGACCAACATGCGTTCGACGGTGTCCGTTTCGCGAGGGCCGGCGGCGAGCAGCGCCCAGGCGCGATTGCCTTCATGCATGGTGCCGCGGACGTACAAGCCAGAAAAGGAGTGCTGCAGATCGGGAGAAGAGGTCAGCGAATCGACGATCGAATCGGGGAATTTCTCGGCGAGGATTCTTTCGAAGCGCTCGCGGAATTGCTCGCGGGTGACGCGCTGCGGCGTGCGGGCATCGTCGCGACGGACGAATTCGAGCCGGCCCGGCTTTGATTTTCCGAAACGCTGGACTTCGATGACGATGGAGTTCGGGGTGACTTCTTTGACGCGCAATAGTTGGCGGGTCAGATTGCCCTCTTCGGACGACAAGTGAATGAGGGGCCTCGGAGTTTCGTGATGCACTTCCCAACTGAGTCCAGACAATTCGGACAACCACTTGCCGTCTTCGCGGACTTCGATGACGCCCGAAGCGGAAAACTCCTTCAGAGCGCGATCGAGTTCGGACCAATCGTTTGAATCCGCGTGCACGCTAGCACCGCCACGACTTCGAAAATCAAACTAGATGCTTGATGCCCAGGGGATTACTCCAAAACGAGGCCGGTGACGCGGATGATGGGATATTCGTGACTCCATTCCGGGGGAAGATGTTCGACGCTAACCTGGAAGGTGCCGTTTTGGCCGGCGGCCAATTTCGGCGTGTCTGGCCCGATTAAATGTTCGGTATCGCGCAAGATGACTTGTTTGAATGGATCGCGAAATTCGATAGAGACGTCCATGGCTTTGATGTCGCGGGTGCCATCGTTGGTCATGGTGCCGGCCACGTAGGTAAATTCCTGGTTTAGAAAATTGGAGGCCTTGGCCATGTGCATATCGGTGAAGTGAATGCGGTCGGCGTAGGCTTGCTCGGCGGCGCCGAAGGGAAGTTTGACTTCGACGCTGGTGCCGCCGCGCGGCTGCAGCTTGCGGGTGAGAAAGAAAATCGCGCCAAAGACGACGGCCATGATCAGCAGTCCGGCGACGAAGGCGACCGGCAGGCGGCTTCTTTCTTCGCGGTAAGAGCTTTCGCCCGGTTCCATGATGTTCTGACGCTCCAGGTCGCGGGTGCGACTAGCGGCCGTAGGCCAGGCGCATGATCAGCGGTTCGGGAAGGCCGCTGGTACCCATGCGTTTTTGTACGGCTTCAATATCGTACGGCACTCGCCAGAACTGGATAGATTTTTTTTCCAAATCGGCAATGACGAAAGCGGCGCGGGGATCTCCGTCGCGCGGCTGACCGATGGAACCGGGATTGAGCAGGTAGGTGGTGTCGTCTTCGAGAGTGAGCGTGGAAAAGGATTCACCCGGGTTGGGTTTCAGGTGCAGCACGCCGACTTTGTTGTCGTGCAGGCTGAAACCGCCTTGCAGGTGAGTGTGGCCGAAGAAAGTGATTTGCGCCGGTGCGTCGAGCAAACTATCGATGGCCTGGGCTGGCGCGAAGACATATTCGTCTTCATCGCGGAAGGCGCCGTGGACGATGACGAAGCCGTCCATGGCGATGGGTCCTTGCGGCAAGTGTTCGAGCCATTCGCGATTTTCGCCGCGGAGTTGGTCGCGAGTCCAGAGAGCGACGGCGCGGGCGACTGGATTGAAATCGTCGGCGTTTGCGAGGCCGGAACCGGCCTTGTCATGATTACCGCGAATGATGGCGGCGTCCATGGTGCGGACCCGGTCGACGACTTCGTTCGGGTCGGGACCGTAGCCGACGACGTCGCCGAGGCAAATGATTTTGTCCCACTGGCCTTCGGCGGCGGAGAGCGCGGCTTCGAGCGCGGTTACGTTTGCGTGGATGTCGCTGAGAATTAGATAGCGCATACGGCCAGGTCCATACCGGAAGCGGATTATAGACGAACCGGCTCCTGGTTGCACGAAATCGCGAGGCGGTTATGGTGCGGCCGGCCGTGTGCTTGTGGCTACCGAATCAACATGCAATCGCCGTAGCTGTAGAAGCGGTAGCGTTGGTCGACGGCATGGCGATAGGCGCGCAGTAATTCTTCGCGGCCGGTGAAGGTGGCGACTAGCGCCAGCAGGCTCGATTGCGGCAGATGAAAATTGGTCAGGAGCTGGGTGACGATGCGCAGAGGCTTGCCGGGATAGAGGAATATCGCGGCTTCGAGGGCGCCGGTCTGCAGCACTTGTTGTTTGTGGGCCGCTTTTTCCGCGGCATCTTCCAAGGCACGAACGGTGGTGGTGCCGATGGCGAGGACCGGGCGATTTTCTTGCTTGGCTCGCGCTATGGCGTGCGCGGTCTTTTCGGAAATTTCGTAGGACTCGGTGTGGATTTTGTGGTCTTCGAGTTTTTCGGCGCGTACTGGTTCAAAGGTGCCGAGGCCGACGTCGAGAGTGATTTCTACTGTTTCGATTTTGCGTTCGCGCAGGCGTTCGAGCTGATTGGCGGTGAAGTGCAGGCCGGCCGTGGGGGCCGCGACTGCGCTGCCCTGCTTGGCGTAGACGGTTTGGTAGCGCTCGCGGTCGGCGGGATCGTCTTCGCGCTTGATATAGGGCGGCAGCGGGATGTGGCCCAGATTCGCGAGCGCTTCTTGAAAACCTGATTTGGCGGTGAAGCGGATGACTCGGAGGCCGAAGTCTTCGCGGCTTTGGACTATGCCTTCTAGTTCCCCGCCGCCGAAAACGATGCGCTCGCCGACGGGAATTTTTCGCCCGGGGCGGACTAGAGTTTCCCAGATGTGTGGCTCGAGCTGGCGGACGAGAAGGACTTCAATTTCAGCCTGGAGGTGTTCGGCTTTGGCGGGGCTGTGGGCGCCGGGGTCTGCGGCATGAATTCCGATTCGTTTGCCGAAGAGCCGTGCTGGAATTACTTTCGCGTTGTTGAAAACCACGAGTTCATCGCCGCGAAGAAGTTCGGGAAACTCACGAAATTGGCGGTCCTGCCATTGGCCGGTGCCGCGATCGAGGAGCAGCATGCGCGAATCATCGCGCTGGGCCAGTGGGCGCTGCGCGATGAGTTCTGGGGGAAGGTCGAAATTCAGTTCGTCGAGATTCATCGTTGCTGGGCCGTTTTACGTTTGCTGGTAGAGTAGGGCTCAGATGCGAGCTACGGAATGATTGTAACGAATCGCAGACTCTAAGTCGTAAGGCAGGGACATTGTCAGGAGAACGGGCAGGAACTCGGGCGAGGACAGTAGCGGGGGGTGGGGCGCGAGCGGCGGCAGAGCCTTCGGTGGTGATCAGCGCGCGTGGCGCTGAGCGCATCCGTACCGGGCATCTGTGGGTGTATCGAAGCGACATTCGTTCGGCGCAGTGCGAGGCTGGAGCGATGGTGCGCGTGACGGACGAGCGCGGGCGGTACTGGGGCCGCGCGTTTTACAGCGATAAATCGCAAATCGCCATTCGCGTTTTGACTCGTGAAAATATTCCGACAGATAGAGCGTTTTTTGCGAATCGGTTGCGCAGCGCGGCGGAATACCGGCGGCGCGTGGTCCAGGATTCCGATACGTCGCGGCTGGTGTATAGCGAAGCGGATCTTCTGCCATCGATCATCGTGGATCGGTACGGCGATTATTTTTCGATTCAGACGCTGAGTCAGGGGAGTGAAAAACAGAAATCGCTGATTGTCGAACTGCTGGTCGAGCTATTTGCGCCGAAGGGGATTTTGGAGCGGAATGATCCGAAGGTGCGGTTGCTGGAAGGCCTGCCGCAATCGGTGAGCGTGCTGTACGGGGAAATTCCTCCGGAAATATTGGCGAAGGAAAACGGAGTGACTTTTGTGTACGACCTGGAGCGCGGGCAGAAGACGGGAGCGTTCCTGGATCAGCGGGAAAATCATGCCGCGGCGCGGCGGTACGCTTCCGGCGACGTGCTGGATTGTTTCAGCTATCAGGGTGGATTTGCGCTGACGGTGGCTAGCAATTGCGAGCAGGTGGAGGGCGTGGACATGTCGGCGGCGGCGGTTGAGGCGGCGCGCAGAAACCAACGGCTGAATGGAATCTCCAACGCTACGTTTCGGGAAGGCAATGCTTTTGACATTCTGAAGGAATATGACGAGGTGGGCCGACGCTTCGATATGGTGATTCTGGACCCGCCGGCGTTTGCCAAGAACCGGGATAGCATTCCGGCGGCGGAGCGCGGGTATAAAGAGATTAATCTGCGGGCTCTAAAGCTCCTTCGGCCCGGCGGATACCTGGTGACCTGCTCTTGCTCCTACCACATAAGCGAAGCACTCTTCCTGCACATTGTGGCAGAAGCGGCCAATGACGCGCGTAAGACGATCGTCGTGGCCGAGCGCCGTACCCAGGCACAAGACCATCCCATTCTGCTGACGATGGCTGAGACATACTACCTTAAGTGCATTATAGTTAGAGTGTTATAGAGAAATTTTTGAGAGGAAGAAAGCAACCGGAGTTATTGAAAATAACTTGACAACGCGGCGCGCATATTTTATATTGCTCTGGCGCTGATATTTGCGCTACTTCTTTTGGAGGCTGTTCCATGAGTGCTCTTACGCGTTGGGATGCTTTTCGCAACCTATCCTCGCTGCAGGACCAAGTAAATCGACTGTTCGAATCCGGCCGAGCTGACCAGTCGGCGCTCACCACGTGGTCTCCCGCGGTCGATATATACGAAACTGAAAACGAGCTGGTTTTGAAGGCCGATTTGCCGGACGTAAGTGAGAAGGATATCGATGTGCGCGTAGAAAACAATATGCTCACCATTCGCGGTGAGCGGAAGTTCGAGCAGTCGGTAGCGGAAGATAACTATCTGCGCATTGAACGCACCTACGGTTCATTCAGCCGCAGCTTCGGCTTGCCAAATACAGTAAACACCGATGCGATTAAGGCAGATTACAGAGACGGCGTGCTGCGGGTCGAGCTGCCCAAGCGGGCTGAATCTAAGCCAAAACAGGTCAAGATAAGCGTTACTAACGGCAGCCGTTCCTAAACGCGGCCGAAATATTAATGCGATCGACCAGGGGGCGGGAGAAGATACTTCCCAGCCCCCTTTTTGTTCTGTGAGGGACATGAAGGTATCTCGACCATGATTCGTTCTGACAAATTTACGGTGAAGGCCCAGGAAGCACTGCAGGCGGCCCAGGAGATGGGCGAGCGCTCGGGCCAGCAACAGATTGAGCCGCTGCACGTTCTTTGGGCTCTGGTGGCGCAAGGCGACGGCGTGGTTCCTCCGCTGCTGGAGAAGCTGGGAGTATCGCCGACGCAGATTGCAAGTGAAGCCGAAAAGCAGATTGCCCGGCTGCCTAAGGTTTCCGGCGGGTCGCAGCCGCAGTTCAGCTCCGCGACGACGAAAGTTCTGGAGCGTGCGTTTGATGAAGCGCAGCGGTTGAAGGACGAGTACGTTTCGACCGAGCACATCCTGCTCGCAATTTCCGCGACGGACAAAGATCCTGCGGGTCAACTGCTGGTGAAGCAGGGTGCCGGGCACGACGCGATTCTGCAAGCGATGACCGCTATTCGCGGGAGCCATCGAGTTACTTCGCAGAATCCGGAGTCTACCTATCGCGCACTGGACCAATACGCGCGAGATCTGACGGAACAGGCGCGCCGCGGCAAGCTGGATCCGGTGATTGGCCGCGACGAAGAAATTCGGCGGGTGATGCAAATTCTGGCGCGGCGGACAAAAAATAATCCGGTGCTGATCGGCGAGCCGGGCGTGGGCAAAACCGCGATCGTCGAGGGACTGGCCAGCCGGATCGTCGCAGGCGACGTTCCGGAGGTTTTGAAGCCGAAACGGATTGTGTCGCTGGATCTGGCCGCGTTGATCGCCGGCGCGAAATATCGCGGCGAATTTGAGGATCGGCTGAAGGCGGTTTTGAAAGAGGTAGCGGAATCCGAAGGGCAGATCATTCTGTTTGTGGATGAATTGCATACGCTGGTGGGGGCGGGCGCGGCGGAAGGGTCGATGGACGCTTCCAACATGCTGAAGCCGGCGCTGGCGCGCGGAGAACTGCGGGCGATTGGCGCGACGACTTTGAACGAGTATCGCAAATACATCGAGAAGGATCCGGCGCTGGAGCGGCGCTTCCAGCCGGTGTATGTCGGCGAGCCTTCGATCGAGGACACCATTGCGATTTTGCGCGGATTGAAGGAGCGCTACGAAGTGCATCACGGCGTGCGCATCAAGGATGCAGCGATCGTGGCCGCGGCGATTCTTTCGCAACGCTATATCACCGACCGGTTTCTGCCGGACAAGGCTATCGACCTGGTGGATGAAGCGGCTGCAGGACTGCGGATGGAAATCGATTCCCTGCCGACCGAGATTGACGAGATTGAGCGGCGGATCATGCAGCTCGAAATTGAACGCCAGGCGATGCGCAAGGAATCCGATGCGCATTCGCGAGACCGGTTGAAGCAGATCGAAAAGGAATTGGGGACGCTGAAGGAACAATCGAATGCGTTGAAGGGGCGCTGGCAAACGGAGAAGGACGCCATCGGCCGCATTCGCAAGATCAAAGAAGAAATCGAAAACCTGAAATCCGAAGAGCAGCGGTTCGAGCGCGCCGGCGACCTTTCGCGCGTGGCGGAAATTCGCTACGGCAAACTTTCGGCGGCGGAAAAAGATCTGAATGCGGCGCAAGACAAACTGGCGTCGTTACAGAAAGATCATCCGATGCTGAAAGAAGAAGTTGGCGAGGAAGAGATCGCGAAAATCGTCAGCAAATGGACGGGGATTCCGGCGGGGCGTTTGCTCGAAGGCGAAGTGCAGAAACTGGTGCACATGGAAAACCGTTTGCGTGACCGCGTAGTCGGCCAAGACGCGGCGCTGGCGGCGGTGGCCAATGCGATTCGACGCAGCCGTTCCGGGTTGAGCGATCCCAACCGTCCGATTGGATCGTTCTTGTTTCTGGGGCCAACAGGCGTGGGAAAAACCGAATTGGCGCGAGCGGTGGCGGAATTTTTGTTCGACGACGAACGCGCGATTGTGCGCCTGGACATGTCTGAATATATGGAGAAGCACTCGGTGGCACGAATGATCGGCGCGCCTCCGGGATATGTAGGGTACGAGGAAGGCGGTCAGCTGAGCGAAGCGATTCGGCGCCGGCCTTATTCGGTGGTGCTACTGGACGAAATCGAGAAGGCCAACCCGGATGTATTTAATGTGCTGCTGCAGATCCTGGACGACGGGCGGTTGACGGATGGCAAGGGCCGCACCGTGGATTTCCGGAACACGGTGATCATCATGACTTCGAACGTGGGCTCTTCCGCGATTTTCGATTTGATGGAAAAGGATCCGAAGAAGGCGCGGGACGAAGCGATGGGCGCGTTGCGGCAGATTTTCCGTCCGGAATTCCTGAACCGTATCGACGACATTGTATTGTTCCGGCCGCTGGGCAAGGACCAGATCGAGCACATCATCGATTTGCAGATGCAGCATCTGGTGAAGCGGCTGGCCGAACGCAAAATCACGTTGCACCTTTCGGCGGCGGCGAAGGCGCTGCTGTTCCGCGAGGGGTACGACCCGGCGTTTGGCGCGCGACCGATGAAGCGAGCAATTCAGCGGCTGATTCAGGACCCACTGGCTTTGAAACTTCTCGACGGCGAAGTTTTGCCGGGCGATGAGGTGAACGCCGACGTGGATAAGAAGACCGATGAGATGAAGTTCGAGCGGAAGGCGTCGAAGGCTAAGGCCGGCGCCTGAGCATCTGGGCATTTTGGTCGCTTCGCCGAGTTCGATCATCTAATCGTAGTGAGTGGTAGGACGGCCGCCGATTCTGGCGGCAAGGCTGACGAAAATGAAGACGCTGAAAACTGCATTCCTACTGACTGCGCTGACTCTCCTTTTGCTTTTCGCCGGTGAACTGCTGGGCGGGATGCGCGGTATGACGCTGGGGCTGATCGTCGCGGTGGTGATGAACGGCGTGGCGTATTTCTTCTCGGACAAGATCGCTTTGAAATCGAGCGGGGCGGTGCCGATCAGCCGCGAGGAATCGCCGCAGCTTTACGCGGTGATGGAGCGGCTGGCGGCGAAATCGAATCTGCCGATGCCCAAATTGTTTTTGATTCCGCAGCCGGCGCCGAATGCTTTCGCGACTGGGCGGAATCCGAGCCACGCGTCGGTGGCGGTGACGCAAGGGCTGATGGATTTGATGAACGACGATGAGCTGGAAGGCGTGATCGCGCACGAGCTTTCGCACGTGCGCAACTACGACATTCTGACGTCCTCGATCGCTGCGACACTGGCCGGGGCAATCACCTGGGCGGCGCATCTGGGACGATTTGGAATGATGTTCGGCGGCTACGGCGGCGGTCGCGACCGGCGCGGCGGCGGACTGGGAGCGCTGCTGGCAATTTTTCTGGCTCCGTTGGGCGCGCTGATTCTGCAGATGGGAATTTCGCGGCAGCGCGAATATCAGGCGGACGCTTCGGGCGTGCAGATGGTGGGTCACGCGAATGGCTTGATCAGCGCGCTGGAAAAGCTAGGCGCATACAACCAACGCATTCCGATGGACATTCCGCCGTCGACTTCGGCGTTGTGCATCGTGCAGCCCCTGGCGCCGCGTGAATTTTTTTCCAACCTGTTCAGTACGCATCCTCCGCTGTCCGATCGAATCGCAGTCTTGCGCAACATGACGATTACCCGCCAAGGCTAAATCGCGTATTTGCCCGGACGCTCGGGTTTCGCCGGGCGTTCGAGAACTGGCCCTTCGCCGTGTCCCCCTAGCCACGAAGAAATGTTACTGGCGCGTAAAATTTGCGTGCAGGATACCCGATTCACCCCACTACGATAATTGGTAGACCCTACCTAAACTGCTTCTTTTCAGCCCATTACGTCGTCTGCGGCCAGCGGCCGTGGTTTGGTCCGAGGCGTGCATTTTCCTCTACTCGCAAGGGAATTCTGGAGGAGAAACAAAATGAGTAACGAACGGGATGGCGTGCAGAACGTAGTGGTGGCGGAAGAAGCGGCCGCGCCGCGTTGGGTCGGAATTATTGTAGTGGCACTGGCGATCATTTCGCTGGCGGCGCTGGGCATCGGCTGGTCGGCGTCCAACCATTCGAAGACCCTGGAACAGTCCGTGGCTTCGCAGGTACAGCAGACCAAGCAGAATGAAGACGTCTTGAGCCAGCGTTTGGCGAAAGCCGAAGACACGAATGCGCAGCTCGCGGGCGAGCTGAGTGTCGTCACCGACAAGATGAAATTGACCGAAGGCGAGCTGGGCAAGGCCCGCGCGCAGGCCAAGAAGATCAAGGAAGACGACGCCAAGGAACTGACCGAGATGCAAAACCAGACGACCGCGCAACTGGCGACCAAGGCCAGCGTGGACGACGTCAGCAAGCTCGGCACCGATGTGAATGGCGTGCGGACCGATCTGGACACGACCAAGAACGGATTGCAGATGACCCGCGGCGAATTCGGCACGTTGATCGCGCGCAACCACGACGAAGTGGAAGAACTTCGCCGGCTGGGTGAACGCGATTACTACGAATTCACGATCGATAAGAAAAATACGCGCGAGAAGGTCGGCGCTTTGGCGGTCGAACTTCACGGAACCAACACCAAGAAGAGCCAGTATGGCGTGACGATCTTCGTCGACGACCAGCGCCACGAAAAGAAGAACCTGACGGCGAACGAGCCGCTGTACTTCTTCGAATCAGGCGCGCGGGCTCCGCTGGAGTTCGTGGTGAATCAGGTGGGCAAGGACAAAATCACCGGCTACTTGAGCGTGCCGAAGTCGAATTCAACGCACACGCAAGCGGCGGTTTCGGGCGGCAACTAGCCTCATACGTTTCATACCATCATAGGCATAAAAGAAAAAGGGCGCCCAACGGGCGCCCTTTTTTTGCGCGATCGATGGCGAACCGATGAAAGTTATTCGGCTCGTTTGGCGGCGCGGGTCTTGCGGCTCAAAAATTTCTTGGCAAGCGCGGGGAGCTTGTCATGCGAGAGCTTGCCGGTTTCGTACAGCTTCACTTTCGCTTTTGCCGTCTTGCGGCGGCGGCGCTGACGCTTCTGCGCCACGTAACGCTTGTCGTGTGACATCCAATATCCTCCAAAATAGCCGCCTATGATTGTAGCGGAGAAGGAAAAGGATGCAAGGCTCGGCGCTGATTTTGCGCGGAACTTCGGGTAGCATGGACTTCCTATGTCGGCCACAGCCATTTACGCCAGCCGGATTCTGACGCCGCAGGAAGAGCTGCGGGACTGCGTCATCACCGTGGAGGCGGGACGCATTACGGGGATCGGCCATCGCGACGAAGTGCACATTCCGCCGGGAGCGAAGGACTATGTGGCGTCCGGGATGACGGTGGTTCCCGGTTTTGTGGACGTGCATATTCACGGCGCGGGCGGGCACGATGTGATGGAAGGCGATCCGGCGGCTCTGGATAAAATTACGGCGACGGTCGCACGGTTTGGAACCACTTCGATGCTGGCGACGACAGTTACGGCGCCGGTCGAGGCGACCTGCCATAGCCTGGAAGGCATCGCGCAGTACATTCGGACGCACGAAAGCACGCCGGACAATGCGCGGTTCGGCGCCGATATTTTGGGAGTGCACCTGGAAGGCCCGTTTATTAATCCTGCGCGGCGCGGGGTGCATCCGGTTGAATACATTCTTGATCCTTCCGTGGAGGTCTTGGAAAAATTTCGCGCGGCTGCGGGAAATTTGGTGAAGATTATAACGATCGCTCCGGAGATGCCGGGAGCGCTCAAGCTGATCGCGGCGGCGATTGCGGATGGGATCGTGGTCGGCTTGGGGCACACTGACGCCGACTACGCGCAGGCGCGCGCGGCGATTGCGGCAGGGGCGCGGCACGCGGTGCACGTTTATAACGCGATGCGGCCGTTTGCGCACCGCGATCCGGGAGTGATCAGCGCGCTGCTGACGGACGCCGACATCACCGCGGAGATCATTGCGGATGGGGTGCACGTCGCGGGGCCCGCGATTCAAGTCTTGCTGGGCACTAAAGGATTCGACACGGTGCTGCTGGTGAGCGACGGGACGGCGGCGACCGGAATGCGCGACGGAACTTACCGGCTGGGGAATCTGGAAGTCGCGGTGAAAGATGGAGTGGTGCGGAACAGCGAAGGGAAGCTGGCGGGGAGTACGTTGACGATCGATCGCGCGATTCGCTATTTGGTTGAACTCGGCGTGCCAGCAGTGGACGCGATTCGGATGGCGACGATTCTGCCTGCGCGGCGGCTGGGTCTGGCGGGGAAAAAAGGAATTATTGCAGTGGGCGCCGACGCCGATCTGGTCGTGCTGACTCCGGATCTTCACGTCGCCGGCGTTATGACGCGCGGCGTGGGCTTGGCTTAGGCTCACTCGTTCGTCCGCAGTAAAAGCCTTGGTGAGAATTCTTCTTGGGAAATACTTCGAAGGGACTTACTTGTTGAGGGGGATTTTCAGCTCTTCGGCGAAGCGGTAGGGGTCAAACGGGCTCATCGGGAAATAACGGCCTTCGACTTCGATGGTGGGAACCTTGCGCTTGCCGTTGTTGACGCGCAGAACTGTCGCTTCGGCTTCGGCGTTGTGGTCGATGTTAATCTCACGAAAGGCGATTCCTCGATCCTTGAGGAAGCTCTTCGCGCGACGGCAGTCGCAGCACCAAGTATTCGAATAGACCGTAATCTCGGACATTACATTCCCTTCCGTATTTCTAACACGATAATTAGATGCGTTGTAGAGCCGCCGGATTCCGGCGTACGCAAGGCCAAATACCTCAATGGGTACTAGGCTTTAGCGTGTTCCAGCTCGGGTGCCGCGGTGGCGGTCGCCCCCGACCCACCCTTGGATGCCGCTTCCAGACGTACCGTGGCGCGGGCGATGGCCGCGTTGGCCGCTTCCCAATCCGCCTCGGTGGCGTTGGCGCCGGGCAGGTTTGACTTGGTTTTATCCAGCGCCGCCTGGGCCCGGGCGGTATCGATTTTGTCGGTGAGCTCGGCGGCGTCGGCGAGCACGATGACGCGGTTGGGCAAGACTTCAGCGTAGCCGCCCATGATGGTGGTCGAGCGGGTTTCGCCTCCCTTTCGATAGGTCAAAATGCCGATGCCCATTTCAGTGAGCAGCGGCGCGTGACCCGGCAAAATTCCCAGGTAGCCGTCCTTGCCGGGCATCTCGACGGAGTCGACATCCTCACTGAGGATGTGGCGCTCCGGCGTGACTACCTGCAATTCGATCGTGTTTTGCTCGTTGGCCATTTCGTTTGTAAATTAGGTCTCGCTGAAGACTACGCTGTGGCCGCCATTTTTTCGGCTTTCTCGCGGGCTTCTTCGATGGGTCCGACCATGTAGAAGGCTTGCTCCGGCAAATCGTCGTGCTTGCCTTCGACGATTTCCTTGAAGCCGCGCACGGTGTCTTCGATCTTGACGTATTTTCCGGCGAGGCCGGTGAACTGCTCGGCGACGAACATCGGTTGCGAAAGGAATTTTTCGATTTTGCGCGCGCGAGCTACGGTCAGCTTGTCGTCGTCGGAAAGTTCTTCGATACCGAGAATGGCGATGATGTCCTGGAGTTCTTTGTAGCGTTGCAGCACGCCCTTCACGGAACGGGCGACGTTGTAGTGTTCCTGGCCGACGATGCGCGGATCCAAAATGCGCGAGAAGCTGGCGAGGGGGTCGACGGCGGGATAAATTCCGCGTTCGACGATCTGGCGGCTCAGGTTGGTGGTGGCGTCCAAGTGCGCGAAGGTTGCGGCTGGCGCGGGGTCGGTGTAGTCGTCGGCGGGAACGTAAATGGCCTGCACGGAAGTGATGGAGCCGTTCTTGGTGGAGGTGATGCGTTCCTGCAATTCGCCGATTTCGGTATTCAAGTTCGGCTGGTAACCCACGGCGGAAGGCATGCGGCCGAGGAGCGCCGAGACTTCCGAGCCGGCCTGCACGAAGCGGAAAATATTGTCGATGAAGAGGAGGACGTCCAATTTTTCTTCGTCGCGGAAATATTCGGCGACGGTGACGCCGGTGAGGCCGACGCGAAGACGCGCGCCGGGCGGCTCGGTCATCTGGCCGTAAATCAAAGCGCAACGGGACTTATCCGGATTGCCAGCTACGACGACGCCGGATTCCTGCATTTCGAGCCAGAGGTCGTTTCCTTCGCGGGTTCGTTCGCCGACTCCGGCGAAAACCGACACGCCGCCGTGTTGCATGGCGACGTTGTGAATCAATTCTTGAATCAGCACGGTCTTGCCCACGCCGGCGCCGCCGAACAGGCCGATTTTGCCGCCCTTCAAGTACGGCTCGGTGAGGTCGACGACTTTGATTCCGGTCTCGAACATTTCGAGATTGGTGGACTGGTCGTCGAGTTTGGGGGCTGGGCGATGGATGGGGTAGCGCTTTTCAGTTTTGATCGGGCCCAGTTTGTCGACGGGCTCGCCGAGAACATTCATGACGCGGCCCAGAACTCCGCGACCGACGGGAACGGAGATCGCTTCGCCGAGGTCGACCGCTTTCATGCCGCGGACTAGACCTTCGGTGGGCTTCATGGCCACGCAACGCACGCGACTCTCGCCCAAGTGCTGGGCGACTTCGACGATGATGTCGAGCGGCTCGGGATTGTTGAAACCTTCGCTGGTGATGCGCACGGCGTTGTGAATCAGCGGAAGATGCCCTTCGGTAAATTGGACGTCGACGACGGGGCCAATCACTTCGATGACGTGCCCAGTTTTCAAATCGTTCGTAGCCATCATAGCTCCTGAAAACTCGTTTCCCGCGTTAGTGCAACTGCGAAATCTTATGAATTCGCCGACGATGCTCCGCTGACGATTTCGATCAGTTCCTTGGTAATTGCGGCCTGACGAATGTTGTTCATCTTCAGCGTCAGCTTGTCGATCAAGTCCGAGGCGTTCCGGGTAGCCGAATCCATGGCGGTCATGCGCGCGGCGTGTTCGGCGGCGGCGGACTCGAGCAGGATGCGGTAGATTTCCGATTCGAGATATTTCGGGACGAGGCCGGCAAAGATCTCTTCGACCGGTTGCTCGTAAATGTAATCGATCACCGAACCGTCGCCCTGCGGTCCCGGCTCGGTGGGAAGCGATTCACCTGGAGCACCGTGTTCGGCTTTCTGGTCTTTATCGCTCTTGATGACTTCGGCGTCGATGGGCAGGAGTTTTTGCGAGCGCAGGTACTGGACCATGACGTTCTTGAATTCGTTGTAAATAACGTAGACGGCGTCGACTTCCTCTTGGATGTAGAGCTCGGCGACGCGTTTGGCGATTTCCTTGGCCTTCGAGAATTCAACGTGGGCCGAAACGTCGAGGTATTCGCCGACGAAAGTGTAGCCGCGCTTTTTCAGGTTCTCGCGGCCCTTCTTGCCCACCACTAAGAATTCGAGTTTCTTATCCTGATGCTCGCGAATGAAGGTCGAGGTGTGGCGCAAGACGTTCGAATTGAAGGCGCCGGCCAAGCTGCGGTCGCCGGTGAGGACCATGACCAGGATTTTTTGCTCGGGGCGGCGTTTCAGCAGATCGTGGGCTGGCGATTCCATACGCGCAGCGGCGGAGCGCAGGACTCTCAGAATTTCCTTGGCGTACGGGCGTGCGGCGTAAACGCCTTCCTGGGCGCGGCGCAGTTTCGCCGCGGCCACGAATTTCATGGCGCGGGTAATCTGCTTGGTGCTTTTCACCGAGCGAATGCGCCGCCGATAATCGAGAAGTGTAGGCATCGAATCGAAAAATTACGCCGTGGCTCCTGCTTTTTCCGCGGATTTGGCCTGGTCGGCTTTGGCCGCTTCGGCAGCCTGCGCGGTTTGCTGCGACGATTTGAATCGCTCTTTGAAATCGCCCAGGGCTTTCATGGCTTCGGCTTTGATGGCGTCGTCGAAGGCTTTCTTTTCGCGCAAAGACTTGAACAGGCCGCTGTAGTTGGTCTCAATGAACGGATAAAGTTCCGCTTCGAAGCGGCCGCATTCTGAAGGCTCGATGTCGTCGAGGAATTTGTTGGACGCCGCGAAAATGATCAGCACCTGCTTTTCGACGGGCAGCGGCTGATATTGATCCTGCTTCAGGATTTCCATCAGGCGCTGGCCGCGAGCCAACTGAGCTTGGGTGGCCTTATCCAACTGTTCGGTGCCGAACTGCGCGAAAGCGGCGAGATCGCGATACTGCGCCAAATCCAAACGCAGCGTGCCGGAAACCTGGCGCATCGCTTTGATTTGCGCGTTGCCGCCGACGCGGCTAACCGAAATGCCGGCGTTCACCGCGGGACGGTTGCCGCTATTGAACAAGTCGGCTTCCAAGAAGATTTGACCGTCGGTAATAGAGATGACGTTGGTGGGAATGTAAGCAGAAATGTCGCCGGCCTGAGTTTCGATGACCGGCAAAGCGGTCAGCGAGCCCGCGCCCAGTTCATCGTTCAACTTCGCGGCACGTTCCAGCAAGCGCGAGTGCAGGAAGAAAACGTCGCCGGGGAACGCTTCGCGGCCGGGAGGGCGGCGCAACAAAAGTGAAATTTCGCGGTAAGACTGCGCGTGCTTGGAAAGGTCGTCGTAGAAGCAGATGGCGTGGCGCTTGGTATCGCGGAAATATTCGCCGATGGCGCAGGCCGCGAAGGGCGCGATGTACTGCATCGAGGCCGATTCCGATGCGGTGGCGGCTACGACGATGGTGTGTTCCATGGCGCCGAAATCGGTGAGGGTCTTGATGACCTGAGCGACGGTGGAGCGCTTCTGACCGATGGCGCAGTAGATGCAGATCATGTCGCCGCCGCGCTGGTTCAAAATCGTATCGATGATGATGGCGGTTTTGCCCAACTGGCGGTCGCCGATGATCAATTCGCGCTGGCCGCGGCCGATGGGGATCATGGCGTCGATGGATTTGATTCCGGTTTGAATCGGTTCGCGCACCGGCTGGCGGTCGATGACGCCCGGGGCGATGCGTTCCAGCGGATTGCGCTGCGTCGAAGCTATCGGACCCTTGTCGTCGATGGGATTTCCCAGGGCATCGACCACGCGGCCGATCATGCCGTCGCCCACTGGAATGGACATGATGTTGTTGGTGCGCTTGACGGTGTCGCCTTCTTTGATTTCGGTGTAATCGCCGAGGAGAACGGCGCCGACCTGATCTTCTTCGAGGTTCAAGGCGATGCCGTAGACGTCGTGGGGGAAGGCGATCATTTCGCCGGCCATACATTTGTCCAGGCCATGAATACGCGCGATACCGTCACCGACCGAGATCACCGTGCCGACCTCTTCGACCGCCATGGTCTGCTGGTAGTTTTCGATCTGCTCGCGCAGAATCTTGGAAATTTCGTCCGCTTTAATATTCGCCATTCCTGCTCCTTGTTCCCGATTCCGTTATTCCGATTCCAGGCGCTCGCGCATGCGATTCAATTGTTCGCGTACCGAGCCGTCGTAAACCGTCGAACCCACGCGGACGATGGCGCCGCCGAGCAGCGCTTTATCTTCCGCAAATTGCGCGTCAACCTTCTTTCCGGTGCGCTTGGTCAGCACGGCCAGCAGTTCTTTTTTCTCGGCGTCGCTCAGGGGCCGCGCGGTGGTGACTTCGGCTTCGACGATTCCGACGCGGCGGTTCATTTCGGTGGCGAAGTCGTCGTTAATTTCGTGAAGTAAATGGGTGCGCTGGTGGCTGACGACCAGGCTGATAAAATTGCGGACGATGTCGCTGAGCCCCATCTTTGCCGCCACGGCAGCGATGATTTTGTTTTTTACCTCATGATCGAGCGACGGGGTTTCCAGGGCATTGCGCAGGTCGGCAGAATCCGCGTACTCCGCGAGAAAAGAGGCAAGGTCCTTACGCACCAGCTCGCCGGCGCGATGGGCGGTGGCGACGTCGGCCAATGCTGCTGCGTATCGTTCGGCGACCGCGCTCAATTCACATTCCTTCCGAGTTCAGCGACGAACGAACGGAACAATTTGGTTTCGGCCTGGGGCGTCAATTCCTGGCGGAGCATCGCTTCGGCCAACTGGATGGAGAGGCGGGCACCGAGAGCCTTCAGTTCCAGGCGGCCCGCACGCGCGGCGGCTTCGATTTCGACGCGCGCGGCCTGCTCGATTTTTTCGCTTTCGGCGCGGCCGGTATCGCGCAGGCGCTGGGCTTCGTTTGCGGCGTCGCGCCGGGCCTGCACGCGGAGTTGTTCGATTTCGTTCTGAAGATTGGCGACTTTGGCCTGAATTTCCTGGCGCTGGCGCTCGGCGGCTTCGCGCGCGCGGGTTCCTTCCGCGATCTTCTCCGAGATTTCGTTGGCCTTACTGCGGAAGCCGGGGCCTGCGTATTTCACCATGCAAAAGGCCAGCAGACCCAAAACGATGGCGAAATTGATCCAGCGGAAGGCGTGGCCAGCCGGAGAATCTGTAGCCGCGTCGCCACCTTCCTGCGCGAACAGGGGGAGCGCCGTAAGCAAAGCTCCGACGATTAAAACGGCGAACGCCCGGAGGCCGGCTCCAAGGTTCGAATTGCGGCAGATCATAAAAGACCGCATCAGCGTCCCACGCCTCCCAAAACGAGAGGCTTTTCGAGGATGCTGCGGGTAATTTCGCCGGCAATTTGCGGCGCGCTCGCTTCGATCTGCTTGCGGGCTGCGGCCAGCTCCGCGTCGATCGTCTTTTTCGCTTCGGCCACTTCTTTTTGCGCCAGCGAGCGCATGGCCTTCAAGTTCTTGGCTCGTTCCTCGACAATGGCCTGCCGCGCCGCTTCCTGTTCGGTATAGATCTCGGCGCGCGCCTTTCTCAAGGCTTCATTGTAATTTTGCAGATCCAGATTGGCAGCGGCTTGCACGGCAGCAGCGTCTTTACGCGCGCCGTCGATTTTGGCTTCGCGCTCGGCCATCGCTTTTTGGATGGGCGTGAAAAAAGCCCAGCGCATAAAGAGGTAAAAAAGGAAAACAATGACCACAGTAGGCACAGCTTGAAGAAACAGGTTTCCGATTTGGCGAAGAATTTCCATCGTCAGGAGAGAATACCGCTGGGTCCGCCCCGTTTCCCTTTCAAGTCAGGCCCAGGCTTGGTCGAAAGCGCCGGAGCACACACGTCTCGGTTGAATTCGTGAACGAGATTATCGCATCGAGAGTTGGCTGCCGTCAACGTCTGGCGCCTGTATTAAGATTTGCTAAAAAAATCTTGACTCGCTTAACTCGGCGCGCTAACGTCCGCGAACCATCGCAGCAAAAAGTTGATTTTTAAGTTTCGTGCGCTGTTCGCTGACAGTTTTAACGCTCCGACCTCGCGTTGTTTTTGGGCCCTAACCTCAACCCGGCTTGCGCAGCCCTCGAGCCTGCTTCGATATGAAAAATTTCAGGCAAGACAACTTGCCTGGCTCTAACGGTTACGGGCTTCACTCGAAGTGTCTCTGAGCGGGCGTCCGGCGCCGGTTCAATTCACGAAAAAGGAGATCGAATGTTCTTGGGAAATAAATTGCGAATACATACGCTATCGATCGGACTGTCGATGTTGGCTGCGGCGCTGACCGCAGCTCCAAGCTTGCAGGCCCAACAGGAAATTCAGTCGCCCAAAATTACGGGCTCGTCCAAAGATATGGGTCTGGCGGAACCGCAACAGCAGCTGACGCTGACCGTGCATCTGACCCCGCGCAACGAGGACGCCTACAATCAAGCCGTTGAAGCGCTGTACACCCCCGGCTCGCCGACCTATCACCACTGGTTTACCGCCGCGGACTTCGCGAAATACGCTCCGACCGCGAGCGATTTGAGCGTGGTGAAGAGCGAACTCACGGGGCACGGCCTGGCGGTGGTATCGGTGGATCCGAACAATTTTTCGGTTCGGGTGCGCGGCAACGTTAGCGCAGTGGAAGAGGCGTTCGGAACCCAGATTCACAACTATCAACTTGGTACCAAGACTTTTTACGCGAACGCGATTCCGGCGAAGCTATCGGGGCCGGCGGCGACGATGGTCAGCGCCGTATCCGGGCTGAGCAACTTCCCGATGAAGCCGATGTTTAAGTTCCAGACCAATCCGAAGACCGGCAAACCGATGCCGGGGCACCCCGTCGCCAACGCATCGGGTAACTTGTTGACCACCTACTTCTCGAACGATTGCTTCAAGACCGCACAGCCGTACACGCTGACGACCGACGGAGCAAGCTTGCCGGTGGGACAATACTACGGCAACTTCTACGGCTTCAATGATCCGCTGAAGGCGTGCGGATACACGCCGCAGCAGATGCAAGCACACTACGATGTCCGCACGGGGATCAATGCGGGCCTGGATGGAACCGGCCAGACGATTGTGCTGGTGGATGGACCATCCGACCCCAGCGTGAAGGATGATCTGGTCGCGTTTTCGCAACTGACCGGACTTCCGCCGATCACTGCCAAAAATTTTCAGATCATTTATCCGGATGGCGTGCCGTCGCAATTGACGCTGACCGAAATCGCCAACTGGGATGTCGAAGCCGATCTCGATATCGAGTGGGCGCACGCCATGGCCCCGGGAGCGAAGATCGTGCTGTTGATCGCTCCGACGCAGGACTGGACCGAACTCGAATTCATGATCCAGTACGCGACGCAGAACCATCTGGGCAACGTGATTTCGAATAGCTACGGATACCCGGAACAAGCCTGGGGCGCGTTTACCCAGAAGGGCTTCGACCAGGTGTTGCAGACCGCCGCAGCGGCGGGGATCGCGGTGAACTTCTCCACCGGTGACGGCGGCGACGAAGGACTCGGAGAACCGAATGTGGGAGGCGATTCCTACCCCTCGAGTTCGGCGTTCGTGACGGCGATTGGCGGCACCAGCCTCAACATTCCCAACACCAGCGGGACAACGTCGGAAGTTGGCTGGGGCAACAACGGTACGTTCATCTCTTTCGCCACCAACGACGTGCTCGATCCCCCGTTTAACCTTGGCCTGCTGGGCGGCTCCGGCGGCGGAGAAAGCATTTTGGTTGCGAAGCCGAACTGGCAGAAGAACCTGGGAATACCCGGAGCGAACCGGCAGCAGCCGGACATTTCGGCGGTGGCCGATCCGTACACCGGAGCGATTTTCGTTTCGGGCGGCTTTGTCAGCGTGGTCGGCGGCACCAGTCTGGCCAGCCCGGTGTTCTCGGCGATTTGGGCGCTCGCGGATCAGAAGGCCGGAGTTTCGCTCGGCCAGGCTGCGCCGCTGATTGCTTCGTTGCCGAAGAGCTCCGGCGCGGTGAAAGATATCGTACCGGTCGGAAGCCCAACGAATCTGGCGGGGACGATATTTGACTCGTCCGGCGCGACGTACTATTCGCCGGATGCGTTGCTGGCTCCGCTGTATACGACGACCACGTACTTCAGCGCGGCTTGGAATTTGGGCGGCGGCGAATATGTCGATCTGAGCTTCGGGACGGATACCTCGCTGACGGTAACCACCGGCTGGGACAACGTGACGGGCTTCGGCGTACCCAACGGTTCGAAGTTCATCACCGTGGTGGCCGCGGCGAAGTAAAGCCGTTTCACCACTAAGCAGAAAGGGCGGCGAATGAAAATCATTCGCCGCCCTTTTTTTATTTTGGTGGCTGCGGTGGTTCTAGCGAGAATCGGGAGGTGCCGGCCGCCCTTCGAAGGCCGGCTTGGTGGCAATCAGGAACCACAATTGCACGGCGATAAAGGGCAGCCCGAACACCAGGCTCAACCACATGGGGAAATGCATTTGAGTGGTTGGTGCGGGCAGGTTCAACTGGCTCTGCATGGTGGCGAGGGCATCTTCATAGCGCGTTTGGGCGCCCGGCAGAATTACGGAAATAATCGAATTGAAAATCGCAAAATTGAAATAGTAGATCGCGAGGTTGCGGCCCCAGGGCTGAAGATACCACAGGCCGTAGGCGATCGCGCCTTGGGTTGCGGCGAAGGCGAAAATAATCAGTAAAGCCGCGGGGCCGGTAAAAAAGAAACCGAGAAACATCATCGGAAATTGAAAGACCGCAAGGTACAGCGGGAGGGTTAGCGTTCCCAGGGCCATAAGCCCTGCGATGATGGTGATGCTGAGCGGCCTGCCGCCGGAATACGGGCCGGGCCGGACGGCAGATTCCAAATCCAGGGAAGAAGGCAGGCCACGCCGCGCGGTGAACTCGGCTTTCACTGCTGGGGATTTGAAGTAGAGCAAACCTAAAATCGCCAGCGCGGTCAAAATCGCGTAGACGCCTGCTCCGCCGAAGCGGGTGATGGTCATGATCTTCTCGTTCAACGCCGGATCCGGCGAGTTGGGTGGAACCGGAAGCTTGACCAGCAGCATCATAAAAAATCCCGGGACCGAAATAGCGAGTAACAACACCGAAAAGACGATCAACGAGATGCGCGACCACTCGCGCAAATTCAGCAAACCCACGCCCGAGGCAATTCCCCAGCCGCCAAATACGACCGAGCCCAGCACCAGGCCGACCGCAACATAAACAAATCCGTGCGGCAGGCTGCCGTTTGGAGTGGCTACGACGAAACTGAGAGCCATCAGGGCCCCAGTGAACAGCGTGATGGCGCTGCCCACGAAAACCAGTACCGCGCCTATGGTAATTCCCGCGGGCCGCTTCACTGCGCCTCCTGGGTGATTCTGGATTCGTTATATCACCTCTTGCTCGACGCACCTGAGGTTTCGGGAATCCTCGCCGCGTACCAATGACTGCTGCGTTCGAACTCTCCGGAGCTAGACTGAGTGAAAACCTGGGCGGTAGCCGAACGCCCGAGATTTTCGATACAATCGTAGTTTCGAAGACGGGCTGTGACGCGGGTGGTCGGGTGTGCGGATCGCGAGGGAAGAGTTGCGCGATTCCTTACAAGGAGATCGAAATGCCTTCATTTTCCGGAGTCGATTATCTCGACTTCGATTCGGTTCTGAGTGACGAAGAAAAACTAGCCCGTAACACCACCCGCCAGTTCGTCGATGACCAGATCATGCCGATCATCGAGGAATACAACCGCGAGGGAAAATTCCCGATGCAGTTGGTGCCGGCCATGGCCGAACTGGGCTTGTTTGGCGCGAGCCTGAAAGGTTACGGCTGCGCGGGAATGTCCAATGTGGAATACGGGTTGGTGACTCAGGAACTGGAGCGCGGCGATTCGGGATTGCGTAGCTTCGTCTCGGTGCAATCGGCGTTGGTGATGTATCCGATTTACACCTTTGGTTCGGACGCGCAAAAAGAAAAATGGTTGCCGCTGCTGCAGCAAGGCAAGGCGATCGGTTGTTTCGGCCTGACCGAGCCGCAGTTTGGCTCGAATCCCGGCGGGATGTTGACGCGCGCGGTGAAGAAGGGCGACAAGTACGTCCTGAATGGCGAAAAAATGTGGATCACCAGCGGATCACTGGCAGCGGTGGCGCTGATTTGGGCCAAATGCGAGGACGGAAAAATTCGCGGGTTCCTAGTGGAGAAAGGCACGCCGGGTTTCAAGGCGTGGGACGTGCATGGAAAATATTCGCTGCGCGCTTCGGTTACGTCGGGACTATCGATGACCGATTGCGAAATTCCCGCCGAGAATGTTTTGCCCGGGGTGGAAGGTTTGCGCGGGCCGCTCTCTTGCTTAAATCAGGCGCGCTACGGGATTGGCTGGGGTGGAATTGGCGCGGCTATGGCGTGTTACGACACCGCGCTGCGCTACGCCAAGGAACGCAAGCAATTCGACAACAAACCCATCGCGTCGCACCAATTGGTGCAGGAAAAACTGGTCTGGATGATCACGGAGATCACTAAGGCGCAATTTTTGGCGCTGCAGGTGGGGCGGCTGAAGGATGCCGGGCGGGTGCATCCTTCGCACATCTCGATGCTGAAGATGAATAATGTGTGGATGGCGCGTGAAACCGCTAGTCGCGCGCGCGAAATTCTGGGCGCCAACGGGATCGTCGACGATTACTGCGTGATGCGGCACATGGCCAACCTGGAATCCGTTTTCACCTACGAAGGCACGCACGACATCCACAAGCTGATTATCGGCGAACGCATTACCGGGATCTCGGCGTTCGCCTAGGGCCCATTCGACGAAAAGTGGTTTTGGTGCGTCTCGCCCTCTACGCGATATAAGCTATTGCTCCGCGCTGCTCGTTTGGGATTATGATGGGCCGCAATCGGGCCGACCTCCCCGACCTGCCGGAATTCTTCCGATATATCGCTGGTCCTAATTTAGGAGCAATCATGGAAAAAGAACTGAGTCTGGAATTTCTGCGGGTGGTGGAGACCGCGGCGATCGAATCGGCGCGGACTATGGGTCAGGGAGATCGAGAGGGTTCCGATCATGCGGCGGTGGAGGCGATGCGTAAGGAGATGGATCGCGTTGGCATGGACGGAACCATTGTGATCGGCGAAGGCGAGCGCGACAAGGCGCCTATGCTTTTCATTGGCGAAAAAGTGGGAGCTGCGGTACGCGACAAATCGCGCACTTACCCGCAAGTGGACATTGCCGTGGATCCGCTGGAGGGTACGAATCTCTGCGCCACGGGCGAACCCGGCGCCGTGGTGGTGCTGGCGGCGAGCGAGCATGGAGGGCTGCTGCATGCGCCCGACCTGTACATGGAAAAAATTATTGTGGGGCCGCCGGCTAAGGGCGCGATCGATCTCGACGCGCCGCCCAAAGACAACCTGCGGGCGATCGCGCGGCGCTACGATCGCGATGTCGAGGATTTGGTCATCGTGGTTCTGGATCGTCCGCGCCACGAGAAGCTGATCGCCGATATTCGTGAGGCCGGGGCGCGCATCCGACTGATCTCCGATGGTGATTTGTCCGCCGGCATTTCGGCGGCTGTCCGCGGCACGGCGGTGCATGCGGTGATGGGCACGGGTGGCGCTCCAGAAGGTGTGCTGACTGCGGCGGCGCTGCGCTGCTTGAATGGAGAAATTCTCGCGCGTCTGGTGGTCAGCAAGCCGGAACACCATGAGCGAGTCGCGCAGATGGGGATTAAGGATCCGAAACGGATTTACCAGACCGCGGACCTGGCGCCGGGAAAGAAAATCATTTTTGCCTGCACGGGAGTTACGGGCGGCGGATTGCTCGACGGCGTTTCGTTCTTTCGCGATGGAACGCGCACGCACTCGCTGATCATGACTCTGGCCGAGGCGGAAGTCCGTTTCATCGATTCGGTCCATCTCGACCGGCATCCGGGGGTTGAGGTTCGCTTTAACTAACGTTAGGAGCGTTCGCGAGCCATGCGCGTATGAAACATTTTGCGCCGCGGTTGCGTACCTGTTGTTAGTGGTGATGGCTATGGAGATTTATGTCTAGCGCTTCAGGAAGGCCGCCCGTGGTTCCGCCTCCGGTCCGGCAGGATCGGACGACCGCGGTATGGTGGATTCTAGGGATCGTCGGCGGCGGTATCGTCGTGATGGTTTTGCTAGGCTTGATGCTGGCTGGCTACGTTCTGCGCAATTCGCGGCTGGATACGGCAGGCAAAAACGTCGACATCCAGACGCCGGTGGGCGAGCTGAAGGTCAATCAAGATCAGAACCACGCTTCGGGTCTGCCGGTTTATCCGGGAGCCATGCCCTCGGGCAAGGACGATCAGGCCAACCTGGAAATCCTGGCGGGAGAATCAGGAGTTGGCTTGGCCGTGGAAACATTCGAAACCCCGGATGCGCTGGAGAAAGTTACCGCCTGGTACACGCAGCGTCTGGGATCGAGTTTTCACCGCGAAAATCCGCACGACAAATCGAAGATCCACGGTATTAATGTCGACAGCGATTCGGACGTGGCTTTCGTCGACGACCATGGCAATGGGGCGCGGGTGGTGGCGCTGAAAAAGAAGGATTCGAGGGTGGAGATTTCGTTGCTTCGCGTTGGGAAACGCGAAGCGCAGTAGGCAGCAAGATTCGCAACCGCAGCAATCCCCAGCTTTGAAATCACCGCACAGATTTTAGAGGGATAGCTCGGGCACCAGAGCGCGTAGCGGCGGTTGCCCGCCGCACCTCGCGTGGCGTGCCCGAAATGTTAGGGATGGTCCGCACCCGGCGCCCAATCCGTATTGGCGCGCCGGGCCGGAAGCAAAATTTCGAAAAGCTTCGCGCCACACTAGTGGCGATCGCAGTTCGCGACTACGCGGCGATTAGCGGTGCAGCGCCGTGGCCGTATGTCCGCCTTGCTGCTGGCGGCGGGGCATGGAGTTCGCCATGCGATCCGACGTTTGCGGCGGCAGCGGACGCATGCTGTGGTTGGTGCTGACGTGTTCGCTGATGGCCTGCAGGCGCTTGAGAATTCCCTGCCACTGGGTCCAATCCAGCTGGCGCAGGTAGGGACGAAGACCCTGAATGAAGGGATCTTCCAGCACCGTCTCTCCGTTGGTTTCGGGAACGAAGAAGCGGTTCAGGCCGACGCCCAAGGCTTCGGCGATCTTCTCCAACGTGCCCAGACTCGGCGTCATTTGCCCGCTCTCGATCCGGGACAAATAGGATCGGGAAACACGCGAACGCGCCTGCAGTTGGCTTTGCGTCATGCCGCGTGATTCGCGCAGTTGCCTGATGCGCTGGCCGATGTTCTCCACCGTTTCGCGGTTGGGCCAGTTCTCAAACAATTGGCGGTCGTCTCCCGGAAGATCGGTCGGCGTCGGTGACGGAATGACGAACGAGACCTTGGGAGGCAGCAAGCGCAGACACCTACGGCAGTTGTCCGTACGTGTGCGGTATTGCACGAGTCCGCAGACCTGACAGCGGAGTACTTCACGTTCCATTTCCATTCTTACTTCTATGGCTTTTTCGGCCACAGGCTCTCCTCGCACACTAATCCGGCGATGAGAAGGGGAGGCACAGTTCGCTAACAGGGGGAAGGCAGAAACGGCGCGGGGTGATTCTCCACGCGGTGCCATTTCTTGTCAAGCCCTTTCTTCTCGCCGCACGCCAAACATTTTATCCCGCACGCAATGTCTGCAACAAACAAGGGCAGTTGCTGTCCTCGAAACACTGAAAACGTGGTACGACTTTTGTTCGCCCGGACGTTTCGCGTCCGCTAACGACATGAACACAACGCCGCTCTGCGTCAATCGGCGACGAATTGTGACTGGTGTCGTTCCTTCTTTATCGTTCGCTCGCGATTTTTGATGAGTTTTGCTTGGTTGCGGTTCATTCGTCGCTTTTTCCGCGAATTTCCGGTGCGATCCTGAATTGTGTTCAATGAATGACGCGAAGACTCGACGAATTGCCCATTTTGGTCCGGTATCGCGGATTCAATTTGCATTTGTGAGACACGTTTAATACTCGTCCTTCCGGTTCGACGCCAAAACAGTCCCTTGCAAAGGCAGTACCAATTCGAACGTCGCTACTCGTCATTCGCTCAGTTGGTTCGGCTGGGCATCGTGCGCTACACTGCCGCTCCGGAGATATCGCGAATGAACAGCCGAGAAGATGCCTGGAAGCTTTTGTGTGAATGCACGCAGGGCGAAAGCTTGCGGAAGCATGCGCTGGCGGTCGAAGCGTGCGTGCGGGCCTACGCGCGAAAGACTGGCGCCGACGAGGACCTGTGGAGCACTACGGCCCTGCTGCATGATTTTGATTACGAGCGCTGGCCCAATGCTGGCCACCATCCAACGGAGGAGCACCCCTTTGAAGGCTCGAAAATCCTGCGGGAACGCGGGTATCCGGAGGAAATGATCCACGCGATTTTGGGCCACGCGGATTACTGCAACGTTCCCCGAGTCTCGGCGCTCGATAAGACGCTGTTTGCTTGTGACGAGCTGGCCGGCTTCCTGACGGCATGTGCGCTGATCAAGCCGAGCAAAAGCATTCACGAGGTCGAGACCGCGTCGGTGAAAAAGAAACTGAAAGACAAGGCTTTCGCGCGCGGAGTCAATCGTGAGGATGTTTATAAGGGGGCGGAGGAACTCGGCGTGCCGCTGGACGAGCACATCGCGTTCTGCATTGGGGCTCTGCGAGAAGTTGCGGCGGAGCTGGGCCTGAATGGCGTCGCAGCGCCCGCGAATTAATTTTCTGGCATCGCCTGTCGCTACTTTTCCTCAAAAGTCTGTGCATAACTTTCCTCATCCCGTAGCGGATTCTGGTGCCGGTGCTAGACTCCGCCTCCCCATGGAGAGAGCTGGAAATTTTTTAGGTGGCGTTTTGCGCCAAGTGAAACGTCCGGAAGCCGCGGTGGCTTGGCTATGCGGAGTTTGGCCGAGTGTGGTGGGCGCGACCGTGGCCGCGCACACGCGGCCAGTGCGCTGCGCGAACGGCCGCCTGGAAGTAGCTACCGACGGTAAACGCTGGCAGGTTCAACTCGAAACAATGCGCGCCGAATTTTGCATGCAAGTAAACCGGAACTGGGGCGGCAGCTTGGTGCGCGAGATCGAATTTGTCCCGATGGCGGCGAGAGCTCATATTTCCCACGAATTCGATAACCAGCACACGCCCTTTGTGCGCCCTCGCCGCAAGCATTGAGCGCCGCCTTGCTCTTCCCTCTCGATGTACTAAGATAGAGTTGGAATTTCCGAACATGAAAATCAGCCGTGAAGATGTATTGCGCGTGGCTCAACTCGCCCATCTGGAGCTTTCCGCGGGAGAAGTCGAGATGTACCGCGGCCAGCTCGATGAAATTCTGAATTACATCGCGAAGCTCGAGCAGTTGGACGTTTCGAAGGTGGAGGCCATGGCGCAGGTGCGGCCGCGCCTAGGCGGTGGCGAATCAGGCGCCGTGATACCGGCCGGCGCTGAGCTCCGCGAAGATGTGGTGGGTCCGTGCACGGTTGCGGATGAGATCCTGGCTCAGGCACCCGATGCGGTTAAACCGTTTTTCCGGGTCCCTAAGGTAATCGACCGGTGAGCGCCAGGAAGCCGGAGTGGTCGATCGCTCGCGTTCATGAGGCTCTCGGCAGCAAACGGATTTCAGCGCGGGAGCTGACTGCGGATTTTTACGGTCGGATCGAGGCTGAGAACCCTGGGTTGAATGCCTACCTGTCACTTTCTCCTGAACGGGCCTATGCACAGGCTGACCGGGTGGATGCGGCGATCGCCAAGGGCGAGCCGCTGAAGGGCCTGGCCGGCGTTCCGGTGGCTATTAAGGATGTCCTGAGCACTACGGGCGTTCCGACCACCTGCGGGTCGAAGATGCTTAAGGACTATATCCCTCCGTACGATGCGACGGCTGTTTCGCGGCTGGATGCGGCCGGGGCCATCATCCTGGGCAAGACGAATTGCGATGAATTTGCCATGGGTAGCTCGAATGAGAACTCTGCATACGGACCCGTACGCAACCCGATCGCCCCGGATCGGGTACCAGGCGGCTCCAGCGGGGGCTCGGCGGCAGTCGTGGCGGCTGGTTTGGCCGTCGCATCGCTGGGAACCGACACGGGGGGTTCGATTCGTCAGCCTGGGGCGTTTTGCGGGATTCCGGCGCTGATGCCAACATACGGTCGCGTATCGCGCCATGGGCTTATTGCTTTCGCTTCTTCGCTGGACCGTATTGGGCCTTTTACTACGAATGTAGCCGATGCCTGCTCGCTGCTTTCGGTCATGGCCGGACACGATCCAGCAGATTCAACATCTTCCACCGCAGCGGTGCCAGATTACGCTGCTGAAGCTCAGAAGCCGCTGCAAGGCCTGCGGATTGGTGTTGCCGACGAGTATTTTGGCGACGGGCTGGATTCCGGGGTTAGGGCCAAGATCGAGGCTGGCATTCGCCTGCTCGAAACGCTAGGGTGCACGCGCGTACCTATCCGGATGGCTCACACGGAATACGCCATCGCCACCTATTACATCGTGGCGACGGCAGAGGCCAGCTCGAACCTGGCACGATACGACGGCGTACGGTATGGTTTGCGTGTCTCAGGCACTACGCTTATGGATATGTACCGGAAAACCCGTGAGCAGGGCTTTGGGCCCGAAGTGAAGCGGCGAATTATGCTGGGGACTTATGCCCTTTCGGCAGGCTATTACGACGCCTACTATCTAAGGGCCCAGAAGGTCCGGGCGTTGATTGCCCGGGACTTCTCCGAGGCGTTCGGCAAGGTCGACGTGATCATTACGCCGACCACGCCCACGCCCGCGTTCAAGCTAGGCGAGAAGACCGCTGACCCACTGCAGAT
>DASWVE010000101.1:0-32530 GCA_036401315.1 Candidatus Acidiferrales bacterium
CCCCGCGAGGGTAGTGCCCGCCACAAAATGACCGGCAGACGAAGTCCGCGATCCCGAAGCCGTGCTGGAAGTAAAATTCCTGGTGGCCCGCGCCTCGCCCGAAGTCCTCGCCGACCCAAACGATCCACTCGACCCGCGTCCCACGCCAGACCCGGATCCTGACCCAACTCCGGCGCCGACCCCAAAGCCAGAACCAGCCCCGCCAGCGGGCGCGCCTCCGCCTCCCGCGACATCCGCAGGCCGCGTGCTTCCGGCGTTTCCACCGCTTCCCGCTGCAGCGTCCCGCGACGGCACATGCGTTACCGTAGGACTCTCGCCCTCATCCACAGCCGTCCCGCAACGCGGACAAAACGTAGCCCGCAGCGGCAACTCCTCCGCACACGAAAAACATTTCATGTTGTCATCCTAACAAATTCCCCGACTGCATCTCGCGACGTTTTCGCTCGCCCCTGCAAGACGCGACGAGCGCAGCCCGCGCCCCGACCCATCGCGCAGCGTGTCAAACCCTCCCGCCGCCCAGCCCACCTTGGAGTGCGGCGGCTTGCCGCCGCCTTTGAGATGCCGCCCGCGCAACTCATACGATCCAGTCCCGCTCTGCGGGACCACCGCGATTTCACGCCATCACTCACTTGTCGTCATTCTGAGAAGCGCCTTCCGCGACGAAGAATCTCATCCACGCTCCCGCGCCCGGCTCACCGCGACAATGACGCGTTTCGCCGCAGGGCCGATCCGGTCAAACCCCTACACCATTCCCGCTTTTAGCCTTCAGGCGAATACCCGATGTGCTTGCGCCGGCCCACGCGCTACGCTTGGATTCAGAAAAAGAAAGATACTTACCGCACAAAGGCGAGGGCCCATGAATTCAACATCCACCGAAAATCATCCCGCCGACGATCTCGCCAAACTTCGCGACCTGATTAAAGACATCAAATTCGCCATGCTCACCACCGTCTCGCGCGCCGGCCTGCTCGTCAGCCGCCCCATGACTACCCAAAACGAAAATTTCGACGGCGTTCTCTGGTTCTTCGCCGGCCTCGACTCCCCGAAGACCGAAGACCTCGAAGCGCATCCCGAAGTGAACCTGGCCTACGCCAAGCCCGGCAGCATGGAATTTGTTTCGGTCAGCGGCACTGCGAAAATTTCGATGGATCGCGCCAAGATGCAGGAACTGTGGAGCGACACCTACAAAGCGTGGTTCCCGCAAGGACTCGACGATCCCAACCTCTGCCTGCTGCGCATCGAAGTCACCGCCGCCGAATACTGGGACAGCCCTTCCGCCAAAGTCGTCCAAATCCTCGGCTACCTGAAATCCAAAATCACCGGCGAAAAAGAAAACCTGGGCGAACACCGCCGCGTCAACGTAGCCCACGCCGCCAAATCCCGCTAAGCCGCCGTAGCACCTCCGGGTGCCGCACTCTTTGCGTTTTTATTTTCAGCACAGGGTGCGGGTTTAGATTTCCCGTCATTTGAATCTTCCACCGCAGCACGAGCGCCCAGCCACGCGCACGCTTCTAGCGCGCTCTCTCGCCTTCCCTTCGATCTGTCGTATAATCCCGCCGAAAAGCCTCTCGTCTCTGCGCGATGGCGGCACGCACTCCCGGCTCCCTAAATCTTTCCTCGCGAGGTTCCGGTCATGAACGACAAAATCCTGCAAGCTGTATGGGAAGACGCCGCACGCCTCGACGACCTGCTCTTCACTCTCGGCGATACGCTCGACGTGAAAGCCAGCATCGTCCTGGTGCTGGCCACCTTACTCGGCGCCGTCACCGGCTCGATCCTGGCGCTCGACCTGCTCGCGCCATGGGTGAAATTGGCGCAGGCCGTGGCCGTCCTGGGAATTTTCTGTACCGTCGTGTTTTGCTTGGTCGCGCTGTGGCCTTCGACCTTCGGCACTCCGCCGGGCGTGGAAGGCTGGGAAGGTTTCGTCACCGAACTGGCCGGCGACTACAAGGACGACCCCCACGGCTTGGACGCGGTCTTGCTGGAACTGCAAGGTGGCCGGCTGGGCAAGGCCAAACAACGCATCGCCATCAACCGGAAATTGACCAAACGCAAGGCGAAGTTCAACAAGTACGCTTTTTACGGCAGCGCCGTCGTCATTTTGATGGACGCGCTTACGCTCGCGTGGCTGGCCCACGCTCGTCTGTAGCTCGAAAGGTTTCATCGCCCCGCAGTAGCGGGGATTTTCGCGGCGATTGCCGGCCGCGGACTAAATCCGATCCCGTTTTTTCTGGGCCGGCCCTTTCGAAGTCTCGCCGTTCTTGGGGGGTTTAGCCATGTGCGTTCTCCTGTTATTTTTCGCAGCCGGTCCTACTCTTTCTCTTTCTTCTTTAAAATTTCCTCACGCTCCACCCGCTTCGGCGTCTGTGAGTTGTCCGGAGCCTTCGCGCCCATGATCATGACGCAATCGTTCCTTTCTTTTTGGTCTGCTCCAGCTTCGAGCTCTTCATCTTCTTGATGGTGATGTTACCGGGAGCCTTCGCCACGTAGCCTCGCTCACACCGCCGTTCTCTTCCCGACTCGGAATCCCCGTTCCGACCACGGAATTTCGCAGCCGTTTCGCGGATTATGCACCCCCACGAAAAGTTTGAAAAGGGCCCAGAAACAACGAAAGAAGAATCCGGCCGCCAATTTCCAAACGGAGAAACGCGGCGCGAAACTGTTCCGTTCTGCAACTTTACGGCACGACACTCATTTCCCTTCCGCCCTTCGCGGCACACCCGCAAATTTCTACCTCCAATCAATTCACGCAGCAGAACCGTTTCGGCAACAATCTCGCGTTTTCTTTTCAAACCTTCCCTATCGTTCTCTAATCCCAAGCCGATAAACCCTTCACGAATTACTTTCCTTCGCATTCGGCGCTGCTCGCCACACTGCCGCGCGCCAATCGAACTCGGCCATGAAAATGTTTCGCTGAGCAGCACAGGTCCAGGAGAGTCTCCGTGAACAAGAAATTTCTCATCTTCATCGCGCTGGTTGCCATCGTCGCCCTCACCGGCTGCGGCTACACCGGCAGCAATACCAGCGGCAACATCGGCAAGATTGACGTGCTCAGCGTCAACATGGCCAAGCCTACGCCCAATCCGATCCTGCCGGGCGTGGCGGTGCAGTTCGTCGCCACCGGGCTCTCCTCCGACGGCAAAATGAAAGTGCTGACCGACGACGTCACCTGGACCTCGTCCAATCCCGCCGTCGCTACCATCACCTCGGGCGGCCTGCTCACCACCCTCAGCGACGGTAGCACCGTGATCAGCGCAACTTTCCGCGGCATCGTCAGCTCGTACGTGGTCATCGTGGGTGACGGCTCGAAGCTGCAATCGATCGCGGTCAGCCCCGGCAATCCTTCCGTCGCTCCCGGCACCACGCTGCCGTTCGTCGCCCAAGGAACTTACAGCGACGGCTCGGTACGTAACATTTCCAGCACGGTCGTTTGGACTTCCTCCAATCGCAGCGCGGCGACCATCAACGTCTCGGGAGTCGCCACCGCGCTCGCGCAGGGCTCGACCACCATTACCGCCGCGTCGGATACCGTGCAGGGATCGACCACCCTCACCGTCACCGCCGCGACCATTTCCACCATCGCCGTTTCGCCGTCGAATCCGTCGCTCGCCGCCGGCAGCGTGCTGCAGTTCCACGCCATCGCCACGTTCAATGACGGCTCGCAACAGGACGTGACCTCGGTCGTCAACTGGACTTCCAGCAACACTTCCACCGCCACCATCACTTCCACTGGCGCCGCCACCGGCGTCGCCGCCGGCAACACCACCATCACCGCCACCGCCAACGGCGGCGCTACCAACAGCACTAACTTGCACGTCACCGCCGCGACGCTGACTTCCATCACGATTTCGCCGTCGAATCCGTCGTTCCACTCCGGAACCAACCAGCAGTTCACCGCCACCGCGCATTATTCCGACGGCTCTTCCGCCAACATCACTTCGAGCGTCACCTGGACGTCTTCCGCGCCAGGAACCGTTTCGATCGATGCCAATGGTCTCGCCACCGGAGTTTCCTCCGGAAACGCCACCATCACCGCCACGTCCGGAACCACCACCGGTATGACCTCGGTCACCATTCAACAGGCGACGCTAAATTCGATTTCAATTTCGCCGTCGAATCCATCGGTCGCGCCGCAAACCACCCAGCAATTCACCGCCACCGGAAATTACGCCGATGGCTCGATGCAGGACATCACCAGCTCCGTCGTCTGGGCGAGTTCCAACACCAACACCGCCACCATTAACAGCGCGGGCCTGGCTACCGCGCTCGCGTCCGGCACGACGGCAATCTCCGCGACGTCCGGCTCGACCTCCGCGAATACGCAACTGAGCGTTACCGGAGCCACCGTCGTTTCGCTGGCCGTCTCGCCATCGAATCCAACCTTCGCCGCCGGAACCACACTGCAGTTCACCGCCATCGCCACCTACAGCGACGGCTCGATGCAAAACGTAACGACCTCGACCGCGTGGAGTTCGGATATGGCTGCGGTTTCGATCGACGCGAACGGCCTCGCCACCGGAAATTCTCCGGGCAGCGCCACGCTCACCGCTTCCTTCGGCGGCTCGAACACCACCACTTTCGCCACCGTTTCGAATGCCACTGTCACTTCGCTGGTGGTCGGCCCGGCGAATCCGTCGCTTGCCGTGGGCACCACCATTCAACTGAGCGCTACCGCGTTTTTCTCCGACGGCACGCGGCAGGACGTCACCACTCTGGCCAGCTGGAACAGTTCGGGCTTCTCCGCTTCGGTCAGCAGCTCGGGACTCGTCACCGCGCTCAGTACCGGTTCGGCCAACATCACCGCGAACTACCAGTCGCAGGTGGCCGGCGACACCGTCACCATTACTCCGGCGACGCTGGTTTCGATCGCCATCACGCCGTCGAATCCGACGTTTGCCAGCGGCACCATGCTGCAGTTCCATGCCACCGGCACATACAGCGACGAATCGACGCAGGACATTACTTCCTCGGTCTCCTGGACCGCCGGCTCGAACGCTACCGTCTCGATCTCCAGCTCTGGCCTGGCTACCGCGAATTCGCCGGGCAGCACCACGATCACGGCGTCTTCCGGCAGCACCTCGCAAATGGATAACGTGACCAGCAGCCCGGCCACCGTCAACTCCCTCACCATCAGTCCGTCTTCGGCCAGCATCGCCGCCGGGACTACCCAGCAGTTCACCGCCTCGGGAAACTTCAGCGACGGCTCGACGCAGGACGTCACCACCCAGGTCGCCTGGACCACGTCCAACGCGAACGCTTCGATTAACGCGAACGGACTCGCCACCGGCTATACCGCTGGCACCAGCACCGTGCAGGCCACGCTTGGCGCGCAAGGCAACACCGCCGCGCTGACCATCACCAACGCCGTGCTGCAATCGATCACCATCATGCCGGCGAATCCGACGGCTGCTGCGGGAAATTCGCAGGGGCTGACCGCCACCGGAAATTACAGCGATGGCACCACGCAGGATCTCACCAAAATCGTGAATTGGACGTCGTCCGACACCACCACCGCGCAGGTCAATACCAGTGGAGTCGTCACCACCACCAAAGCTGGCAGCGTCACCATCACCGCTACGGACATGGCCGTCACGAAATCCGTGACCTTCGTCGTTTCCGCCCCGACTCTTTCATCCGTCACCGTCACGCCGGCGAATCCGTCTGCCGCCGTCGGCCAGTCGGAACAGCTCACCGCCACCGCGAACTTCACCGACGGCTCAACCCTGGACGTCACCAATTCCGCCACCTGGACTTCCGACACGCCTGCGGTGGCCACCGTAAATTCCACCGGCCTCGTCACCGCGGTCAACACCGGCTCGGCCGGAATTTCCGCCACCTATCAGGGCGTCACCGGCGGCGTCACCTTCACCAGCGGCCAGGCCGTAGCCGTCTCGATTTCGATCTCGCCGTCGAATCCATCCGTCGCCGCCGGCGATACTCAGCAGCTCACCGCCAACGCCACGTTCAGCAACGGCACGATGATGGACGTCACCAGCTCCGCCACCTGGACTACATCCGATGCGACGCTCGCCACGGTCAGCAGCACTGGCCTGGTCACCGCCGTAAAAACCGGCATGCCGTCGATCACCGCGCAGTTTGGCGCCGCGATGAAATCGGTCACGGTCAACGTGACTGGCGCAAATCTCGTCTCGCTCGCCGTCTCGCCGCAGAATCCCACTGCACCGCGCGGCACCGCCGAACAATTCGCCGCCACCGGCAGCTATTCCGACGGCTCGATGAAAGACATCACCGCCTCCGTCACCTGGACCTCCACCACCACCAACGTTGCCACCATCGATTCGAACGGCTTGGCTAGCGCGCGCTCGGTCGGCAGCTCCACGATCGCGGCCGCCATGGGCACCTTCTCCGATTCCACTACGCTCAACGTTTCCGCGGCCACTTTGACCAGCATCGATGTCGTTCCGGTAGCTTCGAGCAACAATCTCGAGCCCGACGTGAAAAACGCCAACGCCCGGAAAAACGGCCGCTTTGCCGCTCCATCCACCGGCTCCTCGCGCGCCCGCGCCGCGCAGTCCACGCCGCGTGCGAATGGGTTGATCGATCCGGTCATTCCTTTCAACCTGAACGCCATCGTGACGAACGTGGCCGTGGGCACCGAGCAGCAGTTCCAGGCCATCGGAACTTTCTCCGACGGCAGCACTCACGACCTCACCCCGGCCGCCACTTGGTCCAGCACGTTAGCGGGCGTTGCCAGCGTGAATCCGGCCGGCCTCGCCACCGCTCTCGCGGTCGGCACCACCCAGATTCAAGCCACGCAGTCGAGCCTCGTCGGCGCCACGACTTTGAATGTTACGCCGGCGATTCTCACTTCCATTGCCATCATTCCGTCCAACGACACCGCCTACGTCGGAATGAACGTGCAGTACATCGCCACCGGCATATTTTCCGACGGCTCGACCCAGGACATCACCGCGCTGGTCAACTGGACTTCTTCGGATTCGGCCATCGCGATCATCGACAGTTCCACCGGAGTCGCGACCGCGTTCTTCAACGGAAACACCACCATCACCGCCTCGCAAGGTCTGACCAGCAGCAGCACTCAGTTGACGGTCGCGCCTGCGTTTCTGATCGCGATTGCCGTCGAGCCGCCGCTGCTGAACTTGCCGGTCGGTGTGCCTCAGCAATACACCGCCATCGGCACCTATTCCGACGGCAGCACGCACGACCTCACCCGCAGCGCCATGTGGAGTTCGACGCTTTCGTCCGTCGCCACCATCACTCCGTCCGGCTTGGCTACCACCGTTGGCTTCGGTCCTACCACCATCAACGCCACCGTCTTAAGCGCCAACGGTATCGCCCTGCTCACCGTCACTCCGGCGACTCTGCAATCCATCACCATCTCGCTCGTGGCCAGCGCCCCATCCGGCGTGCAGCTTCAGGCCATCGCTACCGGAACGTATTCCGATGGCAGCACCGCGGATATCACTTCGTCCGTGAGTTGGTCTTCGACCAATCCGGCCACCGCGATCGTCAGCGAACAGGGCGTGGTCTCGGCGCTGCTTTCCGGATTCACCTACATTGGAGCGACCGATCCTACCAATCCAACGCTGTTCGGTTCGGTCCTGCTCCAGGTTCTGCCGACGTCGCTCATTTCGCTGGTGGTCACCCCGACTCTGCCGGTCATCACCGTCGGCGAATCGCAACAGTTCACCGCCACCGGAACTTATGACGACCTGAGCACCCAGGACCTCACCACCCAGGTCCTGTGGAGTTCCGGTAGCCCGCTGGTCGCCACCGTCAACGCCAACGGCCTCGCCTCCACTTCCGGTATTCCGGGCATTGTGCCAATTACCGCCACCAGCAACGCCATCGTCAGCGTCCCGGCGTCGCTGACCGTCGAGAATCCGGTGCTGCTCTCGATCACCATCACTCCGGCCAGTCCGGCCTGCGTCGTCGGCGGCCTGGTGCAGCTCACCGCTACGGGCAATTACATGGACGGCAGCATGCATCCATTGACCGATGCGAACTGGTTCACCACCAATCCGGCTGCGGCTACGGTCAGTCCCGCCGGCTTGGTCTCTTGCCTCCAGCCGATCGCGGTCAATGTCGGCGCGTCGGTCGGTTTGCAATCCGGCCAGCAGCCGCTCAGCATCAGCAACGCGGCATTGCAATCCATCAGCATCACGCCGAACCCAGCGTCCTGCTTGCCGCTCGGCATCATCAGCTTCGACGCCATGGGCCATTACGCCGATGGCTCGTCGATGGACGTCACCGCCCAGGCCTCTGGCTTTACGGCAACATCCTCAACGTCACCGAACTCGGTCCGGTCGCCACTTGCGTCTTGGCCGGTTCCACCAACGTCAGCGCTACCGTCGGCGGCATCACCGGCCAGGCCAGCGTAACCGTCAACGCTCCGCCGACCGTCACTTCCGTCACCGTCACGCCGAATCCAGCATCCTGTTTCCCGCTGGGCACTATCACGTACGACGCCATGGCGCATCTCAGTGACGGCTCTTCGTTGGATGTCTCGCTGCTCGCCGCCTGGACTTCCAGCAATCCGCTGGTGGCCACCGCAGTAACCAACGTTGCCGCCTGCGTTCTGGCTGGCTCGACCACCATTACCGCCAACTACCTGGGCGTGATGGGCTCGGCCCCGCTCACCGTCACCGCGCCGACGCCGTAAACCATTACCGTCACGCCGCTTTCGACGACTTGCATCGGCGGCCAAGTCATCACCTTCGACGCCATGGGCCACTACAGCGATAATTCGAGCGCCGACGTCACCCTTTTGGCCGCTTGGAGCTCCAACACTCCCGCGGTCACCGAAGTCGGCAACATCGGCACCTGCAGCGTACTTGGCGGCAACAGCACCATCACCGCCGCGATCGGCGCCGTACGTGGCACCGCATCCGTCACCGTAAATTTCATCATTCCGCCGACGCTCACCGGCATCTCCGTTACGCCCAGCCCGGCCTCCTGCACCGTGGGCGGCACCGTGACCTTCGATGTCATGGCCAATTTCACCACTGGCCCATCGCAGGAAGTCACCAGTTCATCCACCTTCTCGGTGTTGGCGTCGCCCAACCTGACCTTGTCCGCTAACATCGCGCACTGCAACGCCACTGGATCCGCTCCGTCTTGGTCCAGTATCAGGGTTTCCCGTCCCTCGTCACCGTCACCGTCGCCCCCGCGCCCACGCTGGTCTCCATCGCCATCACTCCGGCGTCACCGTCCATCGTCAGTGGCAACAGCGTCCAGCTCACCGCCACCGGCACCTACAGTGACTCGAGTACCGCCAACCTTACCGGCAGCGTGACCTGGGCCGTCCCACTCTGCTCGCCGCCCCTCATTACTACCGGTAGCATCACCCCCGCAGGCTTGTTCACCGGCAACTCGCCTGTGCTCGGCGGCTCCTGTGCGGTCACCGCCACCAAGGGCGCTATCATCGGCATCGACACCGTCACCATCACCCCGTAAGCAGCCGCGCCACCGCCGCGAGATCGCCGCCCTTCCGGGTGCCGCACTCTTTGCGTTTCGCAGCAAAGGGTGCGGGTTTAGATCGTCCACACCCACCCGTCAGCAATCCGAACGGATACAAAACCCGCCGCCCGCGCCGGGCAGCATCGCGAGGCCTGCGCAACTCCACCCGCGCCCAGCCTACCTTGGAGTGCGGCGGCTTGCCGCCGCTCTTGACCAAGCCCGCCGCACCACCCCAACGCGCCAGCGCGCAGCGCCGCTCCATCGATTCGTAATCGCCAACCTCACCGCCGCGCCATTGACACCCCCTTCCCCATAACGCAAGATGGCCCGCATCGATGATTAAGCTTGAACAAGTAACTAAGCAGTACGACGTACTCTCCCAAAAATCCGGCGGCGCCCTGGTGGCGGCCGATCGCCTGGACCTGAACATTGACGATGGCGAGCTCTTCGGCATGATCGGGCCGAATGGCGCGGGGAAAACCACCACCCTGAAAATGATTGCCGGCCTGCAGGAACCCACCAGCGGCCGCGTTCTGGTCAATCACGTCGACGTGCAGCGCTTTCCCGAAGAAGCGCAACGCCACATCGGCTACCTGGCGGATTTTTTCTCGCTCTACGACGATTTAAAAGTCTGGGAATATCTCGATTACTTCGCCCGCGCTTACAAAATGGAACCTTCTCGAATTCGCTCCCGCGTAAGCGAAGTGCTGCAGCAGATGAATCTCGAAAGCAAGCGCGACGATTTCATCCACGGCCTCTCCCGCGGAATGAAACAGCGGCTCGGCATCGGCCGCGCCGTCATTCACGATCCCCCGCTGCTGGTGCTCGATGAGCCGGCCGCCGGGCTGGATCCTAAAGCGCGCGTGGAGCTGAAAACTTTGCTGAAGCAGCTGCATGCCGCCGGCAAAACCATTTTCATCACTTCGCACATCCTTTCCGACTTGGAAGAAATCTGCACCAACCTGGCCATTATGGAAAAGGGCCGTCTGCTGCGGGTCGGCACCCTGGAAGAAGTGATGCGCGAAGGAACCAGCGTGCGGCGGTATCGGGTGCGACTGGCCGCTCCCGGATTTGGTTTGGAGCCGTGGCTCGCCGCAAGGCCCGGCGTCAGCGCCGTAGCGCCCGAACCGGCCGGCGCGCAGTTCGCCCTGGATGGCGGCGATGCCGTGCTGGCGGAGCTGGTGAAAGATCTGGTCGCGGCCGGCGCGCCGGTCTGCGGAGTCCAGGAAGAAGTGGAGAGCCTCGAGCGCTTGTATTCGCGCATCTCCGGCGGAGAAGTAATGTGAGCGCGTTCACCGCCAATCCGGAGTTTTTGCGCAACGCCCGCATCCAGCTGCGCTCCGGCCGCGTCATCGCTGTCGCGGTTATTTGCCTGGCAGTCTCGATCACCGCCTGGTTTACGTTCACTTCTCATGCGGTGCCGCTGACCCGAATTGAGGATGCCTCCGAACTGCTGCGCTTGATCCTGCAGTTGCAGGTCACCGTCCTGCTCATCGGCGGCGGAATCTACGAGCTGCTCACGGTCCACCGCGAGAAGGAACTCAATACTTTTGATTACCAGCGGGTCACCCGCCTCAGTTCTTTTGAGCTCGCCATCGGCAAGCTTTTCGGCGCGCCGGTACTGGCGTATCTCGTCACGTTCTGTCTGGTGCCAGTCGGGCTGGCCGCCGCGATTCGCGCGGAATTTCCGCTGGGTTTGCTGCTGCAAGCCTACGTAATTATTCTGGCCGGCAGCATCGTGTTTCATCTGCTCGCGCTTTTGATTTCGATGTCTTTAGCGCGCGGAGTTTCCGCTGTCGCCGTTTTGCCTTATCTGGCTTTTGTGGCCTGCACTTCGATCGATTACGCGCACACCAGCCGCGTGATGCCGGAGACCGCGTGGACGCTTCACATCTTGAGCCCGTACGCCGCCGGTGAAATGTTCTGGCGGGGCGTGACCCAAGGCCCCGTCGATCTGTTTTTCGGAGCTTCGGTCCCGCATTTCGCGGTGCTACTGATGATTTATGCCACCTGCGGCGGCTGGTTTTTGCTGGCGATAATTCGCAATTTGAAACGCGACCCGGCGGTGTACCAACTCTATTCACCGCTCCAGGCATTCGGCTTTGCGATTTACTTCACGGTGTTGATGCTTGGTTTTTTCAATTGGAAAGCGCCGCTCGGCCAGCCGATTTTTGACAATAGCTACCCTGCACAATTGCGTCTACTGGGATTCAAAACTCTTCCGCCCCAGGAAGTGCTGGGCATGGTCCTCGCCAACATCTTTTGGATTTTCGCCTTTCTGGGATTGGTTCTTTTTCGCAACCGCGAACAGGTGCGCCGCCGGGTCAAGAATCTAGGAGCACGCGCCGCGAACCTATGGGCGGCGTTTTGGCCGGCGCCGTATTCGCTGGCGGGGATCGTCGTCGCGGGCCTGGTTGTCGTTCAGCTCATTCGCGTTTACCGCGAACCGGCGCCCGGCCAATGGAGCTGGGGATTGGCGTTTCTTTATATTGGATTCGTCGCGTTGTGGGTCGCGCGCGATTTGCTGTATCTGCAATGGATGGGTTTGCGGCGCGGGCGTCACCCGCTCGCCTTTGGCGCGCTGTTTCTAATCGTCTTTTACACCTGCGCCGGCACCATCCTGGGCGTCTTGCAGGTTTCCCGCCGCCCCGAGCTCGCGCCCTTTGCCGCGGCCCTGATTCCCACCTCGCTGTATTGGCTTCAGCTTCCGGATTTGGCCGTGCGTTACCGCTCCTGGATCGCGGCGCTCGGCATCCTGGCCCTCGAAGCTCTGCTGTTCGCGTTCCTGCAACGAGCCAAGCTGCGCGAGTTCCTCGCCCCCGCCGCCAAATAATTCAGCCCGCGCGGCGCATCCGCCGCGACTCATGCTTGCAAATAAATAGCGCCGCCGTGGCCGTTGGTGTTGCCGTATGTAGCGGCCACCCTTAGGTGGGCCAGTTGACTTTGCCTCTGCCGTTGCCTCTCGTCGTCATTCTGAGCGCAGCGAAGAATCTCACCCATGCTCCCGCGCCCGGCCCGTGACGACGCCTACCCTCGCATAAACAAACACCCGCCTAGCGCCAGATATGGCATCATTCCCCGTAAACTCTCCAGGAGGATTGTCGTGAAAACAATGTTTGCTTGTCTATTCGCTGCGCTGCTGCTGGTTCCCACTGCCGCGCTCGCCCAGGAAATGGCGGCGCCAAAACCCGCAACCCAGGCCGCTCCCGCCGCCGCCCCGGCCAACCCGATCACTCAAAGCGAAAAAGGTTTCTACGGATTCGTCAGCGGCGCGGTAATCAAGGCCGCCGAAAAAATGCCGGAAGAAAATTACGCGTTCAAACCCACGCCGGAAGTTCGCAGCTTCGGCCAGCTGGTCGGCCACGTGGCCGACGCGACCTACAATTTCTGCTCGCAGGTCGCCGGTGAACCGAGTCCCGCGAAGGACATCGAAAAAACCAAAACCTCCAAAGCCGACCTGGTGGCGGCGATCAAGGATGCCCAGGCCTATTGCTTCAAAACCTACGGCAACATGACCGACGCCAAAGGCGCCGAGATGATGAAAATGTTCGGCTACCCCATGGCCAAAATCACCGTGCTCAGCATCAACACCGCCCACACCGACGAGCACTACGGCAACATGGTCACCTACATGCGCCTCAAAGGCATCGTGCCCCCAACCAGCGAAAATCAACCCGCGCCACCCGCGAAGTAATTCGCGGTTCCCTGCTCGGCCGAAGCGTGAGCTTCTCGCCTTAAAATGCCACCGGCCGCCGGCGATTTTTCGCTGGCGGCCAGTGCTGCTTCCTACCATTCAAGACGCGAAGCGCGGATCCCGCGCCTCGATTTACCGCGCAGCGCCCGAAATCAGTTCCGTGCCCAGCCCATTTTGGAGTGCGGTGGCTCTGCCACCGCTTTTGACCCGGCGGCACAGCCACCCAAACGATCGACGCGAAGCGCGTCACCTAACGATCGATAAGTCGCCGGCGTTACCTGCTCGCCGCCGTTTCGACCTGCGCGTAATTCATGTTGTTCAGGTCTTCGATCATCCCCGGCCCCGTCGGCTTCCATCCCAGATGCTTCTGCGTGATCGCGCTCGAAGTCAGCAGGTCCAGGCCCGCGAACAGGCTCAGGAATCCAAAATGTGGCCCTGCCTCTTCCGGCGAAATGGATTTCACCGGCACTTTCAACCCGCGCCCGAGCGCTTCCGCGATGTCCCGAAGCGTCACGCCTTCTTCGGCCACCGCGTGATACCTGGCTCCGGTTTCCTGTTTCTCGATCGCCAGTTTGTAGAGCCGCGCCACGTCCTTCACGTGCGCCGCTGGCCACCGGTTCATACCGTCGCCGACATACGCCGAAAACCCTTTTTCGCGCGCGATCGGCACCAGCCAGGTGACCAACCCCTGCTTCACCGGGTCATGCACCTGCGGCAGCCGCATCACCGACGCCTTCACTCCCTTCGGCACCAGCGCCAGCGCGGTCTGTTCCGAAACGCGCGGCATGCGCGATTCCGCGGGAGCATCCATGTCCTCCGTCATCGTCTCGCCCGGCGACCGGTGCGGAATTCCGCCGCTGACAATCAACGGGCGATTCGAATTGGCCAGCGCCGAACCCAGCGCCTCGATCGCGCGCCGGTCGACTTCCGCGTTTTTCTGAAACGTCGCCAGGTCGCGGAAATCGTGAATGAAGGCGCAGTGAATCACGCCATCCGATTTGGCCGCGCCAGCGCGCAAACTTTCCAAATCTTCCAGGGCTCCGCGATGCGGCTTGGCCCCGGCCGCGACCAGCGCCTCCGCTCCCGCATCCGACCGCGTCAATCCCAGCACCTGGTGACCGGCGTTGATCAATTCCGGAATAATGGCCGAACCGATGAAACCCGTTGCTCCCGTAATGAACACCCTCATATTTCCTCCTCGCTTGCTTTTAAAAATAATTTACGAATATTAAAAAGTTTCTCCCACCATTTCTTCGCTCTTCTTCCACAACGCTTCCGCGGCCTTCGCGTCGAGCGCATACCCGCGCACGCCTTCGCTTGCGCCGCCGATGGCGATGTTATCCGGCACGATTTCACTCACGTGGCAGTTCTCGCAGTAGCGGCCGCCAACTTCGTCGGCCGGCGCCACCACTCCCGCCCACACCGAAGTCGCGGCGCCCTGCGGGATGGTCTTGAACTGGTATGGCCCCTTGCCCTCGGCCGCCAGTTGGTCGTTTATGTTTTTCAGCATCTGCTCGATCCGTTCCCGGCCCAGGTGGCGGCCCAGCTCGGTCTCGATCACTCCCGGATGCACTGCCGTAGCGCGTACGCCACGCCCACGATGCTTGGCATCGAAGGCCACCGCGAAAAGAATGTTGGCGGTCTTCGATCGCCCGTACGCCACCATCGGATCGTAGGCGGTCTTCTCGAAGTTCGGATCCGCGAGATCGACGTTCGAGAAGCGGTGACCCGCGGAAGATAGATTCACCAGCCGTCCGCCCGCGCGGAGCAGCGGCGCGATGCGATTCACCAAAACAAAGTGCCCCAGGTGATTAGTCCCGAACTGCATCTCGAAGTGGTCTGTCGTCTGGGTGAACGGCGTGGCCATCACTCCCGCGTTGGCGATAATCACGTCGAACAGGTCGCGCTTGGCCAGCAGCACGTCCGCGCAGGCGCGCACGCTCGCCAGGCTGCCCAGATCGAGTTGCACCAAATCGAAGCTCCCGCCTCCCGCCGCTGCGTCCTTCCGAACTTGCGCCGTCGTGGTTTCCGCTTTGCGCAAATCCCGCGCCGCGCCCACCACTTTTGCGCCGTGCGCCGCCAGCGAGCGCGCCGTCTCCACGCCCAGCCCGGCCGAAACGCCGGTCACCAGGATTCGCTTGCCCTTCAGACTCACGCCGGACAGAACTTCCTCGGTCGTCGTAGTTGCGCCGAATGTCTCCACCATTTGTTCATCTCCTTGAACCCCGTCGCCTGCCAGCACCGCGCCAGAACCACTGATTGACAAGCGCCGCGGATTCGTCTAAAACGGAGAGTGTCTCCGCAATAGCAGTAGATTACCGGAGACTGTCTCCGGTTGCAAGAATCTTTAGAAATTTCAACCCTTGGCTAAACACGTGAAACGCACCGTAGTTCCCCCGCGCCGGACCCGCACCGACGCCCAGCGCAACCGCGCCCGCATTCTGGAAGTCGCCAAAGCGGCCTTCACCCGCGACGGCGCCAATACCAGCCTCGATGACATCGCCAAAGAAGCCGGAGTCGGCCCTGGCACGCTGTATCGTCATTTCCCTACTCGCGATGTGCTGATTGAAGCGGTCTATTTTACTGAGGTGGAAAAAATCGCCGCCGCCGAACGCAGGTTCGCGGCGACCATGGCTCCCATCCCGGCCCTGCGCGCCTGGATGCGCCTATTCGTGGATTACGTCGCGGCTAAACATCTCATCGCCCCGGCGCTGAATGCCTTCGTAGCCAATCCTTCGAAGCTCTACGAAAGTTCCCGCCCGCAAATCGGCGGCGCGCTCGAAGCGCTGGTCCAGCGCGCCATCAAAAGCGGCGAGTTGCGCAAAGACCTCGATGCCTTCGATCTGCTCCGCGCCCTGATCGGCGTCTGCAGCGTAGCTCCCAGCGCCAACTGGCAGCAAAGCGCCAAACGAGTCGTCGACATCCTAATCGCCGGCTCCCGCCCTACAAAAAGCTAATCCGCGCGGCGCGCGGTCCGAACGTCAGCTTTTAACATTTGCTGCGTCCGCCATAAAACGCCAACTGTTCCCGTCTTGCACCACGTAGCCGCCACTCGGCGTCGCGAAATGCGATCCCAGCACCAGCACGTCCTGATTCGCATTGCTGTGGATGAAAGAAGTGCGGGTGGCGTGCGCGACTGAACGATCATCATCGAAAATGCTGCAGATTCCCGGATTGGCAAACTGTATGGGATTGTGCAGCACGTCGCCGGCAATCACTGCTCTGTAACCATCGGAATCGATCGCGACGCTCACGTGTCCCGGAGTATGACCAGGCGTCGGAAACAGAGAAAGTTCATCCGTGATGCGATGATTGGTCTCCACCAGCTGATGCAGCGAAGCGTCAACGATCGGCCTGAGCGAATCAGCCATGACCGCGTCGAAGTCCATCAGTGGCGCGATCGATGCCGGTACGTCTCCTGCGCCCGGACGGCTGCTCCAGTGCTGGAATTCCTCTCGCCCGAATAGATAGCGCGCGTTGGGAAAAGTCGGAACCCATTTTTCGCCGGTCCAGCGTGTGTTCCAGCCGACGTGGTCCAGATGCAGGTGCGTGCACAACACCAGATCGAAGGTTTCCGGCGAATACCCCGCCTCGGCCAGTCGTTCAAGAAACGGAACGTGCAGCAGATTTACCGCTTTCGCGCTGCGCTGCTTGTCATTGCCGAGGCAGGTATCGACGATGATCCGCCGGCCTTGAGACTCGACGACGTAAGAATGAATCGAGGACCGCAACTTGCCATCGGGGTCGGCGTAGTTCGGGTGAATCCAGGATATGGATTTCACCTGGTCTTCCGTTAAATCCGCGAACATGAAATCTGGCGGCAGACCGCCGACTTCGAACTCGACCACTCGCGTAATCTTTACTTTGCCGACCTGCCACTGGTTTGTGGATTGCGTCATGGAACCTCTTTCGTCTGCGTCTGGCTCTACTCGGAGGGACCATCTCACAATTTGAAATCCAGTCCAAGGGTCGACGTTTCACCCTTTCATACGCTAACGGTTTGATTGCTCCCTGATCCCCGAAACAAACGCCTGCTGCACACGGTTAAAACTCCGCCCACGCACCACGGCGGCTACAATCGTGCGCGTCGCCTGCGCATCGCTCAACCGCACGTAACGGCACCCCGCATTCCGGTCGATCGCCATCTCCGGCACCAGCGAAACGCCAATACCCGCCGCCACCATACCCAACAAACTGCTGAATTGCCCACTTTCAAACGCGATGTTCGGCGTGATCCGCGCGCGGGTGCAGGTATCGAGGCTCAAGTCGCGAAAGCAATGCCCGTCGCGCAGCATCACGAACGATTCCCCGCGCAAATCTTTCAGCGCCAGCGATTTTGCCGACGCGCGCGGATGGCCTTTACGCAAAACCGCGAAGAGCCGTTCGGTGCGAATTGGAAATAATTCCAAGTCTTTGTGCCGCAGCGGCAGCGCCAGAATCGCCACATCGATCGATAAATCGCGCAAGCCGGCCACCAGCACCGACGTGGTGTCTTCGACGATACGCAACTTGGCGTCCGGATACTTCTTCGCAAAACTCGCGGTGTAACCCGGCATCAGATACGGCGCAACCGTCGGAATCACTCCTACCGCGACGCTACCGTGCAAGTCCGCGTTCTTGTCCGCCGCACTGGTCCGCGCCGCCTCCATCTGCTCCAGAATCGCGCGCGCCCGCGGAATAAACGCACGCCCCGCTTCGGTCAGGCGGATGCTGCGCCCCAGGCGGTCAAACAGTTTTACGCCCAGGTCGTCTTCAAGTTTCTGCACTTGCTGCGACAGCGATGGCTGCGCAATCTTGCAGCGCTCCGCCGCGCGGCTAAAATTGCCGGTGTCGGCGATGGCGCAGACGTACCGCAGTTGGTTTACTTCCATAGGGTCAGCCTATACCTGCAATGTCATATAGATATTGGAACTATATCCTCTCACGATGTTAAGGTAGCCGCATCGAAATCGCTTTACGGATTTCAACCCATTCGAGACGGCTGAATTCATACGCCGCAAGGAGAGCAAGCTATGGCGACCGAAGCAAAATGCCCGTTTCAACATTCCGCCACCCCCAGCACCAACAACAATCACTGGTGGCCCAACAGCCTGAAGCTCAACCTGCTCGCCCAGCACTCTTCCCTCTCCGATCCCATGGGCCAGAATTTTAATTACGCCGAAGAATTCAAGACCCTCGACTACCCCGCCCTGAAAAAAGATCTCGGTGCGCTGATGACCGATTCGCAGGACTGGTGGCCCGCCGACTTTGGCCACTACGGCCCGCTTTTCATTCGCATGGCCTGGCACAGCGCCGGAACCTACCGCATCGGTGACGGCCGCGGCGGCGGCGGCCGCGGTCAGCAGCGTTTCGCTCCGCTGAATAGCTGGCCGGATAACGTGAACCTCGATCGCGCGCGCCGCCTGCTGTGGCCCATCAAACAAAAGTACGGCAAGAAAATTTCCTGGGCCGATCTGATGATCCTCGCCGGCAACGTTGCGCTGGAAACCATGGGCTTCAAAACTTTCGGTTTCGCCGGCGGACGTCCCGACGTGTGGGAACCCGATCTTGACGTGAACTGGGGACTCGAAACCACCTGGATGGGCACCGAAAAACGTTACTCGGGCGATCGCGAACTCGCCGGCCACCTCGGCGCAACCACCATGGGCCTGATCTACGTGAATCCCGAAGGCCCCGAAGGCAAACCTGATCCGCTGGCCGCCGCACGCGACATCCGCGAAACTTTTGCGCGCATGGCCATGAACGACGAAGAAACCGTCGCGTTGATCGCCGGCGGCCACACCTTCGGCAAAACGCACGGCGCCAATGCCGGCTCGCACCTCGGCAAAGAACCCGAAGGCTCCGCGATCGAAGATCAAGGACTCGGATGGTCCAGCGCCTGGGCCACCGGCATCGCCGGTGACGCCATCACCAGCGGCCTCGAAGTCACCTGGACCAGCACGCCCACCAAATGGAGCAACGATTTCTTCGAGCATCTTTTCAAATACGATTGGGAATTGACGAAAAGCCCCGGCGGCGCGCACCAATGGAAGCCAAAAGGCGATGCCGGTAACGGTTCCGTTCCCGACGCGCACGATCCCAAGAAGCGCCACGCGCCCGCGATGCTCACCACGGATCTTTCGTTGAAGGTCGATCCCATCTACGAAAAAATCTCGCGGCGCTTTTACGAACATCCCGACCAGTTCGCCGACGCTTTCGCGCGCGCCTGGTTCAAGCTGACCCATCGCGACATGGGTCCCGCCGCGCGTTACCTGGGCCCCGAAGTTCCCAAGGAACAACTGCTTTGGCAAGACCCCGTCCCGGCCGTCAATCACGCGCTGGTTGATGACAAGGACGTCGCCGCGCTGAAAGCGAAAATTCTCGCGGCCGGCCTGACGGTTTCGCAATTGGTGGGAACTGCCTGGGCTTCCGCATCCACGTATCGTGGGTCCGACAAACGCGGTGGAGCCAACGGCGCGCGCATTCGCCTGGCGCCGCAGAAAGACTGGAAGGTCAATCAGCCCGCCGAGCTGCAGAAAGTGTTGAAGGCTCTCGAAAAGATTCAGAGCGATTTCAACGGCGCGCAAAACGGCAGCGGTAAGAAGATTTCGCTCGCCGACCTGATCGTCCTCGCCGGCAGCGCCGGCGTGGAACAGGCCGCGAAGAACGCAGGCGTCACCGCCAGCGTTCCTTTTTCTCCCGGCCGCACCGACGCTTCGGCGGAACAAACCGACGCGCATTCTTTCGCCGTGCTGGAACCGGAAGCCGACGGCTTCCGTTCGTACTCCAGCCGCAACGCCCACGCCACCGCCGAAGTCGAACTTCTCGACAAGGCGCAACTGCTCACGCTCACCGCGCCCGAACTCACCGTGCTGATCGGCGGAATGCGCGTGCTCGGCGTCAATTTCGGCGGCACCAAATACGGCGTCTTCACGAAGAAGCCCGAAGCGTTGACCAACGATTTCTTCATCAACCTGCTGGATATGCGCACGGCGTGGAAAGCGACCTCCGACGCGAACAACACCTTCGAAGGCCGCGACCGCAAATCCGGCGAAGTCCGCTGGACCGCGACCCGCGCCGATCTCATCTTCGGTTCGAACGCCCAGCTCCGCGCGCTCTCCGAAGTCTACGGCAGCTCCGACGCGCACCAGAAGTTCGTCAACGACTTCGTCAACGCCTGGACCAAAGTAATGAACCTCGACCGCTTCGACCTCCGCGCGTCGCGAAACGGGGCGAGCACGCACTAGCTCGGGCAATGCCACACCGGGGGTCCGCTTCCCCGGAGTTTGATCGATAAGAAAGGAACCGGCTCGATGGGAATCGAGGGCCGGTTCTTTTTTTTTGCGCGGAGCAGACACGGAGCGCGGGAGTGAAATGAAGTTGCGATTAAGGCAAGCCCTCTACAGTTATCGCGGTATCCCGCCCTGCTACCATAAATGGTAGTCTCGCGGTGTTCCATTTTAGACATCTCGAATCGGAGCGGAGAACACACAGCCTATGCCCCGAACGGTCCTGGTAGCGGACGACAACCCGGTCATCCGGAAGATGCTTTGCAAAATGTTTGAGCAGGAAGAAGACTACGATTTATGTGCGGAAGCGCAAAATGGGCAAGAGGCGATCGACCTGGCAGTTCAGCACAAACCGGATTTGATTGTGCTCGATCTGTCCATGCCGGTAATGGACGGATTGGAAGCTGCCCGACAGCTCAAGCGGATGATGCCCAACGTGCCCATCATCTTGTTCACGCAGCATGCGGGACCAGGCATGGGGGTGATGCTCTCGACCGCCGCGGTAGACTTGATCGTGCCCAAAACCGAGGCAACGAAATTGATGGGACATATCCGCTCTTTGATCCCGGTGACAGGCTGACGCTCTCGGGTTGGACGCCGGCTACGTCACTTGCCTGCTGGCCGGAAACGAAGCGGTAACTTTGGTCCCGGGCTTCTCCGCGGAGATCACGAAAGTCCCGCCCAACTGCCGCACCCGCTCCGACATTCCCAGAATCCCCACCCCCGCTTTGGCATTGTCGCCGTTGGAACGCTTCTTCAAGTTCATCCCGATCCCCGCGTCCAGCACTTCCAGCCGAACTCCGCCCGCGATTCGGCGCAGCACAATCGATGCCGTTTCGCTGCCCGAGTGACGGTGTACGTTGGTCAGACTTTCCTGCACGATGCGGAACAGGGTAGTTTCAATTTCGGTGGGCAGCCGGCCGAAACCCTTGGCGACCTGCAGGCTCACCACCACCTTGCTGCGCGCACAAAACCCCTCGACGTACCATTGCAGCGCGGACGACAGGCCGGTTTCGTCCAGCAGCGGCGGGTGCAGTAAATAAGATAGCGTCCGGATTTCTTGAGTCAAATGCCCCAGCAATTCGCAACTTTCGTTCAACGCCGCTTCCTGTCCGGCGCTCAGCGATCCCGGGGCACCGCGAATTGCATAAAAATTCATCGACAACGCAGCCAAGCCTTGGCCGGCGCTATCGTGCAGCTCGCGCGCGATTCTGCGCCGCTCGTCATCCTGAGCTGCCAACAGGCGGGTGGAAAGCTCCCGCAATCGCCCCGCTTGTGCGGCGACTTCGGCATTCCTTTCACTCAACTCGCGGGTGCGCTCCGCCACCTTCAACTCTAAATATTCGCGAATTTCGTTCTGCGCCGTAATGGATTTAGCTCTGCGGTTCAGCCCGGAGGGCCGACTTTGCTCGCGTGCATCCGTACGCCGCCTGGTTTTCACGGGGTTTGCCGGCCGCTTTCGAGTTTCGCTAGACACGGGATCAACGCTAGTATAGGCGCAACTGGTCGAAAGTTGTCATTATTCGTGACTGCGCAGACGGTTTGTGCCGATCGGCGATCCACAACGCGCGCATTCCAGTTGACAACCAAGTCTGGTTGTTCTACAAGCGCTCAGCTGGCAGCGTCACGGGAGAACTCAATGAGTGGATTGATTTGGTGGTTGATTGTCGGCGGAGTTGCAGGGCTTCTCGCGGGTCTCGCGATGAAGGGCGGCGGTTACGGCGTCATCGCTGACATTATTTTAGGAATTCTTGGCGCGATTCTTGGAGGCTGGATCTTTGGCATGCTCGGAATCGGCGCCGGAGGCGGGATGATCGGCTCCATTATCGTTGCGTTTATCGGAGCCTGTATCCTGATTGGAATAACGCGCGTGATAAAACGGGCCTAAATAGCTTTGCGGCATCGCTTTCCGACCTGGCCACGATTAGTGACACAGCTGCGTTCGTTTGAAGCCTCGGGAGTAATTCGAGTGGCGTTCAGTCGAATTTCTTGCTCCCGAGCGCCAAAAAAGAAAACGCCCTTCAAGCCGGGCTGTGCATCCAACCCCCGTTTCCAAGCCCCGCAAATTCCGAAATCGCCACTGCACCAGGAGGCCTGCTCATGCCCAGAAAAATTTGGCTCAGACCTGTGTTTCTGGCTTCCCTGCTTTTCATTTCGACCGCGCTGACCGCGGCACCCACCGCCGACGACGCCTCGCCGATCTACGGCGTAAAAATCCCCGAAGGTTATCGCGACTGGAAATTGATCTCCGTGGATCACGAAGAAGGCGCCTTCGATCAGCTCCGCGCGCAGCTCGGCAACGACCTCGCCATCAAAGCCTATCGCGACGGCACGCTACCCTTTCCCGACGGCGCCATCATCGTCGCGCTGCACTGGAAGCGTGTGGCCTCCGACGAAGACAACAAGGTTTTCGGCAAAGTTCAGGCGTTCGTTGCCGGCCCACGCGTGAACATGCAGATCATGGTGAAAGATTCGAAGAAGTACGCCGCGTCCGGCGGCTGGGGCTTCGCCGATTTCACCGGTAATAAACCCGCGGACGAAGCGATGCACAAAACCTGCTTCCCCTGCCACGAACCGGCGAAAGACACCGATTACGTCTTCACCCGCTACGCGCCGTAGAGGCAAAAGTTGAGGAGTCGAGACGAACGGCCGGCTAGCGGATCCGTCCGCGAGTCAACGCCGCGGTTTCGATTTATGTTTGCGCTTCTTTAGGAAATAATGGCGTTCGGCGAGGTTCATCACGCGACCGGCGGCTTCGCGGAACAACTGCTCCATCGGGGTCAGCCTAGACTTTCGCATTAGCCCCTCTTTAACCCAATCCTAAACCTTCACGCCTGACCGGCCAATCAGTATTTTCCCGTAGGGGTAAGTCTGAGTCCCCACTTGCCTGAAAGTTTCAGCGCGCAAACTCAGGGCTTAGCTCAACCTGATCCACGATCGACGACCGGGCGCTGTTGACACTTCCCCACCCCGCCACTATAGTGCCATCACTTTTTACTTCGCAGCGTCGTAGCCGAGACTCACATTTTGATGATGTTCTTGCGGGGGAATTCTGTGGCCATTGGCAATCCAGCGGTAGCGGCGCGCATCGCGAAACCGGCCGGCGCGACGAATCCGTTCCGCGCTTTCCTCGCCCGCTACTTTTATTTCGCCATGTCGCTGGTGTTCGCCGTAGTAGTGGTCTGGGGCTTCAGCCGCACCGTCGACGCCAGCCTGTTCCACGGCAACCCGCCCCGCCCGCTGCTGCTGTGGTTTCACGGCGCCGCATTTTCAGCTTGGGTCGTCTTCTTCATCGCGCAGTCGGCTTTGGTGCGCGCGCGAAATATAAAACTGCATCGCACCCTCGGCTGGTTCGGGGCCGGCCTGGCCGCGACCATGGTGATCTTGGGCTGCGTCGTTGCCGTGGTGATGGCGCGCTTCGATGGCGTGGTGCTGCACCAAAAAGATACCGATGCCTTCTTGGCGATTCCGTTTCTCGACATGCTCAGCTTCGGCGCCTGTATGGCCTTCGCGATTTACTGGCGCAAGAAGCCGGAATATCACCGCCGCCTGATCTTCATCGCCACCTGCGCGCTGATGGACGCCCCCATCGCCCGCTTCGATTTCATCTTCGATCACAACCTGTTCTACGTCGCCCTCGACCTGCTCATCGCCCTCGGCATCGCGCGCGACCTGATCGTCGATAAGCGCATCCATCAGGTCTATCGCTACGCCCTGCTGGCCCTGATCCCGGCGCAGATGGTCGCCGTCTACCTCTGGCGCGCCAACCCCGCCTGGTATCAATCGATCACCCGCGCCATCCTGAGCTAACGCAGCCAGAAACCCTGTCACCTGGCGACGAACTTGCGCATCACATGCCTGCGGGAGTAATTTGTCAGCTGGCCAAAAAGTGAAAAGACTTCTCGCCCGAGGTGGGTTTCGATGAAACGTCGTGATTTTCTGGCTTATGCGGGCCTGGCTTCGGCTAGCCTTCCCTTCCGAAAGATAAACCGGCTGTTCCCGCAGACTGCAGCATCGGACGGCTGGCGCACTTTCGAAATAACCACGCGCGTGGAAGTCTTGAAGCCCGCTGGCACGACGCGCATCTGGGTGCCGGCCGGACTGGCTAATCCGACGCCCTTCCAGAAGACGCTGGCGAACACGTTCGACGCCGCGGGCGGCACGGCCAAACTGGTCGATAGCCAGTCCCCGGCGCTGGGAATCATCGCCGCGGAATTTCCGGCGGGGGCCAAACCGGTATTCACGGTGACCACCCGGGTCACCACGAAAAATTACACCGTCGATCTTTCGGCGCCGGGTACGGCTCCAAAAACCAGCGCGGCGGAGTTAGAAACTTTCCTGCAGCCCACCAAATCCTTGCCTACCGACGGGATCGTGAAGCAGACGGCGGACGAAATCACTACTGGATCGAAAACCGACGTCGACAAAGCGCGCGCGATCTACAATTGGATTGTTGAAAACACGTTTCGCAATCCGAAAACTCGCGGCTGCGGCCTGGGCGATATCCGGTTCATGCTGGAAACCAAAGACCTCGGCGGCAAGTGCGCCGACCTGAACGCACTGTATGTCGGCCTCGCGCGCGCCGCTGGTTTGCCGGCGCGTGACGCCTACGGCATCCGCGTCGCCAAATCCGAACTGGGCTACAAGAGCCTCGGCGCTTCTTCGGAAACCATCACCAAATCGCAGCACTGCCGCGCCGAAGTTCATCTCGCCGGCTACGGCTGGGTTCCGGTCGATCCCGCGGACGTGCGCAAAGTTGTGCTGGAAGAGCCGCCCGGAAATCGCCCGCTCGACGACCAGATGGTCGCCAAAGCTCGCACCCGCCTGTTCGGCTCGTGGGAAATGAACTGGATGGCGTACAACTTCGGGCATGACGTTGCGCTGCCCGGCTCGACCGGCGCGCCGCTGGCCTTTTTCATGTACCCCCAGGCGGAAACGTCCGATGGCCGGCTGGACTGCCTCGATCCCGACAACTTTAAATACCAAATCACCTCGAAGGAAATCACCACGTAGATCCCGGCCGCGTCCGCGCCGGGAACACCCAGAAAGAGCTGTGACCCACGCTGCCGGCCCGCTACGATTCGCCGCAATAGGTCTATACTGCGGCGTTCAGCAGCGCATCCAAATATCGAAATCAAGTCGTCAGGCCTGCACCGATGAGCACCTCGATCGCCCAGCGCACCGCCGCTCTTCGCGAATTCCTCTCCTGGCGCGGCGCATTCATCTTTGCGCTGCTCGCGCTTCGCGAGATTTTTCGCCCGCTTTTCTACTGGTATCTCTGGCACATCTTCGAAACGGACATTTCAAATCAAGTCCCCCAGCCCTACGGAAAAGACGCCATAGAAGTGAAAGTCTTCGCCGCCGACCGATCCGCCGAAATCGCGCCGCAAATCGCAGCAATGGGCGAGCTAGCTCCGGCGGAAGTCGACCGCCGTTTTGCCCGCGGCGATTCGGTCGCCATCGGTTTCGCCGCCGGCCAACCCGCCGGCTATATGTGGATTTCCGTTTCCAACTCTTTGGATCTCGCGTTCGATACCTTCTGGATTGTTCGCCCCGGCGAAGCCGTTCGCTACGGTTCCTTCGTGCTGCCCGCGTTCCGCGGCCGCGGCGTACACAGCATCCTGAATTCCGCCGTGAATTCCTGGCTGCGCCAACACCACATCACTCGCTCGCTGGCCGGCGTCAGCCTGCTGAACCCCCAATCCCTCAGCCTCCCCCGGCATTACCAGCGCGCGATTGTCATGACCATATTTGTCCTGCGCGTCCGCGGCCTGAACTGGACCATCCGCAAATCCTTCGGCGCTCCGCTGCGTTCCAGGTTTTCCTGAAGCATTCGCCAGTGGGACAGCACCATGTCGCGCAAAGCATCGGCCGAAACAGTTGCAAGAAACGTATGTCCCGGCAGCCGAACGATCCGCGCGAAGCGCGTCTCCCATCGTCGCCCCGCCAAAAATCCAGCGCCGTAGGCGCGGCATAATTTAGCCCAGCCCGTAAGGGCTGGGAAAAATCGGCACGCAACGCCTCCCGCTAAGTCGCGCGAATCGCGTCGCCTTCCAGACGCCGTTCGCGCACGCCGTTGACTTGCGCTTTTTTTCCTCCGCGCCAATCCTGAATCTTCGTGGTAACTTCCAAATTGCCTAAACCCATAAGACCTGCGCAGAAGGAGCCTCAAACCATGAAACCAAAAAACACGATTTGCCTCTGGTACGACAAAGACGCCCTCGACGCCGCCAACTTCTACGCCGCCACTTTCCCCGACAGCAAAGTCACGTCCGTCCACAAAGCGCCCGGCGATTATCCCAACGGCAAATCCGGCGACGTCCTCACCGTCGAGTTCACCGTGGTCGGCATTCCCTGCCTCGGCCTCAACGGCGGCCCCATGTTCAAACCCAATGAATCCTTCTCCTTCCAGATCGCCACCGACACGCAGGAAGAAACCGACCGCTACTGGAACGCGATCACCGGCAACGGCGGCAAGGAAAGCCAGTGCGGCTGGTGCAAAGATCGCTGGGGACTTTCCTGGCAAATTACTCCGCGCGCGCTAGTCGACGCCCTCGGCGCCGGCGGCGCGGAATCAAAACGTGTTTTCGCCGCGATGATGACCATGAAGAATATCGACATCGCCAAGATCGAAGCCGCCCGCCGCGGCTGATCCGAATCCCTCGTCCCTGCATCAAGGTTTAGTCGCACCGCGCATGGTAGTGGTAGCTCGTCAACCGCTACACCACCTCACCACGCCTTGACTTCGTTTCACGCCTTGACTTCGTTTCACCCCTTCGCTACTCTCCGCCCCAGACGACGCACCTCGCTTCCCAGATGCGCCCCAGTTCTTCCGGCTCGCAACACTTCAACTCAATTCACACTCAACCCACTCTGCCGCAGAGGTCGGCAACCATGATTATGACCGTGAAAAAACTCTCGGGAATTTTGCTCGCACTCAGTCTCGGCCTGGCAACCGTCACCGTTGCCTCCGCCCAGGAAACATCTATGGATAAGGCTCCGCCGAAAGTTCTTAACGTCGTCCGCGAAGTCTTGAAACCCGGCAAAGGCGGCGCCGCGCATGAACGCACCGAAAGCGCCTTCGTCCGGGCCATGACCGCCGCCAAAGCCACCGACCATTATTTCGCGCTCGATGCGCTGACCGGCCCCAGCCGCACCCTGTTCCTGAGCGGCTATGAGAGTTTCGCGGATTTGGAAAAGATTCAGCGCGAAGAACAGGCCAACGCCACGCTCTCCGACGCCCTGGATCGCGCCGGCCAGGCCGACGGCGACCTGCTGCAGAGCTATGAAACCTCCACCTACGTCCTGAACAAGGAACAAAGCAACGCCGGAGCGGACGGCTTAGTGGGCGCGCGCTATTTCGAAATCGAAGTTTTTAGAATCAAGCCCGGTCATGAATCCGATTGGGACGCCGCCGTAAAGCTGGTGATACCCGCGCTGGCCAAGGCCAATCCCGACGATCACTGGGCCATGTATGACCGCGTCTATGGCGGCCCTTTTATGGCCGTGGTCATGCGTCCGCTGAAATCGGCGGCGGAGATCGATCAGAGTTTTGCCTCCGACCCGAAATTCGCCGCGGCCCTGGGCGAAGACGGCCGGAAGAAACTCAGCGAACTTTCCGCCGCGGCCATCGAATCGAGCGAAACCAATCTCTTCGTCATCAATCCGCGCATCAGTTATGTCGGCGCGGAAATGATGGCGGCCGATCCGACCTTCTGGAAGCCGGCCCGCGCCGCGGCTCCCGCCGCCGAACATAAGAAGCCGGCGGAGAAACCCGCGCAATAAAAAAGCCAGCCAACGCACCGATACGTATGCGGCACCCGGGATCAAAGTCTTTCCGGGTGCCGCACTCTTTGCGTTCTTCTTTTCAGCAAAGGGTGCGGGTTTAGACCCAAAAGCCACGCGCCACTTTTCTCCTGGGCACGGTTTCGCCACCGACTCTATACTTGTTGCTGTCGTGAACTCAAAAACCAGATTCCGCATGTACCCGCAGCGCGCGCCATGGAAGAGGTGCGCTTTGATTTTCTGCGCAGAATTTCTGCTGATGATCTTTCCCGCGGCCTTGCGCGCGCAGGTGGCCCCCACATGCACCGGCGGCCTGGCGCTGAAACTCAGCGCGCCGGAATCCGCACAAGGCACGCTGCTGCGGGTGGAACTCGGCAACTCCGCCGGGGTAACCGACGTTAAAGGTGAATGGGTCGGCAAAGAAGTTCCCTTCTGGCCCGACGAAGCCCACGCAAATATTCACCGAGGTTTAGTAGGCATCGATCTCGAGCAAGCCCCCGGCCCCGGCACGTTGGTAGTCACCGCAAAACGCGCCAATGGCGAAAACGTCAGTTGCAGCGCCGACGTGACAATCGCGGCTGGCCATTTTGTGGTGGAAAAACTCGCGGTCGACGAAAAGTTCGTCCAACCCAATCTCGAAGATCAAAAACGCGCCGAAGCCGAAACGAAACGGCTGCACGACATTTACTCCACCCGCACGCCCGAAAAATACTGGACCGGCCCGTTCCGCTTCCCAATCGCCGGCCCGCGCCAGGGCACCAATTTCGGCAGCCGCCGCGTTTTCAATGGAGTCGCGCGCCCGCCGCACAGCGGCCTCGACATCCACGCCGCCACTGGGACTCCGGTGCACGCCTCCCAACGCGGCAAAGTGGTGCTCGCCGCCAATCTCTACTATGCCGGCAACGCGGTTCTGCTCGACCACGGCCTCGGCGTCTACACTTTTTATTGCCACCTCTCAAAAATCAAAGTGAAAGAAGGCGACACCGTCGACGCCGGCGCCCTGCTCGGTCTGGTCGGCGCCACGGGCCGCGTCACCGGCCCCCATCTCCACTGGGGCCTCGAAGTCAACCAAGCCCGCGTAAATCCCCTGCAAATTCTCCCGCCAACTCCCGCACGCAAAAAATCAGTCGCCACGAAAAAATAAAAGTCTTCCCCTAAACCTTCCCAGGCGACTGCAACCAGAACTGAGGTACACGTTTTGCCCTGGGACACGGTTAGTGGAGATGAAGCCGGGCGTGAATGGCAGGCTCTGCAAATTCATGAACTGGTCAGAAATATGAAATTCAGCGTTCCCGAAGCTGAAAGTTTGTGAGCCGAGCACGTATATGTCAGGGAAAAGTGCGCCTTGCTGCTGGCGCCCCCAAGAGAAGATCGCGGGCTCGGCATCGGAGACGAACAGAAGTGGTCCAGTGACAACGGTGGTGGCCGCCGGGTCCTCGACCGCGATACGCGTGGCGGCCAGAGATGCATCCGCTTGGATCGCCCCATCCAAGTTGACGAACGTTCCCACAGCCAGCCCGGAAAAATTGCTGATTCCCTGGAACACAGTGCTGCCGGAAGAACTGACGGAAATTGCGCGTGGGTTTTCCGTTTCGGGGAGCGACAGTATAAAACTGCTGGCGGCAGTGTCGATGGAGGAAACCTGGCCGTTATACCCCATCACATTGCCGCTGGCGGAGCTTGTCGCTGGGTCGATAGGGTAATCGGAACGAGATCGAGTGTAGGCGTGATCGAGTAGGTAGAGATTCCGGTGGAATCGTAACAGGCGGAGTACGAGGCCGACTGCGCGACTTGCAGATTTACCAAGAGACCCATGTCCTTCCCCGTAATGGTTATCGGCGCAGGCAGGTTCACGGTGACGTTGGATAGAGGCGTCTGCCCGTAAGCAATGTTATTTGGCCCGGCGCAGGTCTATGCGCTCCACTCGGTGCATTCACTGCGGCTCGGCTGATACGAGTGCGCGCCGCTTCCTAAAGATGGCGGTTGCGAAAATCCCCACCACCGCCAGCAGCAGCGTCGGCGGTTCCGGCATCGGTGCGGTTGAGCCGGCGGGCGCGATCAGATTGTTTTGCGCGAATTGGCTTGGTGACTGGGTTTCGCTACCGTGCTCGTCAATTGAAGGCACAAATGAATCGTTGAGATTAGCCGTAACTGCGAGCAAATCAGCGATCGAGTAGCCCGTATTCGCACCACCTAACGCCATGTTGTCGAGCGCCAGAATCTGGCTTGCTGTCGCGTTGTTCAGTCCCGACTGGGAGCCGGTGAGGCCGGTCAGTATCAAATTGCCGAAGTCGAGTCCAGACGTGCCCGGGAGGAATCCTGCAGCCGATAAGTCGATATTGAGCTTAAGCGCGACGACTTCACCACCGAAGATGCCAGACGGACTGGAACTTGGATTAGCCAGGTTGCCAGTCAGAGCGCCCGCGTACCCCTCCGCAGGCAAGAACCCCCCCAAAGCTACGTCATTGCTAAACTCCATAAAGTACCCAGGACTTGCGATGCCCACTTCAAAAATGTCTCCATTCGACGCATAGAGGTTGTCATAATTATTAAACAATATCATTTGAGAGGTGCTGCCAACATTGCCGTAATCCGCCTGGTTGTAAGTCGTTAGCGCGCCCGCACTCCAGGCGTCCGCCCGAGCCGAGTGCACGCAAAACAGACTCAAGGCAAAAATCGTGAGTGCCAGCCGCGAGAGGGTGAGTTTTTTAGGACTGGCTTGAACCGCTTGATCTGGAGTTCTGATTCTCATAGTTCCTCCGCGGGGGCGAAGGCTGGCATCCTAGCAGCGGCTGTGCTAAGTACAAGTAACCTAAAAGGACCATATCTCCCCGATACGGTCTAACTGAGGTTCGTGCATGTCTCTGCGTTGGCGTGCCATGAAACCTAAAGATGTCGCCGGATGCGCGGCGCTCATCGCGGCCCACCCGGTGATCGGCCCGCGCTACGGGTCCGCACGCAAGGATTTGGGGAGCGCCTGGCTGCGCCTGCTGGGATCCGAAGCGATGACCACCGCCGTTTTTGAAGAAGTCGAAAATGGCCGCGCGCAGCTGGCGGGCGTCGGAGTGGGCGTGTTTGTACACGATGAATTCGTGCGCGAGATAAAAACGCGGCCGCAATTCTGGATCGGGCCCGAACTGGTCAAACGAGTGCTGAACGGAAATTCGCCGGTGCTTTCCGACCACGAAGTGCGCGAAGCGAATTCCGGCCAGGGCCTCAACGAACTGGTTTGGGAAACGCTGCCGGGACCAAAATTTGCGGGAAGGACCGAGCTCTATCACCTGATGGGAGGCACGTACATCGAGATCCACCGCGGTTTTCGTTTGAAGGAAATGATCACTTCGCAAGCGGAAAGCCCGCAGCGGCTGCAGTGGGCCCTGGATGCGGGCGGACTCTATTGGGATCCCTGGGCCGCGCGCTACGTGAAATCGCTCAAGAAAGGCGCGGAGGAATTTGCGCATCAACCGCACGTGGTCGGCATCACGCGGGAGTTGGAATTCGGCCGCCCCGGTTCCTGGGTCGGCTCTTTGTTCAGTTACCACCCGCCCCGCTTTTACTTCAGCGGCAGCGAGCAGCGTTTGTTAATCCGCGCGATCTCCGACCGCACCGAAACCAATGCGGCGCTGGCCAAGGAACTGGGCGTGTCGCTGCCCACCGTAAAAAAAATGTGGCTTTCGATTTACGATCGCGTCGCCGAACACTCCCCGGAATTGATGGCCACGGCTGGGAAGATAGACGGCGAAACAAAACGCGGCAAGGAAAAGCGGCGGCGCCTGCTCGCCTATCTGCAGGACCACCCCGAAGAACTCCGTCCGGTCATGCGGCGCGGCGCGGGGATAAATTCCCGCCCCGCGCCAGCGTAACGAAGAAGAAAATCAATCGCCTGCGCACTCGCCCGGGTACGCGCGGACCTTCGAGGTTGGGCCACCCAGAAGTACACAAATTCTCATGACAGATTGGCAAATGCGAGAAAAGCGGCCGCTCCGCGGACCGGTGCGCGATGCGCGCCACCCAAGTCGACCCGCTCGTCGCACTCCGCCAAGATTGAATTGAATTTGCGGGGTGGCCCATCCTTCGCGCATTGTGCGAAGGGTGGGGCCTCTGCTTTTTGCACGAGCCACTAATGATCAAGCGCAAGTCAAAACCAAAAGCCCCACCCTTCCAGAATCAGGAAGGATAGGCCACCCGAAAATTCAACGGCAACGCCGGTTCGACTCTGAATTTGATTTTGAATTTGATTTTGAATTTGATTTTGAATTTGATTTTGAATTTGATTTTGAATTTGATTTTGAATTTGATTTTGAATTTGATTTTGAATTTGATTTTGAATTTGATTTTGAAT
>DASWVE010000102.1:0-8934 GCA_036401315.1 Candidatus Acidiferrales bacterium
TCGGAGGGCGAGCAGGCGCTCGTGGTGCGGCTCGGCGCGTCGCTCGGCGTCGAGTCCCGGCCCGGCCTGAAACTGAAAGCGCCGCTGATCGACAGCGTGTTCGTCTACGACACCCGCCTGCTGCTGCTGGAGCCGCCGACCGAGCAAGTGATCCTGGGCGATCAGAAGCGGCTCGAGGTGCAGTCCTACACGCGCTGGCGCATCGTCGATCCGCTGCGGTTCCATCAGGCGCTGCGGACGCAGGATCAGGCGCGCGCGCAGCTGACCCAGCTCGTGAGCTCTTCGCTGCGGCGCGAGCTCGGCCAGGTTCCGCTCGCGCAGCTCCTGACCGGTGAGCGCGCCAAGATCGTCGAGATCATCCGCAACGAAGTCGCGGCCAAGGCGAGCCCGCTCGGGCTCGAAATCGACGAAGTGCGGTTCCATCGCGCCGATCTGCCGTTCGAGACCAGCCAGGCGATCTACGACCGGATGAAATCCGAGCGCCAGCGCGAAGCGAAGGAATTGCGGGCACAGGGATTCGAATGGGCCCAGCAGATTCAGGCGCGCGCCGACCGCGAGCGCACGGTGATCCTCTCCGAGGCCCAGCGCGCCGCCACGATCAGCCGCGGCGAAGGCGACGCCGAGGCGAGCCGCAGGCTCTCGGAAGCGTTCGGCGCGGATCCGAAGTTCTATCAGTTCTATCGCTCGGTGCAGACCTATCGCAAATCGCTCGCCGATTCCGGAGCGACGCTGCTGCTGTCGCCGGACGCGGATTTCCTTCGCCTGCTCGTCGCCGTGCTGATTCCCGTCGCGTGGCTCTGCGTCGCGTCACTGTTCCAGCTGCACTACAACCCGATCACCCCGTTTGTTCCTCCGGGAGTTCCCTTCCAGCAAGTCTTCGGCCGCGGCCTAGCGCTGGCCATGTGGAATTACGCCGGATACGAGCAGCTCTCCAGCAGCACAGCCGAAATGCGCGATCCGCAGAAGACCTTCGTCCGCGTCCTCATCTGGAACACGCCGATGAACATCCTCACCTACATTGTGCCCACCACTCTCGCCCTCGCCGTCCTCGGCAACTGGAGCGACTGGAAGACCGACTACATCGTCACCGCCGCGCACCGCATCGGCGGCCCAGCGTTAGGCGCCTGCATGCTCATCGCCGCCATGATCGGCACGCTCTCGCTGTCGAACAGCACCATCCTCTACACCACGCGCGTCCCCGCGACGATGGCGGAAGACGGCTACCTTCCCAAATGGCTGGGCAAGATTCACCCGCGCTACGGCACACCCGTACGCGCGATTGCGGTCTCTTTGGTGGTCTACTGTGTGCTGGCGCGATTCGACGTCGAGGATCTGGTGAACATCTACATATGGACCAGAATCGCGACGACGCTGCTGACCCTCTTCGCCGCGTGGCAAATGCGCCGAAAAGATCCGAACGCGCCGCGCGCATTTCGCATCCCCGGCGGAAAATTGGGACTCGCTTACGTTTTAATTTTTCCGGTAATTTTGTGCGCGCTGAAAGTTGCGCAAAGTGAGGACTATGTGTGGAAGTGGGCCCCGTGGCTGCTCGCCAGCGGGCCCGTCGCGTATTTAATTCTGCGCTACGCGTTCAAACTCAAACCCACGCCGCTGACCACCACGCCAACGACTACCTAGCTCACCACCCTAAAAGCGTGTCATCCCGAAGCGCAGCGAGGGATCTGCTTTTTACGCCGTCGTGGCAGCCAACACTCGCGAAGACAACTTCAAAACCAGCCCGCCTAAAGGCGGCCGCTACGTAAATCAACCCCGCCGCCGCAACCGCAACCGCGCCACCTCGAACCCGCCACCGCGAACGTGCGACCGCTACAAAACCTGCTTAGCGCGTCCCGCCGATCTTCTCCGAAACCGTCTTGGCCTGGGTGAACAGCAACAAATAATCCTGGCCGCCGGATTTCGAATCCGTCCCGGACATATTAAATCCGCCAAACGGATGCGCGCCGACCATCGCGCCGGTGCACTTCCGGTTCATGTACAAATTTCCCACGTGAAATTCCTCTTCCGCCCGCGCGATCTTCTCCGGGTTCCGCGAATACACCGCGCCAGTCAATCCAAATTCGCTGTCGTTGGCCATCGACAAAGCCTCATCAAAATCTTTAGCCTTGGTCACCGCCAAAACCGGACCAAAAATTTCTTCCTGGAAAATTCGCGCCTTGCGATCCACATCTGCAATCACCGTGGGCTCGATAAAATATCCCGCCGCGCCGGTATGTTTCCCGCCAGTCATCAAGCGCCCTTCTTTTTTGCCCTGGTCGATGTACCCCAAAATCGAAGTCATCGCCGCCTGATTGATCACCGGCCCCATATAATTCGCCGGATCCTCGATCGACCCGACCGTCATCTTCTTCACTCGCTCGACCAGCTTGCCCAAAAATTCGTCGTAAATTTTCTCGCTCACAATCGCCCGCGAACACGCCGAGCACTTCTGCCCCTGGTACCCGAACGCCGACAGCGCCACGCCTTCCACCGCCGCGTCCACGTCCGCTTCTTCGTCGACGATAATCGCGTCCTTGCCGCCCATTTCCAGCACGGTGCGCTTGATCCACACCTGCCCCGGCTGCGTTTTGGTCGCCTGCTCCGCGATCCGCAACCCAGCTTCTTTCGAACCGGTGAACGCAATAAATCGCGTCTTCGCGTGCGTCACCAGCGCTTCTCCCGCCGTGCTCCCCGGCCCGGTAAAGAAGCTGATCACGTCCGACGGCACTCCCGCCTGATACAAAATCTCGATAAAAATCGCCGCAATCGTCGGCGAATCGCTCGAAGGCTTCACGATCGCCGTGTTTCCGGTCACCACCGCCGCCACCGTCATCCCGCCCATGATCGCCGCCGCGAAATTCCACGGCGGAATAATCACGCCCACGCCCAGCGGAATATATTTCATATAATTGTTTTCGCCGCGGTAGGGAGTCAGCTTCTGCGGCGCGCCCAAACGCAGCGCTTCCCGCCCGTAGTATTCGCAGAAATCGATCAGCTCGGCGATATCCGCATCCGCTTCCGGCCAGGTCTTGCCAATCTCATAGGAGAGCCAGGCATCCAGCTCGTAGCGCCGCGCGCGCAAAATATCCGCCGCGCGATAGAGGCACGCCACCCGCTCCTCCACCGGCACGCGCTTCCAACGCTCGAACGCCGCCGCCGCTTTTTCCACCGCGGTGTTGGCCATCTCCACCGTGGCCTTCTGAAATACGCCAATCACCTGGTCCGGCTGCGAAGGATTCCGCGACTCGGTCTTGGCCACGGTGAAAACCCGCTCGCCGCCAATGGTCAGCGGATATTCCCGCCCAAACATCGCCTTCACCTGCGCCAGCGCCGCCACCATCGCCGCGCGATTTTCCGCCACCGAAAAATCGATGAACGCCTCGTTCGCGAATTCCCCGCGCTCCATCTTCACCGGAGCCAGTTTCGCTCCCGCCGGTTTCGCCTCCAAAACCGCGCCCTCCGGATTCCCCGGATACTTCCCGCCGCTCGTAGTCGCTGTCGATGTCATAAGTTATGCCCTCACTGTAAAAGCCGCGCTCCAAACGCGCGAATCAACGTCTACTATTCTATCTCCGTGCCACATTAGGCGCACAAGTTTCACGGTGTCGACTCCCCGCGACTTCGAGCGTAGGTCTCGGAGCAACAGCCGACACCGCTCCAAGCCTACCAAGGATTGCTCCATAACAAACACTTGACAAAGAGGAGAATGCGCAACAAAATCTGCACCTTGTGATGTTGTGCACATCTTGTCTATAAATCATAAAACATAGGAGAAACAAATGACGAACATATTCAAAACACCGGAAAAAGTGGAAACAAGAGACCGGCTGTTCCGGATAGGTCTCGACGTACTTCGCGACCAAGGCTGGCAGGTTGAGAAGAAACCGGGACTAGGAAAATCAAGCGTGCGGCAAATCACGAAGGGCGGTAAGACGAGGCTGGTGTCGATCCGCACGTCCCAAAACACCTGGATTGCTTTTGCCAGAAACTTGAGGGACACAGAGTGGGGAACGCTTGCCGACGTGGATTTGGTGCTTGCCGTTTCCGTCGATGACCCTGAGAACCCGAGATTCGGCCAAGTGCACATGATTGAGGCGTCAGAAATGCGTGAGCGGTTTGACCGCGCTTATGCCGCGCGTCGAAAGGCCGGACGCAAAGTACAGTTGGGGCGAGGCATGTGGATATCGCTATATCAACCGGAAGCAAGTAAGCCTGTTTTACACGTTGGAGCTGGCGCAGGTCTAGAGCACCCGCATATTGCCCGAATTCCGCTCGAACCCAGCGAATCAGACGCTCACGATGAACATGACTCGAAACAAGTCAGTCGCACGAATGAATCACTCACAATTGCAGAGGCGAAACGTCGGTTAGCAATCAGCCTGGGCGTCGATCCTTCGAGCATCAGAATTACGGTAGAGGCGTAGGGCAAGGCTGATAGGTTCCGTCGCGGAGTGGCCATTTTGTTTCCGGGAAGCTCAAGCAAGCCCATTTTGTCTGGGTCCGAAACAAAGAATCGTAATACATCTGACAATCATGTTTCTTCGCTCGAGGATCGTTTCGGAATTTTTCGGCGAGGTCCGCAAACATTTTTTCCACTTGTGCCCGCGACATGAAGACTTTACACAAATCCATCGCGGGCATAACGGCACACCCAGCTTTCGCGTATGCGAGCTCATCGGGACAAGATTTAACTTGCCCGTCCCCCGCAGTCACGCTGCCGGTCGCATTTTGTCTACAGTAGACGATATTTACCAAGACGCGGTTCTCTTCGGCTTGCTTTAGATCGGCGTTGGCATTGGACTGTTGCGCCAGCTGAGCACGTCGCGCCCTGTTAGCGTCAACGCGTTCTCGATTAGCTGCCATGGCTTTGTTGACACCTGCTAGCGCTCCGCCGCCTGGCGGAGTTGAGTTCGTAGTCGTAGATGTGCAGTTCACGTGTTGACCGTTTACCTCGCAGTCCGTGTTCGTCGTATTTTGCTGACAGAAGGTGGCGTCTGCAATCAACAGCAATGCAATCGCTAATACCGTTTTCTTCACAAGGCACTCCCGGATCATCGCAATTCGTGCGGCTCAGCTTAATCGGAGTCAATTATGGAGATTACCAAGAAATTACGTTTTAAGAATGATAGCACAGATGATGTAAACGTATACTGACATGAAATCATTTCCGGAGTTGACCATCGCCTGCACCTCCAGCAACGACAGTAAGATCGGCCCACGTCGCCAAGCCTCACGCAAGCCCACACCGTAAAAAAAACTTCACCGTCGTCTACGCGCGTGGTTTGAAAGCTCCTCCCACCAATGCTAGCTTGGTTCGAGGTGTTCAAAACATGAAGCCATACCGAAATTCGCACGACCCCGAAGGTAAATTCGCCCTCACCACCCCGCAAAATCCCGAAGTCTATAAACTCCCCAATCTCTGCAACGCCGTCTTCGACGAGCTCCAGGAAGTCCGCCGCCGCGCCGTAGCCAACGCCAACCGCGCCGCCGCAGAGGCCCCCCAGGAATTCGCCGAGCCAGAAGTTGCCGAACCGCAACCCCAACCAATCTCCGCATTCGAACCCGTCATCGAAGCTTTTCCAATCGCCACCGCCGAACCCGAACCTCAATTCGCGCCTGAACCGCAGCCCGCAAACGAAGTCCCCGAGGTTCCAGCTGAATCTATGGCCGAGGTCCCTGAAGAAGTCCCAGAAAAAGTCTTGGAAGAAGTTCTGGCCGTTCCCGAAAAGCCAGCACCACCGCGCCCTTACCGCGATCCCGAAACCGCTCTCGAACGCCACGCTCGGAAGTGCATCATATGCAATCATCCCGATCGTGAAGCCATTGAACTGGATTACATCCACTGGCGCAGAGCCGAGTCGATCGCCAAGGAATTCGGCTTCCACTTCCGCAACCTTTACCGTCATGCCTATGCCACCGGCTTGCACCAGGATCGCCGCCGTAACGTCGGCTCGGCCCTCGAACTCCTCATCGAAGATGCAGCCGGCGTGCGCACCACTGCCGGCGACATCATCAAGGCCGTTCGCGCCTTCGCCCATATCAATGACCGCGGCGAATGGCAAAATCCACCCAATCACCTGATCATGTCCTCCGGCAACCAGCTCAATGTGTCCATCCAGAATCCCGTCCTCCCCCGCGCCGCTGCGCTCAATTCCCAAAATGGGAAACCGGCCATCGATGTCGGCCCCACCCGCGAATCCGCCGCACCTTCGCACCACCTCGATCCGATTTCTAATCGACACAACGGCGATTAGAAATCGAACCTAAATGCCCACAAATCAATCACATATCAATTTTCTAATCGACAATTTTTTGGGGAGTTTTTTACCCATACTCCCCAAGAATGCCGTGCTAATCTCGCGGCGCGGAGGCGAGCGAAAATCATGAAAGCCACATCCACCAAGCCAAAAACTGTGGAGGCTTACATCGCGGCGGCCCCCGCCGCAGCCCAAGCGAAGCTGCGCCAGATGCGCACGCTAGTCCGCGCCGCCGCGCCCGGAGCGGTGGAAAGCATCAAGTGGCGCATGCCGGCGTTTTCTTACCGGCGCATCCTGGTCATGTTCTCGGCGTTCAAACATCACCTCGGTTTTTATCCAACGGCGGCGGCGATGAAGCAGTTCGCGCCGGAACTGGCCAAATTCAAAACTGGCCGCGGCTCGATCCAGTTTCCGCTGGACCAGCCGCTGCCGGCGGCGCTGATCCGCAAGCTAACCGCTGCGCGCGTTCGCGACAGCAACGAGAAAGACGGCAAATGGCGCACCAAAAATAAAGTAACGAAGCGGAGCCCGCGCTCGTAAGTGGGAAGAGGTGGGGCCATGGACGAGCTGGAACTGAAATACGAGCGAGTGCAGACCGGATGCTGCGTGGTGGGCGGCGGGCCGGCCGGGATGGTGCTGGGGCTGCTCCTGGCGCGCGCGGGAGTGGACGTGACCGTGCTGGAAAAGCACGGCGATTTTCTGCGCGATTTTCGCGGCGACACGATTCATCCTTCGACCACCGAGGTGATGTACGAGCTGGGGCTGCTGGAAGAATTCTTGCAGCGGCCGCATCAGGAGCTGCGGGAGATTGGCGCGGTGATCGACGGCCTGGAGGCTCCGGTGGCGGATTTTACCGGGCTGCCGACGCACGCGAAATTCATGGGCTTGATGCCGCAGTGGGAGTTCCTGAATTTCGTTTCGGAGCAGGCGAAGGCGTATTCGAATTTTCATTTGTACCTGAGTGCGGAGGCGCGCGAATTGGTTTTCGATCACGCGGCCGGCGGGCGGGTGATCGGCGTGCGCGCGAAAATTCCTGGCGGCGGCCTGGAAGTGGGCGCCGACCTGGTGGTTGGCGCGGATGGGCGGCATTCGCTGGTGCGGGAGAAGGCGGCGTTCGAAGTGATCGACCTGGGCGCGCCGATTGACGTGCTGTGGATGCGGGTGCCGCGGCATCCGGACGATCCCAACGAAACGCTGGGGCGCGTGCACGGCGGGAAAATTCTGGTCACGTTGAACCGCGGAGATTACTGGCAATGCGCGTACGTGATCGGCAAAGGCGAATTTGCCGCGCTGCAGCAGCGCGGGCTTCCGGCGTTTCGCGCGGACCTGGAAGATACGGCGCCATTTTTTCGCGGTCGTACCGCGGAACTAAAAGACTGGAACGACATCAAACTGCTGAGCGTGGCGCTGGACCGGCTGCGGGTTTGGTCGCGGCCGGGTTTGTTGTGCATCGGCGATTCGGCGCACGCTATGTCGCCGGTGGGCGGCGTGGGGATTAATCTGGCGATTCAGGATGCGGTGGCGACGGCGAATATTTTGTCGCAGGCGCTGTATGATCGCCGCGGCATCGACGAGAAGTTAGGCGAAGTGCAGCGTCGGCGGGAATTTCCGGTGCGGGTGACGCAGGGTATTCAGAAATTCGCGCACAAGCATTTGATTGGCGCAGCGCTGGCGCGCAAAACGGCGATGACGCGCTTGCCGCTGGTGCTGCGATTGCTGAAACAATATCCCGCGCTGCGGCGGATTCCGGCGCGCGCGGTGGGGCTGGGCGTGCGGCCGGAGCATGTGGCTTCGGCGCAGCGGCCGCCTACGGGCGTGTTTGCTGGCGCTGCGGCTCCAGCCACGACTGTTGCGAACAGCAGCGCAGAAAAACTTTCGAAGGCGGGCGCGTAATTCAAATGACGGGGACAAATTGATGCGATTTATACCGCCGCACGAGCAGCCCCAGCCCTGGAGCGAAGAGCGCCAACGCGCGCGGCACCGCTGGACGGTGCCGTTCATCGGCCTCGAATGGTGTTTCGATTGGGTCGCGTATTTTTTGAGCCGCTGGAAATTGCTCGAGGTGCTGGAATATCTGGGCAGCTTGAGCATTCTGGTGGCGGCGATATTTTATTTTTCGGAGTCGGGCGACCGGGTGAAGCAAAAACATTATCAGGCCTGGCAGGTCATCAATACGGCGCAGGGTAAAGGCGGCAGCGGCGGGCGGCTCGAGGCGCTGCAGGAATTGAACGCGGACCACGTGCCGCTGGTCGGCGTCGATGTGTCCGGTGCGTATCTGCAGGACGTGCGCCTGCCGAAAAGTTCCCTGCTGCGTGCAAACTTCAGCGCGGTGGATGCGCGCAACAGCGATTTCCGGCGTGCCGATTTTTCCGACGCCAACCTGCGCGGCGGAAATTTCCGCTACGCGAATTTTTCGAAGGCTTCCCTGAAACGGACCGAGCTGCAGGATTCGGATCTGGTCGGGGCCAATTTTTCGGGCGCGGATTTGACGGGAGCTTCGCTGAGTAATGCCGATCTGCGTCAGGCGAATTTGGCCGGCGCGATTTGGAAGGACCTCGCGGAGATCAAAGGCGCGAACATTGCCGGGGTGGAAAATGCTCCGGAGGGTTTCCGCGCCTGGGGCCTGAAAAACGGCGCAATCGAAACCGACGAATCTAAATAACATTTCGGGCCCGCCCCT
>DASWVE010000103.1:0-61699 GCA_036401315.1 Candidatus Acidiferrales bacterium
TTTGATCATCGCGGCCATCGCAATTCCGAACTTGCTCCGCGCGCGCATTGCGGCGAACGAAGCTTCGGCGGTTGGATCGGTTCGTACGATCGTGACCACCAACACCCAGTTCTACACCACGTACGGCCAGGGCTTTGCACCGGCTCTGACGAACCTGGGCGGCGCGACGCCTTGCACCGCGGCGTACGCCAGCGCTTGCTTGGTTGATCCGATTCTGACCAACGGTTCGAAGAGCGGATACTTGTTCGTGGACGTGCCGAACAGTGGCGCGGGCACGGTGTTGAATCCGTATACGGGATTCGAAGTTAACGGCACCCCGCAGAACGTTGGCTCGAGCGGCCAGCGCGCTTTCTGCGCGGATCAGAGCGGCGTCATTCACTACAACTTGACCGGTGTAGCGGTCGGCACCGGAAAGGGAACTTGTGCGGCGGTAGCGCTGGTGCTGCAGTAAGCACCGGCGTTTTCTTTCTCGGGGGCAGCAGCGGGAATTGGATTATTGTTATAGGTAAGAGGCTCACGCGGCCATGCTCAAGTCAAATCACAAACGAACTCCTGCTGGCCCTCGCGCTCACCCGCGAGGGTTTTCCCTTATCGAGCTTTTGATCGTGGTCGCGATTATCCTGATTATCGCCGCTATCGCCATTCCCAACTTCCTGCAGGCGAAAATTTCCGCCAACCAGGCAGCTGCCGTCGAGACCGTCCGCACCATCACGACCGCTTCCGAGGTCTATTCCACCACCTGGGGAAACGGCTTTCCCCCAAGCCTCGCCGCGTTGGGCGGAGTTGTGCCAGCCACTTGCAACAATGCCGTTCTGATCGACACCCTGGTCGCGAGCGCTCCCAACACCAAAAGCGGCTACACCTTTGCCTACACTCCACAAGGAGCTGCGGTGACCAGCCCGCCGCCGGGTTGCGCGGCTGGATATAATGCCGACATCGTCACCGCCGTCCCACTGAGCGTTTATTCCGGCACGGACAGCTTCTGCGCCGATGAGCCGGGCGTCATCCACTTCAACACGCTCGGCACCGCCATCGCCGGCCCTGCGGCCTGCGACGCGCTTCCGGCGATTCAGTAGAGTCTCCTCTCGCTCATTCCCTAAGTTTTTTCGTGGCGTCAGCAATGGCTCGCTATCGTGGCCGTACTTCCTTGCTAAACTAGCGGGCATGTTCGCGGCATTGGTTACGTTGATTTTATTTCTTAATGGCGCTCTCGCGCCTGACGCCACGCGCGACGCCGCGGCCGTGGTCCGTGCCCTGGAAGCTCGTTATCACCGCGCTTCCACCTTGAAGGCCACTTTCTTTGAGCAGTACTCCGATGGCAAAGGCGGGGGCTCGGCCGAATCCGGAATCGTGTACTTCTCGAAGCCCGGCCGCATGCGCTGGGAATATCAATCGCCCGAAGAAAAGCTCTTCATCGTCGACGGCACCAATGTCTGGTTTTACGTTCCGGCCGATCACACCGCGAGTCGCGCCAAGATCGGCAAAAGTACTGATTGGCGCACGCCGCTTGCGTTTCTCACCGGCAAATCGGACCTAACTCATCTCTGCAAAAGCCTCGAAATTCTGCAGACCAAACCCGGAGCGGACTCTTTCGAGGCGCCTACCGCTCCCGATGATTCGGTGCTGCGCTGCGTGCCGCGCTCCGAATCGAGCGAAACCGGCGATGAAATCCGCGATGTCCTACTCGAAGCCGATCCCGCAGCGCATCTGGTTCGCGTCTCCATCCGTCAACCCGGAAACTTGACCACCGAATTTCGCTTCAAAGACTGGGAAGAAGGGCTGCCCATTGCCGAGACCAAATTTCATTTCGCCCCGCCCGCCGGAGTTTCCATCGTAGATGAAGCCGACCTCGCCGGCTCCATTCGTTAGCCGTTGTAGCAACATTAGGAAGCCTTTAGGTTCGCCCTGAACGCCCCCATTCTTCGATATGGTAAACTTTACACAAGACTTCCCTTGGGGGAGTCCGTCTAACAAACGTGGCCGAGTACATCTGCAAAGTCGGAGACACGAACGGCCGGATCTTCCAGCATTTGGAGACGGCGACGTCCGAAGGAGAAGCTCGCCAGAAGCTCTCCGACCGCGGCCTCCACGTCTTTTCGGTCAAAGGCAACCTCAACATCTTTTCGCAGTTCGGGCGCTCCCGCTCCCGCAAGCTCAACCTGAATGATTTCCTCATCTTCAACCAGCAGTTCAACACGCTCATAAAAGCCGGCCTGCCCATTCTTCGCGCGCTAGACTTGCTGGCCGAGCGTGCCGCCGCCCAGAGTTTGCGGCCGACCTTGCAGGATGTTCGCCAGCGAGTTCGCGAAGGCGCGCTGCTATCCGAAGCGCTCGCAGCCCAGGGCATTTTTCCTCCGGTATACGTCACCGCCATCACCGCCGGCGAACGCAGCGGAAATCTTTCCGGAGTCCTCGAACAGTACGTTTCCTATTTGCGCGTCAGCACCGGATTTAAGAAAGCGCTGATCACCGCGCTGATCTATCCGAGCATCTTGATCGTCGCCGTAATCGTTACGTTGACTTACCTGATGACTTTTGCCATGCCGCAATTCGCCAAGCTGTACGCGGACTTGGGGATTTCGCTGCCTCCCATCACCCAATTCATGCTCGATATCGCGGTCCCGCTTCGCAACTACTTTGTGATCTTCTTCCTTGCGCTGGTTGCCGTGATCACCCTCCTCTACATTTGGACCCGCACCGATCAGGGTGCGCTGGCTATCGATCGCCTCAAGCCTAAGGTTCCGATCATGGGCGACATCTGGCTGAAAGGACAGATTGCTCAATTTGTCCGGACGCTTTCGACTTTGCTGGCCGGCGGCACGCCCCTGGTGTCTGGCCTGGAAACCTCTGCGCAAGCCATCGATAGCCGCCTGATCGCCACTTCGGTGCAGTCCGCAGCCTCGCGCGTGAGAGAAGGCCGCACGCTGCACGAAAGCTTGGCCGAAACTCACCTGGTGCCGGAGCTGGCCCTCGAAATGATCGAAGTCGGCGAGGCTTCGGGCGCCTTGGCCGCGATGCTCACCAGCGTCGCCGAATTCTACGAAGAAGAAGTCAGCACCCGCCTCCAGCGCACGCTGATCTGGGTTTCGCCCGCCATTTTGGTGGTCATGGCCGTTGTGGTAGGCTTCATTTTGATATCGCTGTATCTGCCGCTCTTCTCCCTTCAAGTGGGTTCCGGGGGCTAGAAATCTATGGCTACATCCACCAACAATCCGGCCGTACCGGTGGTCCCGGTCGTCACCAGCGACGTCGAACGCGATCAGGCCAAGAAGCTGGCTGAACGCTACCGTTGCGCCTTCGTGGATCTTCGTGAACAGCGCATTGACCCCGAATTGTTCCGCAGCATTCCTGCCGAATTGATGTTCCGTTACAAATTCGTGCCCATGGAAGCGCGCGACAACGCCTTGATGGTCGCCATGGCCGACCCCAGCCAGTTGCATCTCACCGACGAGCTGGCCTTGTTGCTCGGCAAGAAGCTGCAAATTAAAGTCGCAACCGCTTCGCAGATTGATGATCTGTTGAAGCGTACCGAGCAGTCCCAGCGCGTGCTCGACCAAGCCACGGAAGGCTTCACCCTCCAGGTCGTCCACGACGACGAAGACAGCGACGAAAACATCTCGATGGATAAGCTCACGCGCGACTCTGGGGTTAGCCCCGTCGTCCGCCTGGTCGATACCGTCATCTTCACCGCCCTCGAGCGCCGCGCCAGTGACATTCACATCGAAACGCGCAGCACCGAAGTGGTGGTGAAGTACCGCATTGACGGCGTGCTGCAGTACGCCATGCAGCCGCTGGCCAAGGAATGGCACGCCACCATTCTTTCCCGTATCAAAGTCATGAGCGAACTGGATATCGCCGAACGCCGCGTCCCGCAGGACGGCCGCTTCCGCGTCCGCTACAAAGGCCGCTTCGTCGACTTCCGCGTTTCGATCATGCCTTCGGTGCACGGCGAAGACGCTGTGCTGCGCGTTCTGGACAAAGAAACGCTGAGCGAAAAATTTCGCAACCTGACGCTCGACGTGGTTGGCTTCGACGGTCCGGACAAAGTCCGTTTCCGCCGCTACATCCAGGAGCCGTACGGCATGGTGCTCGTCACCGGACCGACCGGTTCGGGAAAGACCACGACGCTTTACGCCGCCATCAACGAAATCAAGAACGACGAAGACAAAATTATCACCATCGAAGACCCGGTCGAATACCAGGTCCGCGGCATCACTCAGATTCCGGTAAATGAGAAGAAAGGCCTCACCTTCGCCCGCGGTTTGCGCTCCATCCTGCGCCACGACCCGGACAAAATCATGGTCGGCGAAATCCGCGACCAGGAAACAGCCCAGATCGCCATCAACTCCGCGCTAACCGGCCACCTGGTTTTCACCACCGTCCACGCCAACAACGTCACCGACGTCATCGGCCGCTTCATCAACATGGGTGTCGAGCCGTACAACTTCGTTTCGGCGCTGAACTGCATCATGGCCCAGCGTCTGGTTCGCGTCATCTGCGAGAGCTGCAAGAAGCAAGTGCACTACGCGCCCGAAGTGCTCAAGGAATCCGCGCTGGACCCTGCCGAATGGGCCGATGTGGCCTTCTACGAAGGCGCCGGCTGCCTCGAATGTTCGGGTAGCGGGTATCGCGGCCGTTCCGCGATTACCGAGCTCCTCGACCTCTCCGATCACATTCGCGAAATGATCATCAACCGCCGGCCCACTTCCGAAATCAAGCGCGTCGCACGCGAAGAGGGCATGTCTTTCCTTCGTGATTCGGGCTTAGCGAAAATTCGCGCCGGCGTTACCACTTTGCGCGAAATCAATAAGGTGACCTTCCTTGACTAGCGCGCCGTCCATCGCTACCCAGTTCTTCAATCTGGGACCGGTGCGGCGTCTCGATCGCTGGCTCAACGCCATGCCTCACCCCTCGCTGGTTGCGGAAATCTCTTCCACCCATGTCGCCGCGGCGCAGTGGTCCAAGGTCGAGGGCCATCTCGAAGCCCATGCCGTCGAACCGCTGCCGGTCGGTGCGATCATGCCTTCACCAGTCGACGCCAATGTGATTCAGCCTGAAGCGGTGCGCACCGCGCTCCGTAAAGTTTTCAACCGCGTTCCGCCGCGCGGCGCGCCGATGGCCTTGCTCATACCCGATCCCGTCGTTCGCGTTTTCATTCTCCCTTTCGAAACCCTGCCGCGCAGCGCCGATGAAGCGTTGCCCTTGCTCCGCTGGCGCCTCAAAAAAAGCGTTCCCTTCGATGTGGACGAGACAGTGGTGTCCTGGATGCGTCAGACCGGCAAAGAAGGCGCGCTCGAAGTCGTAACCGCCGTCGCCCGCCAACGCATCGTGCGCGAGTACGAAGATCTCGTCGAGCCGCTGGAATTAAAATCGCGGGTGATTTTGAGTTCGACCCTTTCCACCCTGCCACTGCTCCCGGACTCGGGAGCCACTTTGCTGGTTCGTATGAGCGGGAAAACAATGACCACGGTCATCGTGCGCGATAGCAACCTCTCCATCTACCGTTCTACCGAAATGGCCGGCGATCCCGCCGCGCTCGACGTCCAGTCCATGCTCGACGAAATTTTTCCGGCCGTCGCGTTCTATCAGGACACCTGGGGAAATTCGCCGGATCGCGCCCGCATTACCGGCTTCGGAGCCCGCGAAGAAGTCTTTCGCCGCGCCCTCGCCGAAGAACTAAAATGTCAGGTGGGCTCGCTGGCGGACTCCGAAAACGCCTCGCCGCTGGAGTCCAGCACAAGGGACTTATTGCAGCACGATCTCGACCCGCTGGTCGGCTGGATGTTGAATGAGGGCTAAGCTCGGCCCCTCAAAAACTCGATCATGAAACTGCGCCTAAATCTTTCCACCACTCCGATTGAGAATAAGCGGCCCTTTGCCGCCGGAGCCGCGGCGCTCGGGGCGCTCGGGGCGCTGGTCTTCTTGCTGATGGCTCACGCGGCCTACACGTCATGGCGCGCTAATCGCGAGCTGCGTGCTGAAATTTCCCACTGGCAATCCGAAATCCGCACCAATCGCGACAAACAAGCCAAGCTCGAAACTTTCTTTCAGACCCCTGGCTCGAAGGAAGTTCTCGATCGCGCTGCTTTCTTGAATTCGCTGATCGGCCAGCGCAGCTTCCCCTGGACCAAGATCTTCATGGACCTCGAGAAAACTTTGCCCCCCGGCGTGCGGGTCATCAAAATTTCGCCCAAGCTAGATAGCGGCCGGGCTACCGTCGAGCTCACCGTTGGGGCCCAAACCGAAGAAGGCAAAATTCAATTTTTGCAGACGCTCGAAAAATCCAAAGTGTTTTCCGACATTCGCGTGAAGACCGATCGTAATGAGGATCAGCCCGGCCTCCCCGACCGCATTACCGTCGATCTCACCGCGTGGTACGCCACCATCTGACTATGACCATGCCCTGGCGCGTCCTGAAAGGTTGGATCATCGGCGCACTCGTCGTGCTGCTCGTCGCCGACCTCGGCCTCGTTTACCTCAGTTGGCAGAATACTCGTGAAGGCGAACAATCCATGCGCGCTGAACGGGATCGCCTCGAACTGCTCGCCAAGTCGCTAAAAGGGGACGTGGCCCGCGGCGAACGCATCCGCGATTCCATGACCGGCGTCACCAAGGAATACGACACTTTCTACCGCACCGATTTTGAAAGCACCGCCGATGGCTACTCCAAAATCGAGGCCGACCTCGGCGGCCTCGCGGCCAAAGCTTCGGTGAAGAGTTCCGGTGTGGCCTTCGAGCAAAAAGAAGTAAAAGGCCGCGGCGTCCAGCAAATCAATATCACCGACACCGTGGAAGGCGACTACCCGTCGATTCTCAAATTTATTAACGGCCTCGAACAGTCGAAGTATTTCTATCTGTTGAGCGAACTAAAACTTGATTCCACCACCGCCGGCACGGCCGGAGTGGGCGCTCCAGGCTCCTTGATCCGATTGCATCTCGATTTGCGCACGTATTTCAGGTCCTGAGCGATGCCGAAACGTACCCAAACTTACCTGCTAGGCGCGCTGCTCTTGGTTCTCGCCTACTTTACCTACTCTTTCGTATTCCCCAAGGATCCCAGCGCCGGGCTCCCCGGAGTTTTGGCTGCTGAAACCAAATTCACGCCCATCAACGTCGACGAGCCGCAGTTGCGCATCGATCTTCTCGAGAAACTGAAAAGAGACGACTACGAAGGGGCGCACCGCAACATTTTTTCATTCGGGCCTCCACCTCCTCCGCCGATGACCAAGGCCGAGAAAGAGCGTCTCGAACACAAAACTTACGGTCCCCAGGTTCCGCCTCCCCCAGCGCCGGTCAATGTCGGAGCGACTCTTTTTGGCTTCGCCTCCATGCCCCAAAGCGGCAAGCGCGTGGCCTTTTTCCTCGACGGCGAAGACGTCCTGGTCGTCACCGAGGGCGCCGTATTCCTGAATCGATTCCGTCTCGACAAAATTGGCAACGACTCCGCGGACGTCGAGGAAATTTCCTCGCAGCGGCACGTGACCGTCCAGATGGTCGCCCCCGCGAGTGCCGGTGGTGGAGCGGGCGCCGTCGGCGGCGACAATTCTCAGCCCAACCCAGGTCCCGGTTTGTAAATGAACCCGCTTCTCAAATTCGCTCGCCGGTTATCCGCGGCGGCGCACCGCAGAATTTCCAGCGGGGAATCAGCTCGTCCCGCTCGCCGGCGCGATTCGGAATCTGGCTTCGCGCTTCTTTTCGCGCTCGGGCTGGTCGGCGTGATGGTCGCGCTGTCGCTGGTTGTTCTCGAAGTCGGCGCCACCCAAAATCGCCGCGCGAAAGAAGAAGAGGCCATCTGGCGCGGCAATCAATACGTCCGCGCGATTCGCCTCTATTACCACAAGACCGGCAAGTACCCGCAAACCATCGACGACCTCACCAAGGGCCTGCCCGAACTTCATTTTCTTCGTCAGCAGTATAAGAATCCGATGGATCCGGCCGAGGGTGCCTGGCGCTTCATTTACGTGAATCAAGCCGGTCAGATCATCGGCAGCACCCGCTACGCGACGCTGCAACAAATGGCCCTGCTCGATTTGAACGGCGGCGCCATGCCCGGGACCCAGCAAATCCCCGGACAGCCCGGAATTCCGGTCTCCGCCTTGTCGAATTCGGGAAGCAATTCCGATTCTTCGGGTCAGACTCCCACATCCGGAACAGGTACCAATCCCGCCAACGGAACGACCAACGGTACAGGCGCCCAAGATCCGAATGCTCCAAACGGTCAGCTCCCGGGCCAAGATCCGAATCAGCCCACGTCTGGTCAGCCTCCTCTGACCGGTCAAAATCCTCAAAGCCCAGGAGGTGCTTTCGGCGGAGCCGGCGGAATCCTCGGCGGTCAGGCACCCACTTCGACTACGTCGCTCCTGTCCGGAGCCTCGGGCCAAACAAATGTTGCCGCCCTCACCGCCCTTAAGCCCACTGGTCCGGTGGACGGCCCTGTCTTGGGCGGTTTCCTCACCGGAGTCGGGGCAACGGGTGACCGAAAGTCCCAGAAGGTCTACCACGGAGGGAAAAAATACATCGACTGGGAATTTATCTGGAATCCGCTGGAAGACGCCGCAGCCGCGCAGCAGCAGGGAGCGTCCGGCCAGGGCGGAATTCTAGGCGGCAGCCTTCCCGGCGCAACGGGCGCCCCGGGCAGTTCCCCAAGTAGCGGCAGCTCCTTCAACAATTCCGGCAGTTCGTTCGGCCCGTCGTCGGGCGGTCAACAGCCTTCGCAGCCGCAAACACCGCCGCAATAGTCGTATGTTCTTTCCAGCTGTGAATTAAAAATGGAGTCGCTAATTCTTGGGAAGTTGCGGTTTATCTTGAGCCAGCTGCGTGGTGATCGTTCTTACGTATTTCTGTGTTTCGGGGAAGGGAGGAATGCCGCCGAATCGTGTGACCGCTTCCGGTCCGGCGTTGTAGGCAGCCAGAGCCAGCGAAACATTGCCGCTGTAGCGCGCCAGCAAAGTCTTCAAATAATGGGTTCCGGCATCGATATTCTGAGCCGGATCGAACACATTCGAGACTGAAAACCGCGCCGCCGTGGACGGCAGCAACTGCATCAATCCCAGCGCCTGCTTGTGCGAAGTCGCCCGCGGATTAAAATTCGATTCCACCGCAATTACGTGCGTGATCAGATGCTCGTCCACGCCGTGTTTTTCCGCCGCGGCGCGAATCAAACTCCCGTAAGGACCTTTAGCTGCGCTGAACGCCGGCGGCAATGCGGTGAATTGATCTTCCGGCTCGATCGTCAGTACATCCGCGGCCGCCACGTCGATGGTCCCGCCCGAGACTGTCAACCGGATTTGATCGCCGTTCTGCTGGTATCCGGTAATATGCAGGCGCGCACCGGATTTCAGGACCGCATAGTCCGCCATCGCCGGCGAACCGCAGGCGAATCCACCTGTAATCAGAAACCAGGCAACTAAGATCGGGCGTGTCATCGTTAAGCTCATTATACCGTTTCAGCCGCCCCATCCAGCGCGTATGTGCGTATAGCGTCAGCCAGCCCAGCTTCGTCGTTCGATCCCGTCACCGGCCAGCCGCGTTCTTTCAGTGCTGTCACGCTGTTGCCCATCACCACCGGCCGGCCCGCAAACTCCAGCATCTCCAGGTCGTTCCAGTTGTCGCCGATCGCCATCACGTTTTCGCGCTCGATAGAACGGAGGTCGACCCACCGCCGCAACGCAGATCCCTTGGTCACGTCGCCGTGCAGCACATCCAACACCGATAGATTCCGCTCGAGGTATTCGGTGAGCGACAGCGCGAAACCGTGTTTCGACGCTACCGTTTCCAGTTTTTCCATCGCGTCGCGCATCGGTCGGCAGTTGCCTGTGTACATCACCTGAATCGGATCTTCGTTCTCCAGGCAATCGCTCAGCGGAGAACAGATTCCGATGTGCTCGCGGTTCCGCCGGAAGTAGCCGCCGCGAAAAGGATCGTCCCAATCCACCTTCTCCAGGATCACCCGGTGCCCTTCGTTCCGGTCGAACACCACCCCGGCGAAATCGCGATACTCCGGAGTCGCCTTCAGAATCTCCCGCGCCGTTTCTCGCGGCAGCAGCGAACGCATCAGCGTCGCTCCCTCTTTCGATTTCGCCAGCGCGCCATTGTTCACCAGCAGATGCAGTTCGCACGGTATCGATTGCGCGATCGGCAGCGCGAAATCGAACCGGCGCCCCGTCACCAGCACGACCTCGATCCCTCTCGCCGCCGCGTCCACCACCGCCCGCAGATTTTCTTCCGGCAGCTGCGACTTGCTATCCAGCAGCGTGCCGTCGATGTCCATTGCGATCAGTTTGATTGCCACGTTTCTATTCTATCGTATGTCCCGGCGGCCCGCCGGTGCAGTGCCGCGCTGTGATATTCTCGCTTGCGCTAAAATGCATCTGGAGAATTTGTCGTGACCGAACGCCTCTACTATCGCGATTCATTCCAAAAAGAATTCGAAGCGAACGTCGTTTCCTGCGAACGCGACGGCGAGCGCTGGAAAGTCATCCTCGACCGCACCGCGTTTTATCCCAGCTCGGGTGGCCAGCCCCACGACACCGGACGCCTCGGCGCCGCTGAAGTTTTGGAAGTCGTCGACGACCTGCACGATCCCACCGGAGCTGCAAAAAACGCCACCGGCGCCGACACGCACGACGAAATCGTTCATTACACCTCCGCCGAACTCCCACCCGGCCCGGTCGTGGGAAAGATCGACTGGCCTCGCCGCATCGACCACATGCAGCAGCACACCGCGCAACATTTGCTCTCGGCCGCGTTCGTCGAACTTTTCGGCTTTCAAACCAAGTCATTCCACCTAGGCACAGTCACTTCCTCGATCGATATCGAGGCTCCTTCCATCCAACCCAAACACCTCGAAGCCGCCGAGCGACGCACCAATGAAATTATTTTTGAAGACCGCGAAGTCCTGGTGCGCTTCGGCAGCGCGCAGGAGCTCGCCGAAGCCGGTATTCGCAAAACGGTCGAACGCCAGGGCGTCTTGCGTGCCATCGATATCGCAGAATTCGACCGCCAGCCCTGCGGTGGCACCCACCTGGCCCGCACCGGCCAAGCCGGCCTGCTGTTGATCCGCAAACTCGAACGCCGTCGCGATCTTTGGAGAATTGAATACGTCGCTGGCTATCGCGCCCTCAACGCAGCGCGCTCCGACTTCGCCACGCTCACCCAAGCCGCCGCCGTGCTCACCTGCGCCCTGGCCGACGTCCCGGCCGGAATTTCCAAGTGGCAGGAAGAACGCCGCGCCGCGCAAAGCGGCGCCAAAAAAATGGAAGACCGTCTCGCCCAACTCGAAGCCCGCGATTTGCTGGCTCAGCACGGCGCTCGTTCCGCTCCGGCCGAACCGAACGGTCCCTTTGTCATCGCCGTCGTTTTAGAGGAGGCCAGCGCGAACTATCTCGGGCTTCTCGCTGCCAAACTTGTCGCGGAGTCCAAGGTCGTGGCGCTCCTGGCCAGCCGCGCCGGAGGCCACGTAGTCTTTGCCCAAACGCCTGGCGCGCTGCCTCCGACCGCCGACCTCGGATCACTGCTGCGTGAATCCATCCAGAAGTATGGCGGCAAAGGGGGAGGGAATCGGAATTTCGCCCAGGGCAGCTTGCCGAATCCTGCCGATGCCCCGGCCGCGCTCGAACAAACCGAACATTTGCTTTCCGGAAGCTAGGGCGCCGTTACGAGATTGCGCGTCCGCGCCTCGCATAGTAAATTATGGTCTGCTGCCGCGCCTTTTCATCGTAACGCGCAGCCGCGGCCCGCATTCTTTCTGAGGATTTCGCGCGAATGGAATTATTTCTTAACGCTCTCTGGTTCGTGATCGCACTGGCGGGCTTATCAGTCTGGCGCACGCGCTGGACCCGTCAGCCTCGCGAACGCGAATACTCGCCTTGGCACCAATGGACCGCCCTCGTCTGTGCCCTGATCCTACTTTTCTTCATGGTTTCACTGACAGACGATTTGCACTCTGAGTTGATTGTGTTCGAGGAGGCCGCCGGCCGCCGCCACACCACCTGCGTGGCCTGTCCGTACCACCCTCCGGCGACGCACTCAACGGCAACCATCCATGTCACTCTGAATCGCCCAATCCTCGACGGCGAATCCTCGCTTATCGGCATGCTCGCTGATAATTCCGGCTCGCGTCCCGTGGACGCCTTCCTCGTTTCGTTTTCGGGCCGCGCCCCTCCCGTTTATTCCCTATAATTCGAAACGGCGGAGTTGACTGTCTGCTGCCGCCGCTTCATTCCCATCAATCGGCCGTTTAAAGCCGTTACCGGCTTCTGGCCGCATTCTTATATGTTCTTTACGATTTTCTGATATTCAAAGGGTTGTCGATTTATTTGTGAGGGTCGCAATGAATGGCTTGGCTAAATTCGGAATGGCCCTGGGGCTCGTGTCGGCAGCGTTTCTCGTCGGCTGCGGCGGCCCAGCCGCTGAAAAAGATTTCTCCGCGGGCGCTCCGCCTCCGGTCCAAGTCGAGACCGCTGGCGATCCGAATAACGTGGTCGTCGATCATCCCGAGCAATTTCCTTTGGCTACCGCGGGCGAATACAAATCTGCTTCAGAACTGGTCGCCACCGGCGTGGTTGCGCCGGATATTTCGCGCACCGTCCCGGTCATCTCCGTCGCGTCCGGCCGCGTCGTCGATATTCGCGCGCGCCTGGGCGACGCCGTGCACAAAGGAGAAGTCCTGCTCCGCGTTCAAAGCAGCGACATTTCCGGCGCCTTCTCCGATTATCAAAAAGCAGTCGCCGACGAAATTCTGGCCAGCAAGCAGTACGACCGCGCCAAAGGCTTATACGATCACGGCGCCATTTCTTTGAATGATTTCCAGATCGCCGAGGACGCCGAAAATAAAGCCAAGGTCGACGTCGAAACCTCGACCCAGAAGCTCCGCGTCCTGGGCGGCTCCATCGACCACCCCTCCGGCATCGTCGATATCGTCGCGCCCATTTCCGGAGTGATCACCGACCAGCAGGTTACCAATGCTTCGGGCGTGCAGGGACTTTCCGCCGCCAATCCTTTCACCATCTCGGACCTTTCTCGCGTCTGGATCGTCTGCGACGTTTACGAAAATGATGTTCCGCAGGTTCGCCTCGGCGATACCGCCGATGTGCGCCTGAACGCCTACCCCGATCAAGTCATCAAAGGGAAAGTAAGCAATATCGGAGCGGTTCTCGATCCGGCCCTCCGCACTGCCAAGGTCCGCATCGAAGTCAAAAACGATGGCGAAATGCGCCCGGGAATGTTCGCCACCGCCACTTTCAAGGGCCAGAAGAAAGAATCTTACGCCACTGTTCCCCCCACTGCGATTCTTCACTTGCATGATCGCGATTGGGTCTACGTACCGGCGGGCAGCACCAAATTTCGCCGCATCGCCGTCGTCGCCGGCGCCACTCTTCCCGACAAAACCCAGCAAATTAAATCGGGTCTAAAGCCGGGCGACCAAGTCGTGCGCGACGCTTTGGTTCTTCAAAACACGGTGGAGCAATAGTGCAGTTGCACGTATCCACGACGCGGGTGAATCCATGCGCGGCCTGATCGATTTCGCGCTGAACAACCGGTTCATGGTGATCGCTCTCGCGATACTCTTGCTCGTTTGGGGCGGTATTTCCTTCCATAATTTGCCGGTCGAAGCCTATCCCGACGTCGCCAATAATTACGTCCAGATCATCACCCAGTGGCCCGGACGCGCCGCCGAAGAGGTCGAGCAGCAAGTCACGACTCCCATCGAAATTCAGATGAATGGCCTGCCACATTTGGCGCATCTCCGCTCACAGTCGCTGTTCGGCCTGTCCAGCGTCATGCTCATTTTTGACGACTATTCCGACAACGACTGGAATCGCGCCAAAGTTCTCGAGCGTCTGTCGCAAGTCACGTTGCCGAATGGCCTGCAGCCTCAGATGGGCACCGACTGGAGTCCCGTCGGCCAGATCTACTGGTACACGCTGAAAAGCACCAACCCTAAATACGACTTAATGGAATTGAAATCGCTCGAAGACTGGACGCTCGAAAAACAGTTCAAGTCCGTGCCCAACGTTGTTGACGTTTCCAGCTTTGGAGGTATCACCCGCGAATATCAAGTTCGCCTCGATCCCAACGCGCTCGTCTCGCACGGTCTCAGTATCGCGCAGGTCGAACAGCAGATCGCCAACAACAATGCCAACGCTGGCGGCAGCTTTGTCGAATCGGGGCTGCAGGAAATCAACGTCCGCGTGCTCGGGCTGTACACCAGCGTCGAAGACATCGAGCAAACTCCGATCACCGCCAAGAACGGCACGGTGCTGCGCCTGAAAGACATCGCCACCGTCACCCAGGGTGCGAAAATTCGCCTCGGACAAATCGGCAAGTCCATTCACACCTCCGACGGCAAGGTCGTAGACGACGGCGACGTCGTGGAGGGAATCGTCCTGCTGCGCAAGGGCGCCAACGCCGACGAAGCCCTCGCCGCCATCCACGCCAAAGTCGACGAGCTCAACGACCACATCCTGCCACCCGGCGTAAAAATCGTCCCATTCCTCGACCGCAGCAATCTGCTTCACGTGACCACGCGCACGGTGATGGAGAATCTCACCGTTGGGATTCTCCTGGTCTCAGTGATCCTGTTTTTCTTTCTTGGTAATCCTCGCGGCGCGTTCATCGTCGCGCTAACCATTCCATTCTCGTTGCTGTTCGCGTCGATCTGTCTCGACCTCAACAAAATTCCCGCCAATCTTCTCTCCTTGGGCGCACTCGATTTCGGCATGGTCGTGGACGGCAGCGTGGTCATCATCGAGAACATCGTTCGCCATTTCAGTACGGCAGCTGGCTCACACAAGACGCCGATGGAGCATATCCGTGACGCCGTGATGGAAGTTTTGCGTCCCGTTTTCTACGCGCGCGCCATCATCATCGCCGCCTACCTTCCGATTTTTACCTTGCAGAGCGTCGAAGGCCGCCTCTTCAAGCCTATGGCTTGGACCGTCTCTTTCGCGCTGCTGGGCGCTCTGATCTTCGCCATCGTGATTGCGCCCGTCCTGGCGCTCATGGTTTTCAGCCACGGCGTGAAGGAATGGCCCAACCCCGTCATGAAGTTCCTGACCGCCAAGTACCGCTTCGCTGTGCGCTGGGCCATCGAGCACAAGGTCGTCACGGTCGGCGCGGGCGCCTTGGCCGTGGTTGGCGCCGTGTTCCTCATGGTCAGCGGTTTCATCGGCTCCGAATTCCTGCCTCATCTTGACGAAGGCGCGGTTTGGGTTCGCGGCACGCTGGCTCCCAGCACCGGCCCCAGCGAAGGTGTGCGCGTCGCGAACCAAGCCCGGGTGACGCTTGCTTCTTTTCCTGAAGTCACCGTTGTTACCAGCCAAGTCGGCCGCCCCGACGATGGAACCGACGCCACCGGTTTCTTCAACACCGAATATTTCGTCGACCTCAAGCCCAAGAAGGAATGGCGCCCGGTGTTTCACGAAGACAAAGACGCCCTCATCGCCGCCATGGATCGCGAACTCAGCAAAATGCCCGGCATCCTCTGGAATTTCTCGCAGCCCATCTCCGACAACATGGAAGAAGCGGTCAGCGGTGTAAAAGGCGAGCTCGCGATCAAGCTGTATGGCGACGATCTGCAGGTTCTCGAAGACAAAGGCGACGAAATCGTGAACGTCATGCGCAGCGTTCCGGGTGTCGCTGATCTCGGGCTCTTCCGCGTCCTCGGCCAGCCCAATTTAAATATTTCGGTCGACCGCAAACAAGCTGCGCGCTATGGCATTAATGTGTCCGACGTGCAGGATGCCGTGGAGACCGCGGTCGGCGGCAAAGCTGTCAGCCAGGTGCTGCAGGGCGAGCAGCGCTACGATCTCGTCGTCCGCTATCAGGCAGCGTATCGCGACACCCGCGAAGCCATCGAAAATATTCGCCTGCTTTCACCCACTGGGGAGCGGGTCTCGTTAGCCCAGTTGGCGAAAGTCGATGTGAAAGACGGCGCATCAGCCATTTCCCGCGAGGAAAATTCCCGTTACGTCGCCATCAAATACAGCGTGCGTGGCCGCGACCTCGGCAGCGCTGTGGAAGAGGCCATGAAGCTCGTCCACGAACGCGTCAAGCTGCCCGTGGGCTATCACATCGATTGGGCCGGCGAATACGAAAGCCAGAAGCGATCGCAAAAGCGCCTGATGATCGTCGTGCCCATCACCCTGCTCGTGATCTTCATCATTCTCTACACCATGTTCAGCTCCGCGAAATGGGCCGGCCTGATTCTCGCCAACGTCGCCGTTGCGCCCATCGGTGGTTTGCTCGCGTTGCTCGCCACGGGAACTCACTTGAGTGTTTCTTCCGGCATCGGTTTTCTCGCTCTCTTCGGCGTCTCCGTGGAAACCGGAGTGATCATGCTCGAGTACATCAATCAGCTCCGGGTTCGCGGCCATTCCATCGAAGACTCGGCCATCGAAGGCGCGGTGCTTCGCCTCAGGCCCATCTTGATGACCATGCTCGTCGCCACTCTTGGCCTTCTCCCTGCCGCGCTTTCACGTGCCATTGGCTCGGATTCCCAGCGCCCCTTCGCCATCGTCATCGTCGGCGGCCTCATCTCCGCTCTGGTCATGGGCATTTTTCTGCTGCCCACCATGTACGTCTGGATCGCCCGCGACGGCGACAAGCTGCCCGAACTCGAGGAAACTTTCGAATCCTAGTCGGTATGTGGCCCGAACTGTTGACTGTTTCGTTGTCCAGAACTTTCATTTCTTTTCAATTTAGCCTTTACTCGTCTTCCTATAGAATCGCCGGCAGAGCCAGCGCATCCGGCCGCCGCAGGTACTTCAGCCCATGAAAAAAGACGAAGTCCGCGCCCGCATCGAAGACATTGGAATTATTCCGGCCGTGCGGCTTTCCTCCGCCGAAGACGCTCTTTTCGCCACAGAGGCCGTGTCGCGCGGCGGCATCTCGATCGTCGAAATTACGATGACTGTCCCGGGCGCCATCGACGTCATCTCCCACCTCGTCAAGCACGCCCCGAAAATGGTCGTCGGCGCGGGTGACGTATTCGATTCCGATGTTGCCCGTGAATGTATCGATGCCGGCGCGATGTTCCTGACCAGCCCCGGCTTCGACGTCCGCATCGTCGAATTCGCTCTCGGGGCCTCTGTCGTCGTGCTGCCCGGAGCTTTGACTCCCACCGAAGTCACCCGCGCTTGGAAAGCCGGTGCCGACTTTGTAAAAGTTTTCCCTTGTGCTCTGATCGGCGGCGAAAACTACATTCGCGCCCTGAAAGCTCCATTTCCCAGCCTGCCGCTCATTGCCTCCGGCGGCGTAAACCAGCACAACGCCGCGAGTTTTATCCAGGCCGGAGCCTCCGCCCTTGGCATCGGCGGGGAACTGATTCCCAAAGAAGCCATTCGCCTCCGCCAGGCCGACCGCATCTTCACCCTGGCCCATCGCTTCGTGAAATTCGTGCAAACCGCCCGCAGCCATACGCCCCAGCGCAAGCCTGAAATCGTCCGCAATTCGTAATGCAGTTTGAATCGCGGCTGAGCACAAGAACCAAGCCCCCCGAAGTGGTTTGGATGCTCCGCGCGTGTTTGCTAGAATGTATCCCGCAGTGGGCGTGTAGCTCAGCTGGGAGAGCGCGTCGTTCGCAACGACGAGGTCGCAGGTTCGATCCCTGTCACGTCCACCATTCGCTCTTCTTACCTGCGCAAAACTTTTTTCATTTTTCCTCTCACCTTTGGCGCTATCCCCGGCATCTCAACCCTGCGTGGCGTGCAGTTCGCGTACGCAGGGCGGGCTTCGGCAGGTCCGCGCTCGGTCGGCGGACGGCAGGGAACGCGCCTAACATTCGTGGTGTATATAACTTGACAAGTAATGAGCGCCGGACTTAAAACTACGTGTCGCCAATTCTCTGACCTGCGAGGTTCTCGGATGCAGACGTCGCGTAGAGATTTCTTCAAAGTAGCGGCAGTCGGCGGCGTCGCCGCCACCGTTTTCGGATTCGACCTCAAGCCAGCGTATGCCCAGCTCAAAAATCTAAAAATCGCGCGCGCCAAGGAGACTCGTTCCACCTGTCCCTACTGCGCCGTCGGCTGCGGCGTGCTCATTTACACGATTGGCGACGGAGCCAAAAACGTCACGCCCCAAGTCGTCCACGTCGAAGGCGATCCCGACCACCCCACCAATCGCGGCACCCTCTGCCCCAAAGGCTCTTCGCTTGAGCAGGACATGCTCAACCCCCGCCGCCTCACCAAGCCCCAGGTTCGCCGCCCGGGCGCTACCGCATGGCAGGATATTTCCTGGGACACGGCGCTCGACGAGATCGCCGTTTGGACCAAGAAAACTCGCGACGCTACTTTCGTCGAGAGGGACGCCGCTGGTCACACCGTAAACCGCTGCGAAGGCATCTCCTTCATCGGCGGCTGCACCGACACCAACGAGTTCAACTATTTGGTAGTGAAAGCAATGCGAGGACTGGGCTTGGTGTATTTAGAAAACCAAGCCCGTGTTTGACACGGCCCCACGGTCTCAAGTTTGGGACCAACGTACGGACGCGGGGCGATGACCAACGGCTGGATCGACATCAAGAACACCGACATGATGTTGATCATGGGCGGCAATCCTGCCGAAAACCATCCCTGCGGCTTCAAGTGGGCGATGGAGGCGAAGCGGCATCGCAACGCCAAGCTGATCTCCGTCGATCCGCGCTTTACCCGCACCTCTTCTACCGCCGACCTCTACGTCCAGATTCGCGCCGGCTCCGATATCGCTTTTCTAGGCGGCTTGATTCGTTACGCCATCGAAAATAACCGGATCGCTCACGATTATCTCGTCAATTACACCAACGCCGCGTTCATCGTCAAAGAAGGTTTCAAGCTTCCCGAAGATGGTCTCTATTCTGGCTTCGATGCGGCCGCCGGAAGCTACGATAAATCCACCTGGAACTATCAGGAGGGCGGAGATCTCAGCGGCCAAGCGGGCTCAGCGGCGGGTGGGCCGCACCCGGCCACCGCGAATTCCGCAGCGCCTCATGCCGCCTCCGTGGCGGCGCACAGCTCCGCAGCAAACACTGGCCACGCTCCCGATCCCGAGGCCGGCAAACCTGCGAGTGCCGCGCCGGCTCCCACGTTGCCGCCCAATACCGCTTACGACCTCACGCTTCAGCATCCCCGCTGCGTCTTCCAGTTGATGAAGCAGCAGTATTCCCGCTACACGCCGGAAATGGTCGAGCGCATCACCGGCATTCCCAAAGACCAATTCCTGAAAGCCGCCGACCTTTTCACTTCCATCCGCAAGGACGGCGACATGAAGAAAGTCGCCACCATCATCTACGCGGTCGGCTGGACCCAGCACACCAACGGTACCCAGATCATTCGCACCGCCGCGATGATCCAACTTCTGCTCGGCAACGTCGGCCGCGCCGGTGGCGGCGTCAACGCGCTCCGCGGCCATTCCAATATTCAGGGCGCCACCGATATGGCCGGCCTCTACGACAGCCTGCCCGGATACCTCAAGGGCCCACTGCCGACCGACGCCGACTTGGCGTCCTACCTGAAACGCGTTACTCCCACTTCGTCGAAGCCCGCGCCGTGGGATTCTTTCAACTATTATTCGAACACCTCCAAGTTTTTTGTCTCGTTGATGAAAGGTTTTTACGGCGACGCCGCCACTAAAGAAAATCAGTTTGGCTTCGACTACTTGCCGAGACCCGGACAGGATTGCTCCTGGACCCATATCTGGGACGACATGTACAACGGCAAAATCAAAGGCATGATGGCCTTCGGAATGAACGGCGTCATGATCGGCCCGGACACCAACAAAAATATCAATGCCCTCAAGAAAGCTGATTGGCTAGTCGTCGGCGAAATTTACGAGGATGAAACTAGCGACTTCTGGCGCGCACCGGGAATCACCCAAGCGGAGCAAAAAACCATCAACACCACCGTCTATCGTTTGCCCTGCGCCGGCTTCGCCGAAAAAGACGGCAGCATGACGAATTCCGCCCGCTGGGTCACCTGGAAGTATGCCGCCGTTCCGCCTCCGGGCCAGGCCCGCCTCGATCAAGATATCGTTGCGCAGATTTTCCTGAAGGTGCGCGATCTATATCGAAAAGAAGGTGGCGCGTATCCGGACCCGATCCTGAATCTCAGCTGGGCCTATGCCGATGTCGCTCATCCGCCGCTCACGCAGGTCGCCATGGAAATCAACGGTAAAGCCTTGGCCGACCTCACCGACGCCAAGACCGGCCAGGTAATCAAGGCCGGCCAGCAACTCCCCGGATTCGCCTGGCTCAAGGACGACGGCACCACCATGTGCGGCAACTGGATTTACTCCGGAATGTGGACCGAAGCTGGCGCCCAATGCCAAAAACGCGGCATTGAAGATCCTTCCGACATGGGCGTTTTTCCCAATTGGTCGTGGTCTTGGCCCGCCAACCGTCGCGTGCTCTACAATCGCGCGTCCTGCGACCCGACCGGAAAGCCTTGGGATCCAAGCCGCAAGCAAGTCTGGTGGAACGAAGCCGCCGGCAAATGGGTCGGAAACGATGTGCCGGATTTCAAGCCCGACTCTCATCCCAAGGATCACATGGGTCCGTTCATCATGAATCCGGAAGGTATCGGCCGCCTCTTCGCTCCCCTCGGAGTGATCGTCGACGGCCCATTCCCGGAACACTACGAGCCTATCGAAAGCCCAACCAAGAATCTGCTACACCCGAATCAGAACAACAACCCGCTGGTCAAGAAATTCAAGACGCCCTACGACAAGTTCGGCTCGCCGGAGGAATACAGCATCGTCTGCACCACCTACCGGCTGACCGAGCACTACCACTACTGGACCAAAAACAATCCGATGAACGTGCAGCTCATTCCCGAACCGTTCGTTGAAATTCCCGTGGAGTTGGCGGACGAAAAGGGAATTCGTGGAACCGATTTGATCAACGTCATCAGCGCCCGCGGAACTTACACGGCCAAAGCTTTTGTGACCCGTAGGCTCAAGCCCATGTTGATTGACGGTAAGAAGGTTTACCAGATCGGCCTGCCCATTCATCAGGGTTTCCGCGGAATTCAGGAAGATAAAGATCGCGACGCGCGCACTCCGGCGAATTACCTGACGCCCGCCGTTACCGACCCGAACGCGCACACGCCCGAATCCAAAGGGTTCCTTGTCAAGGTTGAAAAGGCTTAGGGAGCGAATGCTATGAGTCAGGCCTCAACCGAAATCGTCCGCATCTCCGGCCACGCTGGTACCGCGCCCGGCCTCGGCATCAATCGCGAATATCAGGTCTGCAAGCTCGTCGACACCACGACCTGTATCGGCTGCAAAGCCTGCGAAGTTGCCTGCCTCGAATGGAACGGCTACACCTTCAGTGAAACCACCTTCAACAATAGTTACCAGACCATGCCCAATACGGAATGGAACTATTGGAACCTGATCAAGTTCAACGAACACGAGCGCGACGACGGCACCATGATGCTCCTCATGCGTAAAGATCAGTGCATGCACTGCGAAGAGCCCGGCTGTCTGATCGCTTGCCCTTCCGACGGCGCCATCGTGCAGTACGCCAATGGCATCGTCGATTTCCAGGAAGAGCACTGCATCGGCTGCGGCTACTGCGTCACCGGCTGTCCGTTCAATATTCCGAAATTCAGCCCCACCGCGAAAAAAGTTTTCAAATGCACGCTGTGCAACGACCGCGTCTCCGAAGGCTTGGAACCTGCTTGCATCAAAGCTTGCCCCACTGGCTGTCTGCATTTCGGCACCAAGACCGAAATGAAAGAACTCGCCGAGACGCGCGCGGAACAGCTCCGCGATAATTCTGGTTATCCCGATGCCGGAGTCTACGATCCCGCGGGCGTACACGGTACTCACGTCATTTACGTGCTTCATGACGCGAAAAATCCCGAGCTCTACGGCGGTTTGCCGAAAGATCCGCATGTTCCTTACTCTGTGCGTTTGTGGAAGGGGCCGCTAAAGTGGCTGGGCAATTTGGCCATTGTCGGTGGCGTTCTGGGGATGGCTTTCCACTACATGCGCTTCGGCTCCAAAAAAGAAGAACCAATTCCGCCGGAAGATCGCCGGGTCGCCCCGCCTCCTGCTCCGGACGAAAACCGGAGGCCCGTATGAGCACGGTCGAAACCACGCCGCGTCCCCGCGCCACCGACGCCTTCGACGAAGAATTGATCCCGCGGTATTCCATGCTCGAACGCGCGAATCATTGGTTCGGCGCCACGGCCTATATCTACTGCCTCGCCACCGGCCTCGCCTTCTGGACGCCTTACCTCTTCTGGCTGGCCACCATGGTTGGTGGCGGTCCCACCGCGCGGTTCTGGCACCCGATCATCGGATTGGTTTTCGGCGCCTCGCTGCTCTGGACTTTTCTCGAATGGCGTCACGATATGGCCGTCGATAATGACGACCGCGTCTGGGCCGACCGCATTCAGTTCTACATCCAGAATGAAGACGACAAGCTCCCGCCGGTCGGCCGCTTCAACTGGGGCCAGAAACTTTTCTTCTGGGGCATGATGGGCAGCATCGTTCTCTTGGTACTTTCGGGCGTGGGGCTTTGGTTCGTCGAATCAATTTCCTGGAAATATCACCTGCTCCGTTACGCCGCGATTCTCGTACACGCCAGCGCCGCCCTCATCACCATCGGTCTGTTCTTAATCCACGTCTACATGAGCACCGTTCTCGAAGAGGGAAGTCTCGGTTCGATGATTCACGGCACCGTCACCCGCGCCTGGGCCTGGACCTTCCATCGGAAGTGGTACTACGAGGTAACCGGCCGAACCCGCTCCAAATCATGATCCCAGCGAAATGGGACCGCCGCATCCGTCGCGCTGCGGAACTCGCTTCGTCCTCGCCGTCCGCCGCTGAAGGTTTGAAATTCTACGAACGCGTCGCCAAATTCCAAAAAGCGCTGTACTCCGATATTCAGAAAGCTCTAGCCGGCTCGAAAAAGACTTCCGCCGATCGCCCTCTCCGTGACGAACTCGATCTGTTCCTGCTACTTCCACATTTTTCTCCGTTTCTCGCCGCCATTCAACAGGCCGCTCCCCGACCCCTCGCGGAGGCCGCGTCCAGTCTGGCGAGAAAGGGCCCAGCCGCCTGGCAGCGTGCGGTGCAAGGTTTTTGGTTCGATGACCCCGAAAACGCGTCAAGCCCGACGGCCGAAGGTAACCCCGAATCCGATTCCAACCCGGAGAACGCCGCCGAATCCCTGCTCGCCTGGATTTTCCTGCAACCCTACGCGGAGTTTCTCGCCGACTATCGCGAACATTCCACCATCGACGGAACTCCGTCGACGTGCCCGCTCTGTGGCGCGCCCCCGATCGTCGGCGTACTGCGCAGTGAAGGCGACGGCGCAAAAAAATCTTTGGTCTGTATGTTGTGCGCCCACGAATGGCGGTTCCGGCGAGTCTTTTGCCCGTCGTGCGGCGAAGAACGCGAACCTCAAATGGCTTTCTATTCCGCGCCCGAAATCCCTCATGTGCGCGTCGATGTCTGTGACACCTGTCACACTTACCTCAAGAGCGTCGACCTCACCAAAACTGGCCGCGCCGTTCCAGTCGTCGACGAACTCGCCACCATTCCTCTCGATCTTTGGGCGCTCGAACACGGCTACCACAAACTTCAGCTCAATATGCTCGGTACTTGAACGAGCCGGGGACAGCGCCAGCGCTTAGCCTTTCAGCGCCGCCAGCAGCGCGCCGCCATTCGGCGTCCCGAGTCCCGTGCAAGCATCCCAACCTGGACCCGCGGAATAGCTGCCGTTGCTGCCGCTGATCACATCATGAAACGTGGCCTGGGCCGCGGCGCCGTATAGCAACGGATTCACGTACCCGACGTTCGCGCCGAGCGACTCATTGATCAGCGCAAGCAATCCCGCCCACAGCGGGGCCACCGCGCTGGTCCCGCCTATCACCGTCGTCTGCCCGTCGACCACCACGTTGTAGCCCGTCTCCGGATCCGCATTTCCCGCCACGTCCGGCACTCCGCGGCCCACAAAAGCATTCGGCGCCTTCGGCACCTTCGCACCAGCCTGAAATGTCGGCAGCGCGAAAACTTCGCTGACGCCTCCTCCCGTCGCGCCTTCGCCCGCCGCCAGTTCGTTCCAGGCGACTTCGCTTCCGATCGCGCCGCTGGTAATCGTCAACTTTGTTCCGCCGCAGCCGACTACGAAAGGACTCGCGGCAGGGAAATCCACCATTGCGCCGCCCGTGCTGCTTCCATCCGAAGCTCCGCTGTCACCAGAAGCGGCTAACACGGTTACGCCCATGGTCGAAGCATCCTCACACGCCGAATTCAGCGCGTCGCGCGCTTGCTCCGTCCAGGAATTCTCCGGGCCGCCCCAGCTGATCGAAATAATCGAAGGCTTCAGCTTCGCATCGTGCACCGCCGTAGTTACTGCGTCGATAAATCCCTGGTCCGTATTCGGCGTGAAGTACGCGGCAATCGTCGCCGCCGGCGCAATCGCACCGGCCACTTCGATGTCCAGCTCCACCTCTCCGTCCGCTCCACTCGGATCTCCGGTTGGCGAATTTGCGCCGCCATCCACGCCAACCGCGGTGACTGTCGGAGTCGCAATGCCGAGGTTCTTGAAGAAACTATCAAGATCGGCAGTGTTGTAGCCGCCGCCCAGTTCGATCACCGCGATGGTCTGCCCTTTTCCGCCAGCCCCAGCGGGGAAGGCATACGCCTTGGCCACATCCAGCGGTGAGAATGAAGCCGTCGCCGCATTCGGTCGAGCTCCCGGCTTCGATTTTCGAATCCGGAAATGTGCCCGCGCCTGAGGGCGGTTATCCAACCCGAAAATGCCCACGATCACGTCTTTCAAGTTTGCCGGAATGGTCAGCTCTCCCGAACGGCAGCGAAATTCGCCTGAACTGTGCTTGTACCGTCGCAAGCTCACGCCAAACGCCTCGTTGAATGCCTGCACAGTCCCGCCGAGCTTCACCGTCCGCGCCGCGCGCTCCTCGCTCACCACCTTCAGCCCATATTCTTTTGCGAATTCCCGGACCATCGCGATGTCTGCATCGGAAGCCCCGTGCGCTCGCGCAAATTCCTCGCGCGTCAGATATTTCCGTTCGCGCGGCAGTAACGCCCCCATCTTTGCCGCGGATGGAAAAGTTCCTAGTTCCGATTTGCGCCGCAACATTACACTCACCTCGATGTGCTGCTGCGGATCCGAGGGCCCCATATCCTGGCCGCCGGGCAGCGCGGCGCGCGCGCTGCCTTTCAGTTCCACTCGTTCCTGCGATTTCGCCATGAGTGCCTCCAGGAATATCCAGAAAGAAAAAAGGGCGGGAACAAATTATATCGCGGTTCCGTCAACCGCGTTTAGAGGCGCGCTCAGAATGTCTTGTAAACAATGTCCGGCGCCGGAGTATTCAGCAGCAACACCACCACCAACGCAATCAACAGCATCGCCGTCACCACGGAAGTCCGAACATAACGCGAACGCACCACCGGCTGCCCTTCAAAGTCATACGAGAGCAGCCAATTCCGCGCCGCTTCCCACCCCGCCAATCCCGTCGACCCGATCAGAAAAACCGCCGCCCAAATCATCGCCATCCCCGCCCATCCCACGGCATGTGCCATCGACGCCATCTGCTTCCAATTCGCCCAGAACCACACCAGCGTAAACGCGCACCACGTGAACGTCAGCCCGCGCGCCAGCGTGTTATACAAGCTGTTCTCTCCAAGTCTCTGAAACGCTTCCCGTCCCATCCAGCGCGCCATCGCCGCCTGATATAACTTCGTAACACTCATCCCCAGTCCCAGCAAGAATCCAAAGAAAAGAAACATCAACGTCTGCCCGTGCCACACACCCACTAGAAAAAATGTCACAGAATACGCCGCCGCAGCCAGAAACGGCTCTGCTCCGGGTGCCGGCCAGCGCTTCACGAAGCGCACCATCAGCGGCGTGTAAACATAAATGCTGATCCACGTCGAAAGCGTAATGTGCCAGCGACTCCAGAAAATTAGGTAATTTTCAGCCGCAAACGGCCGGTTGAAATTCTCGGGAAGCTTGAGCCGCAGAAATCGCGCGATGCCGATCACTATGTCGATGTATCCCGAAAAATTGCAGTACAGGTAAAATGGGTAGAGCCCTGTAACCGCCGCTCCCGCCACCAGCCGCGGCCCCGCAGAGTGAGCCGCGAAGAGGGAATTCAACGCCGTAGCCTGGATCATCGAAAGAAACAGCGACAACACGTTCACTTTGAAGAAGCCCGTGACGATTCGATCCAGCGCCTCTCCGCTCGTGGCCAATCCCAGTTCGAGCGGCACCACCGCGAGTTGCATCGACGCGAATTCCTTGTATCTCTGAATCGGCCCGGCGACCAGAGTCGTAAAGTTGAGCGTGTAATTCAGGTAGGAAACAATTCCGATCCTCTTCGGCCAGGTCGAGTATTTCGATCGCGCGTCGATGATCAAATGTAGTACGCGGAACAATATGTAGGACAGGCCCAACGTCACATAGGGGTGCTCCAAGAACAGCGAAGCCGGCACGAACCCGTATTTTTTCAGCCAGACGAACGTCGCCAGCACGACGACTAGCGCCGGCCAAAAGAAAAACGTCGCGCCCGTCCGCATCAGCCGCAAGGTTACGAAACCAAACAACAAAAATGCCGCTAGCGGCACAAACGCGCGAAGGTCGTGCGAAAAAAATCCCAGAAACCCGACACTCGCTAGCAGCAGCACGCCCTGCCGCCAGGCCAGTGCTCGGCTCAAATTGAAAAGGATCGCCACCGCGCACGCGTAGGCGAGAAACTGCATCGAGGCAGTCCCCAGGTTAGTTCCTCCGTTCTGCGTTCTCGTGCGGGTTGCATGACGAGAAGGCCGGAATTGTTCCATCCTCTAATCTGCGCACAATCGCTTGCGCCATTACCGCCTGTCCCGCGGCCGCCACGTGCCCATCCACCACGTAGTACATGTTTTGCGCGTCCGGAATTTCGCTGAACGCGCCGATCACGTCCACATATCCGGCTCCGTGTTTCGCCGCGATCGCTGCGATGGCCCGGCCGAACGCCAAGGGATCTACGTTCGCCGGCAATTGATGCGATCCAAGCAGAGCCGACTCCGCCCGCGAAGGAACCGCCACTACCAGCAGCGGCACGCCCGCCGTGCGCAACTTGTCCGCCATGCCTCCGATCAACAAATCCATATCGGCAAACCGCTTTTCCCACGCCGCGGTAAATGGCTGGCGCAGGAAATCGGCCTTGTCTCCATACAGCAAATACGCCCGCAAAAATGTTTCCTTGTTCTCGAATAAGAAATGCTCTGCCACCAGCACGGACCGACCTTTGATCACTTCCTGTTCAAATCGTTTCATCGGACTTAGCGCCAGCGTCGCCGCTGGAGCCGCACTGGTCCTCGCTGGTGCGTCGCGCTCGGCCAAAGTGGTCGGATCGATTTGCTTCTCCAGGTCGAACGGAGCAACCAGATACAGCACCACATCGGGTTTCAGCCCGATCACTTCTGGAATCCGTCGATATGTATCAATCGGGCTGACGTTCGGTACGCCCAGGTTTTGCACGTCGACGGCGCGGCCGCAAACCCGGCCCAAATCATTAGCGAGCCGCCCAAAATACGTTTGCTCGTAAGGCACGTAAAGCCCCTGCGCCACCGACGATCCGACGATCGCAATCCGCGCCGTTCCGGCCGCCTTCGTCGCACACGATGTTTTGCCGCGGTACCCGCAATCGTTGTATTGATACGTCGTCCAGGGCCCTTCCGCATTTTTTACTCGCGCGCTGCAATTCGGCCGGAAGCGCGTTCCATTCACCGCATCGTCAATCTCGCACGGAATGAATTTCTGTTCCGGCCAGATCCAGCGCGTCAATCCTTCAGCCACGCTGAACAGGATAACCACCGTAAGCAAGCTGATCAGCGGGAGCAGAATAAAATCACGTCGGGGAATTTCCGGAGGAGTTGAGGACAGCGTGCCCGTGGTTGAATTACCGTCGCGGCCAGCCATGCGAATGTCGTTCATCTTGCTGCAACCCAGGGGTAACACGCAAGAGTGGCCGGCGCGCGCCAGCCCCGATTCAGACAATCATCGTGACACGGGTAACGCCTGAGGATTTAGTGCTCGAAAACTTCTTCAGTCGCGTGGCCCACTGCCGCCGGAGCCTCGCTCGAAACCACCGAAGCCTCCGCGGCCTGGGGTTCTAGCAAATCGGCGAGCATAAGCCGTAGGTTCCCTTCATTCGTCGCGTAAGCCAAGCCGGTTTCCATATCTAGTTCGCGCTTGCGGATCAGCTTCTCGATTTCGTCGTCGAAGCATTGCATGCCCTCGGAATCGCCGTCGCGCATCGCATCCAGCAGCGATTTCCCTTCGCTCTCGCCTTTGCTCACGTAATCGCGCGTCCGCATCGTCGATTTCAGAACCTCAAACGCCGCCACCCTCCCGCTTCCATCGCGTTTGGGAATCAATCGTTGCGAGACAATGAACCGAAACACCTTCGCCAGCCGCGCCCGTACCGATTGCTGGTCCGGAGCCGGGAAGACTCCGATAATTCGCTCGATCGTTTTCGAAGCGTCAATCGTATGCAGGGTCGAATAGACCAAGTGTCCGGTCTCGGCCGCTTCGAGCGCCACTTCAATCGTATCCTTGTCCCGCATCTCGCCCACCAGAATCAGCTTTGGCGCCTGCCGCAAAGCCGCGCGTAGCGCCAACGGAAACGTCGGCGTATCCGTATAAAGCTCGCGCTGGTGAATCGTCGCCCGCTTATGGGGATGCAGGAATTCGATCGGATCCTCAATCGTAATAATGTGGCACGCCTTCTCTTCGTTAATCTTGTTGACGAACGCAGCTAATGTTGAAGACTTGCCGCTGCCGGTCGGCCCGGTCACCAGCACGATCCCGGGCCGCACTTCAGCCGCGTCCGCCAGCTGCGGCGGCAGTTTCAGGCTGGCAAAACTAGGTATCTCGGTCGCGATCACCCGCATCACGATCGCGCAAGTCCCGCGCTGCGTGAAAATGTTCACCCGGAATCGCGACACCTTGGGCAGGCTGTACGAAATGTCGCAGGAGCCTTCTTGCTTCAGTTTGTCGACCGCCAGCTGATTCCTTCCGATCAAGTCCGCCGCAATCCTAGCCGTATCCTCGGCCGTCAAAACTCCCACGCCTTTGATCTTCAATTGCACCAGCTGCCCGTGCACTTCCACTTGCGGCGCGCGTCCCGGCGAAAAGATCAGGTCGCTCGTCTTCGGCGCAGCCTGCAGCATGGACGCAATAATATTAGGCGTCGGAGCGATGGCGATGGGTTCAGCGGCTGGCGTGGGCCTGATTTCGCCCTTAGGGAGATCCATGGTGTCCTCTACCGCGAGGTCCGGGAGGAGGCCGGGCGACCTTCGGGCGGTCTTTAGTATGGGGCTCGGCAGCCTCGGTCGGGCGCCCGACGAACCCTCGATGTCCTCAAAGCATTAGCTGTACTTCAGCCCAATCGCCTCCCCAAATGACCCCGCCTGAGTACTCTTTCCCTACACCCGCAAAGGGTTCCGTGATACTCCCGACCCGACTTCTCCTATTCTAAAGAGGGCAAAATGGCGGATTCCGACAACAAAAACGGGGGTATTCCTGCGTCGCACGCCGGTATCGGTCTGCGCGATGGCGGGAATCTGCGCGAAACCCTCCTCCTCAGCGACTTGCCCGAAGCGCCACTGCCAGCCGCACCTGAAACCAGCACGCCAACCTCGGCAAATCTGAATCTCAGCACCAACGCGTTGGCCGCCCTCGGCCAGCGCTACGAAATCCTGGCCTCTGCTGGTAATGGCAGCATGGGTAACGTCTTCAAAGCCCGCGACCGCGAAACCGGCGAAACCGTCGCCCTCAAGCTCCTTAAGCCTGAAATCGCTTCGGACCAGGCCATGATGGACCGCTTCAAAAACGAGCTGCTTTTCGCCCGCAAAATCACCCATAAAAACGTCTGCCGCGTCTACGAGTTCAATCGCCTCGCCGGCATCGCCTATACCTCGATGGAGTTCGTGGAAGGCGAGAGTCTGCGCTCGGTTTTGAATCGTTTCGGTGCGCTGACTCAAAGAAAAGCCACCGACCTCGCTCTCCAAATTTGTTCTGGCCTCAAAGAAGCCCACGCGCAGGGCATCGTTCATCGCGATTTGAAACCCGAAAACGTGATGATCGATACCAGCGGAAACCTGAAGATCATGGATTTCGGCATTGCCCGCTCGATGGAAGCCGTCACCCGCCAGACCGGAACCATGGTTGGCACACCCGCCTACATGGCTCCCGAGCAGGTTTCCGGCAGCCCCGTCGACTACCGCACCGACATTTATTCTCTGGGTCTGATGCTGTACGAAATGTTCACCGGCAACCCGGCCTTCACCGCCGAAAACGCCATCGCCGTAGCCCTTAAGCAAATGCGTGAAGCCCCGCCGCCTCCTCACGATATCGATCCCTCGATTCCCGCGCCAATCGAACGCGCCATTCTCAAATGCTTGGAAAAATCGCCCGACAAGCGTTTTCAAACGGTCGCTGAACTCGAAGCAGCGGTGCAATCCTTCAACGCTCCGCCGAACGCCGCGCGCCCGGCAGCTGCGGCCGCAGCTGCTTTCGAAATTCGTTCCGCCGCTCCCGTCCTCGCATCGCCCGTGCGTCTGCGGCCCTCCTCGCCGCGAACCCCAACTGGCGTGCCCAGGTTCGTATGGATTCTGGTCGGTGTGTTTCTCGTGCTCGGTGCACTTACCACGCTGCGCGCGTTCGCGATCACCAGAGCCGCGCAGGAAATTCCTCCACCCCCTGCGCCATCGCTGCCTGTGCCGCCGGCTTTCGCGTACGAAATTCCAGCGGCGACGCCCGAAGCCGATGCCGCAGATTCGTCAGCGCAACCCACCAAGCCGGGAGCGGAGAAATCAGCTACGCCGGCCACTGTCGCCCCGGCGACCAAGCCCAAGTCTTCTCCTGCAGAAGTCTTTCCTCGCATGGAAATCGCGCCGAAGCGCAACCATCCCGACCCCAGCAAATGGATTGCTGCCGAACGCGCCCGCGAACAGAAAGAAAAAAAATCCGGCGCGGCAGCGCCATTCGACTCCGTCTACCTTCGGACCGGCCATTTTTTCGTCGAGCAGGAAGCGCAAGATCAGGTCAAGAAAATCCGCGCACTGGGATTTCCGGCCAAGGTCAAGACCTGGCGCCGGCTGAAGGGAAATATCTACGTCGTGCTCTGTGGACCTTTCGCTGCCGGCGGCGCTCAAGCCGTTGCTGCCCAACTCAAGACCGCCGGTTTCACCGAAGTCTCAAAAGTTTCAGCGGCGTCCGTGCAATAGCGCTGCGATCATCGCGAGTTTGCCTGAAGACCGGCGTAGCCGGCCAGGACGAGGTGGCTAAGAATGGAATTCGGCGCGCGTAGCGACTCCGGTCGCGTTCGCGAAAACAACGAAGATAGCTTTCGTCTCGCTCCGGAGTTGGGCCTGTTCGTCCTCTCCGACGGCATGGGCGGCCTGCAGGCCGGCGAGGTAGCCAGCCGCCTGGCGGTAGAAACCGTCATCTCACACTGCACTCAGGCCGAAGCTGATCCTACCCTCGCCAATTTCGGCAAGCATATCGAAGGCGTTTCCGACGTCTCCAACCGCCTCGCCAGCGCGGTTCGCCTGGCCAATACTGAAATTTACGAGCACGCCAAAAATCAGGGAAACAAAGCCACCATGGGCGCGACCATCGTCGCCGTCCGCTTGGTCGAAGACCGCGTCTGCATCGCCCACGTGGGCGACAGCCGCGCCTATCTGCTCCGCGCCGGCAGTTTTGATCAACTCACCGAAGATCATTCCTTCGTCGCCGAACAGGTTCGCCGCGGCATGCTCACTGAAGAGCAAGCCAGCCGCAGCAAAATGCATAACGTCCTTACTCGCGCGCTGGGCATCGACCCGCAGGTTGATGTCGACGTCACCGAAGAATTGCTCATGGATGACGACGTGTACCTCGTCTGCTCCGACGGGTTATTCCGCGAGCTGACCATTGCGCAGATCGCCGGCGTGCTCGAAGAAACCGACGACGCCCAGCGCGCCGCCAGCCGACTGGTCGATCTGGCCAATGAAGCCGGCGGCGGCGACAACATCACCGTCATCGTCCTGCGCAATTCTCCAAAATCGTCGCGCACGTTCGCCAAAATCGGCCGCTGGTTCAAAGGCCCGGAACAAGAAGACAAAAAATCGGAATAACAATCGTGAAGGGAGGACGTTCCCATGTCCAAGCTGGTACTGAAATTCGAATCTTCAATCCTGCAGGAAGTCGCCGTCGGCCAGAAAGAAGTCAGCATCGGCCGCTCGCCCGATAACGGCATCGTCATCGATAATCCCGCTGTCTCTAATTACCACGCGCGGGTATTCACCGAAGAAGGCCGCCTCATGCTCCAGGATTTCGGCAGCCTCAACGGCACCTTCGTCAACGGCCAGCGCGTCAAGATGATCATGCTCAAGCCCGGCGATTCCATCGCCATCGGCAAGCACACCGTCGTGGTCACCGATTCAGTGGAAGTCCGCGCCCGTTCGCTCGACTACGTCGAAGCCAAAGCCGCCGTCCCCAAAATCAACGAAACCGTCATGCTCGATACCAAAGACCGCCGCGAGTTTCTGGAAAAAGTCGCCGCCGTCGGCGAGAGCGCTCAACCCGCTCCGGGACGTATGAAGATTCCCACGCTCGTCGTCCGCAACGGCAACACCGATCGCAGCGAATACGCGCTTAACGACAAGCTTACCGTTGTAGGCAAGTCGGCCATGGCCACCGTGAAACTGCAGGGCTGGTTCAAGCCCAAAGCCGCCGCGCAGATCAATCGCAAGGATGACAATTCTTATTACATCGGGGCAGCGGACAAAACTCCCAGCGTCAACGGCGAAAAAATCACTCACCCCACTAAGCTAGCCTCAGGCGATTTGATCGAAGTCGCCGGCGTGGAACTTGAATTCGTAGTCCGCGACTGAGCCGACTGCTTTTAAGCAAACACCGCGCCGCGTTTCAAGGTTTCGAGCTTGCGGCGTCAATCACCGGCAGCGGCGCAGCAGCTTGTGGCACCGCCGCGCGGTAATCCTCGCCGAGCAACGCCGCGATCGTCGCCGCGATCTGGCTCTGTGTCACCCGCGGCACATTCGACAGTTCGCCTTTTGCCGCCGTATCCGGCCCAATCACCGCCATCCAGATATTTTCCGCGCCCGCGATGTTGTAATCGTGATCCCGCCACAATTTCAGTCCGCTTCCGCGCCCATGATCCGTCGTAATAATAAAAGTCACCTGGTTGTGATACACCGGATTCGCCTGCATCAGGTCCCACAGCTCGTTAATGTGCTGATCGTCCTGGTGCGCGGCCTGCAGCACCAGATCGTACTTTCCTTCGTGCGCCCAGTCATCGGTGCCGCCGTATCCCACAAACAGAGCCTTCGGGTTATGCCCGTCCAGGTAATCCATCAAGTCTTCGTGCGTGAATGAATCGAACACGTCATCGTCTTCCACTCGCGTGGTCGTCTCATACAAAGTCCTCAGCCGCTGCTCCCGATCATTGAGCTGCACGGCCCACGGAAGATCAAATCCCGCGCGAATGAACAATCCGCTTTTCTCTCGCCGGAAAATATCGTTGAATGCGTTCCACGTCGCAAACACCGCTACCTGGTCTTGGAACGCTGGTTTGCCGTTCAACCACTCGAATACCGTCGCATTGGGATTCATCCCGAACTCATTGCTGTTGATTCGCTTGTCCGGGTATCCGGTAGTCATCTCGTTGTAGCCCGGATATGAAAACTTAAAGCCGTTGGTAACTTGGGCCACGCTGCCTTTCTTCTGGTTCCCGTAAATCTGTCCTTGCTTCGCCACCACGGTCCAAAGGAAGGGCATCAGCGCCTCTCGACGCGCCTCGGCCGTGTCCCTCCCGAAGTCCTTCTTCACCTGCGATTCGTCCTGCACGCCGCCGTACTTCGTATTCAGCAACTCGCTCGCGGCGCCTTGGAATACCTCCTGCCAGCGGAATCCATCCATAACGATCAGCACGACTGCCTTGGTCTTCAAGCCATGTGCGGCGCTTTGTGCGCGCCCGAAACTGCCCGCGCCAGCGGTAACGCAAATCATTACGCCAAGAATTGCTACCGCACGAACGCGAATGTTGAACACGTGTCCCCCCAGGACGTGCATCCTAACTCACCCGCGCGCAAGTCGGATTACAGTTTATTCAAATGGGAAAAGATCGGCAGGTGGCGTTTTATGCAGATTTGGAGTCGGAAGTAATTGGATCTTCGAGCAGGTAAGCGCTCGTAGGAATTACGGGGAATTCCACGACGAAAGTTGCGCCGCCCTCCGGACGATTGAAGCAGCGAATGTGCCCGCCATGGTCCTGCAATATCCCATAGCAGATGCTCAATCCTAGGCCGGTTCCTTTGCCCACCGGCTTGGTCGTGAAAAATGGATCGAAGACTTGTTGCGGAGATTTGATCCCCGGCCCGGTGTCTGAGAAATCGATCGATATCCGTTCATCGTCGCGCGAGGACGTAATCGTCAGCTTTCCGCCGCCTACTTCTTCCAGCGCGTCCACCGCGTTGCTGATCAAATTGAAAAATACCTGCAAAATCTGGTTCGCGTCCCCGCGTACCGTCGGCAAGTCCGCTTCTCCGCGCGTCACCACTTCGATATGATCGCTGCGCAGGTCCAGATTGCTCAGATGCAGCGCCGAAGCGATTACCAGATTCAAATCCAGCGCCGCTTTTTCGCTCGGCACCCGCCGCGCGAAGCTCAGCAGATTCGTCACCAGCGTCTTGATCCGCCGCGACAGTGTCCGGATCTTCGTCGCGATTACCCGCTGGCGTTCTCCCAACGCGGGATCGTCCACCAGCAAATCCGAATATCCGAGTATCCCAGTCAGTGGGTTATTGATTTCGTGCGCTGCTCCCGCCGCCAATTGCCCCAACGAAACTAGCTTCTCCGCCTGCACCATTTGCGCCTGAAAATGTTTCAGGTTTTCGAGCGAATCCCGCGAAGCCTTCAGCAGTCGTAGCCGGTCCTCGTCGACCAGCCGTTGGCGCATGGCGATCAGCATCGCTACCAGCAGCAGCGCCACCTGCGTCACTCCAATGCGGAAATCGCGAACATACGACACGTTCTTCGCCAGCCACAAACTCCACAGCGCCATTAGCGGAATCGAAAACACCGCCGTCATCGCCATCACCGCCGGCCAGTGTCGTTCGTCGTGATGGGCGGAAGGCATCGTCTCCCGGTCCGGCTTCAGCCGGTACGCCACGATCCCCGCCGTGCCAAACCACACGAACGAAGCCACCAGCGGCAAATCGAACGCGCTTCCGGTGTAATAGTCCAGCCGGTCGATCGCCCGGTTGGTGATGTACGATCCCACGGCATACAGCAGGGAAGCCGCAAAAAGATGCGAGTAAACCTCGCGCCATCCGCCTTTGGTGCGCCGCATCAAAACGGCAAACCCGGTAGCCAGAATAATATTCTCTACCGCCGCCAGATGATCGTAGCTCCACCCATAACGCAGCACGTCCGGAGCAATGTATTGCCAGGGAATTACCACGAAGAGATACAGGTACACCCACCAAACCAGCAGCAGCGAGAAATCCAGGTAGCCGGTGTGTACGTTCAGGTCGTCGCGCCGGTCGTGGGGCTTCAACGCCAGCGCCCCGATCATCGGCACCGGATGCAAAAACAGAATTACGTCGCCGATAAAGGGATTGGGAGCGTCTTTGCGCAACACCACTTCGAAGTAAGTCCAGATGGACTGCCCGACCAGCCACGCCGCGCAGCCAAAACCCAGCAGGATCCAGAAGACTCGCGTTCGCTTTTCCGCCACTAGGGAATTCGCGAAAAGACCCACGCACGCGAATAGCGCCACCAGGACCTGCATGATGTCGCCAAAGGCCGTCAGCTTCGGGCTGCTGCGCTGTGTCAGCGCGGCCAGCACATAACCGCCGACAAACAATACCCACGCAGCCGTCAGTATCCACGACGCGCGCGACATCGCGCGCGGACCGCGAGACAGTCCGTTCGTATATGAACCTGCGCTACTCATGTTCTGGCGTGCTGGGCTGCCCAGATACTAGGATACGGGTGAACGGAAATGCCGCAGGAAGGGTTTGAACTGTAGGTGCTTTGGAATGCAATAGTTACTGTTTCGCTGAGTACTTTTCACGAAGAACTGCGGCCCGCCCCCGCTTGGGAAGCGGGCCGAGAATCTGACTACGGGCGGCTGGTCTGGCCGGCTTCGCGTTCCGCCAGGATTTTCTCCGCGTTTTGGTACAGCGCTCGCGCCTGCGGGATCGCTTCGACGGCCTTTTCCAACTGCGGGTCGTCCTGCAACTCCACCTTGTAACCGTCGTTCAATCCAAAGTAGGAGGTGAAAACCTCGCGCTTGATCTGCCACTTCAGCCACACCAGATTCGCCTGGATATCTTGCTCGGTGTACTTGATTTTCTGCTGATCCAGATACTTGCGCAGTTCCTGAATCACCTGGTCGTTGACCGTGAAATCCTTGGTCACGTCCGGCTTCTCGCCCAGGTAGAAACGAGTGAAATCCCCCACACCTTGCTGCTGCGGGTAGAACACTCCGCGGCGATACAGCAGCTGCTGAAAATCATCGGCCTTCGGCGCCGCAATCACCACATCCGGCGTAATCCCGCCGCCGCCAAATACCTGCCGCCCGCTGTCCGTCAGCTTCACTTCCGGCTTCACCGGCGGTTGCGGATTGTAGTGATAGTCATACAGCGAAACGTTGTTGTAATCGCGCTGAATCAACCGGCCGCTGGGCGTGTAATACCGCGCCGTGGTCAGCAGCAACGCCGTATCTTCGCTCAACGGGAATTGGGTCTGCACCAACCCCTTGCCAAAGCTGGTCTCGCCCACGATCAATCCGCGATCGTGATCCTGAATCGCGCCTGATACGATTTCCGAAGCCGAAGCGCTCTGCCCATTCACCAGCACCACGATCGGTATCGCATTGCCTTGGTTTCCGCGCACGGCGACATACCGGCGCTCCTGCGAAGCCCGTCCGCGATGCGAAACCACGATTTCATTCTTGTCCAGGAACATATCGGCCATACCCACCGCTTGATTCAGCAGGCCGCCGCCATTGTTCCGCAGGTCGATGATCAACCCGTCTAGCTTGGTTCCATCCAGTTGCCGCAGAGCTTCGGCCAGGTCGCTGTCCGTCGTCTCGTTGAACGTGCTCACCCGCACGTAGCCGATTCCAGGCTTAACCATCGTGAAATACTCGACGCCGGGGCGGGGAATCTCATCTCGCGTCACCGTAACTTCGATGGGCTTCTCCCATCCTTCGCGGCCCAACGAAATATGAACCACGGTTCCTTTCGCGCCTTTCAGCATGTCCGCCACTTCCGTGGTCGTCAGCCCGTCGCATGACTTTCCGTCTACTTTCTGAATGATGTCACCGGGTCGAATGCCGGCCTTGTATGCGGGCGAACCGACGAACGGCGCCAGCACCACGGTCTGATTCTCGCGCTGCTGTACCGTCATTCCTACGCCGTAGTATTTGCCTTGCTGTTCTTCCTTGAAGAGCGCGTACTGCTTGGGATCGAAGAAGTTGGAGTGAGGATCGAGCGTCCGCAGCATACCCGGAATGGCGCCGTCGTAGATCAGCTTGTCGGTATCCACCGGCTCGGCATAATTGCGCTCCACCACCGATAGCACATGTGTGAAGCTCTTGACCGAGTCCTGCGTGTCGTTTTGGCCGGCTGCCGTCGCCCGCACCGACGGCCCATACAGCCCGCCCAGCAGCGCCGAAACCGCCAAAACCACGATCAGAACCACAATACCGCGCCCGGATGACCCCTTTGCGTCCATTATTCCTCGCTTCGCCCAAAACGTCGGAAAGGTCGATTGTAGCACACGCTGCCAGAGGTTTGGACGCACCGGAACGTCAGAAGTTGGCGGAAATTGTTGCTTTTGGCATCCTTCAACCCGCGCCTCCAATTGGCTGGTCCGGCGCAGAATCGCCACATCTCACCTTGCCCATTTCGCCGCACGTTGCGCCTCCAGACGCCCCGCCGAGTTTCATAAATGGTATGATTCAACCAGCGGAGGTCAAAACATCCGCGTTTCAACTTCCTGGCGCAGGCAATAGGCGGGTCGCTAGCAACTTAATGTTCAGCGTGGCACATCTCGTCGTTATTTTTGTGGTCGCCCTGGTCGTATTTGGCCCGGAAAAGCTTCCCGACCTCGCCCGCAATCTTGGCAAAGTCATGGGCGAATTCCGCCGCGCGACCGGCGACTTGCGCTCGACCTTCGAAGGCCACATGCGCGACCTCGAACGCGAAGCGGACTTACGAAAGGCGCGCGAAGCGCAGCCAGTCACTCCCGCCGCCGCGTCCGATGCTCAAACAGCAGAGAATTCCTCCGCCGTCGGAGCTCCGGCCGTTATGCTTCCGCTGTCGACCTCGGCAACCAGCGATGCCGTCGATACCGCCAGCTCACCGAAAGATCCTCCACCGCCAGCCGGAACCATTCAGTCGGCGCGCCCAAATTCCGCCGCCTTCGATACTTCGGCGCCCGCGTCTCCGCAACAGCTCGAATTAGATTCCCAGCAACCCCAATCAGCAGATTCTTCTTCCGCCGGAACCGATCACACGAGCAATGGCTGATCCCGCCCAGCTTGAAACGCCCAGCGTAACCCCCGCGCCCGAAGAGCCCGGGGCCCGCATGTCTTTCTTCGACCATCTGGTCGATCTCCGCAAGCGCCTGATCAATTCCGCCGTCGCCGTCGCCATCGGCGCCTGCATCGGCCTCGCGCTCTCCAAGCACTTCATCGCCTTCATCGTGCAGCCCATGCGGGAAGCCCTCCGCGCCAACAACCTGGAGGACCGCCTCTATTTCACCAGCCCCGCTGGCTACATGGGCCTGGTCATCAATCTCGGACTCTATCTCGGCGTCGTCCTGGCCATGCCGTTCGTCCTCTACCAGATCTGGCTCTTCGTCGCTCCCGGCCTCTACAAGCACGAACGCAACGCCGTGGCCGGCTTTATCTTCTCCTCCATGGTTTTGTTCCTCGCCGGTATCGCCTTCGGTTATTACGTAATGCTTCCCCAAACCCTCGGCTTCCTGATTCGCTTCGCCACCGACGGCCCCGTCAAACCGCTCATCAGCATCAACGAGTATTTCGATCTAATTCTCATCGTCCTGGTCGGCCTCGGCGTAATTTTCGAATTGCCCGTCCTCATTTTTATTCTTTCGCTATTCGGTATCGTCACTCCGAAGTTTCTGTTGAAAAATTTCCGTTACGCCATGCTCATCATTACCATCGTCGCCGCCGTCGTCACGCCCACTCCCGACGCCACCACCATGCTGGTTTTCATGGCCCCCATGATTGTGCTTTACTTCCTGGGCGTGCTCGTTTCTTATGTCGTGCTGCGGCGCAAAGAAGCTGCGACCGCGAATGTGGAGGCGTAATTCGGTGTCCGCCCGCTGGAAAACTCTGTGGCTCTTCGTCGGCACCGGCCTGATTTCCTGCGCCATCGCCTGTGGCAATTCGACCCAACCCACCGCTACTTCGTCGTCGCAAAATCAGCCATCAAGTGCCGCGCCAATGCTGCAGCAAGCCATACCACCTTCCGAGCCCGCCCCTCCCGCCGATCAAACCGGCGGCTTCGACGGTGCCAAAGCCTTCGACCACGTTGCCAAAATCGTCGCCTTCGGCCCGCGTCCTCCCGCCTCCGAAGGCATCCATCAAGTACAGGCCTACATCCTCGCGCAACTCAAAAGCTCCGGCTGCGAAGTTGATCAAGACGATTTCAACGCCTCGACGCCCTCCGGCAATGTCGCCATGAAAAATATCGTCGCCAAAGCTCCCGGAACCGGGCAGGGAATTATTCTGCTGATGACCCACTACGATTCCCTCGGCAGCGTTCCAAATTTCGTCGGCGCCGAAGACAGCGCATCATCAACCGGAATGATGCTGGAGCTGGCTCGCGATCTCTGCAGTAAGAAAGGCCCCAATTCCGTTTGGATGGCTTTCGTCGATGGTGAAGAAGCTTTCGTAAATTGGGACGTCGACAACGACCACACTTACGGCAGCCGAGAACTCGCCGCCCGCATGGCCGTCTCCGGCGATCTAAAACGCGTCAAAGCCCTCATCCTGGCCGACATGATCGGCCAGTATGGTCTCAAGCTTCCCAAAGAGTCCGACTCCACCCGCTGGCTCGCCGATCTCGTTTGGAAAACCGCCGACCGCCTCGGCCACAAAGACGTCTTCGTCGACCGCGAAGTCGGCCGCATCGACGACGACCACCAATCCTTCCTGTCACGCGGCGTGCCGTCGCTGGACATCATCGACCTCAACGATTACATTTCTGCAGGGTACTGGCACACGCCGCAGGACTCGCTCGACAAAATCAGTCCGCGCAGCGTCGCCATCGTCGGCTACGTCATCCTGGAATCCATAGGCGAACTCCAGAAGAAATTTCACTAGGCTGGTCCCAGCAATTGATCGAAAACGTTATGCAAATCTCGTCGCTTCCGCGCTGACATTCGAACCATGCCCCCTATTCGCGTTCCATCGGCTACCGGCCCTTACACCGTCTACTGTGAATCAGGCGCGCTTGGTCGCTGCGGCGCAGCCATCTCCGCTCTGCCCGATGTCACGGGCGTCTTTATCCTGTCGTCGCCCACGGTCTGGTCGCACTGGGGACGCGCGGTCATGCGCTCCCTTTCGCGCCACAAGCCCCTGAAAGTTATTCTCTTCGACGATCGTGAATCGTCCAAAGATCTGCAAGCCATCGAAGCCATCACCCGCCAGCTCGTTCTCGCCGGTGCCGATCGCCGCTCGGTGATCGTCGCCGTCGGCGGCGGAGTCGTTGGCGACGTCGCCGGATTTGCCGCCGCCACTTACCTTCGCGGAGTCCGCTTCATCCACGTCCCCACCACCCTCGTCGCGCAAGTCGACAGTTCCGTCGGCGGAAAGACCGGCGTGAATCTCGTTGAAGGCAAAAATCTCGTCGGCGCTTTTTATTCCCCAAAAGTCGTCGTCACCGATCCCGCGATGCTCTTAACCTTGCCTCACCGCGAATATCGGTCCGGCCTGTACGAAGTCATCAAGTACGGCTTAATCGCCGACCCTGAACTGTTTTCGCTCCTTGAGCGCCGCATGCTCGCGCTCCTCCGCCGGGATTCCAAAGCTCTGGCTTGGGTAATTTCGCGCTGTATTCGCATCAAGGCACAGGTCGTCGCTAAAGACGAACGGGAAGGCGGTCTTCGCGAGATACTAAATTATGGGCACACGCTTGGGCACGCCTTAGAGTCCGCCACCCGCTACCGCCGGTTTCGCCATGGAGAAGCAATCGCGTGGGGCATGATCGCCGCGGCGCTCTTTGGCGTCGCTACCAACCGTTTCCAGGAAGCAGATGCCACGCGGCTCATTCGCTTGGTCGCTTCTGTAGGTCCGTTGCCCAAAATCGCCGGTGTTAGTTCCGCCGAGTTGAAGTCGATTCTGGCTGGCGACAAGAAGACTCGCGGCGGTCGTATCCGCTGGGTCTTGCCCCGCCGCATCGGCAAAGTGGAATGGGGAGTCGAACTCCCGTGGGCCTTGGTTTCGCGTACTTTCTCAGCGTTGCCCGACTTTGGTCCCGGCGCGAAATGAAGCGCCGCAAAATACTTCGATTCGCAAATTGACGATGAATACGTTTACCGAAAATCCTCCCCGGCTCCCCGGCACGCGCCCCGCCGGAACCAATACCGAACGCGAAGCTTCCAAACGCGTCCAGCAGATGTTCAGCCGCATCGCGCCGCGCTACGATTTTCTGAATCATTTGCTCTCTTTCTCGCTCGACCGTGTCTGGCGCCGTCGTACCGCGCGCAAATATCGCCGCACCCTGCGCCGCACCGACGCACGCATTCTCGATCTCTGCTGCGGCACCGGCGATCTTACTTTCGCCCTCGAACGCGTCCGCGTCCGCGAACTGCGCGACGCCACCGCTCATCGCACCCCGCTCTTCGGCAGCGACTTCGCCCAGCCCATGCTCGATCGCGCCCAGAAAAAAGCCCGCGCGCATCATCGTTCCGCCACCTTTACCACCGCCGACGCGATGAATCTCCCCTTTGCCGATTCGACCTTTGATCTCGTCACTACGGCCTTCGGTTTCCGCAATCTCGTAAATTACGAAGCTGGCCTTCGCGAGTTCGCACGCGTATTAAAACCGGGCGGGGAACTGGCCATCTTGGAATTTTCCGAACCGGGAGTCGGGGCCACCGCCGCGCTCTTCCGCATCTACTTCAAACAGATTCTTCCGCGCATTGGCGCGGCCATCTCCGGCAGCAAAGAAGCCTACAGTTATTTACCAGGCTCAGTGGACAGATTTCCCACGAGTGCTCAACTCGCCGCGCTCCTGAAAAAAGTGGGATTTACGGGTGTCACCGTCGCGCGCTGGAATTTCGGAAGTGTCTTGCTGCACGCGGCCAGCCTGCCCGCCAAGAAGGATGTAGCGAAGTAAATCGGCTAATTTTCGAGGCCCAACACTCGAATCTTGCTCAACAAAGTCTTGTAGGAAACGCCGAGCCGTTCCGCCGCCCGCGTCTTGTTCCACTTCGATTCCTGTAGCGCGTTCTGAATCTTGAACCGTTCCACGTGCGTCACCGCCCGCTGCGACACTTCATCCAACGGCCCTTCCCACAAAAACGCCTCTTCCAGCATACCTTCGGGGAGCTGCGCAGCCGAAGGCCGCGCCTCCGGCAATTGCAGCGCACTTTCCGCGATTTCGCTTCCGTTCGAAAGTATCGCTGCCCGCTCGATCGCGTTCTGCAGTTCGCGCACATTTCCCGGCCACGAATAAGTCAGCAAACGCGCCCGCGTCTGCTTGCCCAGCTGCAGGTCCGGCTTGCGGAATTCCCGCCGAAACTTCTCGAGAAAATATTCGGCCAAGAGCAACACGTCGTCCCCGCGGTCTCGTAGCGGCGGAATGGTAATCGGTACCGCCGAAATCCTGAAAAACAAATCCTCGCGAAAACTCTTGTCCGCCACTGCCGCCCGCAGATCCTTATTCGTCGCCGTCAAGATCCGCACATTCACTTCGATTTCCTGCGTCCCGCCCACGCGCTCGAAACGCTTTTCTTCCAGCACCCGCAAAAGTTTGCTCTGCGTGGCCAGTGGCAATTCGCCAATCTCATCCAGAAAAAGCGTCCCGCGATGCGCCAATTCCATTTTTCCGATCTTCCGCGCCCCGGCTCCGGTATACGCTCCCCGTTCGTGCCCGAATAATTCGTTTTCGACCAGCCCGTCAGGAATCGCCGCACAGTTCAGAGCCACAAACGGCGCATTGGCCCGCGAACCCAAATGGTGGATCGCCCGCGCAAAAACCTCTTTCCCCGTTCCGCTTTCCCCCAGCAGCAAAACCGTCGACTCCGTAGCCGCCACCCGCTGCGTCATCTGGCTCGCATCCTTCATCGAAGGGTGCTCACCCACGATCCGCGGAAAGCCGTACCGCACCGCATATTCCTCACGCAGCAATAAATTCTCGCGCAACAGTTCCTGCTGCTGCGCCGCCCGCTGCAGCAACAAATTCAAATGATCCAGGTCCACCGGCTTCTGAATGAAGTCGAATGCCCCTTCCTTCATCGCCGTCACTGCTTCCTCGACTGATCCATACGCCGTCATCAGAATCACCGGCAACGTCGATTCCACTTTGCGGGATTCGCGCAGGACGTCTAGGCCGGAACTACCAGGGAGTTTTAAATCGGAGAGCACCAACTGATACCGTCGGCTGCGCACCTTATCGATTGCGCTGTTTCCGTCGGGCGCTTCTTCCACCGCATAACCGGCGCGTTCGAGTGCCTTGCGCAGCATCGCTCGCAGCTCGGCTTTATCCTCGACCAGTAGGACCGGTTCCATTTCTCAATCGTCTACCGCGACCAGCCGATATCGCCGCCCGCCCTGCGCAGTTGATCTTCCAAATCCGAAATGGCTTGATTGTCCGCCGCTACCTTCTGTTTCCCGGCGTCAATCTTGGCCGTCTTTTCGTTGATGTCGCTGCGCGTGAGGTTCTGCTGCAACGCCTTGTTGGGGTCGTTGTAATACTGTACGTCGAGCACGCCCAGCTCGCGCTGCATCACGCTCAACGCGTCCTCATCCTGCTGCAATTTGTGCCGCAATTCTGCGAATTTGTCGCGCCACGCTTTCTCGTCGTTCGGCCCCGGAGCGCCACCCGCGGCTGCGGCCGGTGCGCTGCCATCTGCCGTTGCCCCAGCTTCGCCCGAGGATCCCGCGTCCCCCTGGCCAATCGCCGAAACTCCGCCCTGCGTCGGAATATTGTCGTTATCGAATACCTGTGCCGGCTTGTTCTGCGCCTGATCTTTTTTGGCTTCGCGCGCTTTTCGCGCTGCTGCGGCCAGCGAATCACCTGCGGGTTGTGGCGCAATCTGCGCCGGAGGCACTGGCGGAGGAGGCGGAGTCGTTTGTGCCGCGGGTGGGGGCGTCTTCACCTTGTCCGGCTCATTCACCGGAGGCTGCTGCGGCTGGTCCGGTCGCTGCGCGCGCACGCCAACCGGCGCAGCCAAAACGGCCAATAAGCCCAAACAGAGCAAATTAAGACGCATAACGAACCTCCCGGGAAGGGCTACCCGCTTACACTACTGCTGTACCTAGAGTTTAGATGCGTGCTGTACGCGAGGCAATCGGCGATGGGGTAGGGTCCTGCCGCAAAGGTAACCATAGCAGGAACTCCGCTCCGCCCCCGGCCCGGTTTCGAGCCTCAATGCTGCCCCCATGCTGCAAGGCCACTTTCTGCACCACCGCCAAACCCAAACCGGTGCCCTCAGACTTCGTCGTAAAGAACGGCAGAAAGATTTTCTGCAAATCCGCCTCCGGAATTCCCGCGCCGTTGTCCGCCACGCAAATGCGCTGCCATTTCCGGCCGCCCAATTCCTCGATCGTGCCCGACATTGTGACCTGCGGATGCCGCCCGACGGCCTCCGCCGCCTGCGCTCCGTTTCGCGCCAGATTCAGCAGCGCCTGACGCAGCAGCGCCTCGTCTCCGGGCAGTTCTTCGAAGGCTCCGTCCCACGATACCCGGCAGTTCGGCAGCGTTTCCCGTACCTCTTCGCCCACCTTCTCCACCACCGTCTGCATCGGCACCGTCTCGTAACAGATTTCCAGCGGCTTCGCGAAGCGCAGGAACTCCGTCACTACATGCGTCAGCGCCCGCGTCTGATCCAGTATCCGCTCCGACGATTCGTGCACGTCTCCCGCCGGCATTTCATTGCGAATCATCTGCGCGTACCCTGAAATCGTCGCCAGTGAATTCTTGAATTCGTGCGCGATGCCTGCCGACATTTCGCCCAGCGCCGCCAGATTTTCCTTCCAGCGCATCTGTTTCTGCAGCGCGGTCAGTTCCGTCAGATCGCTCATCAGGCACAAAGCGCCGCTCACCTTCAACTCCGCGGCCTGCGGCGGTACGCCCTCATTCGTCAGCCGCACCGGCGCCCGCACCGTCCGGTAGATCGGAGATATCGTCACGCCCAGGTGCCGGACCTCGCCCTCCGAAGTCATGTGCTCGATCTCGCCGCGCTGAAAAGTTTTTCCGTCGCGGATGCAAGCCGTCAGCATGTGCGTCAGATCCGAATCCGGCCCCAGAATTTCTTTGTACGACCGGTACCGCAGGCTGCGAATGCTCAGCGCATCTTCCGCCGCGGGATTCGTCGAAGTGATCGCTCCGCTCGCACTAATCAGCAGCAGCCCGGTCGGCATGTTCCGCGTCACTTCTTCCGTCAAACGCTCCGATTCCTGCGCCCGTTCCTGCGCCAACAAGTGCAGCCGCGCCAGTTCCTTCTCCTGCGCCCGCAGCTTTTCAATCACGCCTTGCATCGACGCGGTCATGAACGCCGAAGGATTTTCCATGTCCGCCTTCGGCCCCGTCCAGTCGTCGGCATCTTTCTGGCTGCGCGTGAATTTGCGCAGCGTCAACACCAGCAACACCACCACGCCGATCAGGATCACCAGCAGGGCGATCGAAATCTGCACATTTGCCGCCGGAACCGGCACCGGATGCTTGATCGGTGGCACGATGACCTTAAAAAGATTCATGTCCCTAACGCACCATCAGCAAAGATTGATACCACTCCACCAGCGGGGTCCCGAAAAAAACCACGAGCAGCGCCCCCGCCCCCAAAAACGTCCCAAACGGCAATTCGTAATCCGCATCCTTACCCCGCGCCAGAATCACCGCAATTCCCAAAACACTCCCCAACACCGACCCCGCTAAAATCGTCAACAAAGTCCGCTTCGGGCCCAGGAACGCCCCCACCATCAGCATCATCTTGACGTCGCCCAGCCCCATCCCTTCGCGCCCGCGCAGCCTGAAATAAGCTTCGGAGACCAACCACAGCAATCCGCCGCCCACTGCTGCGCCCAGTAGCGCGTCCACCAATCCCAGCACCGGCTGCGGAGGAGGAAACCGAAAAATACGATTGGAAATCCACATCGCCGTTCCATCTCCGGGCGTTACAAAAAAACTGAATGCCAATCCCAGCACCAGCCCGGTGTAATTCACCACATCCGGCAGAATCCGCTCTCGTATATCGGTGAAAATCAGCACGATCAAGACCGCCGAGAACGTCGCCCACTTCAGCGTCTCCACCGAAATTCCAAACGCGTAGTAGCATGCAAAAAACAGCATCCCTGTCAAAAACTCCACCAGCGGATACATCGGCGAAATCTTGGTCTTACATCCGCGGCATTTGCCGCCCAGGATCAGGTAACTCAGCACCGGAATATTGTCGTACGGACGTATCGCAGTCCCGCACTTCGGACAAGCCGATGCCGGCATCACGATCGATTTTCCAGTGGGAATTCGCAGAATGCAGACGTTCAGGAAGCTGCCAATAATCAGCCCAAACAGGAATACAAACATACCGATAAGAGGCGCAGGGGGCACATCTTAAGTCTGCCTCACCCGCCCGAAAGCCTCAAGCCAGCCCTCGCCAGGCGTGCCCGACTTCTAACGCGCCAGCCGCTCCCAAAGCTGCATCGCAATCCGCCATTTGAATCCGCATCCAGCGCTACGGTATATTCGATGGTTTACATCCCATGCCCTGGCTCGAACAGAAGGTCCTGGCCTACGAACACATGCGCTTCGCGCAGGAGCAGAACCGCCGCGTCCTGCCATTTCGATGGGGTCTCGAACATGTCGGCGGCCCCGCGTCCGAATCCGACCCCCGCGCCTGGCTCGATCGCTTTATCTCCAAAAACCTCGCCCACAGCGACGAATGGTTCGCCGCCACGCCCGCCAATGACTACAAGCTAGAAGACGGCGTCCTCACCTTCACCAGCGAAGTCGTCTCGCCTTGGCCCGAAAATAATCTAGTACACGCCCAGGTTTTTCGCGCTCGCCACCACGGTCCAGCAGTCGTCGTCCTCGCTCAATGGAATTCGCGCTGGGAAGAACAACAAAACGTCTGCCGCTGGCTGAATCTTCTCGGCATCACCGCCGTCAAGATTACACTGCCGTACCACGACCGCCGCGCCATTCCCGGCCACCCGCGCGCCGACCATCTGGTCAGCGCCAACATCGGCCTTACGCTCCAGGCGAATCGCCAGGCCGTCCTCGACGTTCGCCGCACGCTACGCTGGCTTGAATCTCAGGGCCACGACCGCCTAGGCATTCTCGGCACCAGCGTCGGCTCTTGCCTCGCTTTTCTCACCCTCGCCCACGAACCCGCTCTCCGCGCCGGAGCCTTCCTCCACGTCTCCACTTATTTCGGCGATGTCGTCGCCGCCGGCTTAACCACCTCAAATGTTTGGGAAGCCTTGCACCGCGATTTTTCTCTCGAGGAAGTCCGCCATTTCTGGTCGCCGATCAGCCCCTACCCCTACATTCCCCGCCTGATTGGCAGCCGCAAAAAAGTTCTCGCCATCAGCGGTCGCTACGATCCCACTTTCCCCCATGACCTGACCGAAGAATTCCTGAACGCCATGCGCCACGAAAATATTTCGTTGGAAACTCTGTCTCTGCCCTGCGGCCACTATTCGATGGGCGTCGCGCCCTTCAGCTACGCGGTCGGCTACCGCTTCGGAACATTCCTCTTTCAAGCCCTGGCTTAGACCGTACCGGCAGTTTCACCTCGGCACACCACGGCCAACGAAGTCGGCAAAAGTGTCCAAGTTTTTTCGGCCGGAGTCGATAAGACTACGTGAAGGCAATCGAACTAGCTTCGTTTGCTGTTGGAACTAATCCAGAAGTCGGCCAAAAGCATTATGCGCAATCTCGCGTTCCACTTTCGCAATATCAGGCGCCAATGAACGGTCCGCTTCCACCATCCGCGAAACCGCCCGCACGGATTCGTAGGCTTTATGCGCTTCCGGCCCCGTGCGCAGTGGTGCGAGCAGATCGATTCCTTGGGCCGCCGAAAGCAGTTCGATCGCCAGCACATTCCGCAGATTCGTCAGCATCGGCCCAATCCGCCGCGCACCGCCCATCCCCATCGACACATAATCTTCCTGATTCGCCGACGTCGGAATCGAATCCACTGAATGAGGCGTCGCCTGAGTTTTCATTTCGCTGGCTAGCGCTGCTGCCGCCACCTGCAAAATCATAAATCCTGAATTGAGTCCCGCATCCTTCACCAGAAACGCCGGCAGCAGACTCGTCTGCGGATTGGTCATCTGCTCGACCCGTCGCTCCGAAATTCCCGCGAGCGTCGCCAAGGCCACGGCCAGTTGATCGGCCGCCATCGCCAGCGGTTGGCCGTGAAAATTTCCGCCACTGATTACTTCACCCGCGGCGCCTGCACCGTCACCCGCAAATACCAGCGGATTATCCGTCGCGCTGTTCAATTCCACTTCCAGCGTCGCGCGCACATCCGCCAGCGCGTCGCGCACCGCTCCATGTACTTGCGGCGTGCACCGCAAACTGTACGCGTCCTGCACTCGCGTATCTTTGTCCGCCCCGCGATGCGATTCGCGAATCTCGCTGCCGCGGTTCAATTTCCGCAAATTCCGCGCCGTCGTCGCGTGTCCCGCGTATGGCCGCACCTTCGCAATCCGCTCGTCAAACGCCGCCGGGCTGCCGCGTAGCGCATCCAAAGAAAGCGCCGCCGCCACGTCTGCCGTATTCACTGCGATCTCCGCCTCGCGCAAAGCCAGTGAAAGCAAAGCCAGCATCGCCTGCGTCCCATTCAGCAGCGCCAGACCTTCCTTGGCCTCCAAAGCCAGCGGCGTAATCGCCGCCGCCTTCATCGCTTCGCCGCCCGCTATCCGACGCCCTTGGAAAATCGCCTCGCCTTCGCCAATCGCCACCTGCGCCAGATGCGCCAACGGAGCTAGATCCCCCGACGCTCCCACCGATCCCTGCGACGGAATCACCGGCAGCACACTCTTGTTCAACATCTCGCACAGCGTCTCGGCCACCACCGGTCGCACGCCCGAAAATCCCTTCGCAATCGCATTCGCGCGCAGCGCTAGCATCGCCCGCGTTTCCGGCTCATTGAGTGGCGCGCCGACGCCACACGCGTGGCTGCGCACCAGATTCACCTGCAGCTCGCCAATTTGCTCCCGCGAAATCCGCACCGACGCCATCTTTCCAAATCCCGTATTCACCCCGTAAACCGCCGCGTCTGAAGCGATCAGGCGCTCGATCACCTTACGCGAAGCCGTCATCCGCTCCCGCGCCGCCGCGGAAATCTCCACCACCGCGTGCTCGTGCACGATCTTGTACAGATCGCCAAAACTCAAATGCTCGCCGTCAATCTGAATCGTCGTCATGATTTGTGTGTATTCGCCGCCGGCGTGCTAGCTGCGGCATTCGCAGCAGGGAAGTACTTCCGATATTTTTCCGGCAGCGACTTCGGCCGCCCCAACTTGTCGCAAAAGACGTGCAACGTTTCCCCGGTCGCCAGCAAATCGCCACTCTCCGCGTGAATTACTTCATATCCAAATTTTATCGTCCGCCGTTGCGAAGCCAGCACCCGCGTCCGCACCGTCAGCACATCGTCGAATCGCGCCGGCTTCTTGAACCGGCAATGCGCGTCGGCCACCACGATAAAGCTATCGTCCTGCAATTCCATCTGCTTGTATTCGAATCCCAGATGCCGGCAGAAATCCACCCGGCCCACCTCGAACCAGGTGAAATAATTCCCGTGATAAACCACGCCCATCTGGTCGGTTTCCGCGTAGCGGACCCGTATCTGCGTTTCTGAAAAATCACTCATGAGTGGAAAATTGTAACAGACCTGTCCGCCGCCTTACTTTCCCGGCCAATTCGGCGTGCGTTTCTCCAGAAACGACGCAATCCCTTCGCGAAAATCCGCCGTGCTGCGAATGTCGGCGTTGGCGCGAACCGCAATCTCGATTTCCCGCTGGATCTCGCTGTCGTCGTAATGCAGCAACAATTGTTTCGTGTGCAGCAGGCTGGTCGGGCTCGAACTCAAGAATCCGTCTGCAACCTCCCGCGCCCGGTGCATCAGATTCTCTGCCGACACAATTTCCGTCACCAGCCCCAGCCGGTATCCCTCCGCCGCGTCGAAGATCCGTCCCGTCAGGCACAGTTCGCGAGCGCGCTTTTCTCCCAGTTGTCGCCGCAAAATCACCGAAACCAGCGCCGGAATAAAACCGATGCGCACTTCCGTATACCCGAATTTCGCTTCTGGCACAGCCAGCGTGATATCCGAGAATGTGGCGAGCCCGCATCCGCCCGCGATCGCCGGCCCATTCACGGCGGTTATCAACGGCTTGCCAAAACTGTAAACGCGCTGAAACAGACGCGCCATCTGTCGCGAATCGCCCAGGTTCTCGTCCGGCGTCTGCTTCGCCACACTTTGCAGCTTTTCCAAATCCATGCCGGAACAAAACGCTTTTCCGGCGCCCGTCAGAATCACCACTCGCACCGCGGCGTCCGATTCCGCGCTGGCCAGCGCCGCCAGCAAATCCTCGATCATGTCCCCACTGATCGCGTTCCGCCGCTCGGGCCGGTTCAGTGTAATCGTCCGCACTCCGCCCGCCAGCTCGCACACCAGCGTGTCGTAAATCGGAGTGGCTCGTTCGTGCGTTTTTTTGCTCACGCCTGTCTACTCATGCCAGTCTGCTCACTCTAGTTCGGCCGCCCCGTTTCCGCCGCAGCCGAGGCCGCGTCGACATGCAGCCCCGCGTATTTCTCCCGCAACTCTTCAGTCATCGCGCAAGCTACCGCCAGCGACTTCGTATCGATTCCCGTCGAAACTCCTCGCGCCGCCAGCGCTGTCAGAATCGCCTCAGTCGGAATATTTCCCACTAGCTCATCGCCCGCAAACGGGCACCCGCCCATTCCCGTCAACGCGCCATCGAACCTGCGGCAACCCGCTTCATACGCCGCCAGCACCTTTTCCGGCGCCCGCTCCGGCCGGCTGTGCAAATGCACCCCAATTTCGACTCCCGCCACGCAACCCTTAACCGCCTGGTAAAGTTCCGCCACTTCCTCCGGCGTCGCGCTTCCCACCGTATCTGCCAGCGAAACGGTCATCACTCCCAGGTCCTTCAGCCAGACCAGCGCGTCCTCGACGATCTCCGCGCCCCAAGGCTCATCGTACGGATTCCCAAATGCCATCGAGATATACACCACCAGCCGTTTACCTGCCGCTTTCGTATCCTTCTGCAGCTTCGCCACCAGCTCGCGCGATTCGGCCTTCGACATATTCGCGTTCGCCCGGCGGAAATATGCCGAAATCGAATACGGATACCCGATCGTCGTCACTCCCGGCGCAGCCAGCGCTCGCTCCAGCCCCTGCGCGTTCACTACGATTCCAATAATCTCCGGCGCGCGTCCCGACGGCGTCTTGACCTGGCTCACCTGCCGCATCACCGCTTCGCTGTCTGCCATCTGCGGTACGTGCTTGGGAGAAACGAAACTCACCGCATCGATATGCTCGAATCCCAGCGAAATCAGCCGGCTCAAATACTGAATTTTTTCCTCGGTGGGAATATTGACCCGCAAACCCTGCCACGCGTCCCGCGGGCATTCCACAATCGTGATGTCGTTCGCCATACTCTCCTAAAACCAGGGGCTTCGGTAGATGTGAAAAGCATACCAAAGAAGAAAAACCGACAACATCACTGAAACTGCCATCAACACCACGTAGAAGACCGAAATCGTCCCGTCCGTGGCCTTGATCAGCGTGAGAACCGTGCCCACGATAATACCGACCACTCCGACGTACTCCGCCACCTGGAAGATGAACCACAGCGCTGAGGTCCCCACACCGCCGGTTGCCAATTCCATCGAGCTGAAGACCGCGAACAACGACGGGAGACACAGCAGCAAAGTCGCAATCACGAACCCACCGCCGCCGCTTGCCTTTTTGGTCATCGCTGAAGGTTTAAGTCTGCAGCACTCCGGTCCGGAACGGAGCCACATCCGGATTGAGTGCCGCCGCGTCCAGCGCTTCGATCAGCGCCTCGCGCGTTTTTGCCGGGTCGATGATCGCATCCACCCACAAACGAGCCGCAGCATAACGCGGATCGGTCTGCGATTCGTACGTTTTTCGCGTCGTCTCGTAGAGTTCTTTCTTTTCGCTGTCGCTCAGCTTTTTGCCCTGTCGCTCCAGTTGCTTGATCTTCACTTCCACCAGCGTTCCCGCCGCCGCGTCCCCGCCCATCACCGCATAACGCGCCGTCGGCCACGCAAATATAAATCTCGGATCGTAAGCCTTCCCGCACATCGCATAATGGCCCGCGCCAAAGCTGCCGCCGCAGATCACCGCGATCTTCGGCACCACGCTGTTCGCCACCGCGTTCACCATCTTGGCCCCGGCGCGAATGATTCCGCTCCATTCCGCTTCTTTGCCGACCATGAATCCGTTTACATCGTGCAGGAATACCAGCGGAATCCGATTCTGATTGCAATCCAGGATAAATCGCGCCGCCTTGTCCGCGGCTTCGGTGTAAATCACGCCGCCGAATTCGATTCGCCGCTCATCCGTCCCCGGCGCCACCGTGTGCACCTGTTTCTTCTGGTTCGCCACGATGCCCACCGCCCAACCACCGATCCGCGCGTACCCGCAAATCAACGTCTGCCCGAATTCCGCGCGGTACTCCTCGAATTGGCTCCCGTCCACGATCCGCGCGATGATTTCCCGCATGTCATACTGCTTACCCGGACTCGAAGAAAAAACTCCATAGATACTTTCCTCGGGATACGCTGGCGGTTCCGGTTTCTTGTGGTCGAATGGCGGCGCTGGCGCCGGTCCCATCTTGTCCACCAGCGAACGCAACCGTTTAATGCACGCCGCATCATCCGGCTCCCGGAAATCGATCGTCCCGCTGATCTGCGCGTGCATCTGCGCTCCGCCCAGGTCTTCCGCCGAAGTCTTCTGTCCAATCGCGGCTTGCACCAGCGCCGGCCCCGCCAGGAAAAGTCCGCTGCCTTCGGTCATCAGAATTTTGTCGCACATGACGGGCAGATACGCCCCGCCCGCCACGCACATGCCCATGATCGCGGCGATCTGCGGAATTCCCATCGCGCTCATCACCGCGTTGTTGCGGAACACTCGCCCGAAGTCATCGGTGTCAGGAAAGACATCCTCTTGCAGCGGCAGAAAAATTCCGGCCGAATCGACCAGATAAATTGTCGGGATGTGGTTCTCAATCGCGATGTTCTGCGCCCGGATCACTTTCTTTGCCGTCATCGGGAAGAACGCTCCGGCCTTCACCGTCGCGTCATTCGCGATAATCATCACCTGCCGTCCGGATACTCGCCCCAATCCTGTAATCGTTCCCGCCGACGGAGCTCCGCCCCACTCGTCGTACATCCCGTAAGCCGCAAAGGCGCTCAGTTCGAAAAAATGCGTTTTCGCGTCGATTAATGTCGCGATCCGCTCGCGCGCCGTCAGCCGGTTTTTCTTGTGCTGCGATTCGATCGCTTTCGCCCCGCCGCCCTGCTGAATGACCTCTTCGTCGGTCTTGATTTCCGCCACGCGGTCGATCATCTGCCGCGAGTTCTTCTCAAACTCGGCGCTCTTCGCCTCGATCCGCGATTCGATTTTCGTTCCGCTCACGCCTGTCGTCTCCGCAATATTCCGGCCCGGTCCGCCGGGAAGGGAATCTAACCCTGCAGTTCGTCCGGCGTCGGATTCTATCACGCTGCAATGTTTTGACTTGCGCCGTTCCTGCGGCTAGAATCTCGCCAGTTCACGTCCTTTGTGAACACTTCTTTTTGGGGGCGCCTATGTATACCGACTTTTCCGCCGGGGAAAACTCCGCCTCCAGCCTGCCCGCTTAGTCGGCCTGCTGCTGGTCCCAACTTTTTCTGCCATCTCCATAAACGATCGCATTTCCGCTTTGTATTTTGAATGCGCTGATCCACGCCGCGTCACCGTCGCGCCGAAAAAAAGGAGACTCAAATGCAGTTTATGGATTTGAAATTAGCTCGCCGCGTCGAATTCGCCGAAGCCGCCGCCTGCCGCGAATGTGCTGAAGCCTTTCACGCCCTGCATCCCGAATTTCCCGTAGCCGTCGCAGAAATCGGCGGTGGAGTGGCCTGCTTTGCCGGACCCGAATCGCCAGTGAGCCAATCCATCGGTTTTGGCCTTAACGGAGGCGTAGAAGATTCCGATTTCGACCGCCTGGGAGAATTCTTTCAGTCCCGCCACTCTCCCGCTGCAGCCGAGATCTGTCCGCTGGTAGAAATGTCGTTGTACGAAAAATTCGCCACCAGAGGCTATCGCCTGCTCGAAGTCTCCGACGTTCTCATCCGGGATATCTCTGTCGAAACTTCGGCCGATCAGGCCACTCCCGCAGGAGTCACCGTTCGCCCAGCCCAGCCCGCAGAAGCCAAGCTCTGGACCCAAACCGTTGCCCAAGGTTTTGCCGAACATTTCCCTGTAACCCAGGAAATTCTCGACGTCATGGAGGGTTTTTTCCACGGCACCAATTCCCGCCCATACCTCGCGCTCGTCGACGAAAAACCAGCCGGCGGCGCAGCCATGACCATCCACGATGGTGTCTGCGGCCTCTTCGGCGCCAGCACCCTCCCCGATTTTCGCGGTCGCGGCATTCAAACCGCGCTGCTCGCCGCGAGAATTACCACCGCCGCAAAACAAGGCTGCGACCTCGCCGTCAGCATTGCCCAACCCGGCAGCATCTCCCATCGCAACATCGAACGCGCCGGCTTCCGCGTCGCCTACACGCGGACTAAGCTGATTCGGCCATTGGAAACGAAAGTGTAGCGTCGGGAAGAAATCAAGAACGAGGAGTTCCTAAGCGGTGTGGGGCGCGGCCGGAATTCGGCCGCGTATAAAATCAACAATCGCCTGCGTCGTGGTCCCCGGCAGGAACACTTCGGCGATTCCCGCTTTCTTCAGCGCCGGAATATCGGCCTCAGGAATGATTCCGCCGATGAGCACCGTCACGTCGGTCATGCGCTTCTCGCGCAGCAATTCCATCAATCGCGGGCAAAGCGTATTGTGCGCGCCGGACAAAATCGAAAGCCCAATAACGTCAACATCTTCCTGCACCGCCGCCGACGCGATCATTTCCGGCGTCTGCCGCAACCCGGTGTAAATCACTTCCATCCCGGCATCGCGCAGCGCCCGCGCAATGATCTTCGCCCCACGGTCATGCCCGTCGAGCCCCGGTTTCGCAATCAGCACTCGTATTTTCTTTTCAGCCATAGGCCCTTAGCCTACTTCAAATCGTGCAGAAAATCTTCCAGCGCCGCATTAAACTTGTCCGGATCGTCCACGAACAAAGCGTGCCCGTCGCCCTCGAATATCTCTAGCTGCGAACCCGGAATCTTCGCCTGCATGTCCGTGATCGGCTTCATGTAAGGATTCTTCGCCGCGCAAATCAAAGTCGGCCGGTCGATCTTCGGCAAAACCGCCCGGTAATCCGAAACAAACAACCCCACCAGCATCGTCACCGCCGTATTCGTCGGCACCCGCAATGACGCCTGAATCACCTTCTGCACGAATTCCTCCGGCTGCGGTTTCTGAAAGCTGATCTTCCGAATGAACGTGTCCGTCGTTTTTTGCCGGTCCTCCAGCACTCCCTTCAGTAAGCCGAAATTCTGCCCCGCGTCGGGGTCTCCTCCCGGCCCGTAATCCACCAGCACGATCCCCGCGAAATCGCCGGTCCCGAATTGATCCACGTACGCCAGCGTCTCCATCACCGCCATCGACCACGACACAATCAGCACTGGCGCCAGATGTAGGTGGTCGATCACTGCCTTGATGTCCCGCGCCATCACGGCCGGATACAACCCATCCGCCGTCTGCGTCGATTCCCCCTGCGACCGCGGGTCCATCACCACCACCCGGTAATCCCGCGAAAAATAATCGATCTGCTTCTGCCAAATCCATCCCGGCATCGTCCATCCCGGCACAAATAAAATCGCCGGACCCGGCATCGTCGTGTATACCGAGATGTTTCCCTTGGTAGCCTTCGTCCCGCTCGGCAGGGGATTGCCCACCTCCGCACTCGACGCCTTCACGCCCTTTCCCGATTCGAAGTAATGAATTTTCACTCCGTCGGGAGCAGTTACAAATCCGCTTCTCACCGCCGGCGCCTTCTTGTCCGCGGGATTTGCCGTGCTCGCTGCGCTAGCGCCGAACGAGCAGCAAAGCGCCACAATGCCGGCTAACGCGAGCTTGTAATGAAAGCGCAAATCAGCTCCTCGAAAAGAAAACGGTAGGGAATTCAAACAAATGACCTGCCGGAACAGCCTAAGTGATCGCGACTTCCTGATACACGCCGAACGTATCCTTCATGGCGTCGCAAATCTCGCCCAACGTCGCATACGCCTTCACCGCATCATAAATAAACGGCATCAGATTCTCGGTTCCCGCCGTCGCTTTGCGCAAAGCGTTCAACCGCCGCGCCACTTCCTCGCCAGATCGTTCCGCACGCAATTTCTTCAACTTCTCCGACTGCCGCCGCGTGATTGTTTCATCGATCTGCAAGAGCTCGATTCCTTTCTCCTGCGCCACGTAGTCATTCACGCCCACAATGATCTTTTCCTTGCTGTCCACCGCGATCTGATAATTGTACGAAGCCTCGGCAATCTCCCGCTGCGGATACCCGCGTTCGATCGCGTTCACCATCCCGCCCACGGCATCAATCTTCTCGATGTAATCCCACCCGCCTCGCTCGATCTCGTTCGTCAGTGTCTCCACAAAATAAGATCCGCCCAAAGGATCGGCTGTATTCGTGACCCCGCTTTCATGCGCGATAATTTGCTGCGTGCGCAGGGCCAAGGTCGCCGCAAATTCCGTTGGCAGCGCCCAGGCCTCGTCCAGTGAATTGGTATGCAGCGAATTGGTCCCGCCCAGCACCGCTGCCAGCGCCTGCAAAGCCGTCCGCACCACGTTGTTGTAAGGCTGCTGCGCCGTCAGCGAACATCCCGCCGTCTGCGTGTGGAATCGCAAAGCCCATGACCGCGGATTTTTCGCCCCGTAACGTTCCTTCATCGTTTTGTACCAGATCCGCCGCGCCGCCCGGTATTTCGCAATTTCCTCGAAGAAATCACTGTGGGCGTTGAAGAAAAACGAAAGCCTCGGCGCGAAATCGTCGATCTCCATCCCGCGCTGCAAAGCCCAGTCCACATACTCGATCCCATCGCGCAACGTAAACGCCAATTCCTGAATCGCCGTCGATCCCGCTTCCCGGATGTGATACCCGCTAATCGAAATCGCGTTGAATTTCGGCGTATGTTTCGCGCCAAACTCCAGGGTGTCCACTACCAGCCGCATCGAAGGTTCCGGTGGGTAGATGTATTCCTTCTGCGCAATGTATTCCTTCAGAATGTCGTTCTGCAAGGTCCCCGAAATTTTCTTCCAGTCCGCGCCCTGCTTTTCCGCCACCGCCAGATACATCGCCCAGATCACCGCGGCCGGCGAATTGATCGTCATTGACGTGGTCACGTCCGCCAGAGGAATCTGGTCGAACAAAACTTCCATATCCGCCAGCGAACTGATCGCCACCCCGCACTTTCCGACCTCGCCCTCAGACAAAGCGTGGTCCGCGTCGTATCCCATCAAGGTCGGCAAATCGAACGCCACCGAAAGCCCGGTCTGGCCCTGTCCCAGCAGATATCGGAATCGCGCATTCGTATCTTCCGCCGTGCCAAAACCGGCGAATTGCCGCATCGTCCACAATTTCCCGCGATACATCGTCGGATGAATCCCGCGTGTGTACGGGGGCTCGCCGGGAAAACCTAGGTCAGTGTCAGGATGAAAATCAGGCAGGTCGGCTTCAGTGTAGAGCCGTCGAATCGGATAGCTCGAAACGGTCGTGAATTCGACCGGACGTTCCGGGGATTTCTGCAGGGTAGGTGCGAGTGTCTTGGCTTCCCACTCCGCCTCGGCCTTCGACGGTCTGCGTTCGGCGTCGAGCGTCGCCGCGCCGGATTTATTGCCGGCCTTCACTTCAGCGGAACCTAGCTTTGAGGGCAGATCGTCGGGGATCTTCTTAGGCATCGCTCGCACTCCGTCGCGCACGCGCCACCCGTGCGTCAGCGCCCATCTTAGGCCACTAACACCCGAGCGGCAACCCGCGCTTCGGCGAATGCTTCCTGAAACGCCGCGGTCCAGGCATCCAATTTGGCTTATTTTGCGCCGGCAGTGGTGCCGCGCTCCGGCGTCCCCGGAATCAGCGGGTCGTTAGCGAAATTGCCGCGCAACGCGTCAGCCACCGAGATTCGGTTCACTTCCAGCGTCCGCCCCATCGCCTGGTTAAAATTAACCAACGCCTCCGCCAGGTTGGCTTGCGCGCGCAACGCCGTGCCTTGCGCCGCCGTCAAATCCCGCGAACGCAGTACCACGTTGTAGCTCGTCGACGATCCCAACTGGTATTTCTTCTGCTCCGCGTCCAGCGTCTGCTGCGCCAAAGTCCGCGCCTTGTCCGCCGCAGCTACCTGCGCCCGGTCCTGCTGCAAGGCGATCAACGCATTTCGCACATTGATCACAATCGTGTTTTCCGTCTGCCGGTATTGCACCGTCTGCATCCGCTGGTCCAACTGCGCTCGCGCGCTGTCCGACTGCGCCGAACGGTTCCGGATCGGCAGCGTCAGGTTCAACCCAACCGCATACGTCGGAAATTCGTTCTGAAACACGTTCTGGAGTGCAGAACTCAGTCCGCCTTTCCCAATCGTGGTGGTCGTCAGCGGCACGCTCGAATACGCTGGCTGCCCGCCAATCAGAATCTGATTTCCCGCCGCGTCGACCAGTGGGGAAGACGTATCCGGCAAGAACGTCGTACCTACCTGCGTCGTAGTCAGTTGGTTTCCGTTCAAGCCCTGCGAGGTGTATTGCACATACGCGTCGAGCGTCGGCAGCAGGCCGTTCTGCGTCGCTTTGACTTCGATTCCGGCATTTTTCAGGTTCAAGTCCGCCTGAAATAGTTCCGGGCGCTTCTTCCACGCCTCCTGGACCGCGTCCTGCAGCGGAATATTTTCGACGACGTCCGGCGTCGCAATCGCCGTGGTCGGCACGATTTCGATTCCCGCCACATCCTTGGCCAGCAGATTCTTCGCAATGTCATTCAGCAGAACCGTCTCTTGCTGCAGCCGGTTGGTCTGCGCCACGATCAGGTTCTGCTGGTCAGTGGCCAGTTGCGATTCCGCGGTGAGCACGTCCAGCGGCGCCATCGTCCCGATTTCCAGCTGTTTCTTGTTGTCTCCGTATAATTTCTGCGACACCGCCACCGCCGCTTCCTGCACCTTCACGTTTTCCCGGTCGTACACCAGTTCCCAATAATCATTGGAAGTCTGCGTCACCGTTGCGATCACCTGTTGCGCAAATTGCGAATTCGCCACCTTGATGTTGTTTTTCGCTTCGATGATGTATCGCGTGTTGGGCAGAATCCCGAATCCGTTCAGCAAAGGCTGCGACAAAGTAGCCGTCATCACCGGAGTAATAGCGGGATTGAAAAACAAATCCGGCTCGTTCGATGTGTTCCGCGCTGTATTGAACACCACCGACAAATTCGTACCGGTGTGGAATCCCTGCGTGTATCCCAGATTCACGAACGCCGTATTCGCATTCACCACCGGCACCGAATTCGTTCCGGTCCCGGCCGTGAACGGGTTGTTCACCGGAATATTCGCGTGCTGCCACCCGAAGTCCGCGGTCACGATCGGATCAAACGACACCGACGGCGACGAACCCAGCACCACCTGCTGCGTGTTTCCAAACTGCGGAATGCCGCCCGCCTTGGCCTTCAGCAATTGTGTTTCTTGAATCCACGGGACAAATCTCTCCACATTGATGTTCAGGTTGTTCTCGAGCGCCAGCGAGATCGCGTCGTCCAGGCTCAACATCAGCTTGCCGTCCTGAATCAATTGGTCGACGCGCGTCGAATTCGTCAGCATCGGCTCGGCCACATGGGCTGGCCGGTAGGGATCCAAAATGTTAGGGAGGAAGAACTTCTCGCGGGAATAATCTGGCCCAGCTCCCAGCCGCAGGTCGCGCACCGTGTCCGCGCCTGCCGGCGCGCCCGTCTGCGCCTGAGGCTGGCTCGGCGGCTGCACCCCCGCTGGATTCTGGCTCGGCGCCGTGTTCTGCTGCTGCGCAGCCGGCTGCTGGGCGGAGCCTTGCTGGCCTTCCTGCGCCTGCGCGTACACCGGCGCGACAATGAGTGATGCCGCCGCGAGCAGCGCCACCGTAAACTGCGTCAACCTTCCGATCATCTTTGTTTTTCTCCCCGAAAACTGGGCGCAGGTCGCGCCTCGCGTGTGCTGCATAGTACGCAATCGCCGTACCTTAATTCAAACGCACGAGTATGCTCTTTTGTTTCAAAAGTATATTTCACTCTGCAAGGCTGCGGCCACGCACGTATAGCTGGATTTAGACGGTTAATCGGGAAAATGTGAGCGACAGGCGTTCGGATTCGGACACTTGCGTACGCCTGCGAACATCCGGCGAACGGATTCTAGCATCGGCTCGCCGCTCCCACAATCACCGGGACCGACCCTTTAGCCGCCAAATTATCCTGCGTTGACACTCGCTGCCGCAGGCTCTAACATGCCCGCGTCCTCGCCCATGAACCCCTCGAGCCCATTCGCAGCTCTCCGCCGTGCTTTTCGACCTCGAGCGTGCGCGACGCGCTGGCGGGGAGCCGTCGTCGCTCTTTTCGCCATTTTCCTGTTTGCCCCATTAGACTCCACCGCGCAGGCCCCGTCTTCTCTGCCCAAGCCCACCGGCTACGTTAGCGATTTTGCCAACGCGCTCAGCCCCTCCGCCCGCGCCCAGCTTGAGGCACTTTGCACCGAAGTCGACCAGAAGACCCACGCCCAGATCGCCGTCGTCACCGTCAAATCGCTGAACGGCCTAGAGCCCGAAGACTACGCCATCCAACTTTCGACGAGATGGGGCGTCGGCCCGAAACAGTCCAGTCGTGGCGTGATGATTCTATGGTCGCCAGGAGACCGCAAATACTCGATACAAGCCGGCTATGGCCTAGAGCCCATCCTCCCTGACGGTAAAGTCGGAGGTTTCGGCCGTGAGGCCGTGCCGCTTCTCCGGGCAGGAAGCAACGATGCCGCCATCCTGCTCATTACTCGCAGGGTCGCCGACGTCATCGCCCAGGACTCCGGCGTTACTCTCAGCGGTCAGCCCCTCGCGCCCCCACGTCGCGCTGCCGACACCGACAATTCCGTATCTGGGCTTGGCTCGCTCATCCTTCTCGGCCTCTTCATCTTATTCATCTACATGATGGCCAAAAGAGGTGGCGGCCCCGGGCGCGGCGGTGGCAGCGGCTGGTGGATCGGACCGATGATCGGCAGTGCCATGGGGCGTGGAGGCTGGGGTGGTGGTGGCTTCGGCGGCGGTTCTTTCGGCGGCGGCGGCGGTGGCGGTGGC